>CP140040.1 GCA_039830025.1 Buchnera aphidicola (Kaburagia rhusicola ensigallis) | reverse complement strand
TAATATTTCCTAATTAAAATGTTTAATGCAAAATTACATGTATTTAAGTATATATTTATATATTTAAGTATATATTTATATATTTAAGTATATATTTATATATTTAAGTATATATTTATATATTTAAGTATATATTTATATATTTAAGTATATATTTATATATTTAAGTATATATTTATATATTTAAGTATATATTTATATATTTAAGTATATATTTATATATTTAAGTATATATTTATATATTTAAGTAGTATATATTTATATATTTAAGTATATATTTATATGTTTAAGTATACATGTACTTAAATATGTCTTACATATTTAAGTACATGTATACATGTATATATAAATATATTTATATATACTATTAATTTTGCATGTTTAATTCATAAGTCATTTTTTTAAAAACTAGAATTTATTTTAAAGTGTTGATATTTTTAATTAAAAATTTTATAGTTTAATGTTTTCTTAATACTGAAGAAGTTTTAATATGTTTAAAAGAAAAGATATAGAAATTAATTATGGTCTTAATTATATTCAAAAAATTAGTATATTTTTTTTATTTCTAGTTCTTATATTGATAATTTTTTACTTCAAAAAAGTATATTCTGAAAGTTCTATTTATTTAGACAATTATGAAAGTATTATTCAACAAAATAATATTAGTGATCCAAGTTCAATTGTTAAATTTATTAAATTTATTCAAAACAATAAAAATAGTATTGATGGATCTTTAGCTGCCTTACAATTATCTAAAATGTATGTGTATAAAAATGATTTAAATAGTGCTTTATTAATATTGAAAAAAAGTTTAAAATATACGCCTGATGTTAATATTTTTAATATGATGATATTGAATATTTCTAGGATAAAATTTCAATTATTTCATAACACACAAGCTATAAAAATTATCAATTTAGTTTCAGATAGTTCCTGGGAAAGTTTCAAAAACGATCTTAAAGGAGATATGTTTTTTTTATTAAATAATAAAAAAATGGCTTTTTTATCATGGAAAAAAAGTTTAGATTTTCAAAGTGATTTGGAACTAAAAGAAATAATTAGTATGAAGTTAAATAGAATTAAAAATGAGTATTAGTAAAAACTATTTTAGATAAATAATAATATTTTTCACTTTGTAACGTTTAAGAGGTAATGTGTTATGGTTCCTTTAGTTGTGTTAGTTGGAAGAACTAATGTTGGAAAGTCTACTTTGTTCAATAAGTTAACTTGTTCAAAAGATGCATTGGTATCCAATGTTCCAGAATTAACTCGAGATCGAAAATATGGATATTTAAGAATTCAGAATAATGTAATTTCTGTTATTGATACAGCTGGGATAAATGATAAAAAAAAAATATAGATAAAAAAATATTTGAACAAGTTTTATTTTCTCTTGAAGAAGCACATTTGATTTGTTTTATAGTTGATGCCAGAGATGGATTAGTCCATGAAGATTTAAATATTGCAAAAAAAATCAGAAGATATAAAAAAGATGTGTTAGTTGTAGTTAATAAAATAGATGGATTAAATTTTGATTTAGTAAAATTAGAGTTCTATTCATTAGGATTTTCTAATATTCATGCTATTTCAGCTACTAATGGAATAGGAATTAAAAATTTAGTTCAAGATCATTTTTTACGTTTATTGAGTGGCTCTTTTAAAAAAAATAAAGTAATTGCTTTAGATTCTTATTTTTTAGAGAAAAGAAAAGAAAATATAGCATTAAGTAATAATTTTAATATTATAAAAATTGCTATTGTTGGAAAACCTAATGTAGGGAAATCTACTTTAGTAAATAAGCTACTTAATACGAATAGAATGATTATTGATGATCAACCTGGAACTACTAGAGATAGCATTTGGAGTAATGTTGTATACAAAAAATATAACTATATTTTTGCTGATACAGCAGGAATTAGAAGAAAAAATAAAGTTACCGATTTTATAGAACAATTTTCAGTTAAAAAATCATTAAATTCTATTAAATTTTCTAACGTTGTTATACTTATGTTGGATGCTACAGATGTTATATCAGATCAAGATATAATATTGTTTAATTACATTATTAATTATGGATGTGGAATTATAATAATATTTAATAAATGCGATCAATTGTCTAAATATGATAGAAAAAATCTTGTCAAATCTAAAAAATTAAAGATTATGAATATTGGAATGGTTCATTTTATTTCTGCTATGAATGGATTAGGAGTGAATAAAATTTTTACATTAATAAACCAAGTATTTCATAGTTCTATGAAAAAATTAAGTACTTCAACGTTAACTGAAATTATGAAATTAGCTGTAGAGAAACATCAACCTCCTATTGTTAAAGGTAATAAAATTAAGTTAAAATATGCGCATGTAGGAAAGCAAAATCCATTAACTATTATTATTCATGGAAAAAAATTAAATTATTTATCATGCGTTTATAAGAAATATATTTCTAATTATTTTAAAAAAGAACTAAATTTAATAGGTAATCCTATACATTTCTATTTTAAAAATAATAGCAGTTCTTTCTTAAAGTAAATTTTTATAAGATATATTAGATTTTGTGGAATATGTTTTTGCAATTAATAATCTAAATTTTTTCATAACTTTTTAAATGAAATTAAATTATATTATAACAAATAACTATATTTTATTCAAAAAGTTTCATAATTAATGTTATGAACATATATTGCAATGATATAACAGCTTTTAATAAAATATTAAAATTGATTTATAGTATATACAGGAATTTCAATTTCTACATCTTGATTCATGATTTTAGCTTGACAACTAAGTCGACTATCCAATTGAACCCCCCATGCTTTATCAAGTATATCTTCTTCTTCTTCTTGACAGATTGATAAAGAAAAATATCCTTTTTTTATAAAACAATGGCATGTAGTGCATACACATGCTTTATTACAGGCATGTTCAATGTTGATGTTATTTCTTAATGCAATATCTAAAATAGTTTCTCCTTTTTTAGCGTGAAAAACTCCACCTTTTGGTAGCAATATTTTATGAGGTAAAAATGTGATTTTTGGCATATTATAGTTATATAGTTATATTTTTAAAAAATATTTTTTATTTTAAGTTATTGTTTTTGTTATGTTAAATACTGGAGATTTATTTAATCCATAGGTAGACTTTATTAATATATTTTTTTCAATGTTTGTTGATTTTATTTTGGCTGTTACTGATAGTAGTCCATCGACATCTATTTGAAATTTTACAATGATAATTATTTTTCCAGCAGGTTTTTCTGGAATTCCAGTTAATACAAATTTTGATAAAGACTCACAGTCTTTGACTAAATTTTTTTCACCTTGTAAAATATGAATTAATATGGATTTTTGTTTATCCTTAAAAGTAGTGAATTCTCGAGTTTGTGATATGGGAATTTTAGTATTTTTAAAAATGATTTTTTCAACTACATTTCCCATTACTTCAATTCCTAATGATAAAGGAACTACGTCTAATAATATAACATTATTTTTTTTGTTTTTTTGAGTTAACATATTAGCTTGAATAGCAGCTCCTATTGCCACAACTTGATCTGGATTAATTGAAAATAAAGGAGTTTTTTTAAAATATTTCATGACATGTTGTCTTATTGTGGGAATATAAGTAGATCCTCCTACTAAAATAATGTGATCGATATTCTCAACGAGAGTATTAGCTGCTTTTAATGTATGTTTACAAATAGCTAATGTTTTTAAGACTATAGGTTGAATTATATTATTGAATTCCATTCGAGTAATACAAAAATTATGTGATTTAAATGTAGCAGTAACATAATGTTTGGAACTTAATTGAATTTTAATAGATTGAGCGAGATGTAGTAGTTCTTTATTCAAGGATATATCTTCTGAATGAAATGATATTATTTTATTTTTAATGTAATTCAATAATGCATAGTCAATATCTTCTCCTCCCAAATTAGTATTTCCAGAAGTGGATAACACTTCAAAGATATTTTCATTTAAGTTAAGTATGGAAATATCAAACGTGCCTCCTCCAAGATCATATATTGCGATAGTTCCTTTTTTGTTCAAATGCAATCCATAAGCAATTGCAGCTGCAGTAGGTTCGTTTAATAAACGTAATACATTTAAATGCGCTAATTGTGCTGATGTTTTTATTTCTTGTCTTTGTATATCATTAAAATGAGCTGGTACAGTAATCACTATTCCGCTAATTTGCTTATTAAATATAGAATTTATACGTTTCTTTAATGTTTTGAAAATTTGGCTAGATACGTCAACAGTTTTTATTATAGTATTATTTATGATAAATGAAACTATATTATTTTTATCATTTTTAAAATTATATGGCAAATAAGGATATAGTGTTTTGATTTCTTTTAGCGGGCGTCCAATTAAACGTTTTATTGAAGTAATTGTATTTATAGGATCACTTATAATCATTTTTTGAGCTTCCCATCCAACAATAGGTTTAACATCATTATAGTTGACTATTGAAGGTAAAAGAACACGGTTTTTTTCGTCAGAAATAATAATTATATCATCCAATATAGTAGTTGCTATTAAGGAGTACGTAGTACCGAAATCAATACCAAATGACATAGTACTATTATCTATATTTATTCTTGAATTTTTATTACAATTTCTAATTGTAATCATAATTTTTCCTTTTTAGTTTGTAGTTATTTACTCATATTTCAGTTCGTTTAGTTTATTTTCAAATTTTTTATAAAATAGCAGTTTATATAATGTTATTCCTGCTAGTTTCCATTTTTTTTCATTGAACATTAACTCTAATTCTAATAAATAATGTTTTTTTTTATGTTCAATTATATTAGAAAGATAATGTAACTCTGCTTTTTTCTTTTTTGTTTTTTTTATCGTATCTAATTTTTCATACAATTTTAGTTGTTCATTAAGAAAAATGTTTTGAGATAAGTTTTTTTGTTCCTTTTTGAAATTATATGAGTTTAAAAATAATAAATATTCAGCTCTTTTTAATGGATCTTTAAGAATATGGTAACCTTTATTAATATGCATAGATTTGTTTAAATAGTTTTTATGTTTATGTGTAGAATTATTATATTGTGCGTCGGGATGATATTTTTCTTGTAATTCATAAAATTTTAATAAAAGGTTTTTTATGTCAATTTTAAATTCTTGAGAAATATTGAACAATTGAAAATAATTCATATATTTGTTCCATTTAAATATGTTTGTTGTTGATTTCTTTTAAACGTGTTGAAATGAATTTGAAATTTTCAACACGTTTTATTTTTTAAGTTTATTTTAGGTAGTTTTTATGAAATTATTTATTTGTTTTCTTGTCTCGGTAATCAGCAATAGCTGCTTTAATTGCATCTTCAGCTAAAATAGAACAATGTATTTTCACTGGAGGTAAATCTAGTTCTTTTGCAATATTAGTGT
Organism: Buchnera aphidicola (Kaburagia rhusicola ensigallis); assembly: GCA_039830025.1. NCBI lineage: Bacteria > Pseudomonadati > Pseudomonadota > Gammaproteobacteria > Enterobacterales > Erwiniaceae > Buchnera > Buchnera aphidicola. The sequence continues at coordinate 611,733 of CP140040.1, read as the reverse complement.
TTTTTATACGCGAAGCTTCTGATAATGATTTTCCTATAATCCATTCTGTTATTAAAGAACTAGAAGCTATTGCAGATCCGCATCCATAAGTTTTAAAACAAGCATCTTTGATAATTTCGTTTTCATCTACTTTTATTTGTAATTTCATAACGTCTCCACATGCTGGAGCTCCTACTAAACCACTTCCTATATTAGGATCTGAATTTGAAAATGAACCTACGTTTCGTGGATTTTCATAGTGATCTAGTACTTTTTTACTATACGCCATTTTATTTTTCCTATTTTTAAATAATTAAAATTAATTATGTGTCCAATTTACAGAATCTAAATTAATTCCAGACTTAAACATTTCCCATAGTGGTGATAAATTTCTCAAGCGATTAATAGCTTTGTGTACCGTTTGAATAGTATAATTTATTTCTTGTTTGGTGGTAAAACGTCCAATTGAAAAGCGAATAGAACTATGAGCTAATTCATCTTTTATACCTAAAGCTCGCAAAACGTATGACGGTTCTAAACTTGCAGATGTGCACGCAGAACCTGATGATATTGCTATATTTTTTAATGCCATAATCAAAGATTCACCTTCTACATAATTAAAACTAATATTCAATATATGTGGAGCTCCATGTTTCATGCTGCTATTTAAATATACTTCTTCAATGTTTTTTAAGCCATTCCATAAATAGTTCCGAAGGTTTGTTAAATTTTTATAATCATTATTAATGTTTTTTTTTGCAAGGTAATATGCCATACCCATACCTGCAATTTGATGTACAGGTAGAGTTCCTGATCTCATACCTTTTTCATGCCCTCCTCCATGAATTTGCGCAGACAATCGTACGCGTGGTTTTCGTCGAACATATAGTCCTCCAATACCTTTAGGGCCATATATTTTGTGTGCAGAAAATGACATTAAATCTATTTTTAATTTTTTAAGATCGATATGTAACTTGCCTATACTTTGGGTAGCGTCTACATGGAATATTACTCCATGATGAGCACAAATATCAGATATGTTTTGTATATCTTGTATTACACCTGTTTCATTATTTACATGCATAATAGAAACAAGTATAGTTTTTTTATTAATTTTTTCTTTTAGTTCTTTTAAGTCAATCGTCCCACTTTTTAGTGGACTAAGATATGTTACATTAAATCCTTTACTTTCTAAATATTTACAAGGATCTAGTACTGCTTTGTGTTCTGTTTTGCTAGTGATAATGTGATTTCCTTTTGTTTTATAGAAATCTGCGATACCTTTAATAGCTAAATTGTTTGATTCAGTAGCACCTGATGTAAAAATTATTTCTCTAAAGTCTGCATTAATTAACTCAGCAATTTGGTTTCTTGCAATGTCAACTGCTTCTTCTGCTTTCCATCCAAATTGATGTGAGCGAGACGCTGGATTTCCAAATGTACCGTTTAATGTTAAAAATCTCATCATTGTTTCCATTACTTGGAATTCCATTGGTGTAGTTGCTGCATAGTCTAAGTAAATTGGAAGTTTCATTACATATTACCTATTGTTATAAATATTAAATTATATCTATTGGTTTTTTGATAATTAATATTTTAGTTAAGTTTTTTTAATTACAAAAAATATTCTAGATATTTTTAATAATAAAGAACATATTAAAAATAAATAATTAGTGAATTTGATAGTAGCAAATGCTAACCTATCAAAATAGGTTGATTCTAGACTTGAATTGTATTTAATAGTATACTAATATTTCATAAAACATTTTTTAGTTATTGTAATAATTTTAACATATTAATTTAGGGGTGTAGTTCAATTGGTAGAGCATCGGTCTCCAAAACCGAAAGTTATGGGTTCGATTCCCTTCACCCCTGAAAATAGTTATTCAAACATTTTTTATAAATCATCATGATGAGTTTTAACTGAAATATTACTTGACAATATTTTTAAAAATATTTTTTTCATTTTTTTAAAGTGATATTTTTCTTAATGTATTTATCAATGATATTTTGCATCAGATTTGCGAAAATATTGTCTATCTATTTTGAATATTTTATATCTACTTTTTAAACATTATTGTTAAGATATGATTTTTTATATTTCTTATAATAAATGTATTTTTATACATACATTTATTATAAGAAATTTAAGATAATCATTTGCAATTTTTAAAAAACTATTTTGTAAAGGAACAAACAATTATGCCAAAGTATCGTTCTTCAACAACTACTCAAGGACGCAATATGTCGGGAGCGAGATCATTATGGAGAGCTACAGGCATGACTGATTTAGATTTTAGTAAGCCTATTATTGCAGTTGTGAATTCTTTTACTGAATTTGTTCCTGGACATATTCATTTACGAACGTTAGGTAAACTTGTTTCTAATGAAATTCATGCAGAAGGAGGAGTGGCTAAAGAATTTAATACTATTGCTATAGATGATGGAATTGCTATGGGACATTCCGGAATGTTGTATTCTCTTCCATCTCGCGAATTAATAGCAGATTCTGTAGAATATATGATTAATGCGCATTGTGCAGACGCTATGATATGTATTTCAAATTGTGATAAAATTACTCCAGGTATGTTGATGGCAGCTATGCGTTTAAATATTCCATCTGTATTTATTTCTGGTGGACCAATGGAGTCTGGACGAATTAATATAAAAGGAAAAGTTAAAAAATTGGATTTAATAGATGCTATTGTACATAGTGCTAACCCAGATATTTCAGATGATTTAGTTAATGAAATCGAGCATTCTGCTTGTCCTACTTGTGGTTCTTGTTCTGGTCTATTTACTGCTAATTCTATGAATTGTCTTACGGAAGTACTAGGTTTATCGTTACCTGGTAATGGTACATTATTAGCAACACATATAGATAGAAAAAAATTGTTTATTGAATCAGGAAAATTAATCGTTAAAATAACTAAAGAGTATTATGAGCATAATAATCAAAATGTGTTACCTCGAAATATAGCTTCAAAAGAAGCTTTTTTAAATGCTATGACTTTAGATATTGCTATGGGTGGATCCACGAATACTATATTACATTTGTTAGCAGCCGCTCAAGAAGGGAAAATTAACTTTAGAATGTCAGATGTTGACGTTTTATCTAGAAAAACTCCTCATTTATGCAAAATAGCTCCAAATAGTCCTATATATCATATGGAAGATTTTCATCGTTCTGGTGGAGTAATGGGTTTACTTGCAGAATTAAATCGTATTTGTTTATTAAATAAAAATACATACAATATACTTGGATTAAATTTGGAAGAAACATTAAACAAATATGATATTTTAACAACAAAAGATAAAAATGTTATAGATATGTTTCATGCAGGCCCTTTTGGAAAAAAAACAGTGCAACCATTTACTCAAGCATATAAATGGAAATCACTAGATAAAGATCGTCAATATGGATGTATTCGATCTTATCAGTTTGCTTTTAGTCATGATGGAGGATTAGCTATATTATATGGTAATATTGCAAAAAATGGTTGTGTTGTTAAAACTGCTGGAGTTAAAAAACAAAATTTAGTGTTTAGAGGTAATGCAATCGTATTTGAAAGTCAAGAAGATGCAGTAACAGCAATTCTAAAAGGAAAAATTAAAAAAGGTAGTGTCATTGTTATACGTTATGAAGGTCCAAAAGGAGGCCCTGGTATGCAAGAAATGTTGTATCCTACTACTTATTTAAAGGCAATGGGTTTACATGAATGTTGTGCTTTAATAACAGATGGTCGATTCTCTGGAGGTACTTCTGGCTTATCTATAGGACATATTTCTCCTGAAGCAGCTAGTAAGGGAAATATTGCTTTAATTGAAAATAATGATGTTATTGATATTGATATACCTCGTCGTGTTATACATTTGAATATTACTCAAGATGAACTATCATTGAGAACAGAAAAAGAATGTAAAAGAAAGCAATCATCTTATACTCCTAAATTTCGGAAACGTTATATATCGTCTGCATTGAAAATGTATGCATTGTTTGCTACAAGTGCAGATCAGGGTGCGATTAGAAAAATATAATTTTTAAATTTATTTTTTTTGAGTTAATTATTTTTTAGTATAACGAAATTTTTTAGTTTCTTACATGTGTAATTTTTTTTATTTTATTAAATAATGGATTTTTTATGAAAAATTATTTCAATTTACTTAATTTTCGTCAAAAATTAAGTAATCTGCAACAATGTCAATTGATAGAAAAACGTTTTTTTTCTGAAAAAAGCAACGTTTTAAAAAATAAAAATATCGTTATTGTCGGATGTGGTTCGCAAGGTTTAAATCAAGGTTTAAATATGCGAGATTCAGGTCTACATGTTTCTTTTGCATTACGGCATACTTCTATTTTAGAAAAAAATCAGTCTTGGATGAATGCTACTACTCATGGGTTTTTTGTAGGTACATATGAAGATATTATTCCTACAGCAGATTTAGTTATAAATTTAACTCCTGATAAACAACATAAACAAGTAGTAACATTGTTGCAAAAGTTTATGAAAAAAAACGCTGTTCTTGGTTATTCTCATGGATTTAATATCGTTGAGATGGGTCAATCTATACGAAGCGATATTACAGTAATTATGGTTGCTCCGAAATGTCCAGGAACAGAAGTAAGACAAGAATATATGCGAGGTTTCGGCGTGCCTGCTTTGATTGCTGTGCATTCTGAAAATGATCCATTTCAAATTGGACTTGATATTGCAAAATCTTGGGCTATTTCTATTGGTAGTCATCGCGCAGGCATTTTACACTCTTCTTTTGTAGCAGAAGTGAAATCAGATTTAATGGGTGAGCAGACTATTTTATGTGGGATGTTACAAGCTAGTTCTTTAGTTTTTTATGAATATCTTGTTTCTCAAAATATTAATTCAAATTATGCAGGAAAATTAGTGCAATCAGGATGGGAAGTTATTACTGAATCACTTAAACACGGTGGAATTACATTAATGCTAGACAGGTTGTCTAATACTGCGAAAATTAGAGCATGTGTTCTATCTACGCAATTAAAACGCATGTTTGCTTCTTTATTTAGAAAGCATATGGATGATATTATTTCAGGCGAATTTTCTAAATGCATGATGAATGATTGGGAAAATAATGATAAAAAATTGAAAGAATGGAGATTAGAGACACGAAATACTGATTTCGAGAAATGCAATACGTATTATAGTAATATACTAGAACAAGAATATTTTGATCATGGGTTATTGATGGTTGCGGTATTAAAGGCTGGTATTGAATTGTCATTTGAAGTTATGATTGAATCAGGAATTAAGGAAGAATCAGCATATTATGAATCTTTGCATGAATTGCCGTTAATAGCTAATACTATTTCTCGAAAACGTCTTTATGAAATGAATTTAGTCATTTCTGATACTGCTGAGTATGGAAGTTATCTTTTTGCGAATACAGCTATGCCTTTATTAAAAGAATTTGTAAATGAACTACAACCAGGTGATCTTGGAAAAAAAATTTTTGATGCAAAAGTGGACAATTTAGTCTTAAACAAGATAAACAATGATGTTAGAAATCATCCTATAGAGTTAGTTGGTAAAAAATTGAGGCAATATATGACTGATATGAAACCTATTAAAATCAGTTAATAAACATGATATTTTTCGAATTTTGTATTATGAGTATAAAATTTTAAAATAAAAAATAATATTGCTGTATGGTAATTTTAGATTAAATGTAACGTTATAAATTTTCTATGGATTTAAATATAAACCAAAATAAAGCTGTTCATTACATTTCAGGTCCTTGTTTAATATTAGCTGGAGCAGGATCAGGAAAAACACAAGTAATTATAAAAAAAATTATTCACTTAGTTGATAAATGTCATTTTAATCCAAAAAATATTTTTGCTATCACCTTTACTAATAAAGCTGCAAATGAAATGAAAAATAGAATTACTAATCAATTAGCTTCTCATGTTGTAAAGCAACTTACTGTTTCAACATTTCATGCGTTAGGATTAAATATTATTAAATGTGAACGTAATTATCTAAATATTCAATCTAATTTTTCTATCTTTGACGAACAAGATCAAATATCTGTATTAAAAAATATTACGAAAAAAAAAGATAAGACATTTTTAAAAACAGTTCGTTTTGCTATTTCTAGTTGGAAAAATAAATTGATGGATTCTTATAACGCAAAAATTAATGCGCAATCTGATTTGGAAAAAGATTATGCATCTTATTATGAATTATATGAATTATATCTCAAGTCATGTAATACATTAGATTTTGATGATTTACTTTTTTTGCCTACATTGTTGTTAAAAAGTAAAACATTTTTACAACAGAAATGGGAAAAAAAAATTCAATATTTATTAGTTGATGAATATCAAGATACTAATAGTATTCAATATGAATTAATAAAGTTGTTAAACATTAATTGTCCAAATTTTACTTTAGTAGGTGATGACGATCAATCTATTTATTCTTGGAGAGGAGCTAGAGTACATAACTTTTTATTATTAAAAACAGATTATCCAAAATTACGTATAATAAAATTAGAACATAATTATCGTTCTTCCGGTAGAATTTTAAAAATTGCAAACTATTTAATAAAAAAAAATCCACATATTTTTGAAAAAAAATTATTTTCTAACTTAGAATATGGATCTATTGTAAATATAATATCTGCTAAAAATGAAGAAGAAGAAGCTAAATTAGTACTAAGAAGAATATTAGCTCATAAGTATCTTAATACAAATAAATACCAAGATTATGCCATATTATATCGAAATAATTATCAAGTTAAAATATTTGAAAAAACATTAATAAATTTTAAAATTCCATATAATATTGTAACTAGTTCATCCTTTTTTTCTCGTCCTGAAATTAAAGATTTATTAGCATATTTAAAATTAATACTTAATCCAAATGATGATATAGCTTTTTTAAAAATAATAAATAAACCCCCTAGAGGGATAGGTATCATTACTTTAAATAAATTAAAAGAATGGAGTAAAAAGAGAAAACAAAGTTTGTTTTATTCCAGTAGTGACTTCGGTTTACAGTTTATTTTAACACCTCGCAGTTTTGATGCGCTACAAAAATTTTTGTTTTTAATCAAAACATTGACAGAAGATATTTATACCCAACCTATAGTTATGTTGAATAATCTTGTTTCTAATATAGAATATGATACATGGCTATTTAAAACTGTGAAAAGTTTAAAATTGTATGAAATTAGCATAAAAAATATGCATATGTTGTTGAATTGGATGGTTGAGTTAATAAAGAAACACAAAAATCCAGATAAATCTCATGCTCTTTCAGAAATTTTAACTCAATTTATTCTTCACAATGAGTTGGAAGATAAAAATCGTAATGGCGATAAAGTTCAATTAATGACGTTGCATGCTTCTAAAGGATTGGAGTTTGCTTATGTATTTATAGTAGGAATGGAAGAGGGAGTTTTGCCCCATAAAAGTTCTGTAAGCAACAATATAGATGAAGAACGACGATTAATGTATGTTGGTATTACTAGAGCTAAAAAAGAACTGTTTCTTAGTTATTCTGAAACGCGTTATCAGTATGGAGAAACAATTTATACTTCTCCTAGTCGGTTTTTGTTAGAATTGCCAAAAAACGATGTATTTTGGACAATAAATCCAGTTAAAGATAATATTAGAAATTTTCATAATAAAAATGTTTTTTGTATTAAAAATATACGTAAACGTTTAGAATAAATGTATGTAATTTATGCAGTTATTTTTAATATGTATTTTTTAATATAGATAATTTTATGTATAACTAATTATTTTTTGTTAAGGATCATTATGAAAGGAAATATAATTAATTTAAATGATGAAAACTTTAATGAAAAAGTTTTGGAATCTAATAAGACAGTATTAGTTGATTTTTGGGCGAATTGGTGCCATCCGTGCAAAATATTATCTCCTATTTTAGAAGAAATATCTATAGAATATAATCAGAATTTAATTATTGCAAAAATAGATATTGATGCTAATCCTAATATTGCGCCTAAATATTCAATTAGAGGAATTCCTGCATTATTGTTATTTCAAAAAGGTAAATTAATAGCTACTAAAATTGGTTCTTTGTCTAAAAGTCAGTTAAAAGATTTTTTGGATACTAATTTAAAACACACATAAAATTCGTATTCTTATTTTAAATATTAAAATTTTTTAAAACTTATAGATTTAATACTACCAGTATGGTAGTATTAAATGTTGCTTAATTTTGAAATATTGTAAACAACAAATTAGTTCTATATGGGTTATTTTATTTGTTTTATTCTATATGTCAAATATCATTTCGAAATCGATTCTGATTTTACTAAGAACCTATCATTATGAATCTTACTGCATTAAAAAATATACCAGTTTCTGAATTAATCATTCTTGGTGATAATGCAGGATTGGAAAATTTAGCACGTATGAGAAAACAAGATATTATTTTTTCCATATTAAAACAACATGCAAAAAGTGGAGAAGATATATTTGGAGACGGTGTTTTAGAAATTTTACAAGATGGATTTGGTTTTTTGCGTTCTTCTGATAGTTCGTATTTAGCAGGTCCTGATGACATTTATGTTTCTCCTAGTCAAATTCGGAGATTTAATTTACGAACAGGTGATACTATTTCTGGTAAAATTCGTCCTCCAAAAGAAGGTGAAAGATATTTTGCATTATTGAAAGTTAATAAAGTAAATTATGATAAACCTGAAAATGCTAGGAGTAAAATTTTATTTGAAAATTTAACTCCTTTGCATGCTAATTCTCGTTTGCGAATGGAAAGGGGTAATGGTTCTACTGAAGATTTAACCGCACGAGTATTAGATTTAGCATCTCCTATTGGAAGAGGACAAAGAGGTTTGATTGTAGCCCCTCCTAAAGCTGGTAAAACAATGCTTTTACAAAATATAGCGCAAAGTATTGCTTACAATCATCCTGATTGTGTTTTAATGGTTTTGCTTATAGATGAAAGACCAGAAGAAGTAACTGAAATGTGTAGATTAGTTAAAGGAGAAGTAGTTGCTTCTACATTTGATGAACCAGCTTCTAGACATGTGCAAGTGGCAGAAATGGTAATTGAAAAAGCAAAAAGATTGGTAGAACATAGAAAAGATGTTATTATATTGTTAGATTCTATTACAAGATTGGCTAGAGCTTATAATACTGTAGTACCAGCATCAGGTAAAGTATTAACAGGTGGAGTAGATGCAAATGCTTTGCATAGACCTAAGCGTTTTTTTGGTGCTGCGCGTAATGTAGAAGAAGGAGGTAGTTTAACTATCATAGCAACAGCATTAATCGATACGGGTTCAAAAATGGATGAAGTGATTTATGAAGAATTTAAAGGAACAGGAAATATGGAACTACCTTTATCAAGAAAAATAGCAGAAAAACGTGTTTTTCCAGCAATTGATTATAATAGATCAGGAACGAGAAAAGAAGAATTATTGACTCAACCTGATGAATTACAAAAGATGTGGATTTTGCGAAAAATAATCCATCCTATGAGTGAAATTGACGCTATGGAGTTCTTAATAGACAAGTTGGCAATGACTAAAACTAATAATGAATTTTTTGATATGATGAAACGTTCTTAATTTTTTTAGTAACTGTTAATGTTATTTTTTAGTAATCATGAATTAAATGCTATCAATTGATATTTAAAATTAGGTTATTTTAGAATCATTATTTAGATTTATAAATTGAATATAAAAAATATCATTATAATAGATAATTTTTTATATTCAATTTTTTCGATATATTTATAGATTTAAATAATTTTAAATTGATTGAAATATGCAATAAAATATGTTAGTTTAAAAATCTAGATTGTAAATAAATAAAATATTTATAGCATAAAATAATACTTTACATTATAAACAAGAAGCGTTCGTAGCTCAGTTGGATAGAGCGCTACCCTCCGAAGGTAGAGGTCTCAGGTTCAAATCCTGTCGAACGCAAATATTGATTTTAAATTTTGTAATATTTTTTATTTACTTTACATCTATTATGGTGGCCATAGCTCAGTTGGTAGAGTCCTGGATTGTGATTCCAGATGTCATGGGTTCGAATCCCATTGGTCACCCCATTTAATATTTTATTAGTTTTTTGTTCAAAAACATTTATCTCGGTGAGTAGCGCAGTTTGGTAGCGCAACTGGTTTGGGACCAGTAGGTCAGAGGTTCAAATCCTCTCTCACCGAAGTTTATTTTTTTAGAATAGTATTATTTCAGTAATAAATAATTAATTATTAATAATTGGTTATTTATTTTTTTTTGAACTTTTATTGAGTTTGCAATGTGTGCATTTTTTACGCGTTCTTTATATTTCTATATTTAATATATTTGAGATTATTTCAATTTTTATTTTATTATTTTTTGAATTACAAAAAGAACTATAATGACTTATTACGATTATGAATAATTATTTTATTATACAATATTTTTAGATAGTTAATTAATTTTTTTATTTTGCTTTTTAAGATTTGCAAAAAATGTATCTAATGCTTATTTTAAATAAAATTTTATGAATGTAGTTCATTTTTTAATTTTTTGTAACATTTATAATTTAATAAATATTGCTTATTTTTTTGGATAAAATTTTTAAAGAATTTTTTTTGATTATTGAATTTATGCTAAATGATGTTTATTATTACAGCAATAATTTATATAAGTATTAATTAGTACTTTATGTAATGTGTGTTATATTTTTGAAATTTTATTTTTTTGAATTTAGCTATACAAGATTGTAGTTGTACTATTATAATCGCCTTTTAAATTAAGATTAATAGAAAATTTGCTTTAATACGTATGGATATTCATTTAAATATTAAATTTTTCTAATTTATATTTAATAAATTTTTACTAAAAAATTTTTAAGATATATTTTTTAGTAATTTTTTATATCGTTTAGTGTTTTATGCAAGTATGTATTTTTAAAGATGTATTGATAGTTTTGAAGTGGTTTAGTAGCATATCGTTGTTTAAAATAGTTTTTTATTTAGTTATGAAAGAATTTATTAATGTCTTATCGTACGTTTAAATTGGAAAATTTAATGTTTTCATGGGTTTGATTTGAACACGATTTTCCTAAAACATACCAGAATTCTTGTTGAGTACGATTACATATCCATTGAGGTTTTTTGTATTCAAAATGGTATCCTAAATCGTGTGTAGCTAACCAAACTTGGTGTAATGGTTCTTGTTTATTAATAATAATTCTTTTTTTATTTTCAAAAGTTATTGTTATTACATTATAATTTTTTTCATAATCAATGTCTGATTTTCCTCTATAATTATCAATATTGTATTCTATCGAAAGAAATAGTTGATCAGTTAATTTATGAAAGTTAAAATTGTTCATCATATATGTTTCTTTTTTCATTATAGTTTTTTAAAAATTTGTATGAAATATAACAATAGTATTATTATAAATAATATACAAGGAAAATGTTTTCACTTGATGTAGTTAATATAAAAAATAAAACGTTTTATAATGTTATTTAAAACGTATAGTACTTTCAAATAAATTATAATTGAATTATATTGTTAAAATAGTACAATTTATTATATTGAAAATAGGAATAAATACAATGATGTTATCTAAAAAAAAATGCGGATAAATTTTTCTAAAATGCATGGATTGGAAAATGATTTTATAGTTTTAAATAATATTGTGGGTAATTTATATTTTACGCCTCAAATTATACAATGTTTATCCCATCGACGTACAGGAATTGGTTTTGATCAATTATTAATGTTAGAATCCCCTATAAAAGAAAAAACGGATTTTCATTATCGTATTTTTAATGCAAATGGAATGGAGGTATCGCAATGCGGAAATGGTGCTCGATGCTTGGCGTTATTTTTAATATTAAATAAAATTGTTAAGAAGAAAATAATTTGTGTTAGTACTAACACTAGGATAATGATTTTACGTATATTAAAAAATCAACAAGTGTGCGTAGATATGGGTGTTCCATTATTTAAACCACAATATATACCTTATTTAGGATTTAGTATTAAAAATTATTTTTCTACTTTAATTTTAGGGAAAACAATAAAATATTATATTGCTTCAATGGGTAACCCTCATTGTATTATTATTGTAAAAGACGTTACAAATTATCCAGTAAAAGAAGTTGGTTCTATTCTGAGTATTCATAAATTGTTTCCTGAAGGAGTAAATGTTGGTTTTATGGAAATTGTATCAACAACACAAATCTTGCTTCGAGTTTACGAAAGAGGAGTAGGGGAAACACGATCATGCGGTAGTGGTGCTTGTGCTGCTGTTGCAGTAGGAATTAAGGAAAAAATATTGTCTAGAAAAGTTCAAGTAGATTTATTGGGTGGGCAATTGAAAATATATTGGAATGGACATTTAGAGCATTTATATATGATAGGTTCAGCTACGCATGTGTATGATGGATATTTTTGTTTATGATGTTACTATAGATTTTTAAATAATATATTTTTATTAATATGCATGATGTACATTTCTTTTTTATATGTTAGTGTAAAAATTTTTCAAATGGAGAAGTATAGTATAATTACCAAGAAAGACTCGATATATACAATATTTCTTTTAGATGATATAAAAATTTTAAATATAATATTTCTAAATATATTTAAAATATTTGATTAAGAATTGTATCCTTAAAAAGGAATATATTTTGCATTTTTTAAATAAAAAATTGATTTTAAAGAATCAACGTCATATTAGTAAATATAAAGATATGCAAATTCAAGAAAGTATAAATGATAATAAATATTATATAGAAAAAGGTACAAAAAAGTTTATAGAAGTAACAATTTCTTTTTTTTTAGCAGGTTTTGCAACATTTTCTATTTTATATTGTGTGCAGCCTATTTTATTTTTATTCTCTAAGAGTTTTTCTTTAACCCCTGCAGAAAGTAGTTTGTCGTTATCATCTTCTACTGCTATGATGGCAATAGGTATGTTATTTACAGGTCCATTATCAGATAGAATAGGCAGAAAGAAAGTTATGTCTATCTCTTTATTACTGGCAACTTTTTTTACTTTTTGTTGTTCTCAAATGAGTAGTTGGGAAAATATTATATTTATGAGAGCCCTAACAGGGTTAGCATTAAGCGGTGTAGCAGCTGTAGCTATGACATATCTCAGCGAAGAAATACATCCAAGTACTTTATCGTTTTCTATGGGATTATATATTAGTGGAAATACTATTGGTGGTTTTTTTGGTAGATTTTTGAGTAGTTTTTTAGCAGAAAGTTTTTCATGGAGATTAGCATTAGAGTGGATTAGTATTTTAGCGTTTATTTTTTCAGTTTTTTTTATATATTTATTACCACATTCAGAAAATTTTCGTTCTGTTTCGTTACATCCCCGAAAGATTTTTACTCATTTTATATTACAATGGAAAAACCCTGTTTTATCTAAATTATTTATGATGGGGTTTCTTTTAATGGGTAGTTTTATTACAATTTTTAATTATATTGGATATAGATTGTTGTCCAAACCATTTTATGTAGATCATAATACGATAGGTATGTTATCAATTATTTATTTAATAGGTGTATACAGTTCTCCTAAAGCAGGTATTCTTATTAAAAAATATACTAAAGGTATCATGCTAATATCATCTTTAATCATGATGATTATCGGTATTTTAATTTCGCAATGGAATGAAATAATTTTAGTTGTATTAGGCTTAATATTTTTTGCAGCTGGATTTTTTGCAGCACATTCCGTGACTAGTACGTGGATAGGACAACATGGAAATAACAATAAGGGTTATACTTCATCTATTTATTTGTTTTCATATTATTTAGGATCTAGTGTTTTAGGTACAATTAGTGGCATGTTTTGGATAATGGGAAAATGGATAGGAATTTCAGTTTTTGTTATTATTGCTTTATGTATTGGAATCATATTAGCAATACGATTAAATAGTATAACTTACAATATAAGAAAACAATAGTATTTTCAAACTAACTTTATTAAATTATTAATATTTATAAAATATTTTTTATAAGGTATTTATGAAATAATACAACGTTTATTTTGTAATTAATGTCATTATTTTTATATAATATTTACATTTATTTTGATTGTATATAATTATCTCTTTCTCTATCTAGATTTCTCGCAGATAATGAATTAAATCTATATCTTTAAAAATGGTTTAAGGATTATGTCTTTTCTGTTTTCTTATTCGAATTATAATAGTAATTTTTTAATAATTATTGCTTTTTTAATGATTTTATCATATGAAGTAATTAATGGTTTTCATGATTCTGCTAATGCCATAGCTACTATAATTTATACTCATACACTTAGTTCAGAGTTAGCTGTTATAGTTTCTGGAATTTTTAATTTTTTAGGAGTCATGTTTGGAGGATTGAGTGTTGCTTATACTATCGTACATCTTCTCTCTATTGACTTATTATTAAATATTAATTCGTTACATGGTTTAAAAGCTATTTTTTCTATTTTATTTGCTGCTATGTTATGGAATTTATGTACGTGGTTTTTTTATTTACCTACTTCTAGTTCTCATACATTGATTGGAACCATTATTGGAATTAACATTACTTATGCTATAAGTAATCATTTTTCTATTATTAACTCTTTTAATTTTAGTAAATTATTAAATGTATTTTTATCTTTGATCATTTCTCCAATATTAGGTCTAGTATTTTCTGGAATTTTAGTTTTACTTTTTCAACGTTTTTGGAAGATTAGTAACAATAATAGTTGTTATTATACTACTAATACAATTCAAAATAGTTATGATCAGTATCATCAACATGTTAGTCCTCCATTTTTAGTTAAAACTGTATTAATTTTATCTTCAATAGGAGTTAGTTATTCGCATGGAGCAAATGACGGTCAAAAAGGAATTGGATTAATTATGTTAGTTTTAATATGTCTTTTTCCATCTGAATATTTTGTAAATTTAAATGCATCGCAATGCGATATCCATCAAACTAAAAGTTCTGTTTTAAATTTAAAAAAATATTATATGCATAATAAATTTAGTTTACAAAAAAGTATAGATATTATGTCTCAACGCGCAACAGATATTAAATTAACGTCTTTTAAACGATCTTCTGATGAAAAAATATTAGAAATTTGTCATTATACATATAATTTATTGCAAGGCAAATCAAGTTATACAGAATTAAATATCGATCAACGTTATAGATTACGTCAGTCATTACTTTATATTACTGAATTTATAGATATAGTTAATCAAGATTTTATGATTAAATCCAACGACAAACGTTTTTTAAATAATTTGAAAAAAGATTTGTCATATACTATTGAATATGCTCCTATATGGATAATTGTATTGGTAGCATTATCATTGTCTATTGGAACTGTTATAGGGTGGAGAAGAATAGCAATGACATTTGGAGAAAAAATTGGAAAGAAAAATATGACATATGCACAAGCTATGGCATCTCAATTAACATCTGCTATTTCTATAGGTACAGCTAGTTATACTGGAATCCCGGTTTCAACTACTCATATTGTTTCTTCGTCTATTACTGGAACTATATTGATTAATGGAGATGAAGTACAAATGCGTACTATAAAAAATATTATTGTTGCTTGGATATTAACTTTTCCTATTTCTATGATATTGTCTAGTAGTTTATATTGGATTAGTTTAAAATTTATTAGTTAAAATTTATAAAATCAGTATAATAATGCATGTTACCACTGTTTAATTTCAGATAAACGTTGAAATTTTAATGTTTATCTGACAGTCTGTAATAATTAAATTTTTTAATAAAAATGTATTATTATGCAGAAATAGGTGTATAATGTTAACGATCTAATAAGACTTTTTATTACATTTTTTAATATTTAGTATTTAAAGACTTTTGATTTAATAATTTGTTGACGTTTTAAAATTTTTATTTATATAATGAATTAATTTTTTATATTTTTAAAATTTAATTTATTTTAGTACAATAATTTACTAGATACCAATTTCTCAAAGTTTATTACGTTTCTATTTTATTGTTATCATAAATATATAATATTATTAAGTTAATTTATGATACGGTCAAATTCATAATATATTATAAAATATATTTTTAACATAATATTTAACATTTTGAATTCTTGTTTTTCGTCTTGAATTAATAGTTTAAATTTTGATCAAATAAATAGAATATTAATAGATACAATTAAATGTATTATCATATATAAATGCATACCTTAAAATAATAGTTAATGAAAAATGAGATTTTTTTAAGGTTTTAAGTAAATTTTAAAAAGTTAATGTGTTTAAAACGGTTAGTTATTTTTATTTTTTAAATATTTTCAATAAAGTTTAATACAAAACTTGACTAAAAAATTAAATTAAAGTAAAAGTAACTAATAAAAAGAGTTAGAGGACGTAATATTATGTCATCAATGTCAGTTGTAGATAGTGTACAATCTGTAAATGTGAATAAAAACACACACCCTCAAGATATTTCAAAAAATAAAAATGCTGTTTATTTTCCTTCTAAACAAAACGATATAGTGCAATTATCTTCTTATCAGGACGACGTTAATGTCACGTATCCTGATGCTTCTAATAGTCAAATTATAGATTTTCCAATGGATGCTACCATGATCCGTGATTTTTCATTAATAAATGAAGATTCACAAAAAACAGATCAATTAAAAGGTTTTGCTTCATTTCTTGTTCCTGCTTTTGCCTTTGTCAAAAGAATTACGCCAGATTTTGTTTTGCCAAGTATGTTACAATTTAATTTTACTCCTTTATCGAATTTTTTTGATTCAATATTAAGTTCAGTATCAGATACTTGCGCATTAATATATGATACTGGAGAACAGGCTTTTAATGCAACTGTTAAATTTATAAAAAATACCAGTGAGTCTGTATTTAACACTTCTGTAGATTTTGGAAAAAGTGTAATATCTACTGTTACTGATTTGTATAATAGTTTGACTTCTAGTTCAGATGATTCTGAAATTCAATCTAATAGTATACCTGTAGCAGATAGTTCTACTCAAGTTAACGAAAAAATAGAAAGTGAAAATTTTAAAAAACCTTATTGGTATGCTTTAAATAAAACCAGCGATGGCAAGGATCAAATATTTTTAGGAAATAAATTTCAAAATTATTTTAATCAATTGCGACAAACTTCTCAATTAAATGATAGTTTTCTTTTTGAAGGTGATGATTCTGTATTACAAGTTAATGGACAACAAATTTCTAATTATTCTCCAGAAGAAATGTTAAATAATTTTAAATATGCAGTTCCTAACTTAGAATCAAGACAATTAATTTCTGCATATTCTAATAAAGATTTGTTTTCTAAACCATATACTGAACTGTTTTCTATACGTCCAGAATTAGCTGATTTAAAAGTGCAAGATGTAAAAACGTCTTATGTTATTGATGAATTAAATGATGGGACATTTCAACTTGTTGCTACTAGTAAATCAAAGTTAGATTCAAGTCATAAGATAGATGGAAATATGCATGATTCCTTTGGATTACAAGCATCAACAATTTTATCTAAAGATAAAATTTCAGATATAGAATATGCGTATTTTTTAATGTAATGTTTAGTAAATAAGTATCTATTCAGATATGTTGTTATGTTTTTAAAGTGTTGGAGTATATAAAATGTCTTTAATTTATATACTCCATTTTTATTATATTTTAGTTTTATACGTGATGTGTAATCAAAAATAGTATTTATTTATAATATTTTACTTTTTTGTACTTTTTTAATAAAGCATTTTGTACTAGTTTTGGAATATAATCTTTTGCATTTCCCCCGTATTTAACGATTTCTTTTATTAATGATGAAGAAATACAAGCGAATTTTGGAGATGGAAAAAATAAAATATTTTCTAAATTTGGAGCTAGTTTTTTATTTATGGTAAACATTTTTAATTCATATTCAAAGTCTAATGATGTTCGAATTCCTCGGATTATATAATTTGTTTTTTCAGTTTGAGTAATATGAACCAGTAGACTTTTAAAACTTATAATTTTTGTGATATCTTTAAATTTGTAAGTAGCTTGTTTTATTAATTTTATACGTTCTTTTATATTAAATAGGGTTTGTTTGTCAGAATCTTCAAAAACAGCAACTATAATAAAATTAAATATTTTTGTTGCTTTCTTTAGGATATCTAAATGACCATAGGTAATTGGATCGAATGTGCCAGGATAAATTGCTTTTTTTTTTCATGGATTACAATGTTTATAGATTATTTTATTAGTGTATAAAATGTTAAAATACATCTTTAAAAATGATTATAATAAGAAAATTAATTGATAGTTTTTATCAATATTATCAATGTATTTAATGAGTACGATTTGTTATTAATGTATAATTTTTAATCATTTTATTATAGTATTTAATCTTTTTAGTTGATGATTTACAAACTTTAAAAATGTGTATAATGATATTTTAAATAAAAAATTGCTTAAATAAGTTTTTAAATAGTATTTTTAAAATTTTTTATGGTATGAATTTAAACATTAAGGTTGCATTAATTTTCATGTATGGTAGATTTTTTATATAGTATAGAATAATATTTTACCAGTAGTTTTCGCTAGTAATTTGACCTGGACTTTTTCGAAGATGTTTTTTCATTTCTCTATTTTCTATAAGAAATTTTTTTGTATCTTTTACCATGTTGGGATTTCCACATAACATCACATGACATGTGTTTTTGTTAATTTTAAATCCTAGTTTATTTTCTAGCATGTTGTTTTCTAGTAATTTTGGAATTCTTCCATGTAACGAAAAACTGGTTATTTCTCGGCTTATAATTATTTGTATATGTAATTTTCCATCATATTTTTTTTTTAATTTGCTAATTAAAGGTAAATATATTAAATCATTGTAATATCGTACTGCATGTACGAGTATAATATTTTTAAATTTGCTAGTATTTTTTTTATTTTTTAAAATAGAAAGATAAGGACCAACTCCTGTTCCAGTAGCAAACATCCATAGGTTTTTACAGCATGGGATTTCGTTTAAAATAAAAAATCCTAGTGCTGTTTTTCTAATCATTATTTTATCCATGTATGATAAGCAATGCAACTTGGGAGTTAATTGACCTTGTGGTATCAGTGTTATATAGAATTCTAAATTAATATCTTCAGGCGCATTGACATATGAATATGCTCTTTGAATTTTTTTTCCATTTTTTTGAATGTACAATAGTCTAGTGAATTGTCCTGGAATAAAGGGATGAATAGATGCATTTAAAACTAAACTGAATAAAGTATTGTTCCATTTTTTAATTTTTATTATTTTAGCTGTAGTCCAATCGTCCATATTATATGCCCCTATTTAATATTATTATACATAGATTTATAAAGTGTCGTATCATTCGCAAATGGTAATTAATTTTATATATTAGATATAAAATTAATTGACTCAATAAAACTATATTTTTTTGAATATAGATTTAAATTATATTTATCATTATAAGTGAAAGTTTGGTAATTCAATGTAAAAAATAAAAGTAATAATTTTAAAAATATTTGTATCTAGTAAAATATTTCTTTTTTTAATTTTATTAATAGGATAACATATTTTATAATTACTATTATTCTCTATGTTTAAAATTTATAAATATATTTTATTTAATCAAACATATCGCAACATTAAATTTTTTAGTATTTTGGTGTTTTTAAATGTTATATATAAAATTATATGTAAAAATAATTGATAACATCATGTAATATCATATTGAACAATTTTAACATTAAAATATTTAAATAAGTCTAATTTATTGTTGTCATAGATCATGTGTTATAATTTTTTGTATAATCATAAGATAACTATATTAGTGTAATAGAAATGCAACATAATGTTTTGCAAATATTTACACTGAATATAGATGTAAAATAATATGAAACAACATAAAAAAATAAATAAACATCTTAATAAAATGGATGTTTTGAAAGTTGAAGCGCAGTACCAATCGAATCCAACAGCTATTTTCCATCATATTTGTCGTGGAAAAAATAATACATTACTTTTAGAATCAGCTGAAATTAATAAAAGGCGTAATTTAGAAAGTATGATGATTATAGATTCTGCTTTACGAATTTCAGCATTAAACCAAATAGTAAAATTAGAAGCATTAACGAAAAATGGAGAGGATTTATTACCTATTTTTAAATCTTTATTACCAAAAGAAGTAAAAATATTATCTTATAGAAAATGTTTAAGAGTGCAATTTCCTGAGATTCCAAAAAATATAGATGAAGATCAAAAATTACATGTATTATCTGTATTAGATTCAATACGGTTTTTAATAAAAAGTGTTGCAAATAATAATATGGATTCTAAATCTATGTTTTTTGGAGGTTTATTTGCATACGATTTAGTATCTCATTTTGAGTCATTACCAAAATTAAAAACAACTCAATCTTGTCCCGATTTTTGTTTTTATTTAGCTGAAACGTTATTAGTTTTAAATCATAAGAAAAAAACTTGTTATATACAAGCTAGTATATTTTCTATGGATATTTTTGAAAAGAGTAGGTTAAAATATAGATTATTAGAAGTAAAAAAGCAACTGTCTCAATATTTGCATTTATTAAAACCTGTAATGTTAAAAAAAATGGTTTTAAAATATAACAAAACAGATCGAGAGTATAGTAATATTATTAAAAACATGCAAAAATCAATATTGATTGGAGATGTTTTTCAAGTAGTTCCTTCGAGACGGTTTTATTTACCATGTATTAATTCATTAGCTGCTTACGATGTATTGAAAAAGAATAATCCTAGTCCATATATGTTTTTCATGCGAGATACTAATTTTACTTTATTTGGAGCATCTCCAGAAAGCGCTTTAAAATATGATGAATCATCTAGACAGATTGAGATTTATCCTATTGCAGGAACTAGACCAAGAGGGAGAAAAATAGATGGATCTTTAGATTTAGATTTAGATAGCAGAATAGAATTAGAAATGCGTACTAATCATAAAGAATTATCTGAACATTTAATGTTGGTAGATTTAGCTCGTAATGATTTAGCTAAAATTTGTGATCCAGGTACTCGCTATGTAGCAGATTTAACCCAAGTAGATCGCTATTCTCATGTGATGCACTTAGTTTCTAGAGTAGTAGGAAGACTAAGATCTAATTTAGATGCATTTCATGCATATCAAGCATGCATGAACATGGGGACTTTAAGCGGTGCTCCTAAAATTCGAGCAATGGAATTAATTGCTAATGTAGAAGGAGAAAAAAGAGGCAGTTATGGAGGATCTATAGGATATTTTACTGCTTCAGGGTCTTTAGATACATGCATTGTAATTAGATCTGCATATGTTGAACATAATATTGCTACTATTCAAGTAGGAGCGGGAATAGTTTTAGATTCTATACCAAAATCAGAAGTAGATGAAAGTAAAAATAAAGCTCAAGCAGTATTACAAGCAATTGCTGAATCGCACTCTTGTCATATAGAGTATTGATAATGAATAATGTACTTTTATTAGATAATATTGATTCGTTTACTTATAATTTAGTTGATCAACTTCGAACTAACAATCATAGTGTTGTTATTTATCGTAATACAACTCCTATTGATATTATTTTAAAAAAAATTTCTAAAATGTTTAATCCAGTGTTAATGTTATCTCCAGGTCCTGGAAATCCTGATAATGCAGGCTGTATGCCTGATTTATTAAAAGAAATGCGAGGAAAGATTCCAATTGTTGGTATTTGTTTAGGACATCAAGCTATTGTAAAGATGTATGGAGGAAACATAGAATATGCTGGAGAAATATTACATGGAAAATCTTCTTTAATTACGCATGACGAAAAAGCAATGTTTTTTGGCATGCCTAATCCTTTTTCTGTAGCGCGGTATCATTCTCTTATTTGTAGTAATGTTCCTAAAACATTGATTGTAAATGCTTATTATAATAATATGGTAATGGCTGTTCGTAACGATAGTGAAAAAATTTGTGGCTTTCAATTTCATCCTGAATCTATATTAACTACACAAGGTGCAGAGTTTTTGAAGAAAGTAATGGTATGGATTTCGGAATAAATAAATTTATATTTCTATAAAATTTTTATATAATGCATTATATAAGGTAAATTTTACGTAATTGAGTTGTTTGTTTATTGATATCTGGAAATATTTTGTCTTATAAAGTATATTAACATTTTATGTTTTAGTTAGTATTATAGTTTTCATTATAAGGGTTTTTAAAAAATAGATTATTTGAATAAATGAGATATTATTATAATAATCTGTATGTAAGCATTAAAAATTTTTATGATATTATTTAACTTAAATGATAGAATTATTAAAAATTATTGTTGCATAAATTCAGAAAAATTTTTAATAATTCTAAAACATAAATATTTTTTTTCTTTTATAAGTTTAATTAAAAGTATTTTTTTAATATAAAAATAAAAATAGCAATATTTTTATAAGGAAATTAATTAATGATTTTTGAAACGTTTTCGAAATTAGAAGAAAAAATACAACAAGCTATTGATACTATTTTGTTATTACAAATGGAAGTAAAAGAACTAAAGGAAAAAAATGATGATCAAAAACAAGAAATTGATTTAATATTATCAAATGGTGTTAAATTGGAAGAAGAAAATAAAAAATTAAAAGAAGAAAGAGATATTTGGAAAGATATGCTAAATGGATTATTGAGTAAAATAAATAATATGTAAAATTTTTTATATGATTTATTAAAATTATTGAAAGATAGTGTATTATGTACATATATTATTCATGCATAAAATTATTACATATTATATCTTGAATATTTAAATTAATATTTATTTTTAACATAATTTTTAAATGAATAACATTTCTTTTTTACAAGTACAATATCTTTCCTATCTTTATGCCTAAGATAGGAAAGTGATTCATTTCTTATTAAAAAATTACTCATTGAAATAATTAAAGAATAAATCGGTTTAGATCATTGTTTAAAACAAGGTTGTCTAAATGTTCACTTACATATTTTTCGTCTATATTAATTGTTAATTCATTTTCATTGTCACTAGCATTAAATGAAATATCTTCCATTAAATGCTCTAATACAGTATATAGTCGACGAGCTCCAATGTTTTCTATTGACTCATTTACTTTCCATGCTGCTTCAGCAATATGTCGAATTCCTTCTTTAGTAAAGTTTATTTGAACTTTTTCTGTTTGCATTAAAGCTTTGTATTGGACAGTGATTGACGCTTTTGGTTCTGTTAAGATTAATTCAAAATCGTCAATTGTTAATGCTTGTAATTCTACTCTGATTGGAAGTCGGCCTTGTAGTTCTGGAATTAAATCTGAAGGGGTAGCAATTTGAAAAGCTCCTGATGCGATAAATAAAATATGATCTGTTCTGACCATACCATGCTTAGTAGAAATTGTACAACCTTCAATTAATGGTAACAAATCACGTTGCACTCCTTCTCGCGAAATGTCAGGTCCTGTTGATCCTCTATTTTTGCATATTTTGTCGATTTCATCAATAAATACAATTCCATGTTGTTCTACTGCATAGATTGCTTCTCGTTTGAGTACTTCTAAATTAATTAATTTGGTTGATTCTTCTTCTATTAGTAATTTCATTGCATCTTTAATTTTTAGTTTCTTGATATTTTTTTTCCTACCTCCCAAATTTTGGAATAATGATTGTAATTGATTAGTTAGCTCTTCCATTCCTGGTGGAGCCATGATTTCTACCCCCATGGGTGCTGTAGAAATGTTTATTTCAATTTCTTTTTCATCCAATTGTCCTTCTCGTAATTTTTTTTTAAATAATTGAATAGCTGCAGTAGGTTTATTAGATATTTCTGATTCTTTCCATTCTTTTTCAATAGTAGGAACTAAAACATTTAAAATGCGTTCTTCTGCCATTTCTTTTGCTTTGTTTTTATTTTTTTTAAATGCTTGATTGCGTATCATTTTTATGGATAGTTCTGTTAGATCTCTAATGATTGAATCTACTTCTTTTCCTACATATCCTATTTCTGTAAATTTTGTAGCTTCTACTTTAATAAATGGAGCCTTAGCTAATGTTGCTAATCGTCTAGCAATTTCTGTCTTTCCTACTCCAGTAGGACCTATCATTAGAATATTTTTTGGTGTTACTTCAGATCTTAATTCTTTTTTTAATTTCATACGACGCCAGCGATTTCGTAAAGCAATGGCTACAGCTCGTTTTGCTTTTTCTTGGCCGATTATGAATCGATTAAGTTCTGTAACTATTTCGCGGGGAGTCATGTCTGACATAAAGATAATCCTTACTTTTCTGAAGTTAGTTCTTTAATAGTAAAAACATCATTTGTGTATATGCAAATTTTAGAGGTAATTTTAAGTGCTGCTTTTACGATCTGTTTTGCAGTAAGAGAAGTGTTTTCTAACATTGCTTGCGCTGCTGCTTGCGCATAAGGACCACCGGAACCGATAGCCATAAGATCGTTTTCTGGTTGAATTATATCTCCGTTCCCTGTAATAATAAATGATTTTTCTTTATTTGCTACTGCGAGCAAAGCTTCGAGCTTACGTAATATTTTATCAGTACGCCAATCTTTAGCTAATTCAATTGCTGCGCGTTGTAGGTGTCCTTGATACATTAATAACTTTTTTTCAAATAATTCAAACAACGTAAATGCATCAGCTGTTCCTCCAGCAAATCCTGCAATGACCTTATCATGATATAATGTTCTTACTTTTTTAACATTACTTTTCATAATAGTATTACCCAATGTTGCTTGTCCATCTCCTCCAATAACTACTTTTTTTTTAAGGCGCACACCAATAATAGTTGTCATAAAATGTATTTCCTTATATACACTTTGATCACATTAAATGTTAATGGTTAAATTTTAACATTTGTAAGAAGAACGTTTAAAATATTTATTGTTGTAATTGTTTTGTATACTATATTTAATAGTTTATTTTTTTACAGAAAAAGTTATTGTTTGTGCTATATGTATGATGTTTTTAGTTTTTTCATTTTTAAAAACAGTAGTTAAGACTGATTAATGTTTTTGATAGGTTATATGAGCAAACACAATATACTAAATACAAACATTATTGCATTAGTTTAATCAGTTAGGTTATTCATATGTTATTTATTTTAAATGAATAAATCATATATTCACGTGTCATTTTTCAACTCATACATGTATTTCCATTTTTCTCTAGGTTGTTTGGGAATACTATCTATGTTTCTTTTTTTTAGTTCTTTAGTTTTTAAAAAACTACTTTTATTTTGTAATATTTTTTGTCCAAATAATATATTGATTGATATGATTAATGATAATATTATAATTGATATTAGCATGGTAATTATAACAATGTTATTAGTTTTAGTATTATTTTTTTTTAGAGTAGTATGCTTAAATGTATTATAGAATAAAAAATCTTTGTTAATCATTTTTTAAAAATGTTATATTGTTTGGAATAAATGTATTATTTTTAATTAAAAATAAATATAAAACAAATTATTTTTTAGGTAATATTTATTTTTAAAAATTTATTAGATAAATGTATATTATAAAATTTAAAAATAAGTATATTAATTTCAGTAGTTTTAAATATATAATAGCAGCATACTTATTTAAAAAAAATAACTTTTTTTGTTCATGATTGTTGATATTATTGTGTTCCATTAAAGTTCGTTTTTTAAAAGTATATTGCGGTATTAAAATTTTTATTTAAAATATAAAAATGGACGGTTTTATGAAAAAAAATATTCATCCTAATTATTCTGAAATATCAGTTGTGTGTTCGTGTGGTAATTCTATTAAAATTTTTTCTACGTTGTGTAAAAATATAAATATTGATATATGTTCTCAATGTCATCCTTTTTATACTGGTAAACAAAGAGTAGCAGATACTGGTGGTCGTATTGAAAAGTTTAATAAAAAATTTAAAATGAATAGTTAAATAGTAAGACCAATTTTTTTAAAATAAAATATGAACTTGTTTTTTAAAGATGATGTTTTATTTTTTTGTTTTGCATAATATTTTGAAAAAGTATTTCGTTAGTCCGAGATATATAGAATCAACAATTTTTTTTTGATAAATTTCATTATTTAATTTTTTTTCTTCTAATTTATTGCTTATAAATCCTGTTTCTATGAGTATAGATGGAAAGTTAGGGGATTTTAATATTCCAAAACTAGCACGTTTAGGATGAGGTTCGTATATACAATTAGTACTTTTAAGTTCTTTTATAATTTTTTTTGCTAATAAGTAACCTGATTTTTGAATATGATTGAATTGTAAGTCTAACATAATTGATTTTAAGTATGGACTTGTATTTTTTTTTGAAAAATGTTTTTTGCTTCTTTTAAATAGTTGTATTTTTTTCGTGTTTTTTTTTGACAAGTAATTTATTTCAGAGTTAATTCTTTTTTTTGATAAAATCCACATAGATAATCCAGATATTCTTGGATTATTTGATGAATTAGTATGAATAGAAATTAATAAATTAACGTTTTTCTTTTTAGCGATGTTAATACGTTTTTCAATAGATAAGTAATAATTTCCATTTCTTATCATAACTACTTTGAATAATTTTGATTTGTTTAATTTGTATTTTAATTTTTCGGAAATTTCAAGATTGATATTTTTTTCTTGAGTGTTATTGATTCCAATTGCTCCAGGATCTTGCCCTCCATGTCCAGCATCAATAGCAATTATAATTTTTTTTATATTTTGATATTTTTGGATACAACTTTTTTTATGAAATGCTTTTCTTTTATAATTTTTATTATTTATATCTGAATTAGCTGAGATTAAATGTTTAAATTGAAAATTTTTAGTTTTAGGACAAATTTTATAAAAAAAATTTTTTAAAAATATAACAAGAACGATAGTGATGCAATGATATTGCGTTATTTTTTATACTAAATGCATATATATTGTTATTATGTTTTTTGCAATTAGACAATGATTTAGATGATGCGCATACAGAATTTAAAGAAATTACATTAAATAAAAAAAATATCACATAAAATACATAATGCAGCATAAATTTTTCCTAAATTTAACATTAAAATAGCGGGAAACGAGATTCGAACTCGCGACCTCAACCTTGGCAAGGTTGCACTCTACCAACTGAGCTATTCCCGCATTAGAATAAACTTTATTATAAAAATAAAAAAAATTCAAGTATTAATTAATAAAATTTATGAATGGTTTTAAAAATGCGATTTTATATAAATCTTTTGTATGTATAATTATAATTCATTTTTTAAGAAATATTTTTTATAGTGTTTTAATTCATATACTGATTCATATAGGTCATTTAATGCTTTATGATCATGGTTTTTTTTAAATTTTTTGTACATTTCAGGATTCCATCTTATAGCTAGTTCTTTTATTGTACTAACGTCTATTTGCCTATAGTGAAAATATTTTTCTAAAGTAGGCATATATTTAAATAAAAACTGTCTATCTTTACTCACTGTGTTTCCACACATTGGAGATGCATTTTTAGGAACCCATTTTTTGAGAAAAGAGATAGTTTTAAGTTCAGCTAATTTGTCGTTGTAAAAACTATTTTTTATTCTTTTTATAAGTCCGCTTTTGTGATGAGTATTATGATTCCATGGATTCATTTGCATTAATTGGGTATGTTTTTGGTAAATAGCTATAACTGGTCCAGTAGATAATATTTCTAAGTTAATATTGGTTATTAATGTAGCAATTTCAATAATTTTATGTTTTTCAGGATTTAGACCTGTCATTTCTAAATCAATCCATATTAAATTATGTTGAGTAATATTCATTTTTCTGTTGCGATAAGCAATAATTAATCATATTCGTCTTATAGTTGTTATGCTATTGTGAAAATTTTAATATAACATATAATTTTAGGAATTTTAAATAATGTAACATTGTTATGTATCATATTATAGACCACTATATATTTATTAATGTTTCAAAATTATTATAAAATTTTTATGCATGTGTGTTTCCATTAGAATAAGTATAATTATTAAAAATGAGATTATGTTAGAATTTTTCTATTTTGTTAAGGTTATTTTTAAAAAAGTAGAAAAAATATGTGTTCTAATAAGTGTAACTGTCCACTTGTTTTAAAAAAATAAATTACGATATGTTGTAGAAACAATATTGTCAATCTTTTATAAGTTATAAATATGATACAAAATATATTTAAAAAATAATGTTAATTTAATCAACAATTTTATATATGAAATGTATTAAAAACATTTTAATATAAAAGTTCTAGAATAACGATGTTTTAAAAATGTTAAATTAGTGAGAGATTTTATGAAAAATATTAATCCTGTTGATACTCATGCATGGAAAAATTTAAAAAAACATTTTCATGATATAAAGAATGTGCATATGAAAGATTTGTTTTATCAAGATAAAGAGAGATTTCATAAATTTTCAATAAATTTTAATGATCAGATGTTAGTTGATTTTTCTAAGAATAGAATTACTAGCGATACAATAGTTAAATTATTAATGTTAGCAAAAGAAGTGGATTTAGTTAATGCAATTCAACTTATGTTTAACGGAGAAAAAATTAATCGAACTGAAAATCGTGCTGCGCTACATACAGCATTAAGAAACAGTAGTCAAAATCCTATTATGTATAATGATAAAGATGTCATGATCGATATTCGCAAAATGCTTAAAAAAATGAAACTATTTTCAAAAGCAGTTATTGGTGGAGAGTGGAAAGGATATACAGGAAAATCAATAACTGATGTAGTAAATATTGGCATTGGAGGATCAGATTTAGGTCCATCTATGGTAGTAACAGCATTGAGTGCTTATAAAAATCATCTAAAAATACATTTTGTTTCCAATATGGATGGCGCGCACATTTCTAGTATTTTGAAAAAAGTTCATCCAGAAACGACTTTATTTTTGATTGTTTCTAAAACATTTACCACGCAAGAAACTATTATGAATGCTAATACTGCTAAATTATGGATGACTGAGTATTTTCATACAAATACATTTTTTGATCAACATTTTATTGCGATATCTGCTAGTGTAACGAATGTTATTAATTTTGGAATTAAACTAGATAATACATTTATATTTTGGGATTGGGTAGGTGGTCGCTATTCACTATGGTCTTCTGTAGGATTATCTGTATCTCTTGCTATCGGATTTGACAACTTTTTACTTCTTTTAAATGGTGCTTATTCTATGGATCAGCATTATTTAAATACAAATTTGAGTCAAAATATACCTGTTTTATTAGCATTAATTGGTATTTGGTATAATAATTTTTTTTTATCAGAAACAGAAGCAATTTTACCTTATGATCAAAATATGCGCCGTTTTCCTACTTTTTTACAGCAAACTAATATGGAATCAAATGGAAAAAATATTGATAGAAACGGTAATCGTGTTGGTTGGCAAACAGGACCTATTGTTTGGGGAGAGCAAGGTACTAATGGACAACACGCGTTTTATCAATTGTTACATCAAGGTACTAAATTAATTCCTTGTGATTTTATTGCATCTGTATGTCCTAATAATAATTCTTTAGTTGATCATCATGTTCAATTACTTTCTCATTTTTTTTCGCAAACTCAAGCTTTAGCTTTTGGACAATCTCACAAAATTGAAAAAAATGAGTTCAATAATGTTAGAACACGATCACAAAAATTATGGAATATATCTCCATACAAAACGTTTGAAGGTAATAGGCCTAGTAATTCTATTTTATTATATAAGATTGATCCTTATAATTTAGGTTCATTAATTGCATTGTATGAACATAAAGTTTTTACTCAAGGTGTAATATTTAATATTTTTACTTTTGATCAGTGGGGAGTTGAGTTAGGTAAAAAACTTGCAAAATCTATTTCTTTTAGTTTAATAAATGATGTTAAAGAAACGACGTACGATTCTTCTACTAATGGATTAATTAATTTTTATAAATCTCTTCGTTAATATGTAATACATAAACTTTTATTGCATGTAGCTTTGATTTTTCCATAATGTTATTGTTTAGGAATAATAAATCTTTTTAGATGCATCAAAGAAATATTTGTTTTATGTATATTTTCGGTAGTCTTACTTTGTATGTTTTTTAAAGCGAGTTGTTTAGGTATAATATGTTGGAAATAATTTAGTATTAAGTTTGCAAAGATATTACAATAATTTATATTTTGATATTTAATTTAATTAAAAACTTTTATTATAAAAAATGTTTGTGGTATTTGATTACCATAAATTATATGTGTATTTTTTTATATATTTGACAGTTGATTATTTAATGTTAAAAGATGATGTTTTAAAGATCGCAGATTTAGGGATATTATTATTAGTATTTTTTAGTTTATATCTATATTGTAAAACAACAATTATTTTTATAAAGTTAATCAATAGGATTGAGGAACAAACATGTCAATGTTAATAAAAGTTAAAATTCAAAATATTGGTCGTTTTTTAAGTAAAATGATTATGCCAAATATTAGTGCTTTTATTGCATGGGGATTGATTAGTGGATTATTTCTTCATTCTGGGTGGATACCAAATGAAAATTTAAAAAAAATAATAAATCCGATGATAATTTATCTTTTTCCGATCTTAATTGCTAGTACTGGTGGTCGGTTAATGTGCGGAAAAAGAGGGGCAATTGTTGGAAGCATAGCTGTAATGGGGGCTATAGTTAATACTACTGTGCCAATGTTGCTAGGAGCAATGATAATTGGACCATTAGGAGGCTGGGCTGTTTTTTGGTTTGATAAAATGGTTAAAAGTAAAGTTTCTAGTAGTTTTGAAATGTTAATAAATAACTTTTCAGCTGGGATAATTGGAATACTATTGTCAATAGTATCTTTTTTTGTTATAGGTCCAGCAATTGAAGAATTTTCTCATATTTTAGAATATGGTGTTAATTTAATGATTAAAAACAATTGTTTGCCTTTAATTTCAATTTTTATTGAACCTGCAAAAATATTGTTTTTAAACAATGCTGTTAATCATGGTATTTTTTCTTCTTTAGGTATGCAAGAAGTAGATATATTTAATAGATCTATTTTCTTTTTGATTGAATCCAATCCAGGTCCAGGAATTGGTGCACTTATGGCTTTATTTTTTATAGGATATAGAAATAAAGACGTTAAACTCTCTTTGAGAAATGCCGTAATTATTCAGTTATTTGGAGGAATACATGAAGTATATTTTCCTTATATTTTATTAAATCCTAAACTAATTATAGCATTAATTTTAGGTGGAATGGCTAATATATTTATATTAATGTTATTTAAAGGTGGATTAATGTCTACAGCTTCTCCTGGTTCTATTATATCAATTTTAGCTATGACTCCAAGGGGTTCATATTTTGTTAATGTTTCTGCAGTTACTGTATCTTTCTTGGTATCTTTTTTAATTTCTTTCATAACATTAAAAATTTTTAATAAAAAAACTCATATAAACATTATAAATCCTCTTAAAGAACATACTAAAGAAAATACTGGATTGAATCATAGTATGAGAGAAATTAGTAGTAGTAATCTCAATTTTTCTAAACAAGTAAAAAATATAGTTGTTGCTTGCGATGCAGGTATGGGATCTAGCGCAATAGGAGCAGGAATATTAAGAAAGAAATTAAATAACTTAAATATTAATGTTGTTGTGGCTAATTTTGCTATTGATTCAATTCCTAATGACATTGATTTAGTGATTACACATAAGAATCTCACTGCACGAGCAAAGATACAACACCCTAAATCTCAGCACTTATCTTTAAATAATTTTTTAGATAATGATTTTTATGAAGCATTAGGAAGTTATTTAATTACAAGAAACATTTGCGATTCTACTGATTTAGTAGAAAATACTACATTAAAAGAAAAAACAGAAGTAGGGCCAAATAATAGTTTATTTTATTTTACTGAACAGAATATATTTCTCAATCAAACTGCTAGAAATAAAGAGGAAGCTATTAAATTCATAGGTATGCAATTAGTAAATCAGGGATATGTAAAAGAAGAATATATTACAGCAATGTTAGAAAGAGAAGAAATCATGTCTACTTGGTTAGGAGAATCAATAGCTTTACCTCATGGAACTATAGCAGCAAAAGATTCTATATTGAAAACTGGAGCTATTTTTTGTCAATTTCCAAAAGGTGTACGTTTTGGAGATTACCCAGATGATATTGCTTTTTTAGTAATTGGTATTGCAGCTCGTAATAACGAACATGTTACAGTAGTAAGTAATATTACGAGTATTTTAGATGATAGTAAAGTAATTAAACATTTGTCTAATACTAGTTGCGTTAGTGATGTATTAAGATTATTTTCTCGAAATACTTAATAATAATTATTTAAAATTTAATATAAATATTCAAAATAAATGTTGTTTTAAAATTAGTGATAGGAATAGATTTATTAATTATTATAACTAGGAATTATGATGAAAGCATTACATTTTGGCGCTGGGAATATAGGTAGAGGATTTATTGGACAGATATTGGTACATTCGGGATTTCATTTAACTTTTTCTGATATTAATGAGGATATTGTTAATTCTATTAATGCGCGTCGCAAATATGATATTGAAATATTGAGTAAAAATCTTTTTTTAGATTCAATTCAAGGAGTACAGGCTATACATATTCATGATCCTAATATTTCATCTATCATAGCAGAATCGGATATAATTACTACAGCAGTAGGAGTAAATAATGTTAATACGTTAGCGAACGTAATTTCGAAAGGAATTATACATAAAATAGAAATAAAAAAAAACAATTGTGTTAATATTATTGCGTGCGAAAATTCTTTTCGTTGCAGTTCGGAATTAAAAAAATGTGTTCTAGGTTTATTATCTAAAAAATATCATCAATATTTAGAGAATAACATTGGATTTGTAGATGCAGTAGTGGATAGAATTATATCATGTAATGATAAAAGAAAGGATGATATATTATTTGTAAGAGTAGAACCGTTTAAAGAATTAATATGCGATATAAATCAATTTCGAGGTAATATTCCTAAAATTGTTGATATGCAATTAAGTAATGATTTAGATGCGTGCGTTGAAAGAAAATTATTTACTTTAAATACTGGGCATGCAATTACCGCATATTTAGGTTTATTATATGGGTATAGTAACGTTTATAGTGCTATTTTAGATAAGAGAATATATGATGTTGTGTATGGTGCTATGAGTGAAAGCGGAAATGTATTAGAATTGCGATATAATTGGGATAAAATTGTACACAATAAATATATTCATTCAATTTTATCTAGGTTTAGAAATGATTATTTAATTGATGATTTAATACGAATAGGTCGTAATCCTTTGAGAAAATTACGTAAAAATGATCGTTTGATAAAACCTATTTTAGGAACTTTAGAGTATCAATGTTCTAACATTAACTTAACAAAAGGCGTAGCTGCTGCATTATGTTATAAAAATTTTTATGATAGTGAAGCAATACAATTGAGTAATCTAATTGAAACTAAAGGAGTTAATTATATTTTATCTGAGATTAGTGGATTAGATTTAAGGTTACCTGTAGTAGATTCAATTAATAAAAATTTTTTCTTTTTTAAAAATCAGTTATGTAACAATAGAAATTTTATTTAATGTTGAGTTTATTTTAAGTATATTAACTTCATTGTATTATAGTTCTATTAGCTTAAATATGTATTTGTACTCATCTACATATTAACTTTAATAAAATACATGTTACATTTAGTGAATGTTTTAGAACTAATGCTGTTTTGCTTATTGCGTATAGACTTGAGCATATGTTTATTTGCATATTACCTAAGATGGTTTTAAATTATATTTTTTACAAGAGAAACGATTTATTTTCCAGCATCTGTAGTAAAAGAATTAGTGAAAAACAGTGTTATAAATTTTAGTGTTGCGTGCATTGGTATTAATGTTTAACAATGGTATATTAGGTTTGGTACATATTAGAGATAATAGTATTGGAATTCGAAAACAAGATTTAGTTTTTTATAGTATTGAACAAATGAAATTTATTTTATACAAGATTTAAAATATGTAATTACTTTAGGACTTCGTGGCGAAGTTATTGCCTAGTATTAGTTCGATATCTCGATTAACATTATCTTTTTTGTTATTATTTAGAAAGAAAAGGATGAAGTGTTGGTATTGATGAAAAATTTTGAGACTTTTTATATTCAATAGCTCGTTTTCAAAAAACGACGCTAGTTTTTTTTAGATTTGTGGTGCAATGAGTTAGTTGGTCGAAAGTAGATCATGCCTAAATATTCTGAATTTATAAAAATTGATGAAATGGTTTGTTACTTATCTTTATCTAGACATTCGGTGAGTGTATGTTTAAAACATAATAGTAAATTAATTTTATATTGTTATAAGTATTCAAATCAAGATGAAAAACAAAGTAGAATTAATATAATTTTTGGATTTGATTTAAATAAGATAACATTTTAGTAACGAATACGGTAACATACATGTTCGCGAGTGGATATATTCATGTTAATAATACTCACAAAATATATTCAATATTGTTATGTTAACAAACTATATTGTTTAAAATAGCGTCATTTAATGTGTGTTTTTCAAGTAGTATAAGAATAATATAATCATGAATATAAAGTTTTATATTTTGTATTTTAATATTAATCTTAATGAATTAAATGTTAATATACATCTTAAAAAAAGAAAGTCAATATTTTTCACATGTATAGCTTATGGATTCATATATTAAGTGATTTTGTATCTTTTAAAAACAAGTTAGTCATTATTTTACTTCAACGTTAAAGTTGCAGTAAATTTTAAAAAAATAAAATTAGTTTTGGCACAAGTCTTTTCTAAAAAGCTCAAGCCAAATAGTATGTTATTTTTGTAGTCTAATGCATAAAACATGAAATTAAATATGAATTAGTTAATTTTGAGTAATAATAGAAAAAATTATCTTATGAAAACTGTTATTTTGTAAAACATTCTATTCTATTTAAAAATTTACTTATAATTATTTATTAATGAAAAAAATAAAAAATTTTGTTGTTATCATTATCTATGGCTAAATGACTAGTATATAAATTTAAGTTGGAGTTAGAAATAAAAACTAATAGAATTAAATTAAGATTTTTTGATATTCTTCATTTTGTTATCATAAATTTAGATTTAAAGCAGATTTTTTATATATGTAAAAATTTGTTATCTTAAATTGGTTTACATTACTTTTCTTTCATAAATTTGATTAATTTTTTTGTTTTTTGTTTTTTATTATAGTTTAGATAACATAATTTTAATTATATGTAAGTTTTTAACTAAACAAGAAATAATATTGTTTTAGTTAATCACAAATGTTTTTGAAAATATTGAAGCTAAGATTTATATTGAAATCATGTATAAATTGCAGTGCTGTTATTGGAATTGAGTAAATATCGTCAGGTGTTTTTAGACTATTCTACTCCAATACTTGTGTAGTCAATTGATATTGATTTAATACTAAGTTTATTAAAAATATGATTGTTGAGTATATAAATTCAGATTTCCCATTAGTAATATTTTTAATGGGTCCTACTGCATGTGGCAAAAGCGCCATTGCGATGAAATTAAAACGATTACTTCCAGTTGAATTAATTAGTGTTGATTCAGCATTGATTTACCGCGAAATGGACATTGGTACAGATAAACCAACAAATTCAGAACTATTATGTAATCCGTATCATTTAATTAATATTAAGGATCCTTCAGAAGTATATTCAGTAGGTGCATTTCAAAAAGACGTATTAAAAGTAATCAAATATGTCCTTTCTTTAGGAAAGATACCTTTATTGGTAGGTGGTACAATGTTTTATTTTAAAACGTTATTGGAGGGATTACCAAGATTACCTGCTTCTAATTATGATTTACGTTCATATTTGTATTTGACCAATAAAAAGAATAAAACAATTTTATACAATAAATTAAGAAAAATTGATCCCATATCTTCAAAAAGAATTCATCCTCATGATTTGCAAAGAGTGTTAAGAGCGTTAGAAATATTTTATATATCAGGAAAAACTTTAACTGAATTAACTCAGCTTAAAAATTATATATTTCCGTATAAGGTAGTTCAATTTTCTATTGTTCCAAAAGATAAAAATTGGCTAGTGGACAATATTTATGCTCGTTTTAAAAAAATGTTATTGCTGGGATTTCAAAGCGAAGTAGAACGTTTGTTACATCGTGGTGATTTAAATTCTGAGCTACCTTCTATGCGTTGTGTTGGATATCGGCAGATGTGGAGTTATCTTACAAAAAATATAAGTTATGAAGAAATGGTATACACGTCAATAATTGCTACTCAAAAATTAGCTAAAAATCAATTAACATGGTTAAAGAATTGGAAAAGTTTACATAAGTTAAAGAGTCATAATAATTCAGATGTTTTAAGTTATAAAATAGTTCAAATTCTCAAAAATTTGTAATGTGTAAAAGTGAATGTGTATTTTATTATATTACAAACGTATAAGTTATATATTTTATAAAATTTTAATGCATAAAATTTTTGATCATAACAAGTATTATCATTTTTATGATATTTGGATCGAATGTTTTATATTTATTTTTTAAAAAAATTTTTATTAAATAAAATCTGATAGTAGTCTTGTACCATGTTTTTTAGTAGATATAATAAAGTATTTTTTTATATCTGCATCAAAGAGTGTATTAGATACTGTTTTTTATGCAATTTAAGGCAGATTTTTAGATGTTTTTCTAATTTGTGTTAAAATTATCTATATAAAACGTATTTTATGGATATAATTTTAGTTGATTAATATAGAACTAAGGTATGTCAATATTTTATGAAATAAATTTTTTATAAACAATTTTAGTTAAAGGAAAATATTAATAATAAATGGAGATAAATATGGTCTGGAATCAGCCAAGTAACAATAAACCTGAACTAGATCCTTGGAGTAATAAAAATCGAAATTCAGAAGATTTTAAAAATAAAAAAAGTAATTTTTTTATTTTTATTGAATTAAAGAAGTTATTCAATTTATTAAAAATGAGAACACAATCGTTTTATAGTGGCTCAGGATCTTTTAAATGTATTAAAAATCCTGTAATATTAATTTCTATTATGATTATATCAGTTTTGATAATTAATGGTTTTTATACCATTAAAGAAGCAGAACGTGGTGTAATTATGCGTTTTGGAAAATTTAGTCATTTAGTAGAACCTGGATTAAATTGGAGGCCAATATTTATTGATCAAGTAATTCCTATTAATGTTAAATCAGTTAGAGAATTAGCTACATCTGGCATCATGTTAACATCTGATGAGAATGTTGTTCGAGTAGAAATGAATATACAATATCGTATCACTAATCCATTTCAATATTTATTTTCAGTAACTCACCCTGATAATAGTTTAAGAGAAGCTACTGATAGTGCATTACGTGGGGTAATTGGTCATTCTACTATGGATCGAGTTTTAACTGAAGGTCGTACTGTTGTTAGAAGTGATACGCAAAAAGAAATAGAAAAAACAATACAACCGTATAACATGGGCATAACTATATTAGATGTAAATTTTCAAACTGCTCGTCCACCTGAAGAAGTAAAATCTGCTTTTGATGATGCCATTGCAGCTAGAGAAAATAGAGAACAATATATTAGGGAAGCAGAAGCTTATGCTAATGAGGTAAAACCCAAAGCTAATGGTCAAGCGCAACGTATTTTAGAAGAAGCAAGAGCTTATAAATCTCGTATTATATCTGAAGCAAGAGGAGAAGTAGTTAGATTTTCGAAAATATTACCTGCATATAGAGCTGCAAAAAGCGTTACTTTAAAAAGATTGTATATCGAATCTATGGAAAGAATTTTTAGCAGTACTAGAAAAATATTTGTTAATAATAATGCATTGCTGTTGTCTTTAGATGGCTTGTTTTTAAAAAACAATACTTTGTTAAAAAATTCTAATTCTACTCAAGAAAATACTCCTTCAAACGATACGTCAACTTCGAAGAAAAAGGTGAGTGATGATATTATTTCTGACGTAGTTCCAAAGAATACAGTCAATCAGGAAGATAATCATTCTATTCAAGTTGATATTTCTAGAAAAGGAAGACAATAAAATATGAATAAAGTTTTTGCGGTAATTTTTAGTACAATATTGATTTTTTTATTTCTTGGTTTTTTTATTGTTCAAGAAGGACAAAAAGGAATTATATTGCGATTTGGTAAAGTTTTGCGTAACAATCAAAATGAACCTTTAGTATATGATCCTGGTTTGTACGTCAAGTTTCCAGTTATTGATACGGTAAAAATGTTAGATGCTAGAATTCAAACTATGGATAATCAGGCAGATCGTTTCGTTACAAAAGAAAAAAAAGATTTAATTGTTGATTCTTATATAAAATGGAAAATCAGTGATTTTAGTCGATATTATCTAGCTACAGGAGGAGGCGATATTTCTCAAGCAGAAATATTATTAAAACGAAAATTTAGTGATCGACTACGATCGGAAATGGGGCGTCTAAACGTAAAAGAAATTGTTACTGATTCTAGAGGTCGATTAACTACTGATGTAAGAGATGCTTTGAACACTGGAAGTATAGATTATTCTTCTGATCATGTAAGAAAACAAAATGAATATATGATGTTAGATATTAAAAAAAATAGGTATAATAGAGTGTTAATTAACACTAATAGTATGACTGAATTAGGAATTAAAGTTGTTGACGTACGTATTAAGCAAATTAATTTACCGGTCGAAGTATCCGATGCAATATATAATAGAATGAGAGCAGAACGCGAAGCTGTTGCTCGGAGTCAGCGTTCGAAAGGTCAAGAAGAAGCAGAAAAGTTACGAGCGTCGGCTGATTATGAGGTTATCAAAGTATTATCAGAAGCACAAAGAAAAGCGTTAATTATAAAAGGTGAGGGAGAGGCCACAGTAGCTAAATTATTTTCTGATTCTGTTAATCGAGAACCTAACTTTTATAGTTTCATTCGTAGTCTATTAGCATATGAAAATAGTTTTAAAAGTGGAAAAGA
Source organism: Buchnera aphidicola (Kaburagia rhusicola ensigallis) (assembly GCA_039830025.1). Taxonomy (NCBI): domain Bacteria; kingdom Pseudomonadati; phylum Pseudomonadota; class Gammaproteobacteria; order Enterobacterales; family Erwiniaceae; genus Buchnera; species Buchnera aphidicola. The sequence goes on along the minus strand of CP140040.1, from coordinate 572,760 downwards.
TGTTTTAATCATTAATCCTGAAAATAATTATTTTTTTAAGTATATGAAAAAAATTCAGTAACATTATTGTTTTACAGTTTTGCTTTTTTGTTAAATACTATAGTGTTCATACTAAATTAATGCGTAGAAATAAGGTAATCGCTTAATGATTAAAGATAATATCGTTGTTTTAGGTACTCAGTGGGGAGATGAAGGAAAAGGGAAAATTGTAGATTGTTTAACTGAAAATGCAGATTATGTTGTTCGATATCAAGGTGGTCATAATGCTGGTCATACATTAGTAGTTAATGGAAAAAAAATTGTTTTACATATTTTACCTTCTGGTATTTTACGCAGTAATGTTACTGCTTTAGTTGCTAATGGTGTTGTATTATCACCTATGCATTTTATAAATGAAATTAATTTGTTGAAAAAATACAATTATAATGTAGAAGATCGTATTGTCATATCAGAATCTTGTCATTTAATACTAAGCTATCATGTTGCTATGGACATAGCTAGAGAACAAAAGCGGGGTGAATATTCTATTGGAACCACTAAATGTGGAATTGGACCGGCTTATGAAGATAAAATGGCTAGACGGGGGTTACGTGTAGGTGATTTAAGAGATTGGTCTTATTTTTCTCGTCAATTACAAGATAATGTAGACTATTATAATCATCAATTGGTACATTTTTATCATGCTAAAAGTGTAGATTACAAAAGTATTTCTGCTGATATATTTAAAACAAAAGATATTCTAGTACGAATGTCAGATGATGTTTCTAAAATTTTAGAAACAGCTCAAAATAATAAGAAATTAGTTGTATTCGAAGGTGCTCAGGGAACATTATTGGATATAGATCACGGTATGTATCCATATGTTACCTCTTCCAATAGTATTGCTGGTAGTGCATATATTGGTTCTGGAATAGGACCATCTCATATAAAACATGTGTTTGGAGTGGTTAAATCATATTCTACTAGAGTGGGCAATGGGCCATTTCCAACAGAATTTTTTGGTGATTTAGATGCATATTTTTGTAAAAAAGGAAATGAGTTTGGTTCTACTACTGGAAGAAAGCGCCGTATTGGTTGGTTAGATACTGTTTTGCTTAAAAGATCTATAAACATTAATTCTTTATCTAATTTATGTTTAACAAAATTGGATGTATTAGATGATTTAAGAGAAATTAAGGTTTGTATAGGTTATAAAAATAGAGAAGGTTTTGAACATGATAAGATTCCATGTTGCTATAAGGATTGGCAAGCAATTACTCCTATTTATGAAACTATGAAAGGTTGGAATGATAAGACATTAGGTATTACTAATTTTGATAGTTTACCCATTTTAGCCAAAAATTTTATTTTTCGTATTGAAGAAATATTAGGTGTATCTATTAATATTATATCTACTGGCCCTAATAGAAACGATACTATTTTTAGAAATATATTATAGTATTTTATAGCTAGAGTTAAGAAGTATGATTTAATTCTAGCTTTGAGTGTTTAATATTTGCCTTCTTATTATAATAGGTAATTTTTTGATTATGACTAGCATATATTTAGTATACAACTTTATTTTAAATGTTATAGTATGATTGAATACTATTTTTAAACGTTGATTTTATAGAATATTAAATTTTATGTTAACTTTATATCTTGTATTGAATATTTTTTATTATTGATGTATATTATATATTTATTTTTTACTTTTTTTGTATTGAATATAATTTTTAATGATATTTTAGGAATTAAATCAAGTTATAAGGAGCGATCTAGTGAGGCATTATGAAATAATATTTCTGATTCATCCTGATCATAGTGAACAACTTTTAAGTATTGTAGAACAATATAAAAAGTTAATTTATGATGATCAAGGCATAATTCATAGATTTGAAGATTGGGGGAGGCGTCAGTTAGCATATTCTATTGCTAAACTTCGTAAAGCGCACTATATATTAATGAATATTGAAGTTTCTTCAAATACTATTAAACAATTATCAGATAAGTTTCGATTTAATGATTTTATAGTGCGAAATATGATTATATGTTTAAAGAAACCGATAACAGAAGCATCTCCTATGATGCGTTTTCGAGATGATAAGAAACTTAATAGTGATGTTCATTGAAGTATTTTGTAGATTTTTTTAAAAAGTTGATTTTTATTAAAACATGTTTTTAAAAACGTATCAAAAATTATATTCATGATTTATAAAATTATAAAAGGATATTTCGTCATGGTTCGTTATTTTCGTCGTCGTAAATTTTGTAGATTTACTGCTGATGGAATTCAAGAAATAGATTATAAAGACATTTCTATATTAAAAAATTATATTTCAGAAAGTGGGAAAATAGTTCCTAGCAGGATAACAGGAACTAAAGCAAAATATCAACGTCAATTAGCTCGCGCTATAAAACGTGCCCGTTACCTTGCATTAATACCATATACAGATCAACATCAATAATATAAATTCATAAGGTTATTTCATTCATGCAAATTGTTCTCCTTACTAAATTAGAAAATTTAGGTAATTTAGGCGATGTAATACATGTTAAATCAGGTTATGCACGTAACTTTTTAGTACCTCGTGGTAAAGCAATACCAGCTACTCCACAAAATATTGCATTAGCTTTGAGAAAAAAAGATGAAATGAAACAAAAATTATTAGATAAATTATCCTTGGCTCAGATTCGTGCTAAAAAAGTTCAGTTGGTGTCACAACCAATTATTATATATTCAAAGTCTAGAAAAGAAGGCAAGTTATTTGGTTCTATAGGGTCTCGTGATATTTCTGAATTATTATCTAAGTTAAGTGGAATAGAAGTAAAAAAACGAGAAATTTATCTTTCAAATGGAGTTTTTCGAAAATTAGGACAGTATGATGTTTTTTTTAAACCTCATTATGATGTTTCAATAGCGATTGCGATTAATATTTTATCTAAAGAAGAGTAATTTTTGTATAAAGATAACTAATTGATATTACAATGAGTAATTTAATTGGAATAAAAGTTTTAAGTCAATTTTGTTATTTAAAATTTAAAGTAATATAGATTTTTAGAAGTTATGAAAAAAATCTATTTAAAATAGATAGTTTTTAATAAGGATCTGTAAATATATTATATAAAAATTATGTCTGAATCTAAAAATATAACTGAAATATTAATTTAAAATTTTTAAACTATAATGAGTAATAGGTTAATTATTTAAAATTGTGAACTTATTTTATTTTGTTTGATATTAGCATAGATTTATTTTATTTTCTCAATGTTTTATTAAAAATAACATAGTTTTTATTAATTTATAGTATAAATAACGTTTTAGTTATAGTTTTAAATATAGTTATGTTATTCGTTTAAACTATATAAATTTGCAGAAATAATAATAACACAACGGTATAAAAGTTTATTCTTTTAAAACTGATTTGAATTTAACATTATATGTATTTTAACATACGTTGATTAAAAAATTTATAAAAAGTGACAGTATTAACAAATGAAAATTAATATTAAAATTTTGGATTCTCGTATAAACAATGAATTTTCTGTTCCGAATTATGCTACTACAGGATCTTCAGGTTTAGATTTAAGGGCTTGTATTACGTATAAAAAAGACGTGTTACCGAATACTACCGTTTTGTTACCCACTGGTATCGCTATACACATAGATAATTCACATGTTTCTGCTTTAATTTTACCTAGATCTGGATTAGGACATAAAAATGGAATTGTTTTAGGGAACTTGACAGGATTAATAGATTCTGATTATCAAGGTCAAATTATGGTGTCGATTTGGAACAGAAGTACTAAACGATTTACGATAACTGCTGGCATGAGGATAGCTCAAATAGTTTTTATTCCTATTATTAAGCCTATTTTTAATTTTGTAAAAGATTTCAGTATCAGTAATAGTAACAGAAAAGAACAAGGATTTGGTCATTCAGGATTAGATTAATGTAATTTATAAAAATATGTTTAAAAAATAGAAAGTTTGTAATTATATTTTAATCATGTGTTTTACAAGATGTTTGTTCTATATATTCTAAGTAGTGATATAAATGTTTATTATTTTTTATATAATTAATGATATCTTTTATGTTGATTATAGAAGTTATTTTAAAATTATATTTATGTTCTATATTTATTAGATTTACATTTTTATAAATTCGTCTATCTAAAGCGACTACAATATTTGATATAAGATTTTTATAATTTTCATATGATTCGATGATTTTTATTGTGTTTTGTATAGATGATCCAGATGTAATGACATCATCTAATATAAGAATATTTTGAGTCAAATGATTTCCGACGAACATCCCTTTTTCTCCATGATTTTTAATTTCTTTCCTATTAAAACAATATTTTACATTAATATTAAAATATTTTTTTAATGCTATAGTAGTTGATATAGCAATAGGTATTCCTTTATATGCAATTCCGAATAATAAATTGTAATTAATGTTATTTTGCACTATAGCTTTAGCATAAAAAAATCCAAGTTTTTCAAGATCATGACCTGTATTAAATAAACTGAAATTAAAAAAAAATGAACTTTCTCTTCCTGATTTTAGCTTAAATTTACCAAATTGTAATATTTTTTTTTCAAAGCAAAATTGAATAAATTTCTGGTTCCAATTACTCATTGTATATTTCCGAAATTTAAAAATTCTCTTTAATAGGATTTATTTTTTGGCCCCTGCTGGATTTGAACCAGCGACCAAGCGATTATGAGTCGCCTGCTCTTACCACTGAGCTAAGGGGCCGCCTATATATTTTACAATGTAATATTTTATGTAATATATGAAACTTTATTTATGGTATATTGTAAACAAATTTTTCAATAAAATATATAATAATTGTAATTATACATGTGTTTTATTTAAAAATATATATTTTTTTAAATTTTAACTTATTGACAATATAAAATTTTTTTGTTAAGATTTTATCTTTCCTCTGTAGTTCAGTTGGTAGAACGGCGGACTGTTAATCCGTATGTCACTGGTTCGAATCCAGTCAGGGGAGATAGTATTTTAATTATTTAAATTTTATAGTTCTTAATGTTTTAATAGTATGTAGTAAAATATATGAATATCTAAGAAGTATAAAATTAATCATTTATTTTTTTATATAAGTTTTAAATATTTGAAATAGATTTAAATCCAGTTAATATATAACTTATGAATACTGTTTTAAATTTAAATAGTTCAAGTTTTTTATTTTATGATTATGAAACTTTTGGAATTCATCCAGCTTTAGATAAACCTGCACAGTTTGCATGTATTCGTACTGATATCAATTTTAACATAATTGATACTCCTAATGAGTTTTTTTGTTATCCTCCTATTGATTATTTTCCTGATCCCAATGCTATTCTAATTACTGGAATTTCTCCTTTTTATACGCGTAAATATGGATCTAACGAATTTGAGTTTGCAAGTAAAATTTGTAATCAATTCATGCAACCAAATACTTGTATTATTGGATATAATAATATACATTTTGATGATGAAATTACCAGGAATGTTTTTTATCGTAATTTCATTGATCCTTATGAATGGAGTTGGAAGAACGGAAATTCTAGATGGGATATTTTGGATGTATTGCGTGCGTGTTATGCGTTGCGTCCTGAAGGAATTAATTGGCCTAGCGGTGTACATAATTATTATCCTAGTTTCAAGTTATCAGATATATCAAAGTCCAATGGAATTATTCATGATAAGGCGCACAGTGCTATTAGTGACGTTTTTGCCACTCTACAAATTACGAAATTGTTAAAAAAAATACAACCAAAATTATTCGATTATTTTTTTAAATATCGTAAAAAAAAAGAATTATTGAAGATAATTGATATTTATAATATTAAACCTATGATATATATATCTCGATTTTTTGGATCGTTGCGAAATAATATTAGTTATATCGCTCCAATTTTATGGGATCCCAATAATTCAAACGTATTAATTAGTATTGATTTGGCTAAAGATATTGAGAGTCTCCTTATATATCTTTCAGATGTTACTATTAAAGCTATAAATTATAATTATATTTTTCAGAAAGGCATTGTGTTAATACATGTTAATCGTTGTCCGATATTAGCTCCTATTAATGTGATTGGTATTGAAGACAGATTGCGTTTGAACATAAATTATGAAGTATGTAAAAAAAATTTATTTTTAATACGTAGTAGTGTTTTTTTAAAAAACAAATTAAAAATTATTAATCATAAAGTTCCACAATTACATTTGGAAAACGTTGATTTACAGATGTATAACGCCTTTTTTGGGAATTTAGAAAAAAAATTAATAAAAATTATACATGCATTACTCACAAAACGTTCTTTAAATAGGAGGACATTGCCTATTTTAAGTAGTAGAATTAGACTATTATTATTGCGTTGTATAGCTCGTAATTATCCTCATATTTTGAACGCGAGAGAAAAGTTGTTGTGGAAAAAACATTGTAATGTAGTTGTAAATTCTAAAAGTATATATAAATATGTTAAAAAAATTTTAAATTTGTTAGAGTTAAATAAAAATGATTCTAAAAAAGTGTCTTTATTAAAAGATTTATTGGAATACGTACATATCATTAAACGAGATATCAGAAATATCTAGTATGATAAATATTTAATATTATATAAATATTTAATATCTAAATTGCAGTGTTTTATATATATTTTAATAGTTAAATCGGTGTTATAAATTCAGTTCTGTAAACTTTGTGAAGTTATATTTATTAAATAATCGTAATAAACGTATATTATTTTTAATATCTTTTGAAAAAAAAGCAATATTTTTATTTGTGATAATGCTATTTTTTAAAATTTTGCAGAGTTTTTTTGGTATTACAATATTAGAATCAATTACTTTAGTTTTTTTTAAAAATAAACTTTTAATTTCATGTTTTAAAAAATAAAAATGCGTACATCCTAGTATAATCGTATCTGGAATTTGTGGTGAGATTAACCATGGTTTTAGTATGTTTTTTATGTTTTTTATCTCTAAAAAATTATATTTTAATTTTTTTTCTGCCATGACTACTAATTCTGGGTTGTGTAGTGTTTTTATAGTGATGTTAGGATAGAATGATAAAATTTTGTTTTGAATGTTACAATGATGAATAGTAGTTTTAGTTGCTAGCAATCCAATAATTTTATTTTTTGTTACTTTAACGGATTTTTCTATGTCTGGAATAATTCCAATGATAGGAAAAGGAAAATGATTTTGTAATGTTAATAAACTAGTAATACTAGCTGTATTGCATGCAAGTATTACTGCAGTAATATCTACATTATTGGATATAATATTGATTATTTTAAAACATCGTTTTATAATGAATAGTTCTTTTTTTTCTCCATATGGAAATTCATTATTATCGCATGCATAAACATAATTTACATTTGGAAAGCGATGTTTTATTTTTTTGTATATAGATAACCCACCTAGACCTGAATCAAATATTAAAACATTACATTTCATACTTTTTTTAAAGTTTACTTTGTGGTCCATAATTTTATTATAATATTTTGAATAGTTTTTTAAATTATTTATTAGTTACAAAGATTTTTTATATGTTTCATTCGTGATTTTTCTTATTTTTATCACATATATTTGTATTATTGAAAAGAAAATCGATCATGCTGTGTTCTAACATTTGTCGATGTTCTTTGTTGATCATGCTTAATTTTTTTTCATTAATTATTTTTGTTTGTTGAGATGTCCATTGTTTCCATGCTAATTTTGATATTTTTTTATAAATTTTTTTTCCAAGTTTACCTGGATATGGTTGCGCATCTAAACCAATATCAAATTTTTTTAAGAAGTGACAAAATATATTTCTATTCATGTTGATTAAATTCCTTGAAATTAAGTATGAAGGCATGAAAAATTGTTTTAAATAATTTTATTATTGGTGATGGTAAGCCTATTGTATTTTCTTGACTATACATATTGAACCAAATTTCATTTTTAGATGGATCAGTATAGAACATTTTTTTTATCTGAATGCGTATTGGGATACAAAAAAATTGAAGGTGTGAAAATTTATGCAAAAAAGATTTAAACATTTCTTGTTGAACGAGTTTAATTTTTTTTTCTTTTATCCATATTAAAATTTCTGTTTGGTTGTAAAATATTGGAAAACAATATAGTCCTTTCCATATTCCTGTTAATGTATTTTTTTTTAAAAATATGAAATTTTGATATTGAATAATTAAAAAATATACATTTTTTTGGTTTATAATAATTTTTTTTTGTACATATGGATATGTAGACCAGTCATTTTTTATAAATGATGTACATGTTTTTTTTAACGGACATATATTACATTTTGGTTTAGATTTTATGCAAATTAAAGCACCTATGTCTATTATAGCCTGATTGAATTGTTTTGTATTATATATTGGTGTTATTGATTCTATTTTTTTCCATAATTTTTTTTCAGTTATCGTTTTTGTTTTTTCTCTTATACTAAAATGTCTTAATAAAATTCTTTTTACGTTTCCATCTAGAATACAGGCATGAAAATTAAATCCGAATGATAAAATGGCACCTGCTGTAGTTCGTCCAATTCCTGGTAGTTTAATGATATTGGAGAAATGATTTGGAAATTGTCCATGATATTTTTTTTCAATAATTTGAGCTGTATAATAAATGTTATGAGCTCTATTGTAATACCCCAATCCACTCCATATGTTAAGTATATTATTAATAGAGGTATTTGCTAAAATTTTAATATTTGGAAAATGTTTAATAAATTTTTTGTAATAAGGAATTACAGTTTTAACTTGTGTTTGTTGTAACATTACTTCTGATATCCAAGTATGGTAAGGATTTGCATTTTTTTTCCAAGGTAAATTTTTTCGTCCATATTGATGGTACCAATTAAGTACTAATTGTGAGAATAAAATGCATAGATTCATGAGATATCCATATAGTTTTATATTAAGTTTGCTTATTTTCACGTTTTTAATGAAATAGCATGAATATAAAATTAAATACTATACGTTATACATGCGAATTAGTATATTATCAAAACACATGAATAAAATTTTTTAATATTATAATAATGCGAAATGTTATTACATTACAATATAGCAAAAATGGTACTTTTTTACGTAAAACACATAGTTTTGTATCTAGAAATAGAAAATTAAGTCGTAATAAGCATGATGTTTTTAATAAATTCTGGCCAAAATTTGGAATAAATTTTCAGTCATCTTATATAAATGCAAATAATTTTTTTACTATAAATAATCCAATAGTGTTAGAAATTGGATTTGGAAAGGGTCTTTCACTTTGTAGAACTGCGTTGAACTGTTCATCTAAAAATTTTTTAGGAGTTGAAGTTTATCTACCTGGTATTATTTCGTGTTTAAAATATATTCATTTGTATGATTTAAAAAATATTAGAATTATTTATTATGACGCGGTGGAAGTATTACACAACATGATTCACGATAAAAGTATATTTAAAATTCAAATTTTTTTCCCAGATCCATGGTTAAAAAGGCGTCATCGAAAAAGAAGAATGTTTACCAGATCTTTTGCGCAATTAGTATTGAAAAAATTAGTTCCTAATGGTGGAATATTGCATATATCTACTGATTGCCAATCATATGCAGAGGAAATAATGTCTATAGTTTGTAGTATAGATGAATATATTAATTTATCTAAATATAACAACTATATTGTTAAACCTGATTCCCGCCCTGTTACTTACTTTGAAAAAAGAGGGAAAAACTTAGGTAATACTATATTTGATTTAATGTTTATTGTTCGATAGGTCGAAATTTGTCTTTTAGAGAAATATGTTTTAAACATTAATTATACTGTTTTATCAATGCGTTTTTTAATTTTATTTTTTAAAATTCAATTATGTTTTTAAAATTAAATTGTATATCAGACGAATATAATTTAGATATACTCAAGTACGTTGTAGCATGGTATTCTTTAGTAGCAGTAATTTTTATGTATATTCGTTTTATTTTTAACATTATATGTATTTTAATTTTGTTTGTTATAAGTACTTATAAGCGTATGTATTTATTTTAAAGTAGATTGTTAATAAATATAAATATCTGCATAAACATAAATATAAATTTATACTTGCATTAAAATAAAAACGTTTTTAAAACAATTATTGTAGCAAAACGTTTAAAATATGTATTATTAGATTTTTTAAATTTGTAATTTTTATAAATAGCCATTCCCGGAATATTTATTGAAATGATATAAATATACATCGAAATTAGAGTTAACATTTTATTGATATATAATTAATTGTATCACTTTATAATATATGAAAATAATAACTTTATTATGAAATATTAAAATATATAATTTTTTAAAAAAATTATATTAATTGAAAATATATGATCCTATTCTTATCAAAGTACTACCTGAAATTATAGCTGCTTTTATATCGTGACTTGTTCCTAATGATATAGTATCTACAGAAGAACACATATCTTTCATTATAGAAAAATATAATTGTACATGTTTATATGATTTTATTTGATCTTCATAATGAAGAAATTTATTAGGCATTCCCATGATACCGCGTAAATTTAAATTTTTTAATAGTAGAATTTTTTTTATTAAATTTTTAAAATTATTTATATTAATTCGTGATGTAATAAAATTATTTCTAATGTCTATTTGTATCAGAATATTTAATTTTGGAACAATATTTAAACGATATTTATTTAATGCTTTAGCTATTTTTTCATTTTTTATAGTATGACACCAAGAAAAATTATTAGATATTGTACGTGTTTTGTTAGATTGAATATGTCCGATAAAATGCCAATGAATATTTTTAAATTCACGAGTCTTTAATAAACTTTCTTGTACGTAATTTTCTCCAAATTCGTATTGTTTACATTGAACAACTTCCTTTATTTCTTGAATAGATCTTGATTTACTTACTGTTAGTATTTTTATATTGTTTGAATTAATACAATATTTATTACTTATAGAAGTAATTTTTTCGCGTATATATTTTAAATTTTTTTTTATTTGTGACATAAATGTTATTATGTTATGAAACTAGTGTTAAATATATTATTTTAATAATAAATAAAATATTATATATTAATTGTCTTATCAAATGTTTTAATAAATATGTATAAAATGATTATATACAATAATTTATTGGTATAAGATCTTATATAATAACATTATTTATTAAAAATTTAAATATATTAAGAATTTTTGTATATTTCATACGTAGTATTTTAAAGTAAATTTTATTTTAAATACTGATTTATTATTGCTTTCTAATTTTAAAAAATGTTTTTCTGTAAGGAAGTGTCACTATATATGAAAAAAAGATATAAAATTGCTATTTTACCTGGTGATGGTATTGGACCTGAAATAATGCAAGAAGGGTATAAAATTTTACGAATACTCAAAAAAAATTTTGATATAAATATTCAAACACATGAATATGACATTGGTGGTATTGCAATAGACAGACATGGTGTTGCGCTTCCTAAAAATACGCTAGATGGATGTGAAAACTCTGATGCAATTTTGTTTGGCTCTGTTGGTGGCCCGAAGTGGAATAATTTGCCGCCTAATTTACAACCAGAAAGGAGTGCTTTGTTACCTCTTAGAAAACACTTTAATTTATTTGCAAATTTAAGACCAGCTCAATTATATCCTGGATTAGAAGTAATGTCTCCTCTTCGTTCTGAAATAGCTGTAAAGGGATTTAATATTTTATGTGTTCGTGAATTAATAGGAGGTATTTATTTTGGTCGTCCAAAGGGTACTAAATATAGTAATTTAAAAAAATATTCTTTCGATACTGAAATATATTATCAATTTGAAATTGAAAGGATTGCTCATGTTGCGTTTAAATTAGCTTTAACGAGAAAGTGTCATCTGACTTCTATTGATAAAGCTAATGTGTTAGAAACTTCTATATTATGGAGAAATACAGTTAATAGTGTATCTTTAGAGTATCCTACAGTAAAATTATCTCATTTGTATGTAGATAATGCTGCTATGCAAATAATTAATAATCCTGATCAATTTGATGTAATTTTATGTTCTAATTTGTTTGGTGATATACTTTCAGATGAATGCGCGATGATTACCGGTTCTATAGGTTTGTTACCCTCTGCTAGTTTAAATGAAAAAAAATTTGGTTTATATGAACCGGCTGGTGGTTCGGCGCCTGATATTCAAGGAAAAAACATAGCTAATCCTATTGCATTAATTCTTTCATTAAGTATGTTAGTTAGATATAGTTTTCAACTAGATTTGATAGCAGACATTATTGATAAAGTAGTGTATGAAGCTTTAAGTTTGGGTTATCGAACAAAAGATATATCGGATGGTAATAACAGTTTTACTAGTACTAGTGAGATGGGTGACGTTATTTCTCAATTATTATCTCATAGAAGAATACAATGAAAAAAACACTTTACCAAAAGTTATATGATTCGCATATAGTTTGCGAAGAAGAGGGGCAATCCCCGATTTTATATATAGATTTGCATTTAATACATGAAGTTACTTCTCCTCAGGCATTTCATGAAATGCGCTTGAAAAATAGAGTATTGAGACAACCTAAAAAAACGTTTGCTACTATGGATCATAATGTTCCTACTATTAGTAGAGATATAAATTGCGCTACCGATTTAGCCAGAAAACAGATGAATACATTAATAAATAATTGCCGTAAGTTTAATGTTAAGTTATTTGGTTTAAATCATGTTAATCAAGGTATTATTCATGTTGTGGGTCCTGAGCAAGGTATGACTTTGCCTGGTATGACTATAGTATGTGGTGATTCTCATACGTCTACGCATGGAGCTTTTGGTACGTTATCTTTTGGTATTGGTACATCTGAAGTAGAACACGTTTTTTCGACACAAACGTTAAAACAAAATCGTTATAGAAATATGAATATAGAAATTAATGGTAAAATTAGTGATTTTATAACAGCAAAAGATATAATTTTATTTGTAATTAAAATATTAGGCGTATCTGGTGGAACTGGATATGTGATAGAGTTTTCTGGTAATTTAATTTCTCGTTTAAGTATGGAAAGTAGAATGACTATATGTAATATGGTTATTGAAATGGGCGCAAAATCGGGAATGATTGCTCCAGATCAAGTTACTTTTCAATATTTAGAGAAATGTAAATATTCTCCAAAAGGAGAAAATTGGAAAAATGCGTTATTGTACTGGAGTTCTTTAAAATCTGATTTAGGAGCAATATTTGATAAAAAAATAATTTTGGACGTTTCTACTATTGCTCCACAAATTACTTGGGGTACAAATCCTAGTCAAGTTATTGCTATTGATGAAAAAATTCCGTATTTGAATTCGTACAGTGACTTTCTTGAAAGAGATAGTGCAGAGAAATCATTGCATTATATGGGATTAGAACCAGGAATGCGTTTAACAGATATATCTGTTGATAAGGTTTTTATCGGATCATGTACCAATTCTAGAATAGAAGATTTACGTGATGTAGCTAAAATTATCAAAAATAAACGTGTTTTTGGTTCTGTTCATGCTATTATTGTTCCAGGCTCTGGAATGGTAAAAAGACAAGCAGAACAAGAAGGATTGGATAAAATTTTTATTAAATCAGGATTTGAGTGGCGTTATCCAGGATGTTCAATGTGTTTAGCTATGAATGGAGATTATTTAAATAATAAAGAACGTTGCGCTTCAACAAGTAATAGAAATTTTGAAGGACGTCAAGGAAGAGGTGGAAGAACTCATTTGGTTAGTCCTATGATGGCTGCTGCAGCAGCAATTTTTGGCCATTTTGTGGATATTAGAAAGTTGTAGCCTTAACACTTTAAAGAAAATATTTTTTAGGAAGTTAATATGTCTAAATTTGTTTCTCATGTTGGAACAGCAATTCCTTTAGATATGTCTAATGTAGATACTGATGCGATTATTCCAAAACAATTTTTGCAAAAGGTTACTAAATCAGGTTTTGGCAAGCATTTGTTTAATGACTGGAGATATTTAGATGACTGTGATTGCACATTAAATAAAAATTTTGTTTTAAATAGTCCTCTTTACCGTAATTCTACTATATTATTGTCACGAGAAAATTTTGGATGTGGTTCATCAAGGGAGCATGCTGTTTGGGCTTTGTTAGATTACGGATTTAAAGTAATTTTAGCGTCTAGTTTTGCTGATATCTTTTATAGTAATAGTATTAAGAATGGTTTGTTACCTGTAGCGTTGTCTAAAAAAATTATAAACGAATTATTCAAAATAATATTAAAAGATCCTAATACGCGTATAGTTATTGACTTACTAAATAATAAAGTATTAGTAAATGATCAACATTATAGTTTTGAAATCGATTCTGTTTATAAATATTGTATGTTACACGGATTAGATGATATAGATTTGACTATGAAATGTATTAAAAAAATAGAACGTTATGAGCATAATATTCCTAGATTTTTTACATCTTTTTAATTCATTGCATTGACGAAATACTTTTATGCATTAATATTATATGATTTATTTATACTTACTTTTATTATTTGTATTTTAAATGTATATCAGATAATTGAATTTTATTAATTTTATTTATATATTAACTTTTAATCATAATTAAACTATCATGTTATTGATTTCGTTAGCAATGATATTTAGTTTTTGATGACTATTTTAAATAGTTTTGGTTTATTATAGTGCGTATTATGTATACTGGAATTTATTTATTAAAACGATTGTTAAAAATAATAACAATTATTTTTAAAAATAAATCTTAATAGTTATTACTAAGAATTTAGTATGAATTATTATGCATGATATAAAAATACGATTTTTTGTAAACAATTACAAATAGTGATATTTTGTATTTTTATAAATAGTTAAATAAAATATTATATAATGTATTTCATTTTTTAGGAAAATAAATGACTCAACAATTAATCATCTTTGATACAACGTTACGCGATGGTGAACAGTCTTTGAAATCTAGCTTGAGTGTTGAACAAAAGTTAAAAATAGCTTTTGCTTTAGAGAAATTAGGTGTTGATATAATGGAAGTAGGATTCCCAGTTTCATCACCTAATGATTTTAAATCTACTTGTATTATATCTAAAAGTATTAAAAATTCTAAAATTTGTAGTTTAGCAAGATGTGTGTATAAAGATATAGATGTAGCCGCTGAAGCAATGAAAAGTTCTGATTCATTTCGAATTCATATATTTCTTGGTACATCTAATTTGCATGTAAAATCTAAATTACGGAAGACGTTTGACGAAATTATAAACATGGCAGTATGTTCTATCAAAAGAGCTCGTAAGTATACAGATGATGTTGAGTTTTCTTGCGAAGATGCGAGTAGGACTAATTTAGACGATTTATGTCGTATTGTAGAAGTAGCAATTAAATCTGGTGCTACAACTATTAATATTCCAGATACAGTAGGATATACTATTCCTAGTCAATTTCAAAAAATTATTGCTTCTTTATATTCTAGGGTTCCTAACATTGATAAAGTTATTGTATCTGTTCATTGTCATAATGATTTGGGAATGGCTGTTGCTAATTCAATTTCTGCTATACAAGTAGGAGCGAGGCAAATAGAAGGAACAATTAATGGAATAGGAGAACGTTCTGGAAATGCTGCTTTAGAAGAAGTAATTATGGCTATTCAAACTAGAACAGATATTTTTTCGTTTCGCACTAATATTAAGTGTAATGAAATCTATAATACTAGTAAGATAGTAAGTAAAATATGCAATGTTTCTATTCCTGAAAATAAAGCAATAGTAGGAAGCAATGCTTTTTCGCATTCATCTGGAATTCATCAAGATGGAGTATTAAAGAATAAAAAAAATTATGAAATAATGATTCCGGAAACTATTGGTTTGAAGCCAATTGAATTAAATTTAACTTCTCGGTCAGGTCGAGCCGCGGTCAAACATTATATGTCTAATATGGGATATAAAGACAATGATGATTATGATTTAAATAGTTTATATAATGATTTTTTAAAACTCGCTGATAAAAAAGGACAAGTGTTTGATTATGATTTGGAAATATTAGCTTTTTTTAAGTTGACAGGTAAATCATTTGAATATTTTCAGTTAAAAGACTTTAGTATAAAATTAGGCTTAAATGGAATATCTGATGTTTCAATTATTTTGATGTGTGGAATGAAAGTATATACTAAAAGTATAATAACTAAAAATGGGCCAATATATGCAATATATCAAACATTACAAGAGATAACTACTTTTAATGTTAAAATAAAAAAGTTTTATTTACTAGAAAAAGATAGTATTTTTAATACTATTGGAAAAATAAATGTTGAAGCACAATATGAATGTCGTATGTTTTATGGGACAGGTTCATCTATTAATCTTCTTGAATCGTTTATATTAGCTATGATTGATATATTAAATAATATTTGGCGCGTTAAACAAATTCGCATAAAATTTAATAAATCTTTACAAGTTTAATAGTGATATTTGAAAATTGTTATCTATATTATTGAGTATGGATGTAAAAATTGATGTAATTTTTACGTTCATATATAAATTAGTAACATTACAATGTTTTAAATAGTTAGTTTTAATATAAATTTTTTACATTAATTTTTTTTATATAAAATTTTAAAATATTTTCATTATTTGATAACCAGCTTTCTAAAATAATTGCAGCAGAGGTAGAGTCAATTTTTTTCTGTTCAAAATGTTTGAATCCATTCATTTCAAATAATATAGTTTTTGCTTCTATGGTTGTTAATCTTTCATCATGCAAGTGAACAGGTATTTTGAAATGCGAGAATAATTGTTTTGCAAATTGTTCTGATTTTTTTGTTATGTCTTGTTTTGTTCCATCCATATTTAATGGTAATCCAATAACTATAAGGCATGGTTTCCATTCACGAAATAATGTGTTAAATTTTGTTAAATCTATTTTTTTATTTTTTACTTTTATAGAAGGTAAAATTTGTGCGGTTTTTGTTATATTTTGCCCTACTGCTACTCCAATTCTTTTAGTTCCGAAATCAAATGCTATAATAATCATTATCATGTGTGTCCAAAATCTGTAGTTAATTTTAATATCTATTATTTTTACATTATGTTTTGATTGAATTTATTTTCAAGATAAAAGGGATATTAAATAAAACCTTGGTGCTTTCAATGTTAGTGGTTAATGTCTATTAATAGTTAGTGTATTGTCTAATTGGTTTTTTATATGTAGTAATGTTATTAATATATTTTTTTGATATTATTATGATAAGTTGTATGTTTTAAAGCATTTCGATAGAATGTGATACAATCATCTTTTGATACCGCGATAGCAGAAATGTATTTTTTAAAAGGGCATAAAACAAAAGTATAGTTTGTAGATGTTGGATTCCAATTATTGTAGGTTGTATATAAATAGTTACAATGTTTTTGCGAAATAGTATATTAATTTTAGTTTATTTAGAATGTTTAAATATTTTGTTAGTTTTTAATTATAATTTTCATTTTTCTGTTATTAGTATGTTTGTACATATATGGTATATTTTTTAGAAATAAACTTTTAGAGTAATAATTTTTGAAAATATTGATAATTTTAAACATTCTTAGCAATTAAATGTTGTTCTATGGAATTTAGTATGGTTTTACTAATAGATATTTTACATTTAAATTCGATTTCTTGTATGCAAGTTGGACTAGTAATATTAATTTCTGTTAATTTATTTCCAATAACATCAATTCCTACAAAGTATAATCCTTTGTTTTTTAGAACTGGAGCTATGTTATTAGCTATATTCCAATCGCATGAAGTTAGTTTTTGAACTTTTCCTAACCCTCCTACAGCTAAATTACCTCTATTTTCGTTTGTTTTAGGAATTCTAGCTAAACACCATGGAAATGGTTTTCCATCAATAATTAATATTCTTTTATCTCCATATTTTATATCTGGTATATAAATTTGTGATATACATAATTTTTTACCATAATTAGTCATAGTTTCAATGATAACCATTGTATTAGGGTCATTTTTTTTTATTCTAAAAATAGATAAACCACCCATGCCATTTAATGGTTTAATTATAATGTCTTTGTATTTATTTACGAAATTGTAGATTTGAGAGATATTGCTGGTTACTAAAGTATGAGGAATAAATTCAGGAAACCACATGGTAGATAACTTTTCGTTAAAGTCTCGTAAACTTCTAGGTTTATTAATTACTAAAACACCTTCACTTTCAGCTTGTTCGAGTATATAAGTGACATACATATATTGCTCATCGACAGGAGGGTCTTTTCGCATTAAAATGACGTCTAAATCTAATAATGAAATATTTTTTGATTCTTTAAAAAAAAACCATTTTTTTTTATTTTTTTTTAGTAATAATAATTTAGCTTTCGAGAAAGGTTTATTATTTTTTAGATATAAATCTAATACTTCCATGTAATATATCGAATATTTTCTTTTTTGTGCTTCTAATAATATGGAAAAACTAGAATCTTTTTTTATATTAATAGAAAAAATAGGATCCATTATAATTCCTAATTTTATTTTCATATTTATTTTTATCGTATTTTATTTTGGTTTAAATATGTTACATAAATTCATTTTTGCACGTATATGTTTTAAAATCAATTATTTATATGTTAATAAATTTTTTAAATGAAATATGAGTAAATAATATTAGATGTTATTAATGGATATAGATATTTTTTAATTAGATCTCTTTTTTCAGTATAATTTTAGTTCAATTATAATTGAATATGTTTAATAAATTTTATTGTAGTTTGTTGGAAGTTATTAAGAAATAGTATTTAAATTAAACTTTTTAATTCCAAGAAATATGTATGATTTGATATTATTTTGATTGCAAAAAATAATTTATAATTAATTATGATCTATTGATAAAGGATCAATATGTTAATATTTTAAAACATATACATTAATTTTCTAATGAATTCGAAAATATCTTAATATTGTTTGTGTTAATGGCATAAAATTGTAACTTATGTTTTTACAATAAAACATGGACATTTTATTCTTCATGATATGTAGATCCAGAATAATTGTCAAATCGTGACCAATGACCGTTGAATGTTAGCTTAATTGTTCCTATTGGTCCGTTTCTTTGTTTTCCTATAATTATTTCAGCGATGCCTTTTAGATCTGTGTTTTTATAATATAATTCATCTCGATATATGAACATGATTAGATCTGCGTCTTGTTCTAAAGATCCAGATTCGCGTAAGTCAGAATTAATTGGTCGTTTATCTCCTCTTTGTTCTAATAACCGGTTTAGTTGCGATAATGCTATTATTGGTACTTGTAGTTCTTTTGCTAGCGCTTTTAATGTTCTAGAAACTTCAGCTATTTCTAGTGTTCTGTTTCCTATAAGCGATGGAACTTTCATTAATTGCAAATAATCAACCATAATCAAACTTAATCCGTTGTTTTCTCGATAAATTTGACGTGATCTTGATCGCATTTCAGTAGGAGTAAGAGTTGATGAGTCGTCAATATACATATTTTTTTTCTTTAACAAGATATTTATAGTACTAGAAATTCGAGACCAATCTTCATCATTTAATTGTCCTGTTCGTATTTTTTCTTGGTTGACTCGAGATAAAGAAGATAATATTCTCATCATTATTTGTTCTCCCGACATTTCTAAACTAAAAATTAAAACAGGTTTTTCATAAGTCATCGCGATATTTTCACAAATATTCATAGCAAACGTTGTTTTTCCCATTGAAGGACGGGCTGCTATAATAATTAAGTTAGATGGTTGTAGTCCTGACGTTTTTTTATTGAGATCTTGATATCCCGTATTAATTCCTGTAATTCCTTGATTCGATGTATTAAATAATGTTTCTATATTTTGTAGGGTGGAATCTAATATTTGCTCTATATTTTTAGGTCCAGTATTTTTTTTTAAACGATTTTCTGCGATGTTAAATATTTTTGATTCAGCTATATTTAAAAGTTCTTCACTAGTTCTTCCTTTTAGGTTATATCCAATATGAATTATTTTATGTGCAGATTTAATTATTTCACGGATAATAGCATGATCACGAACTATTTTAGCATATGTTAAGATGTTAGCAGTGCTAGGAATATTTTTAGATAATTCTGCTAAATAAGAAAATCTTCCTATGTTTTCTAGTTCGCCTTTATTTTCTAGAGATTCTGATAAGGTAATTAAGTCGATAGGATATCCGTGATCTAGCAACCATTGCATTTCTCGGAAAATTAATCTGTGAGAGGAACTAAAAAAATCATATTCTGTGATTATTTCTATTACGCATTCCCATTTCTGATTATCTAGCATTAATCCCCCTAAGATGGATTGTTCAGCTTCTAGAGAATGGGGAGGTGCGATGTGTTTTTTAATTTTATTATGTAGTATTTGTTTTTCTGACATTTTTAATATAACACCAAAATTCTATTGTGATGATTTTAAATGGTATCTTTATTTTGAGATAAGATGTTAAATTGTGATTGTTCTAATTATTATATTAAATATTTTGATATTTAAAAAAAGGTTTTATGATAATGATAAATTTTAATAGTACAATAAATAAGAATGTATGCGAATGTTTTCTTATGAAACTAAAGTAAGATTGTGTTTATTGGTATTTCTGTTATGAATGGAATTTAACGTTTGGGAAGTATGTGTATTCTCAATCTCTTTGTTATATGTTGCGTAAATTTTAAAGCGCTTTAATTAGAACAATAAAAATAATGGTCTACACGATGAAATTATGGTTAATTAATATTTTTACACGTAATATATATTTAATGCAAAGGACGTATATTTTGTTTGATTGTTTAAGTTTATTTAAGAATATATAACATATTATTTTATACCTTCTTATTATAAGTTCATTAATGCGTATTGAAATAATTAATGTATATATTAATTTTGATATGTATAATAATATACCTATTAAATTAATTATGTAAAGTTCATAGGAATGAATTAGTATAATTTAGTGCAAGTATAATTTCAAATATATAAGTTTTTATAGTGTTATATTATAGAGGTATAAACAACTTTTTCATAAAAAATATAGTGATTTTTCGTACGTACGTTATTTTATTGACACTCATGTAGTGGATCATAATAAATACGTTATAATTTTTTGCATTTTAATAAATATATATTAAAAAAATCATTCTTTTATTGGGATAGGATATAAATATTATTGGAACTAATCGTTTATATTTTGTTTAAAAAATTTTTTTAATTAATGATATACTTATAATTTATGAGTTTAACATTAGTCATTTTTAGGTAATTGTTTGTTTTGATGTTATATATTTTGTATAAAAAATTTATTAGAGCGAGATAAGTATTATGGCTAGTAGAGGTATAAACAAAGTTATTCTAATTGGATATTTAGGACAAAATCCAGAAGTAAGGTATATGCAAAATGGAGGAGCTGTTACTAATGTTACATTAGCTACATCTGAGCATTGGAAGGATAAAAATACTGGAGAAGTAAAAGAAAAAACAGAATGGCACAGAATTGTTTTTTTTAATAAGTTAGCAGAAATTGCAGGAGAATATTTAAAAAAAGGATCTCAAGTGTATATTGAAGGATCATTACAAACTAGAAAATGGCAAGATCAAAATGGAATAGATCGTTATATTACAGAAATCATTGTGAGTGTTGGTGGAACTATGCAAATGTTAGGTAGTCGTAATATTGATAATCAATCGTCTTCTTTAGGATTTGCAAAAAGTAATACTCGTGAATTGGAAAAACAAATGTTAAATGATAATAAAAAGAATGATGATTCTAAAAAAATTTTAGACAATGATTCTAGTAGTTTAGACTTTGATGATGAAGATATTCCTTTTTAAATATGTATTTTTTAATTTATGTTTGAATATGTAATTTTTAATTTGAATGGCTTTCATTTTTTTTGATACTTTATAAAAGTATTTCATATTAATGATAGAAGGTTTATTTTTTAAAAAAATTATTTTAAAATATGTAAATTCTGAGAAAATTTTAGTATTATAGAACAAAATTTATATTTATTAGAAATAAATGGAGCGTGAGCACATTGATTCATTATTTTATATTGACTGTTAGGTAATTGTTGATCTAATATTACAGCTATTTCTTTTGGAACTAGCGTATCTAAAGATCCGTATATTTTAAGAATAGGAATATTTAATTTAGTTATTTCTTTTCTTAAATCTGATGAATATAATAGTTCTAATCCTTTTTTTAGTGTTGACATAGCAGGTTGTGGTTGAGATAATACAAGATTTTTTAATATATTTATTTCTTGATTAAGACATTTTGAGTTAATATTTTGTATTTTAATAAAATTTGAAATGGTTTCTTTGTAGTTTTCAGTTAATTGATAATAAAATTTTAATAGCTGATATTTAGATATTCCTGGCCAATTTGGACGCTTGATAAAACATGGTGAAGAAGTAACGTGAATTAGTCCTATAATTTTTTTTGGATAATACAATGCAATTTTGCTAGTAATTAGACCTCCCATGGACCATCCCAATAATATAGAATTATTTGGTATGTGTTTTTCTAGCAATTTGGCTGTATCTTTTAAGTTTGTAAATTTTAGCTTATGGTTTTTTCCAAATCCTGGCAAATCTACTAAATGAATTTTAAAGTTTTTATGTAATTCAGAGAATAGCATGTTCCAAATTTTGGAATTAAATCCCCATCCATGTATCAAAACTAAATGTATTTTTCCGGTACCTATTTTATTCCAATGAAGTTCATGCATAGGTTCAAATATTTCCTATATTTGGTTTTTTAACATAAATGTATATTATAAGAAATTATAGTAATGTTATAACTAATGTAATTGGTATTATAAAATATAATTAATTTTAATCATATATAAACAAAATTATTGTTTTTATTTAATTTTTTTAAATTAAATTGTATTTATTATTGAAATATAATTATGTTATATATGCGAAATTTATGTAATGTTATATGTATTATCTAAACGTAATAAATGTATTATTGAAAACTGTTTTTTAAATTAAATGATTGAGTCCATTTTATGATTAATATTTCCAAATTAGCTCAAGATCACTTTTTAAGTTTGCTGTCTAAACAAAAAGGCGACACTAATATTAGAGTTTTTGTAAACAATCCTGGAACTCCTATTGCAAAATGCGGAGTATCTTTTTGTTATCTCGAGGATGTCACTAAACAAGATATAAAGTTTAAATATGACAATTTTAAATTATATATTGATAAATTAAGTTTACCGTATTTAAAAAAAGCAGTAATTGATATTACAATAGAAAATTGTAATTCTCAATTAACTTTGATAGCTCCTTATGCTAAAAAATGTCTTTTAAATAAAGATATTTTTTTAAAACATAAAGTAGAATCGTTTTTAAATTTAAAAATTAATCCTCAGTTACTTGCTCATGGAGGAAAAGTAAGTTTAATAAATATTACTCAATCAGGGTATGTTACTATTAATTTTTTAGGTGGTTGCAATGGATGTTCCATGGTGCAGTATACTTTAAAAAAAGGTATAGAACGTCAGTTATTAATTGCGTTTCCTGAACTAAAAGGAGTATATGATGCTACTAAACATCAAAAAGGTGGGCATTCATATTATTAATATGATAATGTCTTAAGGATTTTTAATAATTTTTTATAGTAGATGATTTTATTTTTTTTTTGTTTTAACTATTTATATGTTTTTATTTGAAGGTTATTGTTTTTATTTAGATTTATTAATCCTATTGATAGACTTACAGCGCTAACAATGTATTTAAGAAAAATTTTTACTATTCTATTGGTTAGATATAATTTATTGTTTTAAATAGTTGAAGGCTTTTAAAATAAAATTGTGTTAATTCAATAGCGCGTTTTATTATGTATCAGATTGCAATTTAAGTAATAAAATTTGAGAATTAATAATAATTTTCCAAATTTTTTAAATTTTTTTAGTATACTAATTATATTTTTAAATGTTATTTAAAATTTTTCAATGTTACAAACAGGAGAATTAAAAGATATGATAAGTAATAGAATTTATTAATAGAAAATAATGTGATTTTAGGTATTTGAAAACTTAAAATATTTAATTGCTTTTTTAATATATATATTAAATGCAACAAGATAGTTGTATGATAATTTTATTCATAGATAATATTTTTTGTAATATAAAATTTTATGTATTCTATAACTTTTACAACATTATATTAATTATAAAAACATATGTATGATAGTAAAATTTTAATAGTTATGGTTAGTTTATAGTGTAATTTTTTAAAAAAAGTATACATATTTGATTGTATTTGTAATGGTTTATTTGACGATTTTTATAAAGTTATTTTATATATGGTGATTTCATGAAATGAGTGTTATAAATAAAAATAAATGCGCATGTTCTTTTATAAATAAATATCAAGATAAAAATCTTGCAAAATATGTACAAGTTATTTTAATATAGATCATTTTTGTGTTGTTTGAATAGTAAATGAACAGCTGAATGTAAGAAATGATTTATTTTGTAACGAATAAGCATTTTATGTAATCTTAATGATATTGATATTTTTTAGTTAGTAGACTAAGGTAAGTTAAAGCACAAAAGCAATCGATTTTAAAAAATGTATTTATTTTAAAAATTTATATAAACTTCATTATTTTATTGCTTTTAAACTTATTAGATAGTATTAACTGTATTAAGTGTTTAATATGTGTATAACATTTTGTATATGTCAAATAGGATTTTATATGTCATATGTGTTTAAAACACTTTATTAGCATATATGAAATTTATAACATTTGAATTAATATTAATTTGGAAATTATATGAAACGCGCATTTATTATAGTTTTAGATTCTTTTGGAATTGGTTCAACGAGTGATGCGCATAAATTTAATGATGTAGGTGCTAATACGTTTGGAAATATAGTAAAATTTTGTTATTTAGGTAAAGCTAATATTGGTAGAGTTGGACCTCTGAATATACCTAATTTAGTATCTCTTGGATTATTACGTGCCGCTAATAAATCTATAGGAAAAGAATTATTTGGAATAAAAGATAGTAAAATACTTTTAGGAAGTTATGCTTATTCTAGTGAAATTTCATCAGGAAAAGATACATCTTCTGGTCATTGGGAAATAGCTGGAGTACCAGTTCTATATGATTGGGATTGTTTTAGTAATGTGAAAAATAGTTTTCCGAAAAATATATTGGATAAAATTGTTAATACATGTAATTTATCTGGATTTTTAGGTAACTGTCATTCTTCTGGAATTTCTATATTAGATGATTTTGGTGAAAAACATATAAATACTAAACAACCTATTTTTTATACTTCTATCGATTCAGTATTTCAGGTTGCTTGCCATGAAATAGTTTTTGGTTTAGATAAATTGTATGAACTTTGTCATGCTATTCGAAAAATATTAGATGAAGCAAAAATAAATGTTGGACGAGTAATTGCTAGGCCATTCATTGGTAATAAAAGTGGTCATTTTCAACGTACAGGAAATCGACGAGATTTTTCAGTTAAACCTCATGATGCAACCATTATGCAAAAGTTAATTAGTGAAAAATCCGGAAAAGTAATTTCAATAGGTAAAATCTCAGATATTTATGCAGGAGAGGGAATTACAAAACAAGTACATGCAACAGGTTTGTTAGAGCTATTTAATGCTACTATATATGAAATAAAAAAATCTACTCATAATACTATTGTTTTTGTTAATTTTGTAGATTTCGATTCTTCATGGGGGCACAGGCGTGATGTTTCTGGTTATGCTAAAGGATTAGAGTGGTTGGATAGTCGTTTACCTAAATTATTAAGTTTAATAAAAAAGGATGATATTTTAATTATTACTGCTGATCATGGATGTGATCCTACATGGATAGGAACTGATCATACAAGAGAAAATATACCTATATTAATTTATTGGCCCAATATTAAACCAAGGTATTTGGGTCATCGTAAAACGTTTTCAGATATCGCTCAAACATTAGCAAAATATTTTGATTTGTCTCCAATGAAGTTTGGAAAAGAAATGTTTTATAAATGATAATGATTTTTATTTTTTTATAATTTTAATTTTAAAAATAGGTAATGCATTATGGCAACCTCTCATATTAACGCTAAAAAGAATGATTTTTCTGATTTTGTACTTATGCCTGGTGATCCTATTAGAGCAAGGTATATTGCAAAAAATTATTTAAATCATGCTATAGAAGTAACTAATGTTCGTTCTATGTTAGGATTTACTGGAGACTATAAAGGAAAGCGAATTTCTATAATGAGTCATGGAATTGGCATGCCTTCATGTTTAATTTATGTATACGAATTGATTACAGAATATAATGTAAAAAAAATCATTCGTATTGGCACTTGTGGTACTGTTTGTGAAGATATAAATCTTAACGATATTATTATTTGCTTAGGCGCTTCTACTGATTCTAAAATAAACAGATTACGATTTAGAAACAATGATTTTGCAGCTGTTGCAGATTTTGATTTAGTTTGCAATTTAGTATTCGCTTCTAAAGATTTAGGAATGCCAGTAAATGTAGGAAATTTCTTTACGACAGATTTATTTTATCATAATAATGACGACGTTTTACAATCTATTAAACAATTTAACATTATTGGTATAGAGATGGAAACGGCTGGATTATATAGTATTTCTGCAGAATTAGGAATCAAATCTGCATCTATTTGTACAGTTTCTGATCATATCATAAAAAATAGTAGAATTAGTTCGCAAGACAGAGAATCTAGTTTAGATAAAATGATTAAAATTGCTTTGAATTCTAGCTTATTGAGTTAGAATTAATTAATGTTATGTGAACAAGGTTTCTTTAAAAATGATATATGGTTGTTTTAATTTAGTTTATTTATTAGTTGATGTTAATAAAGTCATTATGGTGAGAAAGGGATTCGAACCCTTGATACGTTTTTCGTATACATGCTTTCCAAGCATGCTCCTTAAGCCTCTCGGACATCTCACCGTGTATTAAAGTGTTTTATTTTTAAAAAATTATAAGTCAATGTAATTATAAATTTATTTTTGGTATATAGCAAACATTAAAAAAAGTATTTTGAATTAATTTTATATTAGAGAACTTCTATTATTAATATTTATTATAAATTTTATAACTTTTATAAAGTAATTTTTCACGTATGACTGTTAAAAATATAAGTAATAGTATTTTAATATAAAATAAAATAGAAGAATAGATATTTACCAATTTAATTTCTGTATAGAGAATTTTACATGATATATAACACACATGTATTGAAAAAATTTAATATTTTTTATAAAAAATATTAAATTTTATATTGGATAGTTTTGATGTGATAGTAATAGTTATTTTAAACACTGTTGTATTTCAAAATTATTAAATTAAAATTATATTTTTGGTGTAAATGATATGGTTCAGTTATAAATATTAATATTTTAAAAATATTTATAAGAACTTATTATAATTTTTTCATATTTTTAACACGATATATTATTTTATAGGTAAGTATTTGAATTATTTTTTATCATTTGCATAATAATAAATAGCTTGTTTTGAATATTTATTTAAAATAGTACAACATAGATGTTTAGGACATCATTATATCTAGTTTGAATGTCAATTTTAATATAGTTTTTAAAATTAATAATTTTTATCAAATTTTATTGTGATTTTAACGAATCTTCATAACTTTGCATTATTCAGCAATAAACTGAAAACTTTATTTCTTGTCAGCTTAAATAAGCTGTACATGATTGTCACTAACATTAATATAAAACAATATCAAAATATGGCAGAAAAACGCAATATCTTTTTAATAGGACCTATGGGTGCTGGAAAGAGTACTATAGGTCGCCAGTTAGCTCAACAGTTGAATATGGAATTTTATGATTCTGATCAAGAGATTGAGAAACGTACTGGTGCTGATATCAGTTGGGTTTTTGATGTAGAAGGTGAATCAAGATTTAGAGAACGTGAACAAAAGATAATTAATGAGTTAACTAGTAAATATGGAATTGTATTAGCTACAGGAGGGGGATCTGTTAAGTTAAAAGAGAATAGAAATAAACTGTCATCTCGTGGTATTGTTGTATATTTAGAAACTACTGTAGAAAAACAATTAGCTAGAACACAAAAAGATAAAAAAAGACCTTTATTACAGGTTCAAAATGTTCCTATAAAAAATATTTTAGAATCGTTAGCTATTGAAAGAAATCCATTATATAAAGAAATAGCAGATATTATTATTCATATGGATGGTAAAAGTGCTAGAGCAATAGTATTCCATATTATTAATTTATTAAATAAAAATTAATTTATATGTTATTATTTAAAACATTGTTAGGATGTATTAATTTTGGAAAAGTTAAAAGTTACTTTAGGAAATCGAATATATTATATTAATATTGGATCATCTATTTTTGAAGTGGAAAATATTTTTTTTCCATTAATATCAGGTGATCAAGTTATGTTAGTTACTAATAATATAGTATCTAATATTTGGAAAAATAATTTTATATACCATTTGAACAAGTTAGGAGTTAAAATAAATTGTGTGATTTTACCTGATGGTGAAGTGACTAAGAATGTAGGTTCAATGGAATATATTATATCAGAATTATTAAAACATTTACATGGACGAGACACTACTTTAATAGCATTAGGAGGTGGAGTAATTGGTGATATAACAGGTTTTGTAGCTTCAGTGTATCAACGCGGAGTTCGGTTTATACAAATCCCTACTACATTATTATCTCAGGTAGATGCTTCTATTGGTGGGAAGACATCTATTAACCATGTTCTTGGAAAAAATATGATTGGTTCGTTTTGGCAACCATCTTCAGTAATTATTAATCTGGATTATTTATCTACATTACCTAACAGTCAATTAGTATCTGGAATAGCGGAAGTTATAAAATATGCTATTCTTTTTGACGATGTTTTTTTTAATTGGTTAGAAGAAAATATTAACTCTGTATTAAAATTAGAAAAAATAGCAATTTCTTACTGCGTAAAACGATGTTGCGAAATTAAAAAAGTAATAGTAGAGCAAGATGAAAGAGAAAATAACTCCCGAGTTTTATTGAATTTAGGTCATACGTATGGTCATGCAATAGAAACTCATTTAGGATATGGAAAGTGGTTACATGGAGAAGCTGTGTCTGCAGGAATAGTAATGGCAGCTGAGACTTCTGTATTATTAGGAATATTAAATGTATGCGAAAAAAATAGAATTGTTAGTTTATTAAATAGAGCAGGTTTACCAATAAAAGGACCTAAAAATATGACATTTAATTCTTATTATGAGAATTTTTTGAGAGATAAGAAAGTTGCTTCGGGAATGGTGAGATTGGTATTACCTGTATCTATCGGAAAAGCTATGATTTATTCTAATGTACAAAAAAATATATTAATTTCGGCGATAAGTAATTGTAAGTAAATAAGTAATTTTACATTTAATTTTGAAAATTATACTTGATTTTATGTTTGAGTAATGTAATTTGTAGAAAAGTAGTGTGTATTGTATTTAATGTAAACAATTTAAATTTATGATTGTGTTTGAAAGATAATTATAAAAGATATTTTTGTGGTTATAAAAATTTGTATACATTGATTTATTATGTAAAATTAATATTTTTGTATTTCTATAAATTATTCTACATATGTGCATTATATGTAAAATACATAGTGGTGTTAAGTATTATAAATTTTTAGGAAAAATAATGAAGACTATATGGTTAGCTCCTTCAATTTTATCTGCTAATTTCGTTAGGTTAGGAGAAGAGATCACAAGTGTATTAGGAGCAGGAGGAGATATTATTCATTTTGATGTTATGGATAATCATTATGTTCCTAATTTAACCTTTGGACCCATGGTATTAAAATCTATTCGAAATAATGGAATTACATCAATTATTGATGTTCATATTATGGCTGATCCAGTAGATGAATTAATAATTCAATTTTCTAAAGCAGGAGCTAATTTTATTACTATTCATCCAGAATCAACTAATCATTTAGATCGATCCTTAAATTTAATTAGGAATTGCGGTTGCAAAGTAGGATTAGCTATTAATCCCTCAACTACATTAGATGTTTTAGAATATGTTATGGACAAATTAGATATGATTGTTGTGATGTCTGTTAATCCTGGTTTTTCAGGACAACAGTTTATACCGATTATATTTAAGAAGTTATTGGAAGTTCGTAAATTAATAGATAATAGTCATCGAAACATTTTATTGGAAATTGATGGAGGAATTAATTTAAGTAACATTAAAAAAGTTGCATCTCATGGAGTAAATGTTTTTGTTCTTGGTTCAGTTATATTTAGTTCAAAAAATTATACACAGATTATTAAAGACCTTCGTTATCAGATTAATTTAAGGAATGATTGTGGTATTCAAGTTTAATTTTTTAAAAGTGTCTAATATTTTATATGGAAAGAGATAGTGAACAATGTTAAAAAAATTTTATTTAGTGCTATACAACCTTCAGGGCAGTTAACTATAGGTAATTATATTGGAGTTATACGTCCGTGGGTGCAAATGCAAAAGAGTTATACATGTTTGTATTGTATTGCTGATTTGCATGCTATTACCACATGTCGTTCTTCTGTAGAATTACGAAAAAACGTATTAGATACGATAGCGCTGTACTTAGCTTGTGGTATTGATCCATACAAAAGTATTGTGTTTCTTCAATCGCAGGTTCATCAACATTCTCAATTACATTGGATTTTAACATGTCATACTTATTATGGTGAGTTGTCAAGAATGACTCAGTTTAAAAGTAAATCTTTGAAAAATGTTACAACCATTAATTCTGGATTATTAAATTATCCTATTTTAATGGCATCTGATATTTTATTATATAAAACTAATATTGTTCCTATTGGTTATGATCAAATACAACATTTGGAATTAGTCTGTAGTATTGCTCGTCGATTTAATTCATATTATGGTGATATATTTACAATTCCTAAAAAATATATAATGAAAAATGGTTCTCATATTTTATCTCTATTAGATGTAAACAAGAAAATGTCTAAATCTGATTCTAATAGAAATAATGTTATTTTTTTATTAGAAAATGTTAGTAGTATTTCCAAAAAAATACGGTTAGCTGTTACTGATTCTGATGTTCCTCCTAGTATTCATTATGATATAGTTCATAAAAAAGGAATATCCAATTTATTAAATATTTTTTCTAGTTTAATAAATAAAAGTGTTTCTGATTTAGAAATAGAGTTCTCTAGAAAGTCATATAAAGATTTTAAATCAGATATAATTGAAGTTATATCTGATGTAATAGGTAAAATGCAATCTTCTTATTTTTATTATAGGAAATATGAAGATTACTTAGAAAAACTGTTGCATTATGGTGCATCTAGAGCTTGTGTTGAAGCAGATAAAATGTTAAAAAAAGTTAAACAAGTAGTAGGATTTATTTAATTTTATTTCTATTTTTTAAGTTGAATAATATAGATATTACGAAAACTAATCCATATAATATATTAGACGTAATTAAAGCTGAAATTAATCCATAGTGTTTTACAATTGGCCCAGTAACTATAAAAGTAAGTAATGTACCTATTGTTCCACTAGTTAAAATAAAATTAATAATTTTTGGAGAAGGTATTTTTGTTTGTTGGGACGCGAGTGTAATTATAATAGTATAAATAGCACTAGAAACGAAACCTATTAAGACAATAACACATTTTAATAATATATAATTTTGAATATTGTTAAATATGTATATTAATAATGTAGTCATTCCTGTTAAATATATAATGATATTTTTTAAGTCCAAATATTTTAATATAAAACTAAAAGTCCACATTCCTATCATATATGACATCCAAAAGTTGCTAACCAATGTTCCAGCTTGGGTAATGTTTAAGTTAATAGATTTTATAACGTATTCTGGAATCCATGAGATAAAACTTAATTGTCCTAATATGTATAGCAATGCTGACATTGATAGATAAAAAATAGAAACATTCCATTTTTCTATTTTTGGATATTGTTTAATTTCTGCATCTAAAATAGGAAATTTTAAATTTATTGTTAATATAAATATAATTATATATAATATTCCTATTACGGGATAAATCCAATACCATGTAATATGATTAGAAATTAACAATGTTGAAATGATTGGAAAAATGATACCTGACATACTAAAGCATGAGTCAGTTAACAATAATATGGAAGCTCTATTATTTCCTGCGTATAAGTGAGTAATTAGAAAAGTACCGATAGACATTGTTACTCCACTGACTACCCCTAATATGAATATACTAAGAGAAAATAATGTAAGTGTATGATGAAATATTAGTATCCATATAGCTATTATCATGAGTATGAACCCCATGATTAATTGTTTTTTTAACGTGATAGTACTCATAAGCCATGAATTTAAAAAGATAGCAATTAAAACTCCGGCATTTAAAAAAGTGAAAGTATTGCTCATTCTAGTTATAGATACATTGAAATATTCAGATACATTTCCTAAAATTATACCAGTGACAATGATTAATGCTCCTGTTAAAGCGTAAGAGCAAAAACTAATGCAAGTTAGTCCAAAAATATTTTTTTTTTCCATTACTTTAACTTCCTATATAATATGAAACTTATTCATAAATTTGTTGGTATAATATAAAATAATATTTATATTAAATTACATGTATATAAAATTTTCATGAAGCGAGAAAACAAATGACAATTATTATAGCTATTTGATAATTTTAAGTGATATTTTTAAATATCTTTTAATATAAAGTTTATTTTTGAATTGTCATTATTTAATGATAGAGAAAAATTTTTTGCAATGTGTTGGATATATTTTAAATATAATAGTATGTACACATTATTTCATAATTTTCAATATTGATTTTTTTTGACACTTAGTAATGTTTTGTTAAATAATGTTTTAGAAAAATTTGTGTATTGATAGAAAAGTGAGTAAAGTAATAATTATAGTTAAATATAAATTTTTTTAAAAAATTTTTTTTGTAATAATGATGTTTTATTAAAATATTGTTTTATAGTATATTTTTAAAAATTTGATGTATGATATTAATTTTTAACATGTGTTATTATCTTTGGTTAGAAATATATATTACATAATTATAAATTTTTTTTATATTATTTTGATATGACTGAACATGTAGAATGATAATTGATGATTGTTCAAAATAATATTTCATTTTTTGTTTGGAGAGACAATGTTTTTATTTTTATTCAGAGGGATTGTAGTAATAATAATTTGTTTTTTTTCCTCTATAGTTTTCTCAAAAATGATGGATCCTTCGTTAATTTCGTCTCAGTTAAATATAACATTTCTTGATAAGAATTTTAAAAATGATAATGATCAATCGTCTTATGCATTAGGCGTATCATTAGGAAATTATATAAATCATTTTTTTGTAGATCAAAATAAATTAGGAGTGCATTTAAATAAAGAAATTCTATTATCGGGAATTAAAGATTCAATTTTTTTAAAATCTAAATTATCTGCTAGCTCAGTATCTCAAATACTTAATCAATTAGAGAAAAAACTGTTACGTTTAGAAGAAAATATAAAAATTAAAGAAAAAAAAATTAATGCTATTGAAGGAAAAAAATATATTAAAAAACTTTTAATGCAAAATAACATGAAATGTTCCAAGACAGGTTTAGTTTTTCTTATAAAAAAAGAAGGACAAGGATTACATCCACGAGAAAATGATATTGTTACTGTACATTATGTTGGATCATTAATTGATGGACATGAATTTGATAATTCTTATAAGCGAGGTAAACCTTTATCATTTGCTTTAAATAATGTAATTTTGGGATGGAAAGAAGGATTAAAATATATAAAAAAAGGTGGGAAAATAAAATTAGTAATTCCTCCATCGTTAGCATATGGAGAAGATGGAGTTCCTGGTATACCGGGTAATTCTACCTTAATATTTGATATAGAATTAATTAATATTAAATCTAATTTGTAATTGAACTATAATTTTTTAATTACGATAAATATAATACTTTTAAAGTATATAACATGAAAAATAGAAATGAACTATACACTTTTAATCATGGGTCCTCCTTACGGAACTCAAAATGCTAGTACTGCTTTTTTGTTTGCTTGCGCTGTTACTAGTAGTAAAAATAAATTATTAAGTATTTTTTTTCATTGCGATGGAACATCAAATGCTAATAAATATATTTCTTTGTCTTCTGACGAATGTAACTTAGTTGAAAAATGGGAACATTTGCATCATAAACATTCTGTAAAGTTAAATGTATGTATCAGTGCTGCATCTAGAAGAGGTGTTTTTAAAAAAAGCACAAAAAATCAATTTTTTAAAAATATTGATGATGTACGATCATCATTTTTTTTTACTGGATTAAGTGAACTTGCGAGATATATAGAGAAAAGTGATCGAGTAATACAGTTTTAGTGATCAATGTTATGAAAAATATAGCTTTTGTGTTTTCTCATGTACCTTATGGTACTAGTTTAAGTAAAGAAGGATTAGATTCTGTTTTATCTATTTCTATGATTAATCCAAATGTTTCTATTTTTTTTATAGGAGATGGTATATTTCAATTAATGAAAAATCAAAGTCCTGAACATATTTTGTTACATAATTATGTTTCTTCATTTGGAATTTTGCCTTTCTTTGGAATTAATCAATTGTATTATTGCAAAGAGTCTTTGATTGAAAGAGGATTATTTCATGAACATGATTTTTTTTTAGATATTTGTATTATAAGTAGAACTTGTATACGTAAAAAATTGGAAGAATATGATTTAATTATTAATTTTTGAGGAATAAATATGTTACATATCTTAATGCGTTCTCCTTTTGAAATTAATATGATATTATTAATAGATTTATTAAGATCTAATGATGATGTAATTGCATTACAAGATAGTGTGATAATTGCAATAGATAAAAATATTTTTCTTAAAGAATTATTGTCTATTCCAATAGGATTATATGTTATAAAGCAAGATGTCTATGCTCGTGGCATTCAATCAAAAATTTCCAGTAAAGTTAATATCGTAGATTATCTACAATTTGTTTTTTTGACAGTTAAGCATAAAAAACAAATGTCTTGGTAAAGTTAAGTTTTTTAAATTCTTCTTACTGAAATAAAAGTTTGTTTATGTTACATTACATAGAATGTATTGATATAAGTGTTTTTTAATATAAGACAATTAGGATTTCTATGGCTACAGTTAACCAATTAGTAAATAAACCTCGTTTACGTAAAATAACAAAAGGTAATGTTCCAGCTTTAAGTAAATGCCCTCAAAAAAGAGGAGTATGTATTAGAGTATATACTACTACTCCTAAAAAACCTAATTCTGCGCTACGAAAAGTTTGCAGAGTTCGTTTAACTAATGGTTTTGAAGTAACGTCTTATATTGGAGGTGAAGGTCATAATTTGCAAGAACACTCAGTTATTTTAATTAGAGGTGGTCGAGTAAAAGATTTACCTGGAGTTCGTTATCATGTAGTAAGAGGAGCTTTAGATTGTTCGGGTGTAAAAGATAGAAAAAAAAGTCGTTCTAAGTATGGAGTAAAAAAACAAAAATCGTAAGATTTTTTAAAGTAATTCGTTATTTAAATTTTTTAATAATACTTGAAAAGTGTAGTAAAATATATTTTCAATTAGTATTAATTGGAGAATATTATGCCAAGACGTCGCGTTATTGGACATCGTAAAATTTTGTCAGATCCAAAATTTTCTTCTGAAATTATTGCAAAACTTATTAATATAATCATGGTAGATGGAAAAAAATCTATTGCTGAAGAGATAGTATACGATGCATTACAAATTTTATCTAAACACACTAAGAAAAAAGAACTAGAATCATTTGATTTAGCTTTAGATAATGTTCGACCTACGGTCGAAGTTAAATCTCGTCGTGTGGGAGGTTCGACTTATCAAGTTCCAGTAGAAGTACGTTTAATTCGGAGACATACTTTGGCTATGAGATGGATAGTTACTGCTGCTAGAAAACGTACTGATAAATCTATGTCTTTGAGATTGGCGAGTGAGTTACTAGATGCAGTAGAAAATAAAGGATCTGCTGTAAAAAAACGTGAAGAGGTTCATCGTATGGCAGAAGCAAATAAAGCTTTCGCACATTATCGTTGGTAAACTGATAAAGTATATATGAATTTTAATTAATTTATGATTAATTTTAGTTTTTATATGAAATTTTATTATATAAAAATTTAAAATTAGAGGAATATAATGGGACGTACTACACCAATAATACAATATAGAAATATAGGAATTAGTGCTCATATAGATGCAGGTAAAACAACTACTACTGAGCGTATTTTATTTTATACAGGAATTAATCACAAGATTGGTGAGGTACATGATGGTGCAGCAACTATGGATTGGATGGAACAAGAACAGGAAAGAGGTATTACTATAACTTCAGCTGCAACCACTACTTTTTGGTCTGGCATGGCTAAACAATTTCCTCCACACAGAATTAACATTATCGATACCCCTGGTCACGTAGATTTTACTATAGAAGTCGAAAGGTCTATGCGAGTATTAGATGGTGTAGTTATGATTTATTGTGCTGTAGGTGGAGTACAACCTCAGTCAGAGACAGTGTGGAGACAAGCAAACAAGTATAATGTTCCCAGAATTGCTTTTGTAAATAAAATGGATCGCATGGGCGCAAATTTTTTTAATGTAATTAAACAAATAAAAAAAAGACTTGGAGCTAATCCTATTCCTATTCAATTGCCTATTGGATCTGAAGATAGTTTTGTTGGAATTGTGGATTTGATAAAGATGAAAGCAATTCATTGGAATAATGCGGATCAAGGAACTACATTCACTTATGAAGAAATCCCGGTTCATTTAAAAGATCTATCTGAAAAATGGAATCAAAATCTTATTGAAAGTGCAGTGGAGAATGATGAACATTTGATGGAAGAATATTTATCAGGAGAAACAATATCTGAAAAAGAAATTAAAATTGCTCTTCGTAAACGAGCATTGAACAATGAAATAATTCTCGTTACTTGCGGATCTGCCTTTAAAAACAAAGGTGTTCAGGCTTTATTAGATGCTATAATTGAATTTTTACCGTCACCGAGTGATATTACTTCCATTAAAGGTGTATCAAAAAATACCAAAAATAATTTAATAGTGCGTTATTCCAATGATCAAGATCCTTTTTCTGCATTAGCTTTTAAGATTGCTACAGATCCATTTGTAGGAAATTTAACTTTTTTTAGAGTATATTCTGGCGTAGTTAATTCTGGAGATATTGTTTTTAATTCTGTTAAAGGTCAAAAAGAACGCTTTGGGCGTATTGTACAAATGCATGCCAACAAGAGAGAAGAGATAAAAGAAGTTAGAGCTGGTGATATAGCTGCTGCGATTGGTTTAAGAAGCGTAACTACTGGTGATACTTTATGTGATCCTAATTATGTCATTGTATTGGAACAAATGGACTTTCCTGATCCGGTGATTTCTATTGCAGTAGAACCTAAAACTAAGGCAGATCAAGAAAAAATGGGTGCATCTTTAAGTAGATTAGCTAAAGAGGATCCTTCTTTTAGAGTATGGACGGATAAAGAATCAAATCAAACAATTATTTCTGGTATGGGTGAATTACATTTAGAAATAATTATTGAGAGAATGAAAAGAGAATTTAGTGTTGATGCGAATATAGGTAATCCTCAGGTTGCGTATCGTGAAACTATTCGAAATAACGTAAATGATATTGAAGGTAAGTATATAAAACAATCTGGTGGAAGAGGTCAATATGGTCATGTTGTAATTGATTTATTTCCGTTAAAATCTAGCGAAGGAAATTATAAGTTTATAAATGACATTAAAGGAGGAGTAATTCCAGGAGAATATATTTCTGCTATTGATAAAGGAATACAAGAACAATTGCATAGCGGACCTTTAGCTGGTTATCCTGTGTTAAATATTGGAGTTCGATTACATTTTGGCTCTTACCATGATGTTGATTCTTCTGAAATTGCATTTAAATTAGCCGCATCATTAGCATTTAAGAGTGCTTTTAAAAATGCAAAGCCAACATTACTTGAACCAATTATGAAAGTTGAAATAGAAACACCAGAAGAATATATGGGTGATGTAATTGGTGATTTAAATAGGAGAAGAGGTGTAATTGAAGGTATGCAAGATTTGTCGATGGGAAAAATAATTTCTGCTCAAGTACCGCTTTCTGAAATGTTTGGTTATGCCACTGATTTACGTTCTCAGACACAAGGTAGAGCTTCATATTCCATGGAATTTTTAAAGTATTCAGAATCTCCAAGTAACATAGCAACTTTTATTATTGAAGCAAGAGAAAATAGATAGTTTTAATTTTTTTATATTAAATTTTTTAAAAAGGGAAATAGTTGTGTCTAAAGAAAAATTTAAACGTTTAAAACCTCATATAAATGTAGGTACTATTGGTCATGTAGATCATGGTAAAACTACTTTAACAGCAGCTATTACTACTGTTTTAGCGAAAAAATATGGAGGATCTGCTCGAGCTTTTGATCAAATAGACAATGCTCCAGAAGAAAAAGAAAGGGGAATTACTATTAATACTTCCCATGTAGAGTATGATACTAATGTGAGACATTATGCTCATGTAGACTGTCCTGGTCATGCCGATTACATAAAAAATATGATTACTGGAGCAGCTCAAATGGATGGTGCAATTTTAGTGGTAGCTGCTACAGATGGTCCTATGCCTCAAACTCGCGAACATATTTTATTAGGTAGGCAGGTAGGCGTTCCCTACATTGTTGTTTTTTTAAATAAATGCGATATGGTGGATGATGAAGAATTACTTGAATTAGTTGAAATGGAAGTTCGTGATTTGTTAACTCAATATGATTTTCCTGGAGAAAAAACTCCAATTATACGAGGTTCTGCTTTAAAAGCGTTAGAAGGAAATGCTTTTTGGGAAAACAAAATAATTGATTTAGCACATATATTGGATACATATATTCCTAATCCTAAAAGATCTATTGATCAACCGTTTTTACTTCCTATAGAGGATGTTTTTTCTATATCAGGTCGTGGAACAGTGGTTACTGGTCGTGTAGAACGAGGAATAATAAAAGTGGGAGAAGAAGTAGAAATTGTAGGTATTAAGCCTACTGTTAAAACTATATGTACTGGTGTAGAAATGTTTAGGAAGTTATTAGATGAGGGTAGAGCTGGAGAGAATGTTGGAATTCTATTACGAGGTACTAAGCGTGATGATATTGAAAGAGGTCAAGTATTGTCTAAGCCAGGAACAATTACTCCTCACATAAAATTTGAATCTGAAGTATACGTATTATCTAAAGAAGAAGGAGGACGTCATACACCATTTTTTAAAGGATATAGACCTCAATTTTATTTTCGTACTACAGATGTTACTGGTTACATTGAACTTCCAGAAGGAATAGAAATGGTTATGCCTGGAGATAATATTAAAATGGTTATTACTCTAATTCATCCTATTGCAATGGCAGATGGATTGCGTTTTGCTATCCGAGAAGGTGGAAAAACTGTAGGTGCTGGAATTGTAGTTAAAGTCATTAATTAACTTAAAATATATTTTACGTATTATAGAAATTAAGTCAAGAAAAGAAATCATAATTTCGCTCTTTTCTTGATTTTTTATTTTATATTGATTTTAAAATTTAATTTTGTATATTGTTTTCTAATAAAAGTACATTTGTAAGATAAATTGTAAAAAAAGAATGAATTTTCTTATTTCATGCTTTATAATAATTCAAATAAAAATGTTTTTCATATATAAAAATTTTTAATATTAGAATTACAGATTAAATTATGTATATAAATTATAGTGTTAAGTGTTGTTCTATAATTTATTTATGTTTCTGAGTATTATATTGTTCAATAGTTCAATATTTATTTAATTATTTATGATATTTCAGTAGTTCTTATTAAAATTTTTCAAATATGTTCTTTTTTATGTATTAATAACTTAATATTAACATATTCTTTTCAAAATTGAAAAGAAGAATTTTTTGTAATTTTTTATATTATGGGAGTTCTGGTCTTATGCAGCAGAACCAAAGAATACGAATTCGTCTTAAAGCTTTTGATCATAGATTAATAGATCAATCAACTTCAGAAATTGTTGAAACAGCTAAAAGGACTGGAGCACAAGTTCGTGGACCTATTCCTCTTCCAACACATAAAGAACGATTTACTGTACTTATTTCTCCACATGTGAATAAAGATGCTCGTGATCAATATGAAATTCGAACACATAAAAGACTTATTGATATTGTTGAACCTACCGAGAAAACAGTTGATGCTTTGATGAGATTAGATCTTGCTGCTGGTGTAGATGTACAAATTAGTTTGGGTTAATTATACAAATAAATTATTAAAGGAATTGAAGAACACATGATTGGTCTCATTGGTAAAAAAGTAGGAATGACTAGTATCTTTACACAAGAAGGTGCTTTAATTTCAGTTACTGTTATTGAAATTCAAGAAAATCGTATTGTTCAAATTAAAACTATAGATATTGATAAATATAATGCTATTCAAGTTACTACTGGAGTAAAAAAAAGTAAAAAATTTTTAAAATCAGAAATAGGCCATTTTTCTAAATTTGGAATGCAAATTGGTCGTGGTTTATGGGAATTTCGTGTTACCGAGGATGTGTTAGATTTTAAAATAGGACAAAGTTTAAATTTAAATTTATTTTTGAATTTAAAAAAAGTAGATGTAGTTGGAAAATCTAAAGGAAAAGGATTTTGTGGTACAGTTAAGCGATGGCATTTTCGAACTCAAGATGCAAGCCATGGAAATTCTTTGTCTCATCGAGCCCCTGGTTCTATTGGACAAAATCAAACACCTGGTAGAGTTTTTAAAGGTAAAAACATGGCAGGTAGGTTAGGCAATCATCGGGTGACCATACAAAATTTGGATATAGTTAGAATTGATTTAAATCGTAATTTACTTCTGGTAAAAGGGTCAGTTCCTGGTGCTAAAGGAAGTGATCTTATTGTTAAATCAGCAGTTAAGGTGAAAGGAGTAAAAAATAGTGGAATTAGTGCTCAAAGATAGAGGAAGTATTATTAACGTATCTGATATGGTTTTTAACTGTAGTTTTAATGAGGCATTAGTACATCAAGTTGTTACTTCTTATTCTTCTGGTACTCGGCAAGGGACTAAATCACAAAAGAGCCGTTCTGAAGTGTCTGGATCAGGGAAAAAACCATGGCGTCAAAAGGGGACAGGACGTGCCAGGGCTGGTTCTCTAAGAAGTCCTATATGGAGGTCTGGTGGTGTAACTTTTGCGGCTAAATCTAGAAATTTTTGTCAAAAAGTTAATAAAAAGATGTATCGAGGTGCTTTAAGAAGTATTTTTTCAGAGTTAATTAGAAAAAATCGGTTGTTTATTTTTGAAAATTTTTCTATAGATATGCCTAAAACTCAATTTTTAGTTACTAAATTAAAGTCTATAAAGATATCTGATGTTTTGATTATAAAGATAGTTAGAGATAAAAATATATTTTTAGCTTCACGAAATTTATATAAAGTAAATATTAAGACTATTAATGCTATCGATCCGGTAAGTTTAATTATGTTTAAAAATGTTATTATTACTTCTGAAGCCATTAAACAAGTGGAAAAATCATTACTATGACTAATGAAAAAAAATTGTTAAAAATATTTTTTTTCCCGCATATTTCTGAAAAATCTTCTATTTCTGCAGAAAAATTTAATACTGTAGTAGCAAAAGTTCCTATGCGTACAACAAAAATAGAAATTAAACAAGCTATACAAAATTTCTTTAAAGTGCGGGTAAAATGTATTAATACATTAATTGTACAAGGCAAAAAAAAACAAAAGAATGGTCGTACTAGTTATTTACGTAGTTGGAAAAAGGTATATATTTCTTTAAAAAAGGGACAAAATATTAATTTTATGGGAAATATAGAATAAATGTGTATTTAAGGAGAAAAATATGGCTATTGTTAAATGTAAACCAACATCTCCAGGTCGTCGTCATGTTGTAAAATTAGTTAATTACAATTTGTATAAAGGAAAACCTTATGCTCCCTTAATAGAGAAAAACAGTAAAAGTGGAGGTCGAAATAATCATGGTCGTATTACTACTCGTCATATAGGAGGGGGTCATAAAAGATCTTATAGGGTTATTGATTTTAAGAGAAATAAAGACAACATTTCTGCTATTGTTGAACGATTAGAATATGATCCAAATCGATCTGCGAATATTGCTTTGATTTTATATAAGGATGGAGAAAGAAAATATATTTTATCCCCGAAAGGTTTAAAAGTAGGTGATAAGATAATTTCAGGAGAATTATCTGATATAAAATCAGGAAATGTATTGCCTATGAAAAATATTCCGGTTGGAACAATAATTCATAATGTAGAAATGAAACCCGGAAAAGGGGCACAAATAGCTAGATCTGCAGGATCTGGTGTTCAATTAATTTCAAAAGAAGAAAAATACGTGACTTTGCGTTTGCGGTCTGGAGAAATAAGGCGATTAGAAGCAAGATGCAGAGCTACTATTGGTGAAGTAGGAAATGAAGAACACATGTTAGCAATTTTAGGTAAAGCTGGTGCTTCTCGTTGGCGTGGAATTCGTCCTACTGTTAGAGGGACAGCAATGAATCCAGTAGATCATCCTCATGGAGGTGGAGAAGGAAGGAACTTTGGAAAACACCCAGTGAGTCCATGGGGGCTACAAACTAAAGGTAAAAAAACTAGAAGAAATAAACGTACTGATAGATTTATTGTAAGAAGGCGTAATAAATAATTTAAGGAGGAAAAATAAGTGCCACGTTCTCTTAAAAAAGGTCCTTTTATTGATGTATCATTGCTCAAAAAAGTAGAAAAAGCTGTCAAAAATCATGATAAAAAATTAATACGAACTTGGTCTCGTCGTTCAACTATTTTCCCTAATATGATTGGTTTAACGATATCAGTTCATAATGGTCGTCAACATATTCCAATATTTGTTACTGAAGATATGGTTGGACATAAATTAGGTGAATTTTCCGCTACTCGTATGTATCGCGGTCATATTTCTGATAAAAAAGTTCAAAAACGTTAAAGGAAATGTACAATATGGAAATGATTGCTAAGCATCGTCAAGCTCGATCTTCTGCTCAAAAAGTACGGTTGGTGGCTAATTTGATTAGAGGAAAAAAAGTTTTGCGTGCTTTAAATATTTTATATTTTAATAATAAAAAAGCATCGATATTAGTTAAAAAAGTATTGCAATCTGCTATAGCTAATGCAGAACATAACAATAACATGGATGTAAATAATTTAATTATAACAAAAATTTTTGTTGATGAAGGTCCAACTATGAAAAGAATGATGCCACGTGCTAAGGGTCGCTCAGATAGGATTTTAAAGCGTACAAGTCATATCACTGTAGTTGTTTCTGATCGTTTATAATAGTTTGGAGAACTAGTTAATGGGACAAAAAGTACATCCTAATGGAATGAGATTAGGAATAATCAGACACTGGAATTCTGTGTGGTTTTCTAGTACTAAAAACTTCGCAGAAATTTTAAATAGTGATTTTAGAGTGCGTGAGTTTTTAAAAACTAAGTTATTTAAAGCTTCAATTTCTCGTATTGTTATTGAGCGTCCTTCAAAAAGTATTAGAATAACAATATATAGCGCACGTCCTGGTATTGTGATAGGAAAAAAAGGTGAAGACGTAGAGAAATTAAGATTAGCAATTACACAAATCACAGGCGTTTCCGCTCAAATCAATATTTCTGAAGTTCGACAGCCAGAATTAGATGCAAAGTTAGTAGCAGATAATATTACTTCTCAATTAGAACGTAGAGTAATGTTTCGACGTGCTATGAAACGTGCCGTACAAAATGCAATGAGGCAAGGAGCTAAAGGTATTAAAATAGAAATCAGCGGACGTTTAGGTGGAGTTGAAATAGCGCGAAGAGAATG
The DNA here is from genome assembly GCA_039830025.1 of Buchnera aphidicola (Kaburagia rhusicola ensigallis). Taxonomy (NCBI): domain Bacteria; kingdom Pseudomonadati; phylum Pseudomonadota; class Gammaproteobacteria; order Enterobacterales; family Erwiniaceae; genus Buchnera; species Buchnera aphidicola. The sequence goes on along the minus strand of CP140040.1, from coordinate 528,795 downwards.
GTATAGAGAAGGCAGGGTTCCTTTACATACTTTGAGAGCTGATATTGATTACAGTTTGTCTGAAGCTTATACTACTTATGGAGTAATTGGTGTCAAGGTATGGATATTTAAAGGTGAAATTTTAGGTGGTATTGCATCTGTTCCGAAGTTAGAAAAACCTCCTACTAAATTTAGAAAACATCAAAAAAAATATAAAAAGTAAGGAGAAATTCTAATGTTGCAACCCAAAAGAACAAAATTTCGAAAAATGCATAAAGGTCGTAATCGAGGTCTTGCTATTGGTACAGATATTAGTTTTGGTTCTTATGGTTTAAAAGCTGTTAGCAGGGGACGATTAAAAGCCAGTCAAATTGAATCAGCTAGGAGAGCGATTTCTAAGTCTATTAAGAGACAAGGGAAAATTTGGATTCGTATTTTTCCAGATAAGCCAATTACTCAAAAACCTTTAGAAGTGAGAATGGGTAAAGGAAAAGGCAATGTAGAATATTGGGTTGCTTTAGTGCAACCGGGAAAAATTTTATATGAAATTGGTGGTGTATCTGAAGAAATTTCTAGAGAAGCTTTTAGATTAGCTTCGTCAAAATTACCTATAAAAACTATGTTTGTAACTAAGAGTATAATATTATGATTTTAAATAATGTAAAAAAAAAACTACACAAGAATTGAATATTGAATTAGTCAGTTTATTGAAAGAACAATTTAGTCTTCGTTTACAATTTTCTTCTAAAAAACTACAAAAATTACATTTACTACGATTAGTACGTCGTAATATTGCTAGAATTAATTTTTTGTTAACTAGAAAGGGAAATTATAGTGAGTAAAAAGATTCGGACATTATTAGGTTGCGTGATTAGTAATAAAATGCAGAAGTCTTCAGTTGTTTCCATTGAACGCATAATTAAACATCCGTTGTACAAAAAATTTATTAAACGCACAACTAAGTTGCATATTCATGATGAAAAGAATGAATGTTCATTAGGAGATGTAGTAGAAGTTCGTGAATGTCGTCCTATTTCTAAAACAAAATCGTGGACATTAGTACGTATTGTTAAAAAATCTATAGTTTGATGATAAATATTGTACAATATTAACATGAGTAGTATGTAGACATTTGCTATTCATGTTTGATTCATTTGATATATCTATTTGTTTTTCTAGTTTTTTTGATAAACTAATTAATATGCGTGTGCGGATCAAGATATTTGTCTTGTTATTATTATATGGAGGGTTTTGCATGATTCAAGAACAGAGCATATTAGATGTTGCTGATAATTCTGGCGCGCGTTTTGTGCTGTGTATTAAAGTTCTTGGTGGTTCGCGTCGTAGGTATGCAAATATAGGCGACGTTATTAAAGTAGCTATTAAGGAAGCTATACCTAGAGGTAAGGTAAAAAAAGGAGAAATTTATAAAGCTGTTGTAGTGAGGACGAAAAAAGGTATAAAAAGGATTGATGGCTCTATTATTAGATTTGATACTAATTCATGCGTTATATTAAATAATAATGATCAGCCTTTGGGTACAAGGATTTTTGGTCCTGTTACGCGGGAATTGAGAAATGAAAAGTTTATGAAAATCATATCACTAGCTCCAGAAGTATTATAATGAGAATCTATTATTATGGCAGCAAAAATTAAAAAAAATGATAAAGTTATAGTAATAACAGGAAAAGAAAAAGGTAAAGTAGGAATAGTTAAAAAATTATTATCTAATACAAGAGTAATTTTAGATGGAATAAATTTAGTAAAAAAACATCAAAAATCTATTCCAGATCAAAATATAACAGGAGGAATTATAACAAAAGAAGCTAGTATTCATATTTCTAACATAGCTATTTTCAATCCTGCTACAAATAAATCAGATCGTGTTGGTTTTAAGATAGAAAATAATAAGAAAGTAAGGTTTTTTAAGTCAAATAATATTATTATTAAGTAAAATGGAGTATTTCTAGTGTCATCTTTTCGTAACTATTATCAAACCGAAATATTAAAAAAGTTGATGAGTAAGTTCAATTATTCTTCCGTTATGCAAGTTCCTAAAATAGATAAAATTACTTTAAATATTGGAGTAGGGTTAGCATCAGTAGATAAAAAACATCTTGATAGTGCTATTTCTGATTTAACTAAAATATCTGGTCAAAAACCATTAGTTACTAAAGCGCGTAAATCAGTTTCTAGCTTTAAAATTCGTAAAGGATATCCTATTGGTTGTAAAGTTACTTTACGCGGAAAAAAGAAATGGGACTTTTTAGAACGGTTGATTGTTATAGCAATACCTAGAATTCGTGATTTTCGAGGCTTATCTGAAAAGTCTTTTGATGGAAGAGGAAATTATAGCATTGGAATTCGTGAACAAATAATTTTTCCTGAAATTGATTACGATAAAATAGATCGTATTAGAGGTATCAATGTTACTATTACTACTACTGCAATGTCTAATGAAGAAGGTCGTGCGTTATTATCTTCCTTTAATTTTCCATTTTGTAAATGAGGTAAAATCACAACAATGGCTAAACAATCAATGAAGGCACGTGAAGTTAAACGTATAAAGTTGGCTAATAAATTTTTTTTAAAAAGAAGTCGTCTTAAAGCTATTATATCTGATATAACTATTTCTAAGGAAAAGCGTTGGAATGCTGTATTAAAATTACAGGAATTTCCTCGTGATTCTAGTCCTATTCGTCAGCGCAATCGTTGCCGTCAAACTGGACGTCCACATGCTTTTTTGAGAAAGTTTGGATTAAGTCGAATAAAGGTACGAGAAGCAGCTATGAAAGGTGAAATTCCTGGATTGAAAAAAGCTAGCTGGTAAAATTATTAATGTTTCTTTTGGAGTAACATGTATGACTATGCAAGATCCTATAGCAGATATGTTGACTAGAATTCGTAACAGTCAATTAGCTAATAAAATATCGGTGATTATGCCTTCTTCAAAGTTAAAAGTAGCTATTAGTATGGTTTTAAAAGAAGAAGGATATATCACAGGTTATGCAATAAAGAATTGTGTTAATAAGCTACAATTGAAATTGATATTAAAATATTTCAATGGAAAACCTGTAATTGAATCTGTGAAGAGAATTAGCTCTCCTAGTTTACGAATATACAATAGAAAAAATAGATTACCAAAAGTTATGGATGGACTTGGTATAGCTATCATTTCTACTTCAAAAGGGGTGATGACTGATAAATCAGCACGTCGAATTGGTTTGGGTGGTGAAGTTATTTGTCATGTAGCTTAATGGGAGAAGAATATGTCTCGTGTAGCAAAAAAAGTCATTATTATTCCTTTTGATGTTTCGGTTACGTTAGTAGGACAAACTATTACTGTTGCAAAAGCCAATAATACTCTTAGCTATACTATTAATAATAGCGTATTAGTTACTTGTATTAGCAATCGTTTAACTTTTAAAAGTAGGATGAATTCTTCTAAAGGTTGGGCACAGGCAGGAACTTCTAGATCATTGGTTAATTCTATGATTGTGGGTGTAACAATAGGGTTTTTTAAAAGATTACAATTATTAGGTGTAGGTTATAGAATTTCTGTAGTAGGTGCTAATATTTTACATATGTTTTTGGGTTATTCTCATGTAATAAAATATTTAGTGCCAAAAGGCATTATTGTAGAGTGTTTGTCTCCATCAGAGATAATTGTTAAGGGTGCTAATAAGCAATTGGTAGGTCAAGTAGCAGCTGATATACGGTCTAATAGAGTACCAGAACCATATAAAGGTAAAGGTATTCGTTATAGTGATGAAGTTGTGCGCATAAAAGAGGCTAAAAAGAAATAGCATGATGTTATCAGTGAATAAAAGAAAAGCTCGCATTCGTAGGGCAACAAAGATGCGGTGCAAATTCAAGGAATTACAATCTATTCGTTTGATTGTGCATCGTACTTCTAGGCATATTTATGCTCAAATTGTTTTTCCTAGGAGTTCTTTAGTTTTAGCAGTTGCTTCTACTTTGGAAAAAAAAATATCGCAATCAATTAAGTATACAGGAAATGTAGAAGCTGCTGTTGTTGTTGGTGATTTTATTGCAAAACGAGCTTTAAAAAGCGGAATTAAGAATGTTTCTTTTGATCGTTCTGGTTTTCAATATCATGGTCGAGTTAAAGCTTTAGCTGATGCTGCGAGAAAAGCAGGATTAGAATTTTAGGAAAAAATAATATAATGGCAATGCACATAGATAAAAAAAATAGCTTAGATCTAAAAGAAAAGTTAATATCAGTCAATCGTGTTTCAAAAACAGTGAAAGGTGGTCGAATTTTTTCGTTTACAGCTTTAACAGTAGTAGGTAATGGTAATGGAAGAGTAGGATTTGGATATGGAAAAGCTCGCGAAGTTCCTGCTGCAATTCAAAAAGCTATGGAAAAAGCACGTAGAAATATGATTAATGTTGCTTTAAATAAAAACACATTGCATCATTCTATTATTGGAACTTACACTGGTTCGAATATATTTATGAAGCCAGCATCAGAAGGAACTGGGATTATTGCTGGTGGTGCTATGAGATCAGTATTAGAAGTAGCAGGGATTTATGATGTATTAGCAAAGACTTATGGATCCACTAATCCTATTAATGTAGTACGAGCTACTATAGCTGGTTTAGAAAATATGAAATCTCCAAAAATGATAGCAGCTAAACGTAATAAATCAATTAGAGATGTTTTGGCATAATATTATGATTAAATATATTAGTGTTACTCAAATAAAAAGTGCAATAGGACGATTACCAAAACATAAAGCAACTTTAATTGGATTGGGATTGCGTCGTATAGGCCATACAGTAAAACTTCAAGATACACCTTCTATTCGAGGCATGATTCAAAAAATATCTTATATGTTAAAAGTTAATTCAACTGTTGCTAAATAGGAATGATTAGAATGTATTTAAATAATTTATCTCCAGCAATTGGTTCCTATAGAACGCATAAAAGAAAAGGTAGAGGAATTGGATCTGGATTGGGAAAAACAGCAGGAAGAGGACATAAAGGTCAAAAATCTCGTTCTGGAGGAAAAATAAATAGAGGGTTTGAAGGAGGTCAAACTCCTTTATATAGGCGTATTCCAAAATATGGATTTGTTTCTTTAAAAAATAAAAATAAAATCGAAGTTAGGTTATCAGAATTATTAAGGTTTTCTAATAAAGTTATTGATTTGAATTTATTGAAACAATTTAATGTAATTAATGAGCATGTAAAGTTCGTTAAGATAATTTTATCTGGAAGTGTTACTGTGCCATTAACTCTTCGTGGGTTACATGTTACGCAAGGAGTACGCAATATGATTGAATTTTATGGTGGAAGGATTCAAAAATAATAAGTAGAGGTATTATGATAGAAAACATATTTAAAACAAAATCTTCAACCACTAGTACTAAATTTAGTGAATTGAAAAGAAGAATTTTTTTTGTATTTATTTCTTTAATAATTTTTAGAATAGGGTCATTTATTCCTATTCCTGGAATTGATACTGCAGTTTTATCACAATTATTGCAACACCATCAAGGCACTCTTATAGAAATGTTCAATATGTTTTCAGGTGGATCTTTAAGTAGAGCTTCAATTTTTGCATTAGGTATTATGCCTTTTATATCGGCTTCTATTATTATACAGATACTTACATTAGTATATCCGAAATTTATAGAAATAAAAAAAAATGGAGAGGAAGGGCGTCAAAAAATTAATGTATACATAAAATATACTACTTTAATGTTAGCTGGATTGCAAGCTATTGGAGTTGCTATAAGTTTACCAAATATATCTGGTGTTAATAATTTAGTTATTAATCCTAATATGTGTTTTTATTGCGTCGCTGTTATTAGTTTAGTGACAGGTACAATGTTTTTAATGTGGTTAGGAGAATTGATTACTGAAAAAGGTATTGGAAATGGTATTTCAATAATAATATTTTCAGGTATTGTTTCTGGTTTACCGTCTGCTATTGAGCATACACTGGCAAAAGTGCAACAAGGAAGTTTAAATTTTTTTCTATTGTGCGGAATAACATTAATTGTGTTTTTAGTGATATTTTTTGTAGTATTTTTTGAAAGGAGTCATAGAAAAATTAATATTAATTATGCAAAAAATTACCAAAAACGTCGAATTTACTCTGAAAAAAATACTCATCTTCCTTTAAAGTTAAATATGGCAGGTGTGATTCCAGCCATTTTTACGTCTAGCATTATATTGTTTCCTGTTTCTATAGTATCTTGGTTTGGTGGAGGTTACAATTGGAAATGGTTAATAAATCTTTCTTTTTATTTGCAACCAACTCAACCATTATATATATTTTTTTACATGGTAACTATTGTTTTCTTTTGTTTTTTTTATACTAAATTAGTTTTCAATTCCCGTGAAACCGCAGATCATTTAAAAAAATCTGGAGCTTTTATTTCTGGAATTAGGCCAGGTATTCAAACAGCTACATATATTAATAAAGTTATGTTGAGATTAACGTTAATTGGTTCTATTTATATGACGTTTATTTGCCTTATACCAGAATTTATGCGTATATCTATGGATGTTCCATTTTATTTTGGTGGCACATCATTGTTAATTGTAGTAGTAGTTATTATAGATTTTATTTCTCAAATACAAACACACATTATGTCCACTCAATATGAATCTGTGTTAAAAAAATCTAATTTGAATATTTAATATGAGCTATAAATATTTTTCATTATAGGTATTTATTATGAAAGTTCGCGCTTCAGTAGGAAAGTTATGTAGAAATTGTAAAATTGTTCGTAGATACAATGTAGTTTATATTATTTGCAGTATAGATCCTAAGCATAAACAACGTCAAGGGTAAATATTATATAAAATCTATGTTTTATAGAGTGTATTATTTGGATGTTATTTTTTGTTTTTAAAGTTTTATTTTGTCAATGGGAATATTATTGTCTGATTGATGAATTTGTGGAGGTTTTGATGGCACGTATAGCAGGTGTTAATATTCCTGATAACAAGCATATTATTATTGCATTAATGAGTATATATGGAATAGGAAAAAAGCGATCTAAATTAATTTGTTCTTTAACAGGCATATCTGAATCTATTAAAACGCGGAATTTAACTGAAAGTCAAGTAGAATTATTGAGAAATGCAATATCTAAGTTTATTGTTGAAGGTGACTTGCGTAGAGAAGTTAATTTAAATATAAAACGTTTAGTAGATTTAGGTTGTTATCGTGGATTGCGTCATCGAAAGAATCTTCCAGTTCGAGGTCAGAGAACAAAGACTAACGCTCGTACTAGAAAAGGTTCTCGTAGATTAGTTAAAAAATAATATTGAGGTTGGACATTATGGTAAAAGATCTTGTTCGTGTTAAGAAACGTATTAAACAACAAATATTGGATGGTATAGCGCATATTCATGCTTCTTTCAATAATACTATTGTATCTATTAGTGATCGACAAGGAAATGTTTTAGGATGGGCAACTTCAGGAGGATCTGGATTTAGAGGATCTAGAAAATCTACTCCTTTTGCAGCTCAAGTAGCTGCTGAACGTTGTTCAGAAATGGTAAAGGATTATGGTATTAAAAATTTAGAAGTGGTGGTCAAAGGTCCAGGACCTGGTCGAGAATCAACTATTAGAGCATTAAATTCTGCTGGTTTTCGTATTACTAATATTACTGATGTTACTCCTATTCCTCATAATGGTTGTCGTCCACCTAAAAAGAGACGAGTATAAGTTATTTTTTAAATTAGGAAATACAAATGGCAAAGTATTTAGGTCCGAAATTAAAGTTGTCTCGTAGAGAAGGAACAGATTTATTTTTAAAATCTGGAATGAGGTCACTTGATTCTAAATGTAAATTAGAACAACTTCCAGGTCAACATGGTTCTAAAAGATCTCGTTTATCAGATTATGGTATTCAATTACGAGAAAAACAAAAAGTTCGTCGTTTATATGGTATTTTAGAATCTCAGTTTCGAAATTATTATAAACGCTCTGTAAGATTAAAAGGGAATACGGGAGAAAAGTTATTAGTGTTATTAGAAAGTCGTTTGGATAATGTAGTTTATAGAATGGGATTTGGAGCTACGCGTTCTGAGGCTCGTCAATTAGTATGTCATAAATCAATTTTAGTTAATAAAAAAATAGTAAATATTCCTTCTTATCAAGTTCATCCTGGTTGTATTGTTAGCATTCGTGACAAATCACAAAAACAAACTCGCATAAGAGCGGCTTTAGAGTTAGTAGAACAACGTGAAAAACCAGCTTGGATAGAGGTTAATACATCTAAAATGGAGGGTATATTTAAACAAGTACCTGAGCGTTCTGATTTATCTGCAGAAATTAATGAACATTTAATCATTGAACTTTATTCTAAATAAAGTATCGATTTGGCTATAAGGAGAAATAATGCAAAGTTTTGTGAATGAGTTCCTAAAGCCAAGATTAGTAGATATCGAACATATTAGTGTAACACATGCTAAAATTACTCTTGAACCGCTAGAACGTGGTTTTGGCCACACTCTTGGAAATGCTTTGCGTCGAATTTTGTTATCTTCTATGCCTGGTTGTGCAGTAACAGAAGTAGAAATTGAAGGAATACTACATGAATATAGCACCAAGGAGGGGATTAAAGAAGATATTATTGAAATTTTACTTAATTTAAAAGGATTAGCAGTAAAATTGTATGGAAAAGATCAAGTTGTACTTACTTTAAATAAATCTGGTATAGGTATAGTAAAAGCATCTGATATCAATCATAACAGTGATGTGGAAATTGTAAATCCTGAACATGTTATTTGTAATTTAACGTATGAAAATGTTTCAATTGTTATGAGAATAAAAATAGAAAGAGGTAGAGGATATGTTACTGCATCTTCTAGAATGAATTTAATAGATAGAGAACATTCTATAGGAAAATTATTAGTAGATGCATGTTATAGCCCAATAGAACGGATCGTATATAATGTAGAAGCTGCTAGAGTAGCACAAAGGACTGATTTAGATAAACTCGTAATAGAAATGAAAACTAATGGTACTATTGATCCTGAAGAAGCTATTCGGAGAGCTGCTACTATTTTATCGGACCAGTTAGAGGCATTTGTAGACTTGCGAGATATTCGCGAACCAGAAGTTAAAGAGGAAAAACCAGAATTTGAACCCATTTTACTTCGTTCAGTTGATGATTTAGAATTAACCGTAAGATCTGCAAATTGTTTGAAAGCGGAATTGATACGTTACATTGGAGATTTAGTTCAAAAAACAGAAGTGGAACTGCTTAAAACTCCTAATTTAGGAAAAAAATCTTTAACTGAAATTAAAGATGTATTAGCAGCGAGAAATTTATCTTTAGGAATGCATTTGAATAATTGGCCTCCTATAAGTATTTTGGATGATTAATTAGGATGATATTTTTAGTTTGTATTTAAAGGTTATATTTTTATGAGACATAGAAAAATTGGTCGAAAGTTTAATAGAAGTAGTACTCATGTAAGATCTATGTTAAATAACATGGTATGTTCATTATTAAATTATGAAGTGATAAAAACAACAGTATCTAAAGCCAAAGAATTACGGCGTATAGTAGAACCTTTGATAACTCGATCTAAAATTGATTCTATTGCTAACAGACGTCTTGTATTTTCTAAAATTCGAAATAATGATGTAGTTACAAAGTTGTTTGTGGATTTAGGTCCACATTTTTTAAATAGATTAGGAGGATATACTAGAGTATTAAAATGTGGTTATCGTGTTGGTGATAAAGCACCCATGGCGTATATTCAACTAATAAATAGATCAAAAAATGTAGAATTATCCAAGAAAATAAAATAATGCATGTTTCATATGATATCTTATATTGGAACAAGGATTATTTATTTTTTAATAACAGACGGCGTGGTATGCCGTTTGTGTTTTTAAATAAATAAAATACATAATTAGTTGTTTATAAATATTAATAAGATATTATAGTGTACGTGTTCAAATATCTATATATTTTTATATTATAAATAATAATATTGCATAATTTTGTGCTTAAAATATATTAACAGTATAATACATTCATATTATATGTTAATATATTTTGCTCTGATAAATTTGTATAAAAAACTCTCTAATTTTAGTTAAAATTAGAGAGTTTTTTATACAAATTTTAATAAAAAATTTATATTAATTACTAATTTTTTTAAATTTTAATAAATAGTGTAATTATATTAGCAATATATTTTAGCAATATTATTATATTTTCGCTATGTTACATATTAATTATGAAACTATAATTTACAGTTATAGTACATAATTAGTTAGAAGTAATAGTTTTTTATTTATTTTAATATAATTATATTTGGTTTTTATATTTAAATTAATCGTATATTAGGGGCAAACCAATGATTTTTAGAATTATTTAGGTCATATGCATTTATCACTTTTTTTCCAGGAAGTTGAATGTGCGTAATGTTAAGTATATTTTTTTTAGTTTGTATTTGTAATCCATTCTTATTAATCAATATAATTTCTCCTGCGCAATATAGATTTATATTTTTTTGTATAATAACATTAGCTTTCCATACTTTAATATGTTCTTTTTTTATTTTAAAGAAACTTATTGGCCATGGATTAAAAGCTCTTATACATTGCTCCAATGTTTTTGCGTCTTTCAGCCAATTTAATTGCGCGTCTTGTTTTTTTATTTTATGAGAATAAGTTGTTAATTTACTTTGAACAATAGCATTATATTGTCCTAATTCTAACTTTGTTAGTATAAATAATATTGCTTGACATCCTATTTTGCTTAATTTATTTTGTAAGCTTTGACTTGTGTCAAATTTTTCTATTTTGCAAGACATTGAATATAATATTTTCCCAGTATCAATCCCTTCATCCATTTGTATAATAGTTATTCCAGTCATCAAATCTCCATTTAAAATTGCTGATTGTACTGGTGCTGCGCCTCTCCATCTAGGAAGTAATGAAGCATGGATGTTAATACATCCTAGTGAGAATATGTTTAATATGTTTTTTGGAATAATTAAACCGTATGAAACAACTATCATTAAATTAGCATGAAGTTTATATAATTGATTATACAGTATGGAATTGTTTAAATTTTCTGGCTGAAAAACTGGAATGTTATATTTTTTAGCTGTTTTTTTTACTGGAGATTCAATTATTTTTTTGCCGCGCCCAGAAGGTCGATCTGGTTGTGTGATAACTCCAACAATTTTATATTTGTAATATATTAATTGTTTTAGGTGTTGTTCAGAAAAGTTCGAGGTTCCTGAAAAAACAATTTTTAATTTTTTTTTTTAGAAAATAAAGTATTATTAACAATCATAATTTTTATTATTTTTTAGAATTTGTGTTTGAATTTTAATTTTTTCAATATCAGATAAGTAGTCTATAAGCAATTTTCCGACTAAATGATCTATTTCGTGTTGAATACAAATGGCTAGGAGTGAAGTTGCTTCTATTGTAATTTTTTTCCCGAAGTAATTTAAAGCCGTTACAACAATAGCTGATGATCTAGGTATTAGGGCTTGATAACTTGGAATGGATAAGCATTTCTCTTCTATACTGGTATTACCACTTTTTTTAACTATTTTAGGATTTATTAGTGCTAGTGGTTTTTTTGATTTTGTAATATTACTAATTACTATAATTTGCAATGGAATGTTTACCTGAGTCGCAGCAAGTCCAATTCCATTTTTAAAATACATAGTTTCAAACATGTCGTTAATAGTTTTTTGAATTGATTGATTAATTTTTATGATTGGTTTTGCAATTGTTCGAAGTCGATTATTTGGATATGTTAAAATTTTAAGAATAGACATAGTTATTTTAAATATTTGTATTTTTAATTTAATATTAATTTGTATTATAAACATTTTTTTTTGAATTAAAAGTTAAAGATAGTTTTTTTTATTGTGTTGTTAGTTGGATAAAGTATTACAAAAGAACTATACTAACTAAGTAGTACGGTATATTGCAAAAGCAATAATTCCAAAATAGTAGGAATCGTTTAAATGCATTTTTATTAACATTTTGAGCAATAGGTTTATTAATTTTGAAACAAAATATAATGGTAAATAGTTCATCATTATTGGAATGTATAAAAAGATTAAAAAATAGCGATGTTATAGCTTATCCGACAGAATCAGTCTTCGGATTAGGATGTGATCCAAATAATAAGAATGCAGTAGAAAAGTTACTTCAATTAAAAAATAGAAAGTGGAGTAAAGGATTTATATTAGTCGCGTCTTGTTATAGTCAAATTAAGTCATATATTTCTGAGTACAAATTGTCTTTTTATCATAAAAATATCATGTCAAATAGTTGGCCTGGACCTATTACTTTTTTAGTACCAGCGAAGTCTTCAGTGCCATATTGGTTAACTGGAAAATCTAAATTTTTAGCAGTTCGTATTAGTTCACATATTTCTATTCGAAAGTTGTGCGATACGTTTGGAAGAGCCATAATATCTACTAGTGCTAATCGTTCTGGTTTAGCCCCGTGTAGAACACATGAAGAAGTTATAGAACAATTTGGAAAACATTTTCCAATTTTTTACGGAATGTTAGGTAATAACATTCGTCCTTCTAAAATTATAAATCTTATGAATGGGAAATTGATACGTCGTGCTTAAAAAACATTCAAGTGAATTTTCAGTTTTTGGAAATCCTATTAATCACACAAAATCACCTTATATCCATTGGTTATTTTCTAAACAAACCGGAGTGTTTCACAGTTATGATTATACATTAGTTCCATTGGACAAATTTAGAAAATTTATAGTTCATTTTTTCTTGTTTCAAGGTATTGGAGCTAATGTAACTGTTCCATTTAAAGAAGAAGCATTTTTGATATCAGACGAATTAACTGATCATGCTAAATCTTCGAAATCAGTTAATACTTTAAAAAAACTTTCAAACGGTAGAATTTTAGGGGATAATACTGATGGAAAAGGTATTTTATATGATTTGCAACGTTTAAAATTTATCAACAAGACTGATAATGTTTTAGTAATAGGTGCTGGAGGTGCTGCCCGCGGAGTAATTTTTTCGCTATTATCTTATGGTTGCAATGTTTTTGTTGTGAATAGAACTATAAATCGCGCAATAAAATTAGTAAATGATTTTAAAAAATTTGGATCTATTTTTATCGTTTCACGTAAAAATATAAAATACAGTTCATTTCATTTGATAATTAATGCTACTTCAAATACGCAAATGAATAGTTATTGGAATTCTATTATTCATTTAATAGATAGAAAAGCTTACTTTTATGATATTAATTATTCCGACAATACGCATACTCACTTTTTATCTTGGTGTATAAATTTTGGTGCGCTTATGTTTTCTGATGGGTTAGGGATGTTAGTAAGTCAAGCTGCATATTCTTTTTATTTGTGGCATGGTATTTTCCCAGAAATTGATTCAGTTATTTTTCAATTGCGAAAACGTTAGTTCTAAATGCTTTTTTATTAACAAATCATTTTATCAAAGTTAAAAATTTGTAAAAAACTCTTGACTCTTTTTTTTCGTTATGTAACATAGATATATAGAACGTAAAATTTAAATTATTATATTAATTTAATATTTTATTTTTTTAATTGAAGTCCCCTTCGTCTAGAGGATTAGGACATCGCCCTTTCACGGCGGTAACAGGGGTTCGAATCCCCTAGGGGACAGTTTTTAAAATATTAAAATTATTTGTATACTATATAATTGTAATATGTTATCCTTAATTTTATTTGTACAATATTCGTAAATATTTTATATTAAATAGTAAGTTAAGCTCTTTAAAAATTCGGACGCAAGAAAATTTATATTAAATGATAAAAGTAGACATCTGTGGGTTGTAAGGTTAAGCATAAAAGCGTATATGGTGGATGCCTTGGCAGTCAGAGGCGAAGAAGGACGTGCTAATCTGCGAAAAGTATCGGTAAGTTGATATGACACGTTATAAGCCGGTAATGTCCGAATGGGGAAACCCGACACTATTAAAACAGTGTCATTGTTAATTAAATTCATAGATTAACAAAGCAAACCGAGGGAACTGAAACATCTAAGTACCTCGAGGAAAAGAAATCAAATGAGATTCCCTAAGTAGTGGCGAGCGAAAAGGGAAAAGCCTAGAACATAATTATATATTATCTCTTAGTAGAATTATTTGGAAAAATATACAATATAAGGTGATAGTCCTGTATACGAAAATTGCTATTATATAAGTTCGAGAAGTAGGGCGGGACACGAGAAATCCTGTCTGAATATAGGGGGACCATCCTCTAAGGCTAAATACTCCTGACTGACCGATAGTGAACTAGTACCGTGAGGGAAAGGCGAAAAGAACCCCGGTTAGGGGAGTGAAATAGAACCTGAAACCGTATACGTACAAGCAGTAGGAGCCTTGTTTTTAAGAGGTGACTGCGTACCTTTTGTATAATGGGTCAGCGACTTGTATTCTGTAGCAAGGTTAACCGATTTTAAAATAGGGGAGCCGTAGGGAAACCGAGTCCTAAATAGGCGATTTTAGTTTCAGGATACAGACCCGAAACCCGGTGATCTAGCCATGAGCAGGTTGAAGGTTAGGTAAAACTAACTGGAGGACCGAACCGACTGATGTTGAAAAATCAGCGGATGACTTATGGTTAGGGGTGAAAGGCCAATCAAACCGGGAGATAGCTGGTTCTCCCCGAAAGCTATTTAGGTAGCGCCTCGTGAATTCATCTTCGGGGGTAGAGCACTGTTTCGGTTAGGGGGCCATCCTGGCTTACCAATCCGATGCAAACTCCGAATACCGTAGAATGTTATCACGGGAGACACACAGCGGGTGCTAACGTTCGTTGTGGAAAGGGAAACAACCCAGACCGCCAGCTAAGGTCCCAAAATCATAGTTAAGTGGGAAACGATGTGGGAAGGCATAAACAGCCAGGATGTTGGCTTAGAAGCAGCCATCATTTAAAGAAAGCGTAATAGCTCACTGGTCGAGTCAGCCTGCGCGGAAGATGTAACGGGGCTAAATTATGTACCGAAGCTGCGGCAATAAAGTTATATATTTATTGGGTAGGGGAGCGTTCTGTAAGCCGATGAAGATATATTGTAAAGTATGTTGGAGGTATCAGAAGTGCGAATGCTGACATGAGTAACGATAAAATGGGTGAAAAACCTATTCGCCGAAATACCAAGGTTTCCTGTCCAACGGTAATCGAGGCAGGGTAAGCCGATACCTAAGGTGAGGCCGAAAGGCGTAATCGATGGATAACAGGTTAATATTCCTGTGCTTAGTATTATTGTGAAGGGGGGACGAAGGAGGTTAAGTTAACCAGGCGACGGTTGTCCTGGCTTAAGCGTGTAGGTATGAAAATTAGGCAAATCCGGTTTTCTTTAATCTGAGGCGTAATGACGAACTACTATATTGTAGTGAAGTAACTGATACCATGCTTCCAAGAAAAGCCTCTAAACTATAAAATAATATTAAATCGTACCCAAAACCGACACAGGTGGTTAAGTAGAGCATACTAAGGCGCTTGAGAGAACTCGGGTGAAGGAACTAGGCAAAATAGTGCCGTAACTTCGGGAGAAGGCACACTGATATTAGGTGCATAAAATTTACTTTTATAAGCTGAAATCAGTCTAAGATAACGGCTGGCTGCAACTGTTTATTAAAAACACAGCACTGTGCAAACACGAAAGTGGAAGTATACGGTGTGACGCCTGCCCGGTGCCGGAAGGTTAATCGAAGGAGTTAAGGGAAACCTAAAGCTCTAGACTGAAGCCCCGGTAAACGGCGGCCGTAACTATAACGGTCCTAAGGTAGCGAAATTCCTTGTCGGGTAAGTTCCGACCTGCACGAATGGCGTAATGATGGCCAGGCTGTCTCCACCCGAGACTCAGTGAAATTGAAATTGCTGTGAAGATGCAGTGTACCCGCGGCAAGACGGAAAGACCCCGTGAACCTTTACTATAGCTTGATACTGAATATTAATTTTTAATGTGTAGGATAGGTGGGAGACTGTGAATTTTAGACGCTAGTTTAAGTGGAGTCGACCTTGAAATACCACCCTTTAATAGTTAATCTTCTAATCTAATTCCGTAATCCGGTATAGAGACAGTGTCTGGTGGGTAGTTTGACTGGGGCGGTCTCCTCCTAAAGAGTAACGGAGGAGTACAAAGATTGGCTAATTACGGTTGGACATCGTAAGGTTAGTGCAAAGGCATAAGCCAGTTTAACTGTGAGCGTGATAACGCAAGCAGATGCGAAAGCAGGTCTTAGTGATCCGGTGGTTTCTGTATGGAAAGGCCATCGCTCAACAAATAAAAGGTACTCCGGGGATAACAGGCTGATACCGCCCAAGAGTTCATATCGACGGCGGTGTTTGGCACCTCGATGTCGGCTCATCACATCCTGGGGCTGAAGCAGGTCCCAAGGGTATGGCTGTTCGCCATTTAAAGTGGTACGCGAGCTGGGTTTAGAACGTCGTGAGACAGTTCGGTCCCTATCTGCCGTGGGCGTAGGAAGATTGAGGAGATCTACTTCTAGTACGAGAGGACCGAAGTGGACGCATCTCTGGTGTTCGGGTTGTCATGCCAATGGCATTGCCCGGTAGCTAAATGCGGAAAAGATAAGTGCTGAAAGCATATAAGTACGAAACTTGCTCCAAGATTAGTCTTCCCTGAAACATGTTAATGTTGACTGAAGGGACGTTGAAGATTACGACGTTGATAGGCTGGGTGTGTAAGCATAGTAATATGTTGAGCTAACCAGTACTAATGACCCGAGAGGCTTAATCTTACAACACCAGAGATGTTTAAATAATCTTTTAAATATTTATTTCTTGTAATCCGATTTTGATTATTTAAATATCAATATATTCAATATTCAAATATTTTAAACAACCTGGTAAAAATAGTGTTATGGTACCACCTGAAACCATGTCGAACTCAGAAGTGAAACATTTCAACGCCGATGGTAGTACAGGGATTCCCTGTGTGAGAGTAGGAAATTGCCAGGTTGTAAAAATCCGAATTATTTCGGATTTTTTTTTATATATAATTTTGAAATCAATATAAAATAGTATTATATTGTGTAACATAACACATTAAAAAATAGATTAGTATTTATCTGAAATAGATAATGCTTTGTCTATTTGCTTGAGTTTAATATTTTTATTTTTTTGTATCAATAATGTTTTATTAAAGTTAAAAATAAAATAATCAATCATCGTTGTACTAGCTTGTTACTTAAGTTTAGTGTATATTTTCATTTGAAGGTAATATAGATGTCTAAGATTAAAGGTAATGTGAAGTGGTTTAATGAATCTAAAGGGTTTGGTTTCATTACTCCTGAAGATGGAAGCAAAGATGTTTTCGTTCATTTTTCAGCTATCCAAAGCAACGGATTTAAAACTTTATCAGAAGGTCAAAGTGTTGAATTCGAAATTACCGAAGGAGCAAAAGGGCCATCAGCGGCTAATGTTATTAGTTTATAATATTTGTTAAGATCGTTATAAATATTTTAAATTTTGTAATGCAGCTTATTGCTGCATTACATATTTTAAATATTTATAAAAAATACAGGATGTTTTATTTTTGATATAAACATTTTATTTTATGGAAATATATTGTTTTAAAATTGTATTTATAGTACCATTCGAACTATGTTAATGTTGCTTAGTTCGTGATATAAGTTTTCTATTTGTTCGAAATTACTAGCAAAAATTGTGATAGAAACAGATAGATAATTTCCTTTATTGCTAGATTTTATTTGTGGAGTATAATCACCTGGCAATTTACATTGAATTACTTTTACTATTTGATCGATCAGTTCAGGTTGAGCTAATCCAATCACTTTATAAGTAAATAAACAAGGAAATTGTAACATTTTTTCAAGTTTATTTTTCATATCCGTTCCTATGTTTAGATTTTGTAATATTTTATTTTACTAATAGACAGTAGACAATTTCTATTTTTAGAAACAGTTATATTTATAGCTTTATTACTTTATTAGCATTTTACTATTGTGAAGATAAAATTAATGTATAGATTAGTGTAAAAACTAGTTTATAAACATTTTAGTTATTCTTATAACTACAAAATGTTACATTAATTTAATATTAAATGATAAATTTTTTATATTAAACAACAAAGATGAATAGGT
This sequence comes from Buchnera aphidicola (Kaburagia rhusicola ensigallis), assembly GCA_039830025.1. NCBI lineage: Bacteria > Pseudomonadati > Pseudomonadota > Gammaproteobacteria > Enterobacterales > Erwiniaceae > Buchnera > Buchnera aphidicola. The sequence goes on along the minus strand of CP140040.1, from coordinate 510,684 downwards.
TTTTTGTATACAATAATTTTTAAAAAATGCATAATATCTTATTTTTTTAATAATGTTATTTTAGTTACTTTAATTGTTTTATTATATTACTTTAAAATCCGTAATATTATAGCATGGATGTTTTAATATAAACATGAATTATATATATATAATGTAATTTTTCTCGTTTTAAAAGATAATTATCATGTTGAATATATTTAACTCTTTTACTCAAAAATATGAAACGTTAAAATTGGGTTTAGATAAAAAAATTAAAATGTACGTATGCGGTGTGACTGCATATGATTTTTGTCATGTTGGTCATGGTCGAACTTTTGTTTTTTTTGATGTAGTATCACGTTATTTGCGTTATTGTGGTTATGATTTACAATATGTGCGTAATATTACAGATATTGATGACAAAATTATTTTTCAATCTATGAAAAATAATGAGACTATTTTAGATTTATCTAATCGTATGATCGATCAAATGAATAAGGATTTTTTAGATTTAAATATTATTAGTCCAGACTATGAACCTCGTGCTACAGAGAACATAGATATTATTATTCAGTTTATTATAAAATTATTAAAGAATGACTATGCATATATATCAAATAATGGCGATGTAATATTTTCTATTGATAGATATCCAAGTTATGGGTTACTTTCTCGTCAATGTATAAATAGATTAAAAGTTGGAGTACGTATATCTAAAAATATGAATAAGCGTAATCCACTAGATTTTGTTTTATGGAAAGTCGCGAAAACAAATGACGCATGTTTTTGGAATTCTCCATGGGGTAAAGGACGTCCTGGGTGGCATATTGAATGTTCGTCTATGAGTACATCTATTTTTAAAGATAGAATTGATATTCATGGTGGAGGAAAGGATTTATTGTTTCCTCATCATGAAAATGAATTTGCACAATCAAGTTGTATTAATAGAGAATTTTCTGTGGGTCACTGGATACATACTGAACTGGTTATTACTAAAAATCAAAAAATGTCTAAATCTTTAGGAAATGCTTTTCTTTTAAAAGATCTTTTAGCTCAATATGACTCGGAGAGTATTCGTTTTTTTTTACTGTCAACGCATTATCGTCATCCTTTACATTTTTGCGAAAAAAATTTAAATAAATCTAATCAATTACTGCAAAAGTTATATTTATCTTTAAGAAATATTGATTTTTCTATACCATGTGATATAGATTATTATTTGTTTAAAGTAGAATTTCATGCGGCGTTAGATAATGATTTTAATACTCCTAGCGCTTTATCTATATTATCTAAAATATCTCATAAAATAAATGTTTTAAAGTTAAGATATGATAAAAATGATAATAAAATTTTAATGTTAGCTAATGAATTGAGGGAGTTAGGTAGTATTTTGGGTATTTTGTTAAAAGATCCTGAGGATTTTTTAAAAAAAACTAATCAATTGTGTTCTGATGAAATAAGCAATATTAATTTTTTAATAAAAGAGCGAGAAGAAGCGCGCAAAAGAAAAAACTGGATCAAATCGGATAAAATAAGAAGACATTTATTAAATTTAGGTATTGTTTTAGAAGATTCAAAATGTAACACTTTTTGGAGAAAAGTGAAATAATTTTGATAACGGTACAATTTTGTAGATTTTATTTAATGTTTTAAATGAAATTATATTCTATACAAGCTTTTAAAGTATTTTGTAGTAATGTTGCTACAGTCATAGGTCCAACTCCTCCTGGAACAGGGGTTATGTATGATGCATTTAAAATAGCTGATTCGAAATCTACATCCCCTACTATTGTCCCGTTTCTAAGTCTATTAATTCCTACATCAATTATTATCGCTCCTGGTTTAATCCATTTTCCTTTTAAAAATTTTTCTTGTCCTATTGCAATGACTATTAAGTCCGCTTGTTTAATAAAGTTTTTAAGATTTGTTGTAAATCTATGAGTAATCGTAGTGGTACAACCAGATAACAATAGCTCTAAATTCATTGGTCGACCAACTGTATTAGAAGCTCCTATTATAACAGCATGTAAACCTTTTATATTAATTTTATAATATTTTAACATTGTAATTATCCCTAATGGAGTACAAGGACGTAATCTGGGAATTTTTTGGCATAAACAACCTATATTGTAAGGATGAAATCCATCTACGTCTTTATTTGGATTAATTTTGTTAAATACATTTTTAATATTAATATGCTTAGGGATAGGTAATTGTATTAAAATTCCATCAATATTAGAGTCTTGATTTAAAATGTTTATCAGATTAATTATTTTGTTTTCTTGAACATTTTCAGAAAAGTGCCATATTTTTGAAAAAAATCCTGCTTTTTTACAGGCTATATTTTTTTTATCAACATAAATTTCTGATGCTATATGGTTTCCTATTAATATTACTGCTAGTCCTGGTGGTCTTTTTCCTTCTTTTATTCTTTGATTTACCTGTTTTTTTATTTTTGTTTGTATTTTATTGGAGATTTTTTGTCCGTTTAGAATTTTTTTAAACATTAAATGAACTCGATTTAATTTTTTTATTTATTTTTTTTAGAAATAAAAAAAAGTGTTCTGTTAATAAAATTAATGGTATATAATATTATTATAAGGTATATATTGGAATATGAATATATTTTATTTTTTTAATAATTAATTTTTTATAAAATGAGTAATTGCATTTTTTATAATTTTTAGTGAAAATTGCGCTCTTAGCTCAGTTGGATAGAGCAACGGCCTTCTAAGCCGTAGGTCATAGGTTCAAATCCTATAGAGCGCAAGAAAATATTAAATAAGATATATGTATAAATTATTTTTATAAAAATATTATTAATCTAAGATATTTTTAATTTCTTCATTAATTTCTGATATAGTTTTAGTCCCATCTATAGTATAAAATTTAATTTTTCTTATAATTGAGCTTTTATTAAAGTAATTTATAAGGGGTATTGTAAATTTTTTATACTCTTCTAATCTTGTATTAATAATTAATTCATTGTCGTCATATCTATGAGCAATATTTTTATAATTTGTGCTTTTGAGAGATTGATTTTTGTCTTCTATATTACCATTTATTGTTTCTAATATTGAGTTCATTCTTCTTTTTTGAACGCGTTTTAAAATCATTTCATTTGGTATTTTTAATTCAAAAATATAATTAATAAGTATTTTTTCTTTTTTAATTATTTGTGCTTGAGATATAGTTCGTGGAAATCCGTCGAGCACGAATCCTGAATCACAATTTATTTTAGAAATACTGTTTTTTACTAGTGTTGTGACTATATTGTCTGAAATTAATTTTCCATTATGAATGGTATATTTAATTTTTTTGCTTATTAAAGTGTCATTTTGTATTAATTTTCTTAATATTTCTCCAGTGGATATGATTGGAATACGATATCGTTTTGCAATGAATTTAGCTTGCGTTCCTTTTCCTGATCCTGGCGCTCCAAGTAAAACAATACGCATTTTTATACCTTTAGAGTTTAAAAAATTTGTTTTAATTGTTAATAATTAATATAAATGAATATTATAAGTGTACATTTTGTATTTGGTTGTTAATTGCAATTTATTAAAAAATTATTTATTCTAGTTATAAATTTACTAGGATTTTCTAAAGTGTTTTTTTCTGCAAGAAGCGATTGATCAAATAATATTTTTATCCAGTTTTTCATTTTTTCTTCGTTTTGTTCTTTATTGATTTTTTGAATTAATTCATGTTTTGGGTTGATTTCGAAAATATATTTTATTTTAGGGACAGATTGCCCTGCAGCAGAAAAAAGCTTTGCCATTTGAGTAGTCATATCATGAGAATCTGTAATAACCATGGCAGGAGTATGTGTTAACTTATAAGTAAATCTTACATCTTTTATTTTGTTTTTTAGTATATTTCTTATTTTATCTAATAGAGATTCCATATTGGAATGTAAATTTTTTTGTAGCTCATTAGAATTTTCGTTTAATTTTTCAATAGATTCATCGTGTTTACTAATCGATTGGAATAATTTTCCATCAAATTCAGTTAAATAATTCATCATCCATTCATCAATTTTGTCAACAAGCAATAATACGTCGATGTTTTTTCGTTTAAAAAATTCTAGATGAGGACTATTTATGGCTGAAGAGTAGCTATCTGCTGTAATAAAATAAATTTTTTCTTGCTTTTCACTCATGTTATCAATGTACTTTCTTAAGGAAATCATATTTTCCGAAGAATTTTGTTTCATGGAATAAAATCGTAAAATATTAGCAATTAGATCGCGATTTTTAGGGTCTTCAGCAGGACCTTCTTTTAATATTAGACCAAATTGAGACCAAAATAATTTGTAAGAATCAATATTTTTAGAAAGGTCATGTAGCAGTTTTAGCACTCTTTTTGTTAGTATTGTTTTTAATTTTGAAATAATTTCATGATTTTGTAATATTTCTCGAGAAACATTTAATGGTAAATTGTCTGAATCAATGATACCTTTTACAAATCGTAAATAGTTGGGTAAAAATTGTTCTGCATTATCCATGATGTATATGCGTTTTACATATAGTTTTAAACCATGTTTATTGTCTTTATTCCAGATATCCCAAGCTGATTTTGAAGGAATGAATAGTAAAATTGTATATTCTTGAATACCTTCTACTTTGTTATGAGTCCATATGATTGGGTCATTAGAATCGTTAGTAAGTTGTTTATAAAAATTTTTGTATTCCTCATCTGTTATTTCAGATTTTTTTAAAGTCCATAATGCTTTTGCTTGATTTATTTGTTCCCATTCACTCATTTTTGTCTTTTCGTTGTACACATTAATTTCTATTGGAACAGAAATATGATTGGAATATTTATTAATAATATTTTTTATATTCCATAGTTCTAAAAAACAAGTGTCTTGTGATTTTAAATATAAAGTTATTTTTGTCCCCCTGTGTTTTTTATTGATTTTGCTAACTTCGTATTTTCCTTTTCCTTCAGATTCCCATAACACACCTTCACTTTCATTTAAACCACCAAATCTGCTTTTTACTGTTATTTTTTTAGACACAATGAATGCTGAATAGAATCCTACTCCAAATTGTCCAATAAAATTATTTTTTTCTTGAATAGATTTTTCGCAAGATTTTAAAAATAACTTTGTTCCAGATTTTGCTATCGTGCCTAGATTATCAATTATTTCTTGGTATGTCATTCCTATCCCATTGTCACTAATTGTTAGACTATTGTTTTTTTTATCTATATATAGTCTAATATGTAATTTTGTATCTTTTTCGTATAGTTCTGGTGAAGATATAGATTTAAATTTTAATTTATCAATAGCATCTGATGCATTAGAAATTAGTTCTCTTAAAAATATTTCTTTATTAGAATATAGAGAATGAATCATTAAATGCAGTATTTTATTAGTTTCTGATTGAAATTCATGTATTTCTTTTTTATTTGAATTCATAAAAAATCTCTTGATAAGTATGAATAATGTTTTTTTAATGTAACTTATATTAAGTGTAAATATTGTGATAGATGTGTGTTATAGAAGTTAATAGAAAGTTATTTTTATTATTAATATAAGAATTTTAACTTTGGTTTAATCTTATAAGTTGGGTGTTTTATAGCCTACTTTGCAATTTTATGTTGTAATTTATGATATAAAAATTATTTATTGATATAATTTATATTTTAAAAAGTAACATTTAGTTCGTTGGAAAATGGTATATCTGACGAAATAGAGGACATTTTTTGTTTTTGCAATTCTGATATACGTCTTACTGCGTCATTAAAAGCTGCTACTATTAAATCTTCTAATATATCTTTTTCATGTTGTACTATTAGTGTTGAGTCTATTTCTATTTTTTTACAATTATTTGCGCCAATTAATGTTACTTTTACAACTCCCGCTCCAGACTCTCCAGTGACTTCTATAGTAGATACTTCTTTTTGTATCTGTGCTACTTTTTTTTGCATTTCTTTTGCTTGTTGCATTAAACCATTTAGTCCGTTTTTAGAAAACATTTTTAATTTCCTATTATGATTATAACTATTAAGAATATTTAATGTTAATAACTAATATCATTATATGTCATATATGCTGTGTATTTAATAATTTTATAAAATAAAATTAATATTTGTATAAAATTTTGTAATAGAAAAATAATTATTACATTAATTAATATGCTAAAGCCTTTTAATTTTTTTAAACTACATCAATGTTTATTGGAGTAGTGTTAAGATTCAATACACGTAATAAAATCATTTCTGCTCCAATATTTAAATTAGGAGCCATATTTAGTTCTTTTCTACCTTTTAATATAGTTTGATAATATAATTGGATATCAACGTATTTAGATTTTTTTGAAATATAATATATTTTTTTGTTTTCTATTTCGTCTTCGCAAAATAAATAATTTTTACTTATTTTTGGAAATACTTTAAATATAGCTATTTGATACAATAATTTAAGAATTTCTATTAATATGCATTCCCAGTTTACGTCAATTGTATGAATATACTCTAATGATGACAATATTTTTTTAGAATCTTTTTTTAGTAATGCTAAAGTTATATTTAATATTTGATTGCTGTCTAATCTTCCTAACATATTTTTTACAATTTGAGTTGAGACTTTTTCATTTCCCATAGAAATTGCTTGCTCTGTTAAATTTAATGCATCTCTCAAACTACCCCTAGATTCTATAGATAGTAGTTTTATTGCTTCATATTCAAAAAATATATTTTCTTTAGATAGTATGTATTTAATTTGTTTGATAATGGCAATTGTACTAATAGACTTTAGTTGAAAATGCAAACAACGCGATAAAATAGTTTTTGGTACTTTTTCTAAATTAGTTGTTGCTAGAATAAATTTTATATGTTTTGGTGGTTCTTCAATTATTTTTAAGAGGGAATTAAAACTATGTTTTGATAACATATGAATTTCATCTATCAAATAAATTTTAAATCTTCCTTTTGTTGGTAGGTAATTAACATTATTTAATAGTTCTTTCATATCTTCTATTTTAGTTCGTGATGCTGCATCTACTTCAAATAAGTCAATGAATTTTCCTGTTTCAATTTCTTTACAATTTGAACATGTTCTGCATGGAACGTGTGTAACTCCTGTTTCGCAACTTAAACTTTTAGCTAGTAACCTAGAAATTGTAGTTTTTCCAGTTCCGCGAGTGCCGTAAAATAACCATGTATGATGTATGCGTCCTAATTTTAATCCATTGCATATAGCAGTAATGATATATTTTTGTTCGATAACATCATTAAATTCTTGAGGTCTCCATTTATTAGCTAGAATTTGATAATTCATTATTACAATTTTAATCTAAATAGAATGAATAATATTAACATATATTATATTTATAAAAAAGATTTTAAAAAAGAATAGTTTCAGTTAGTTGTTATAAAATATTTATTTTTTTTATGAAAAATATTTGTTATTAATAAAAAATTCATATATAATTAGTTTAGAGAATTCTCTGTTGGTATCTAGTACTGTAGTCTTAAAAAACTGGTCAGGACTGGAAAGTAGCAGCCATATTAAGTAATGCAGGTACTATGTTATTGCTAACAGAGATTCTAGTTAAGTTCAATGTTACAATTTTTATTTTTTAATTTTGATGTCTGTACATTTTCCAGTAATATTTTTTTTTATTTATTAAATAATCGTGTGATCCTTTTTCAACAATTTTACCTTGATTAAAAACTATTATTTTATCTGCGTTTTTTATTGTTGATAATCTATGTGCAATTACTATCAATGTAGTGTAATGTTTTATAGAAGCCAGTATGGTTTGTATTTTTTTTTCGGTTTCTAGATCTATATTAGCAGTAGCTTCATCTAATATTAATATTTTTGGAATGGATACTAGAATTCTAGCAATAGATAATAGTTGTTTTTGTCCTATAGATATTTTATTTCCATTTTCTCCTAGACATGAGTGTATTCCTTTTGGCATAGATTTTACTAATTTAGTGAGATGTACTTGTTCTAAAATATTCCAAACTTTTGATTCAGAAATATTCTTTCCAAAAGCAATGTTTTTCAAAATTGAATCATCTAATATAATTGGATCTTGTTGAACAATAGATATTCCATTACGTAGAACATTGTTACTTAATGAGTTTATATTTCGTTTATCTAAATAAATGTTTCCATGATGGATAGGATAATATCCCATTAAAAGTTGTGCAAGAGTGCTTTTTCCACTTCCTGTGCGTCCTACCAGTGCTATAAATTGCTTTGAAAAAATATGTAAATTAATATTATTTAATGTATTTTTATTATTACTTTCATATTGAAAATTTAAATCTTTAATATGTATTTCCCCTGTTTTTAAGTTTACAAAATCTGTTCCGTATTTTTGTTTGGGAAAATCAAGTAAGTGAAATATTCTTTTTCCTGCTATAATAGATTGCTGTAAAATAGATTGTTGAGAAGCAATAGTAATCAATGGTTCATTAAGACGTCCTAAGTAGGTAATAAAAGCATATAAAGTTCCAATTTCAAAAAATCCTCTGGGGTATGAACTGAATAGCAAAATTAATCCGCATAATATTATAGCTGAAAACAAATTAAGTAAGGGTCTTAGCAGAAAACCATCTAATTTTAATATTTTCATACGATTTAGGTAATGTAGATTACTAGTGTCTTCTATAGATTTTCTAAATTTTTTTTCTAACCCAAATTGCTGTATTACGTTAATTCCATTAATTACTTCATGAAAAGTGTTATAAACTTTTGTAATATACGTTCTAGTCTTTTTTAGAATTGGTTTGCTATAATATTGATATAACAATGTTATTATTGATACTAATGGAAAAATAATTATTGCTATACTAGCCATTCTCCATTCTAAACTAAACATAGTTATTAGTGTAACACTAATTAATATAATACTACGAAACAATGTGGTAACAAAAGTTTCATATAGTTCTTTAATCACTTCTGTATCGCTTGTTACACATGAAATAAACTGCCCGATGGGTTCTTTTCTAAATTGATTAATGGGTAATGTTAATATTGATTGCATCAAGTGAAATCGTAATGTTTCAATAATTTTTATTGATATATTATTAAAAATAATGTCTTGAAAGTAATTAAATAGGACTGATATGATTTGTAAAAATAGGTAAGCTATTATTGTTTTAAATAATATAGAATAACATATATAATGCATAGTTAAACTAGTTTTTATGAAGTTACTAATTAATACAGGACCCAATACTTCAGATATAGAAGATAATAATAAAAAAGAAAATCCTAATGCCATTTTTTTTTTGTAATTTATTCCATAACGTATTAAACGTTTTAATATAGGCCAAAAGTGTACTAAATTTTTAACTACATAAAATTTTATTTTTATTATCATAATTTTTTAAATTCCTAAGTTTTTCTGATATGAATACATGGTGTTATACCATTTTTTTTGTTCTTGAATTAGTTCATTATGTTTTCCTTTTTGTATTATAGTTCCATTTTTTAGAACTATAATATTATTAGCATTGATTAGAGACGATAATCGATGTGTACAAATAATTATTGTACGTTTTTGTTTTATAAAACTATTAAAATTTTTTAATATTTTTGATTCTGTATCACCATCTATTGCTGATAAAGCATTATCTAATATTAATATTTCTGATTTTGCTAATAAAGCACGGGCAATTGAAATTCGTTGTTTTTGTCCACCAGATAACATCATTCCACGTTCTCCTACTTGAGTATTATAACCACAGGGAAAGTTAATGATATCATTATGCAAATGCGCAAGATGAATGACTTGTTCTATTTCTTGTTGAGATGCGTGCATTTTTCCTATCAAAATATTATTATAAATAGTATCTGAAAATAAAAAGGTAGTTTGATCTATTACTGATATTTTTTTTCTCCATTTTCGTATGTTAAAACGAGAAATTGGAATAGAATTATATGATATTTTTCCATTAGATATTGGAAATTGCTGTTGAATTAGTTTTAATAAAGTACTTTTTCCAGATCCAGTTGGTCCACAAATTCCAATTGTTTGACCTGGATAAAGTGAGAAATTAATATTTTTTAAGATCTTTGTTGTACATTTGTAATAGTAAAAACTTTTTATGTTAATGTTTAGTTTTTCCAAGTATGCTGGAATTTTTGCATATTTTTTTTCTTTTAATTTATTTTGATTGAGAATAGATTGTATTCGTTTCCATGCTACACTTCCTCTTTCTACTATATTAAACATCCATGCTAAAGCAAGCATTGGCCAAATCATTAGTCCGAGATATATTATGAAACTAGTTAATTGTCCTATACTAATTATTTTTTTCCAAAACAACCATCCTCCTATAACGATGGCTAGTAAGTTAGATAATGAAATAGATAGATGTATAATTGGATCGAACATAGCGTCAATTTTTGCAACTTTAGTATTTCTTTTTCTTAAATGTTTTAGAATTTTAAAAAATTTTTTTATTCGATATTCTTCTAGACCGAATGATTTAATTAAATCAATACTGCTTAAACTTTCTTGCGTATGGTTAGTTAAGTATGAAAATGCTGTTTGAGCTTCTTGAAAACTATAGTGTATTTTTGTACCTATTTTATTTATTGCTATAACCATAATAGGCATTGGAAGTAGGGAACAAATAGTCAGTTTCCAATTAATGTATATTATCATGGTGGTTAAAATAGATAATCCCATTACTAAAGAATCAATAAGTGTTAAAACCCCTTCTCCTGCTGCGAATACTACTTTATCTACATCGCTAGTAATTCGCGTTATTAAGTCTCCAGTTTTATATTTTAAATAAAATGTTTGATTTTCTTTACTGATGCAATCATAAATTTTTATCCTTAGTTCAGTGGCAAGTCTATAAGCTGCTCCGAATAAAAATATTCTCCACATATATCGAAGCATATAAACTACTATTGCAATAAATAAAATTATTGCAGTCCAAGATAACGTTTGTGTACTATTAATTTCTTTTTTTGTAATAGAATCTATTAGTAATCCTACTAGTTTTGGTGGGAATAATTGTAAAATAGAGATACAAATTAGTAAAAATAGAGCTATTAAATATTGTTTCCATTCTCTTAAAAAATACCAACCTAATTGTTTGAATAAATCCACAAAGAATTCCTAATATTTGAATTAAAATGTTAATCATACATAATGATAAAGCATTTATATTTTATGCATTTTTATTTTTTTTAGTTGATGATTTACAAGATTAATTTTTATGAAATGTGTTTAATACGCATTGATTTTTCATACAATATAAAACGTTTACGTCAAATACAATTTATTTAGTTATATGTAAACTTTTAAATCTTACAGATATTTTTTAAAGGTAGTTAATTTGTCGTATGAAATATTGGCGTTAGTATATAAATTATTGAGAATAGAGTTTAGTGTCATTTTTAAGCGATGTTTAAGTATTTGAGATACAATAATGTTTTTTTGTTTTTTTGAGAAAATTGTATGTTGCGTTTTATAAAATTGAATTAATAATAAATTTCCATTATTTTTAAAAATGCTAAAATATACATTATTATTTTTTTTAGGGAGTGGAAGGTTAAATATTAGTTTTTCTAATTTGCTCATTCCGAATTTAGACAATTTTTGTGGATTGTTAAACTTTAATTTTATTTTTTTTAATAATTCATTAGATCCTGTATTCAGTTCATTAATTATTTTTTTAGCAACTAGAAAATAATTGATGGTATTGTTTTTGTAAAGACAATTTTTAAAGTATTTTTGGTTAATGTATAAACGTTTAAAAGTTTTGGGAATATTTATAGTAGCTTGTTTTATAACTCTGATTTGTGATAATAGTTCAATGAAATTATTAATTTCATGTTTCAAAATAAATTCTGAGTTAGAAATCAAAGAAATAAATTTATTTATTTTTAAATCGATTTTAATCTTTTTTTTATATTCATAAGAATTAATATTGGCTGAATTAAGAAAAGAGTAATATTTCTGAATATTAAAAATATTGTGTATTTTAAAAATAGATTGGTTATGTATATAATTTTTTACGTCAGAATCATTTATGGATATATTTAGCTTTTTTACATATTGTTGTAATAAAGTTTTATAAATGATATTTGATAGTACTTGTTGAAATATATTTTTTGTATAATTTTTGTTATATAATGAATTTAAATCATTTTTATGTGATGTTTTTTTGTTTTTTAATAATGCAAAGGTATATAGTTTTGTAAATTCTTCTAAACTAATTTTGTCATTGTTAATTGTTATAACATAATTTTTTTTATTTATTATCGGATCATAGTTTATTTTTGTAATAATTAATGAAAAACAAATTATTATTACAAATATTAACATAATTATGTTAGACAATATTAATTGTATTTTTTTTTTAATCATTATGGGTGATTTCGTATGATGTTTATTTTAATATTTTTTAAAATATAGTTTTTGGTGTAAACTGGCAATAACATTTTTAATGTTTTGCCAGTCATTTATATATTATGTAGTGTTTTTATAAGTGAAATATTTTATCTTATTGGTTCGCATGGTGCACGTTCTAATGATAAGTTTAATACTTCTTCAATGTATTTTACTGGATGAATGCAAAGACCTAAAATGATATTTTTTGGAATTTCTTCTAAATCGCGTTTGTTTTCATAAGGAATTAATACCTTTTTAATTCCACCTCTATGAGCAGCTAGTAATTTTTCTTTTAGCCCTCCTATAGTTAAAATTTGGCCTCTTAAGGTAATTTCTCCGGTCATTGCAACATCCGATCGAACTGGATTATTGGTTAAGCAAGAAACTATTGCTGTGCACATAGCAATTCCAGCACTAGGTCCGTCTTTGGGCGTAGCTCCTTCTGGAACATGGACATGAATATCATGTTTTTCGTGAAAATTTTGTTTTATTCCTAATTTATGCGCACGAGATCTTACTACTGTGAGTGCAGCTTGAATAGATTCTTGCATAACTTCTCCTAAAGACCCTGTATAAATTAATTTACCTTTTCCTGATATGCAAGCAGTTTCAATTGTTAGTAATTCACCTCCAACTTCAGTCCAAGCTAAACCAATGACTTGTCCAATTTGGTTTTTGTTAATTATTTTCCCATAATCAAATCGTTTAACTCCAAGATAATAGTGTAAATTTTTATCATTAATATGTATCTTTTTTAAAGATCGATTTAAAATTAAAGTTTTAACACATTTTCTGCATATTTTTGATAGTTCTCGCTCAAGATTTCTTACCCCGGCTTCGCGTGTATAATATCGGATGATATTGATAATAGCAGAATCTTCTAATGTTAACTCATGTTTTTTTAAAGCATTTCTTTGAATTTGTTTTGGTTTTAAATAGGATTTAGCTATATTTAATTTTTCATTTTCAGTATAACCAGAAATTCTTATGATTTCCATTCGGTCAAGTAATGGTGCAGGAATATTAGTAGAATTAGAAGTAGCAATGAACATAACTTCAGAAAGATCATAATCTACTTCTAAATAATGATCGTTAAAAGTTGTATTTTGTTCTGGATCTAATACTTCTAATAAAGCAGATGCGGGATCTATTCGAACATCATAAGACATTTTGTCTATTTCATCTAATAAAAAAAGCGGATTTTTTACTCCTGACTTTGTAATTTTTTGAATCAATTTTCCAGGCATAGATCCTATATACGTTCTTCTATGACCTCGAATTTCTGCTTCATCTCTAATACCACCTAAAGCCATTCTAATATATTTTCTTCCTGTTGCTCTTGCTATAGATTGTCCTAATGATGTTTTTCCTACTCCAGGTGGTCCTACCAAGCATAATATAGGTCCTTTTATCTTACTGATTCTACTTTGAACAGCTAGGTATTCTAAAATTCGTTCTTTTACTTTTTCTAAACCAAAATGATCTAAATCGAGAATAGTTTGTGCTTCTTGAAGATCTTTTTTTATTTTACTTTTTTTGTTCCAAGGGATTTGTATCATCCAGTCTATATAACTTCTCACTACTGTAGCTTCGGCAGACATGGATGACATCATTTTTAATTTTTTAAGTTCAGATTCTGTTTTTATTTTCGCTTCTTTTGGCATTTTAGCGGAATAGATTTTTCTTTTTAAAAGTTCATTATCATCCAGAGTATCATCCATTTCGCCTAACTCTTTTTGAATAGCTTTCATTTGTTCATTTAAATAATATTCTCTTTGACTCTTTTCCATTTGTTTCTTAACTCGATTTCGAATGCGTTTTTCTACGTTTAGTAAATCGATTTCAGATTCCATTATTGCCATTAAACGTTCTAGTCGATCATTAACACGATGTGTTTCTAGGATAGATTGTTTTTCATATAATTTTAATGGCATATGTGTTGCAATTGTATCTGATAATTTTTCTGCATTATCTATGTTTGACAAAGAATTAAATATTTCAGGTGGAATTTTTTTATTTAATTCGATATATGTCTTAAACTGGTTTAATACGGTTCTAATTAATGCAGTTTGTTCTTTGTCTGAAATTTTAGGAGTAATAATTGGTTCTATTTGCGCAATAAAATAATTTCCATTATTTTTTAATACTTTTATATTTGCGCGTTGTAATCCCTCTACTAATACTTTAACTGTTCCATCAGGTAATTTTAGCATTTGTAATATAGAAGCTGTTGTTCCAATAGTAAATAAATCGTCGTTAGTAGGATCATCTATTTCTGCTTCTTTTTGTGCGACTAGCATAATTTTTTTGTTATTTATCATCGAAGCTTCAATGCATTTTATAGATTTTTTTCTTCCTATAAATAATGGAATAACCATATATGGATAAACAACTACGTCTCGCAGTGGTAAAACAGGAATTTCAACGTATTCAGAACGTTTTAGATTCATAAAAAATCTCTCTTAGTTTCAACAATATTTTAATGTTTTAAAAATTATGTTGAATGACCAATATTTAGTTTAAAGCTATAACAAGCTTAAGTATTTGGAAATAACAATTCAATATTCAATACTAATAAGTCAAGATCATAAAAAAATGTTATTTTCATAGAAATCAGATAGTTTTTTAAATTATTTGGGTGTTTCTTTAGGATAACACTTGTTATAAATTATTTTTGGAATCGACTTACCATTAACTACTGATTTGTTAATTAATATTTGTTTAACATTTATCATAGAAGGTAAGTTATACATCGTATCTAAAAGAATAGCTTCTATGATTGCACGTAGTCCGCGTGCACCAGATTTTCTAGTTATCGCTTTTTCTGCTATACATGCAATTGCTTCGTTATAAAATTTTAGCTCTACTCCTTCAAGATCAAATAATTTTTGATATTGTTTAATTAATGCATTTTTGGGTTTACATAGAATTTCCATTAATGCTGTTTTGTTTAGTTCGCATAATGTAGTGAGTATAGGTAATCTTCCAATAAATTCTGGAATTAATCCAAATTTGATTAAATCTTTGGGTTCAACTTTTTCTAGTATTTTATTTTTTGCATGTTTTTTTTGGTTTTTTTTAATTTTAGCGTTAAATCCTATTCCCATGCCTATTTCAATTCTTTTAGAAATTATTTTTTCTAATCCAGAAAATGTTCCTCCACATATAAATAAAATTTTAGAAGTATTTATTTTAAGACATTCTTGTTGTGGGTGTTTTCTTCCACCTTGCATAGGAACTGAAGCTACAGTTCCTTCTATTAATTTTAATAAAGCTTGTTGAACCCCTTCTCCAGATACGTCTCGAGTTATAGATGGATTATCTGATTTACGAGAAAGTTTGTCTATTTCATCTATATAAATAATTCCTTCTTCTACTTTTTTTATATTATATTCGCAAGTGGTTAGTAATTTTTGAATGATATTTTCTACGTCCTCTCCTACGTATCCTGCTTCTGTTAAAGTAGTAGCATCGGTTATAGCAAATGGAACATCAAGAAACTTTGCTAATGTTTCTGCTAGTAATGTTTTTCCGCTTCCTGTAGGACCGATAAGTAAAATGTTACTTTTTCCTAATTCAATATCACAACTGGAGTTTTGAATACGTTTATAATGATTATATACTGCTACTGAAAGAATTTTTTTTGTATGATTGTGTCCTATAACGTAGTTATCAAGATGTTTTTTGATTTTATTGGGAGTTGGTATTTCATATTTATCTTTTTTTAATGTTTTTGAATTTTTATTTTCTGTGTAAATAATGTTATTACATAATTTTATACATTCATCACAAATATAAACTGATGGTCCTGCTATAAGTTTTTTGATTTCTTTTTGGTTTTTTCCACAAAAAGAACAATATAATGGTTTTTTATTATTATTTTGAATATTATCTGTCATTATTTTTCCTTACATGATTGTAATGACATACAATAAAGATATTGTAAGTTATGTTTTTATTTCGTATTTTTAATTTTTTTAGAATCAAATATTATTTTTTTGATACTTTTAAATATTACTTTCGATGATATAAAATGGAATCTATTAATCCATATTCGATTGCTTCTGTAGCAGAAAGAAAATAATCTCGTTCAGTGTCTTTTTTGACATCGCTTATATTTTTTCCGGTATGCATAGACATTATTTTGTTAATTGTTTCTTTTATTATCATAATTTCTCGAGCATGAATTTCTATGTCTGAAGCTTGCCCATTACATCCTCCTAATGGTTGATGAATCATAACACGTGAATTTGGTAAACAAAATCGCTTTCCTTTTTCTCCTGAAGTAAGGATTAAGGCTGCCATAGAACATGCTTGTCCTATACAAATTGTATTAATTTGAGGTGTTACAAACTGCATAGTGTCATAAATAGACATACCTGCTGAAATTGTTCCTCCTGGTGAATTAATATATATAAAAATGTCTTGAGTAGGGTTTTCAGATTCTAAGAACAAAATTTGAGCTACTATAGAATTAGCTATAACGTCCTCGATAGTTCCAGTTAGAAAAATAATTCTTTCTTTTAATAATTTAGAATATATGTCATATGATCTTTCTCCATGAGATGTTTTTTCTATTACCATAGGAATTAGCAAGGTATTGTTATCCTTTTGTTTACTTGTTTTTCTATATAGCATTATTATTTCCAATATGTATAAGATGAAAAGTATTGTTTTGTTAATTTTAGAATAGTATAATTCAGGGTATTTTAAAGTATTAGTTATATTAGTTAATAAACGTACATTTATTTTTTATAGGTAATTTTTAAACAGTTGTTTTAATAAACGTATAAGATTGTAGGACTCAGTATAAATTGAATGTAATTTTATTACTTATAGTTAACTTTTGAGTTATATCAGTTTACATAATTAAATTTTGCATTGCTTCGTGAAAATCATATTTTTTTACATATTTAATAGATTTTTCTAAAATTTTAGTAATAGCTTGTTGTTCTAGGTCCACATTATTAAAGTATTGTTTAATGTTTGCATTGTTTTTGTATAATAGAATTAGTTTTTTAGCATGATGGTGTGATGTGGCATACTTTTGTATCAAATTTTGTATATTATTAATATTAGGTTCTAATAAGTAGTCTTGTATAAGTTTATTCAAAAGAATTGTAGTTGTAACTTGGTTACGTGCTTCTATGGTCAAGTCTTTTGTATTTATAGTTGAGAATATATTATTTACATTTTTTTTATATACATTTATTTGTTTTTCTCTTAATTCAACAAAAGTACTTTTTATTAAAGTAGATGGAATATCTATAGGGTTAGATTCGATCAAATGATGTATTATTTTTGATTTTATATAATGTTCAATTATTACTTGTGATTGATTTTTAAGTATATTTTTAATATTTTTATGTTGTTTTTGACTTAAGTTGAATTTATTTTTTTCTTTTTTTTCTAATATTTTTTCTTTGAGTTCTTCTACTTTTTTAATAATTATTTCTATTTCGCATATTTTGTTGGCTATTTGTTTTTCGCAATGATATTTTGAAAATTTTATGTTAATAAAGAAAGATTCATTAGTTTTATGAACGAGTAATTGTTCTTCAATTTCGGGTAATATTTCATTGTTTCCAATAATAAATTGAAAATTGTATAAATTATATTTTTTAAATTCTTTATTTGAACTGTGATTTATGCAAGTGATAGTAATTTTATCATGCAGTGTAATAGTACGATCTACTTCTATCCAAATGTTGTTTTTAAAAGATTTTTCAGCTATTTTTTGAATGTCTTGTTCGGTGATATTAATTACTGGTGTTTGTATAGTAAATTGGTCTATTTTAAGTTTAAATTTCGGATATATTTCAAATTCTATTAAACAATTAAGATCTTGATTATTTGTGTATTTTTGCAGGATAAAGTTAGGAGTTCCAGCTATTTGAAATGTTTCCTTTTTAATTTTATCTAAGAAGTATTGTTTTATTAGTTCTTTTAATACTTGTTTGTGTACTGTTTCTCCATAATTTTTTTTTAATGTATGTAATGGTGTTTTTCCTTTTCTAAATCCGTTGGTGTGTATGGTATTATTTAGTTTTAAAAATTCTACATATATAGATTTTTTTATAATGTTATTTGGAATAGTAATATGAATATTGCGTAATAAATTTTTGTTTTTTTTAATTTCAAGTTCCATTTTTTTTCCTTAAAGTTATTTTTCAAAATAAGTTTTATGAAATATTTAATTATTTTTAAATTTTATTGATCTTTTCGTATTAAAAGTGTTAATTTTTTTGTTTTTTCGTATCTTTGATGATTTGATATGCGATTTTACGCATATAGGGGAAATTAAGTTTGTATCAAATTTTTTGTTCCATTCATCAATAGTATATGCATGTAATGCTAGTCCATGAATTTTGTATTGAGATATGCATTTCGATAGTAAATAGTATATTTTTTGATGTCTTTTTATTAAACTATATTTTATGAAATCATTGCTAACTATGATGATTTTAAAATGTGAATGATGATTGTTCATAAACGTTTTATGTTTTTTACTTTCATTAATAATCTCAATGATTGTTGTATTTAATACTGATGTTAATATATTTTTTATTATTTTTATAATCATTTTTTTCTTTAATTAATTTTTTCTATTTTAATATATTTTAAACATATATTAAGTTGAAAATAAACATAAGATAATTTTATTTATGTTATACATGTCTATAGTTTTATATTATACGAATTATGTTATTTTTCGGTATATTTTATTAAATTATAAAAATAAATATTTATTGATAGACATTACGTAACATTTTTCAGTAGGAACTATTTTATTAAAGATTTATATGATTTTTAACATCATAAATTGTTTCATACATTTATATTTAGAGATTGGAATTGAAATTATAGAATTAATGTATTTTTTTAAAAAATGATTGTTTTTTATAATAAAAAATCATTCGATAAGTATCATTTTGCAATATAAAATGGATGTTGAGGTGATTAAATGCAATTTTTAAAATTTCGTACATTTATTTTAAATTTTTTTTTAATGAGTTGCATTCTATTTTTAAATGGATGTAATAGTGGGGTTTTATGTCCTAAAGGTGATATTGCTATAAAGCAGAGATCTTTAATATTAGTTGCATTTACGGTAATGCTATTTATCATAGTTCCAGTTTTTTTTATGACATGGTTTTTTTCAACGAAATATAGAGAAAATAATATTCAGTCTGATTATAGACCTCATTGGTCTCATTCTAATGTTATCGAGTCATTAGTGTGGGGATTTCCTATTTTGATAATTGTTTTCCTTTCTATATTGTCATGGAAGTCTGTTCATGACTTAGATCCGTACAAAAAAATTGTTTCTAATGTTAAGCCTATAAAAATTAATGTTGTTTCTTTAGATTGGAAGTGGTTATTTATCTACCCTAAGGAGAACATTGCTACTGTTAATGAGTTGGTTTTTCCTGTTAATACTCCAATAACGTTTGAATTAACATCTAATTCTGTAATGAACTCTTTTTTTATTCCTTCTTTAGGTAGTCAAATATATACTATGGCAGGTATGCGAACTCAATTAAATTTGATAGCTAATAGATCTGGAGTTTATAAAGGAATATCTGCTAACTATAGTGGAAAAGGATTTTCTGATATGAAATTTACAACAAAAGTAACTTCTAATGTTGCATTATTTGAAAAATGGATAAAAAAAGTACGATGTTCTCCATATAAATTAGATTCTATATCTAGTTTTGAAAAAGTAGCATATCCTAGTGAAAATAATATAATTGAATATTATTCTAGTATAAAAAATAATTTATTTAACATTATTATCAAAAAAATCAAATATAACAGAAGGTAATTTTATTACTACAATTGTACTCAATGAAGGTTTAAGGAATTTTATAATATGTTTGGTAAATTAGATTGGAATGCTATTCCTTATAATGATCCTATTATAATGACAACGTATTCTATAATTATTTTATGTGCTATGTCTATATTTATGACAGTTACTTATTTGAAGAAATGGAATTATATATGGAATGAATGGTGTTGTTCGGTAGATCATAAAAAAATTGCAATTATGTATATTTGTCTTGCTGCTATTATGTTATTTCGTGGTTTTGTTGATGCTATCATGATGCGTATTCAGCAAGTTTTAGCTTCTTCTAAGGAAGGAATAGGATTTTTGTCGTCTCATCATTATGATCAAGTGTTCACTGCGCATGGCGTTATTATGATTTTTTTTGTAGCAATGCCTTTAGTTATTGGATTAATGAATTTGGTGGTTCCTTTACAAATTGGCGCTCGTGATATGGCATTTCCGTTTTTGAACAATTTAAGTTTGTGGTTAACTGTTGGTGGAGCAGTATTAATAAATCTTTCTCTTGGAATTGGTGAGTTTGCGCAAACAGGTTGGCTAGGTTATCCTCCTTTATCAGAAATGGAATTTAGTCCTGGAGTAGGGGTTGATTATTGGATCTGGAGTCTGCAATTATCTGGTATAGGAACTACCCTAACAGCTATTAATTTTTTAGTAACTATTTTGAAAATGAGAGCGCCTGGAATGTCTTTATTTAAAATTCCAGTGTTTACATGGACAGCAGTTTGTACAAATGTTTTGATATTAGCCTCTTTTCCTGTTTTAACAGTGAGTTTATTGTTACTGACTTTGGATAGATATCTTGGATTTCATTTTTTTACTAATGATTCCGGCGGTAACGCAATGATGTATGTTAATTTAATTTGGATTTGGGGACATCCAGAAGTATATATTTTAATTCTTCCTGTTTTTGGAGTATTTTCTGAAGTGGTAGCTACTTTTTCTAGAAAAGAATTATTTGGATATGTATCTTTAGTATGGGCTACAATTGCGATTACTATTTTATCTTTTGTAGTATGGTTACATCATTTTTTTACTATGGGTGCTGGAGCTGATGTAAATGCATTTTTTGGTATAGCTACAATGGTTATAGCAGTTCCAACAGGAGTAAAAATTTTTAATTGGTTATTTACTATGTATCATGGACGTGTTCGTATGCATTCTTCTATGTTATGGACTATGGGATTTTTAATAACTTTTTCTATAGGTGGTATGTCTGGCGTTTTATTATCTTTACCTGCTGCAGATTTCGTATTACATAATAGTTTGTTTTTAGTAGCACATTTTCATAACGTCATTATTGGTGGTGTAGTATTTGGGTGTTTTTCTGGAATTACTTATTGGTTTCCTAAAATGTTTGGATTTACTTTATCTGAAAAATGGGGAAAACGTGCATTTTGGTTTTGGATTTTAGGTTTTTTTTGCGCTTTTATGCCTTTATATTTTTTGGGATTAATGGGTATGACTCGTCGTTTAAGTCAACATATAGATCCTCAATTTCATTCTATGTTGGTATTTGCTTCTTTTGGTACATTTTTAATTGCAGTAGGAATTATATGTCAAATTATTCAAATTTTAGTGTCTATTCGAGATCGTAATATTCATCGAGATTTTACAGGTGATCCGTGGAATGGAAGAACATTAGAATGGTCAACTTCGTCTCCACCTCCATCATATAATTTTGCTGTTATACCTACGGTTTGTTCTCGTGATTGTTTTTGGAAATCAAAAGAAAAAATAAACAAGAAAAATGTAGCGCGCGTCATATATTCTGATATTCATATGCCTAATAAAACTAGTTCTGGTATTATGATTAGTTTATTTTCTGTTATTTTTAGTTTTTCTTTGATCTGGTATATATTTTGGTTATGTTTTGTATCTATTTTTGTAATTTTGTGTTTGTTAATTAGAAAGAGTTTTTTTATTGATCATGGTTATGTAATTTCTAAAGATAATATTAATAAGATTGAAAATAAGTATATTAATGATCTCAAAAAAGTAGGATTAAAATGACAGTGAGTAATATAACAGATAAAAAAAAAGATATAAGAAAGTTCAGTATTAGTATTTTGCGGTCTAATAAATTATTTGGTTTTTGGTTGTATTTGATGAACGATTGTATTATTTTTGCTACATTGTTTGCTGTTTATATAGTTATGAAAAATAATATAGCTGATGGTCCATCTGGAAAAGATATTTTTTATCTTCCCTTAGTAATTATAGAGAGCTTTTTGTTGTTACTTAGTTCCTTTTCTTATAGTTTTATTTTTATAGAAATAGAAAAATATAATAAAAATAAAGTTATATTTTGGTTTAGCGTAACTTTTCTGTTGGGTTTAACATTTTTAGTTTTAGAAATATTGGAATTTTATAATTTAGTACATCAAGGATATGGCCCATCTTGCAGTGGTTTTTTATCTGCTTTTTTTGCTTTGTTATCCACTCATGGCATTCATGTTTTTTCAGCTTTATTGTGGATTGTAGTAATGATCCGACAAGTAATAAAATTTGGAATTACGTATGAAGTATACATGAGAATTTTTTGTTTAAGTTTATTTTGGCATTTTTTGGATATAATATGGGTATTTGTTTTTTCTATAGTTTATTTAATTGGGGTAATGTCATGAGTTGTTCTTATTTAAAGAATATTTTAATTTTTAGAAGTAAATATTTTTTTTATATTTTAAATTTTATCATGTTAACTATATTAACTATACTTCCATTTTTAGTAGTTATAAAAGGAACATACTCTAAGATAATAACCAGTTTTATAGTGATATTATGTTTAATTGTTCAAGTTTTAGTTCATATTAAGTCTTTTTTTTATTTGGATTTTTCTCATGAATATAGGTGGAATATGATATCAATCATATTTGCTTTTTTGATTATTATAATTATTTTGTTCGGATCACATTGGATCATGACAAATTTAAATCATCATGTACATAATTAAATAATATGATAATACGTTTTTTAGGGCTTTTAAAACCGAGAATAATAGTAGGTAATTTAATATCTTCTTTAGGTGGTTTTTTTTTGGCTTCAAAGGGTAATATTAACTATTATTTGTTGTTATTGAATTTAATGAGTGTATCTTTTGTTGTTGGGTCTTCTTGCGTTTTTAATAATATTATTGACTATAAATTAGATAAACTCATGAGTAGGACTAAAAATAGAATTTTAGTTACTAATACTCATATTTATAATTTTGCAATATTTTTCGCGATATTCTTAGGAATATTGGGATTATTGGTTTTTGGATGGTTTATTAATATATTATGTATGGTACTTGCTTTTTTAGGATTAACCATTTATGTAGTTTTTTATAGTTTTTTTTTAAAAAAACGGTCAATATATTCAACTATTATTGGCAGTATATCTGGCGCTATTCCTCCTGTTTTAGGTTATTGTTCTGTTACAAATCATATAGATTGGTGTGCTATGAATTTGTTTTTTGTTTTGTTTTTGTGGCAGATACCTCATTCTTATGCAATTTTTATCATGCATTTAGATGATTATAAAAATGCTAATATACCAATATTCCCTGTCGTACAATCATTGTCCATTACTCGTGTTCACATGAATATATTTATATTATTTTTTTTAGTATTTTCGTGTCTTTTAACAGTGACGCATTGTACAGGATACAAGTTTTTTTTCGTTTTATTGATTTGTTCTACAGTATGGTTTTATATTGCTACAAAGAAACTTTATCATGATAATTATATTACTTTTTCCAAAAGTGTTTTTTATTGTTCTATTATTATTATGTTAGTAATGAACATTATGATGTCAATTGATTTTGTTCGTTAGAATTAGGTTCAATTATTATGTTTTTGTATTTAATGCAATTTCAAAGACAGCTAGATGGTTTTGGAATTCCTGCTATTTTGCTTGCTTGTTTAACTGGACCTACAGGAAATAATTTAAATAAGTAACAGGTATTTATTTTTTTTAACCCTCTTTTTTTTAGAAATTTTATTAACATTATTATAGATGGAGTTAAATTGAACTTAAAATAAAAATCTCTCATAGCGTATATTACTTCCCAATGATCTTTAGTCATGTCAATAGATTCATTTTTAGCGATATTTTTGGCTATTGTTTCATTCCAATATGTGTATTTTTTAAATTTTTTTTTCATATTATTTGTTTTAAGTTATGTATTACAAAAATATTATCTATAGATGAAAATACAGAAATGTTATTTTGTATGATGATTGGCTTATTATAATAAGTATTATTAACATTACAATAAGAAATTTAATGTATATGAATAAATCTTATAATGAAATAAGAGAATGGAAAGTGGTTTTAGGAATATGTATCATTTTTTCTTTGCGTATATTCGGAATGTTTATAATTTTACCTGTTTTTGGTATATATGGAATGTATTTTCAAGGTAGCACTACATTTCTTATAGGTGTTGCATTGGGAGTATATAGTTTTTTTCAAGCTTTATTTCAAATTCCTTATGGTTGGTTATCTGATAAATTTGGACGGAAACATGTTATTATTTTAGGATTACTATTTTTTTTGATAGGAAGTTTTATATGTTTGAATAGTAGTTCTATTTGGGGAATTATATTAGGTCGTAGTTTACAGGGATCAGGAGCGATTTCTTCGGTATGCATGGCATTATTATCTGAAACAATTTCAAAAAGAAATAGATCTCAAGCAATGGGATTTTTAGGAATTAGTTTTGGAATAAGTTTTGTTTTTGCTATGGTAATGAGTCCTATTTTAGTTCATTCTTTTGGGATTCATAGTTTATTTTTTATTAGTGTTATATTTTCAATAATATGTATTTTTATAATTTTTTTTGCTATTCCAACTCCAATAAGTAGTAAAAATGGAATTTTTTTAGACAAAGAATATAAAAATATATTAAATGTATTTAACAATTTTATTCTATTACGATTTAATCTAAATATTTTTTTTCTTCATTTATTATTAATGTTGCATTTTATTGCAATTCCCGCGCAGTTATATTCGCATAAAAATTTTGTTGTTCCATATTGGATGATATATTTTACTACTATTTTGATTTCTTTTTTTATTGTACTTCCAATTAGTTCGTATATTGAGAGGAAAAAATATGAAAAGTTCGCAATTATATTATCTATAACTTTATTAATTTTTTCTAATGTTTTGTGTCTGATTTTTATAAAAAATTATTTCTTTTTAATTTTTTGGTTGCAAATATTTTTTTTAGTGTTTAGTTTATTCGAAATTATGCTTCCTATTTTGGTAAGTAAAAATGCTCCTGTAAATTATAAAGGTACTGCTATGGCTATATATTCCATTAGCCAATTTTTAGGTTCTTTTATAGGGAGTGTGTTAGGAGGATTTATTTTAAATTATCATAGCAATATTGTTGTTTTTTCTTTTGAGTTAATGGTTTTTTTTATTTGGTTGTTAATAAATATTCGATGTCATAAGTTTGGATGAATATTGTGACAGACATTAAATTTTTTGAGTTTTAGTTCAGTATTTATATTATTAAACATTAAATTTTTTGAATGTAACAATCTACGGTTATCTATAAAGTTTTTATTGAAACAATTTTTATGTTTATGATGTGTGATATATAAACAATATTAGTGTATGTTATAATAAAACAATTTAAAATTATTATTTTATAAAATTTGAGGAAATATATTTATATGTAGTGTTTTTAGAATTAATGTTATTTTAGTAGTATTATAAATAATTAATTTCATTACTAAGATGTTGTTGTCTTAATTGAATGTAATAGGGACTGAACATGGATTTAGTTGAATTTTTTCATGTAAAACGAAAACGAATTAATAATTTTATGTCTGAATTTTTAGAAACGTTGCCATTTCAAGATTCTGATTTATTACATGCTATGAAGTATGGGGTACTTTTAGGTGGTAAAAGAATTCGCCCTATATTAATGTATATTATGGGGAGCATGTTTCAAGTAAATTTTCATGTTATAGATATATTAGCTTCTTCTATAGAATTTATGCACGCATATTCTTTAATTCATGATGATTTACCATCATTAGATAATGATAAATTAAGAAGAGGACAAGATTCTTGTTATATAAAATTTGGAGAATCTACTGCTATATTAGCTGGTAATGCATTACAATGTTTATCTTTCAACGTTTTATCTAATTGGAATGAAAATAAAATATCTAATGCTAAGAAAATCAAAATAATTTTAGAATTGTCCAATGCTTCTGGTTTATTAGGTATGTGTATTGGTCAATTTTTTGATTTAGCATCGAAGAAAAAACGTATTGAATTGAATCAATTAGAGGAAATATACTGGTATAAAACTGGGTCTTTAATTAGCACTGCAATTCGTTTAGTTTTGATTTCTAGAAATATACGCGAAAAAAAAATTGTTTTAGCGTTAGAACAATATTCTAGAAATGTTAGTCTTGCTTTTCAGATTCAGGATGATATTCTTGATTTTATAAATGATTCACATGATCCAACCATTCTAACAAATTCTAATAAAAATTTTAAAGGAAATACATTTCCATTAATAATTGGTTTACAAGAATCTAAGAAAAAATTAGAACAATTGTATAAAAAATCATTAGAATGTTTAGAAATTTTGTCTAATAAGTTGGTAGATGTAGCATTATTACAAAAATTGGCATATTACATAATTACACGCGATACATAGTTTTTATGATGAGTTTATAATGAATTTTAATTTTAAAAAATACCCTATATTGTATTTAGCAAATTCAGTTAAACAATTAAAGTTATTATCTATTGAAAAATTGCCTCAGTTGTGTTTTGAATTACGTCAATATTTATTGGAAACTATTAGTAAATCTAGCGGTCATTTGTCTTCTAGTTTAGGAGTTATTGAAGTCACAGTAGCGTTGCATTATGTACTTGATACCCCTTTTGACAATTTAATATGGGATGTAGGCCATCAAGCTTATCCTCATAAAATTTTAACTGGAAGAAGAAATAGTATATTTAGTATTCGTACACGACATGGGATACGTTCGTTTCCTAGTAGACAAGAAAGTAAATATGATGTTTTAGGTGTTGGTCATGCTTCCACTTCAATTAGTGCTGGAGTTGGAATGGCCATTGCTTCTAAAAAAGAAAAAAAAGGTAGAAAAACTATATGTGTTATTGGTGATGGTGCAATGACTTCAGGTATGGCATTTGAAGCAATTAATCATGCTGGATATAATAGTATACATTTACTAGTAATATTAAATCATAATGATATGTCTATTTCAAAAAATGTAGGCGCTTTACACTCATCTTTTTCTAAAGCTAAATTAAATTTTAAATTGATAAAAAAATATAAGAAAAAAAGTAATTTTTGTGTTAAATCTGATTTTTTAAAAGATGACTCGTTATATCAAAAAAAATATTTAGAGGATATAAGATCATCTAATACTTTTTTTGAAAATTTGGGATTTCAATATTTTGGCCCTGTGGATGGACATGATGTGTTTTTATTAGTGGATATAATTAGTAGATTAAGTACTCAAAAGTATACTAATATTTTACATATAATAACTAAAAAAGGAAAAGGATATTTTCCTGCTGAATTAAATCCTACAGAATGGCATTCTGTTCCTAGATTCAATGTTCTAACTGGAAAGATGCGTGCAGAAATTAAAAATACTCTTACTTATTCTGAGGTTTTTGGACATTGGTTGTGTACTATAGCAAAAACTGATAAAAAATTAATAGGAATTACACCTGCTATGACAGAAGGTTCAGGTATGGTGAATTTTTCTAAATACTTTCCTGATCAGTATTTTGATGTTGCAATAGCTGAACAACATGCTGTCACTTTTTCTGCAGGATTAGCTATTAGTGGTTATAAACCTGTCCTTGCAATTTATTCTACTTTTCTTCAAAGAGCTTATGATCAAGTGATACATGATGTAGCACTTCAAAAATTACCCGTATTATTTGCAATTGATAGAGGAGGAATAGTTGGTCAAGATGGCGAAACTCATCAAGGAGTATTTGATTTAACTTATTTGAGATGTATTCCAAATATTATTATTATGACTCCTAGTAATGAAAATGAATGTTTTCAAATGCTTTATACTGGATATTGTTATCGCAAAGGTCCTAGTGTAGTGAGATATCCAAGAGGTAGTGGAACTGGAATAGCTTTACAATCTATGAGATCAATTCCAGTTGGAAAAGGTATTTTAAAAAGATTAGGAAAAAGGATTGCTATTTTAAATTTTGGACCGCTATGTATTTTTGCTGAACAAGTAGCACAGAAATTAAATTTCACTTTAGTAGATATGCGCTTTGTAAAACCATTAGATATTGATTTGATTTTGAACTTGACAAAACATCATGATTTTTTTGTTACTCTTGAAGAAGGCATCATTGCAGGCGGAGCTGGTAGTAGTATTAATGAACTATTTATGCGAAAAAAAATTACTATTCCTATTTTAAACATTGGGATTCCAGATAAATTTGTTCCTCAAGGTAATCAAACTGAAATCCGAAGTGAATACAAGTTAGATGCAGATGGTATTTTAGAAAAGATTTTATCATGGTTAAATGAGTGATATAATTATGTTTTATTTTTTTATATGGTACCTCATTTTTATAGCAGCTTTATCTAAAACTCCATTGATAAATTTGTGACTTTCTTCTGCTCCAAACAATTTCGCTAATTCAATTCCTTCGTTAATGGTTACTTTATAAGGAATATCATGTCGTCTTTCTAATTCATAAAACGAAATTCTAAGAATAGCTTTTTCAATTTGTCCTAGTTCACTAATAGATCTAGAAAGATAAGGTTGCATTAATGTATCTAAATGTTTTTGATTATTTGTTATTTCTATGATCAATTCATGGAAATAAATTTTATCGATATTTTGCATATTATTCTTTTCATAGAATTGATTTTCTATTTCATAAATATTATTATGTGATAACTGCCATGAATACAATGCTTGTACAGCACATTCTCGTGCTTTTCTTCTAGGTAAAGGTTTCATAAGTAGATAAACAGTTCCTTTTCGTTTTTAAAAAAGTAGTTATTAAATTTTTTTTGTTAATGTTAATTTAATGTCGCTTCCTATTTTAGCAATATTTTTAAAATTAAATTGAGGAACCCAAGATAGTTCTTCATATTTATCGAGTATAAATAATGGTTTTGCATAGTGGCCTAACAGTTTTGGAGCCATATAAATAATAATTTCGTTAATGATATTTAATTTTAAAAAAGATCCAGATAATGATGCTCCTGATTCTATCCATATTTTATTGATTTGACGTTTTCCTAATAATTTTATAAGGTTCATTAGATTAATTTTGTTGTTTTCATTTTTTAATATTACTTGTTCTACATGGCTTGGCCAACACTTGTTATCGTGTGTTAATCTTATGAGTAGTATTTTTCCAGGTTCTTTTATACATTTATGTAATGGAGTTATACGGTTTTTGCTATCAATAATAACACGTAAGGGTTGTCGAATTTTATTTTTATTACTCCAATTTATATTTTTTTCTTTTTTTATTGATGTGTTTCTTACGGTTAACAATGCGTTGTCTGCAATAACAGAATTACTGCTACTAATGATAGCGTCAGATAGTTGTCTATGTATGTGAACGTCTTGACGAGATGTATACGATGTAATCCATTTACTTAATCCATTGTATAGCGCAGTACGTCCATCAATTGAGCTAGCAAGTTTTAATTGAATCCAAGGAATTCCAGTTCGCATTCTTTGAAAAAATCCTTTGTTTATATTTTCAGATTTATGAGGTATTACTCCTACTTTTACTATAATTCCTTTTTTTTTAAGCCATTTTATTCCATTTCCAGATACTTTTGGATTTGGATCTATTGTGGATACTACTACTCTAGAAATACCTGATTTTATTAATTCTATGCAGCAAGGAGGAGTATTTCCAAAATGACTGCATGGTTCTAAAGTAATATATGCTGTAGCTCCTTTTGCTTTTATTCCTGCTTGCTTTAAAGCATATATTTCTGCATGTGGTTGTCCAACTTTTTTATGCCATCCTGTTCCTAAAATAATATTATCTTTTACTATGATACACCCAACATTGGGATTTGGTGATGTAGTTAATATTCCTTTCTTGGCTATTTGTATTGCTTTATTCATATAAAATATGTCTGTTTTAGTGATTTTTTTCATAACTTTCTTAGAACAATAGTTCTTATTATTAGATAATGGTAGTAGTTATATTTAAAATATAAAATACGTTAGAAATATTGTAATTGAAATATTTTAGTATTTTTAACAAAAATGATCATATCCCTTGCATGAGAAGTTTATTTTTTTTTTATTATAGAAAATGTTATATCCTTTTTTAATATGATGAATTTCTCCAATGCAGGTGTAAGGTATTCCTAGATGATGAATTTTATTATTTAAAATTGATATATTTTTTTTTGGTATTGTAAAACAAATTTCATAGTCTTCTCCTGAATTTGTAGCAAAAGTTAACCATTGTTTTTTTGTAAAATGTTTTTTGAGTGTTTTAGAAATTGGTAATTTTTCTAAATTGATGTTTGCTCCGTGTTTACTGGATTCTAACATTTTTTTTACATCAGTCAATAATCCGTCTGATATATCAATGGCAGAATTAGCAATATTCCTTAATAATTGTCCATGTGTGATTCTTGGAATGGGATGTAAATGTTTTTTAATTAGATAATCAAAATCCTTTTGTATATTATATTTTTTATTTTTTAATAAAAATAAACCTGCTGCGCTATCTCCCAAAGTTCCAGTAACATATATTAAATCTCCAATTTTTGCTCCATTTCTTAATAAAGCTTGTTTTTTGGGAATAATTCCATAAATACTGGCTGTTATACTCAGCGGTCCACTAGTAGTGTTTCCTCCAATTAATTTCATATTGTAAGTATTTAGTGTGTGAAAAAAACTTTGACTAAAATGTTTTATCCAATATATATCAACTTTTGGAATAGTAAGTGATAATGTGATCCATTTAGGCTTTGATCCCATTGCTGCAAGGTCACTGAGATTTATTGCAATTATTTTATATCCTAAGTCAGTAGGGTGAGTATTTTTAAAAAAATGAGTTCCTTCTATTAATGAATCGGTACTGATGGCAAGAGTATTATTTTTTGGTATTGTTATTATTGCGCAATCATCTCCAATATCTTGGATAATATGTTTGTCATTTTTTTTTAATGTATTTCCAAAGTAATTTTTAATGATTTCGAATTCATTTAAGTTCATATAGATTTTTATTTTAAGATATATTTGTTTTTATTTAAAACACGTATCTTATATTTTATAGAAACATTGGTTAATTAAAGATTATATTTAATTTCTATTAATGGTATCAATAATATTTATCATTTCTAATGCAACTAAAGCAGATTCTGATCCTTTATTTCCTATTTTTGTTCCTGCGCGTTCTATGGCTTGTTGAACATTATTAGCTGTAATAATTCCAAAAGAGATAGGGATTGTATATTGATTACTAATTTTAGAAACTTGTTTTATAACTTCATTTGATAGCAGAGAGAAATGAACAGTACTGCCTTTAATAATTGTTCCTAATACAATAATAGCGTTGTGTTTTTTTTTATTAGCTATGATATGTGAGATAATAGGAATTTCAAAGGTTCCTGGAACGTATATGATAGTTATATTTTCATCTTTTATTTGTCCTATTCGTTTAAGAGTATTTAGTGCTCCATCTAATAAATGTTTATTGATGAAATAGTTAAATCTGCTAATAATTATAGCAATTTTTGCTGTTTGTGCTAAGACAGTTGCTTCAATAATTTTCATATTTATTATATACATTAGTTAGTATGATCTTAATAGTTTTAATTGTAGCGTAGCGCAAGTTAAAGTTTATATGATACTTATAGTGTTTATGGAACGTAAAATAATATCATTTTTTTAATTTTTCGGTAAAGGTTTAATTTTGTTTCATAATGAATTTACTAATATCTAGTTTTTGTAAAGGTTTAGTATTTATATAAATTAATAGGTATTGTATTTTATAGAATATAAGAACTATTTTAAAATAACATTTTTAGTTAATTTTTTAATTTATATTGCTTCTAATAATTTTTTCTATTTTAATATTTGTTGTAAAACAATTTATCAGTTGATTTCTATATATTAAAATATATTTTTATTTCTATTACAAATATTTTTTATTTTTTTTAAACATTAATATTTTACATTAATGACTCAATTAAAGTTATTATGAGTTTGTTATTTTCTGTATATTCTACAATAAATTTTTTAGGATAATTTTTATAAAGAGATTTAATATTTTAATGAATTTATATTTTATATTTTTATTTGCATTAAAATTTAAAAAAAGATTGCATATTTATTATAATAGAGTATAGTTTTAAGTATAAGCCGCGGGGTGGAGCAGTCTGGTAGCTCGTCGGGCTCATAACCCGAAGGTCGTCGGTTCAAATCCGTCCCCCGCAACCAATTTTTATTATTATACTGTAAATTATTTATAACGGTTTTGATTCATTATTAGAATATTATTTTGAGACGTTTTAATTATTTCTAAATCAATAAGAACATTCATTTATAGATAAACCGCTGTATCTGATTGTTTTGTTTTTTATTGATTTTTTAAATATTGTTTTATTACTATATATAGTTAATTGATTTTTTGCTCGAGTAATAGCTGTATAGACCAGTTCTTGAGTTAAAATTTCAGAATAAATGTTAGGTAATACTAGATCTACGTTATAAAATTCTGATCCTTGCGATTTATGCACTGTCGTTGCCCAGTTTGTTTGAAATTTAGGTAATAAATTGATAGGTATAAATTTTATTTTTTTATTATTTATAAAAAAACAAGCTTGTAACTTTTTTTTATCATCATATATGATAATACCTGAATCTCCATTATACAGTTTTAGATTATAGTCGTTTTTTAAAATTAAGATTGGTTGTCCAAAATATATTATATTTTTATTAAATATAACAGTTTTAATTAGTCCTCTATTTTTCATTTCATTCTCTAATTCTGAATTGAGTCGTTTTACTCCAAATGGTCCTTCTTGTAAAGCACATATTAGTCTATAATTATTAAAATTTGATATGATCTCAATAGGAGTCTTTTTTTTATTCAAGTAGTTCCAATAATTCATGTTATTCTCAGTTAAATTTAAAATCATTTTTCTATAATCTTGATTGGTATCGATACAATGGAAATTAACGTCTTTATATATATTGCAAAATAATTTTTTAAAATTATTAAATTTATTTTGTTTAATTTTAGTAGATATTTTAGCAATATTGGATTGAATATGAAAACGATAGTTTTTTTTCAAAATGCATATTTTATCGCTGATATTAGAAAATTTATGTTTTTCAGTTTTTTTAACATCAGTAATATCAAAAAAATTAATTGTTTTTATTATAGATTGACTATATCCATTGCAGTAGTAACTATGAATATCTTTTAAAATATGGCCACAATTTATTGAAGGTAATTGATTATGATCACCTAAAAATATAATTTTGGTTTTTTTTGATATATTATCAATTAATGTTTCCATAGTAAAAATATCAATCATAGACGATTCGTCTACTATTAATACATCTATGTCTGAAATATGGTCTAATGTTTTTATATTTAAAGTATTGTCTATGTTGATACCTAAAAGACGATGTAAGGTGATAGCAGGTTTGATTAATAAACTATTTTGATATAAATGTGAAAACATTGACATGGATTTTTTTATGGATTCAGTTAAACGATTGGCAGCTTTTCCTGTAGGAGCTGTTAACTGAATATTTAATTTTTTATTAGATATTGTAATAATAGCTATTAATATTTTAAATGCTATCGTAGTTTTTCCTGTTCCAGGACCTCCCATGATAAATGTTACTTTGTTAATGATGGATAAAACGATTGCAATTTTTTGTAAAGTTTCAGTATTGTTACATAGCAGAAATGTTATTTTTTTTTTAATTGCAATTAGATTTTTTATTTTATTATTATTATTTTTTGATATAAAATTAAATATTTTTTTTTCTGCTATCCACATTTTATGTAAGTATATTTTTTTATTAAAAATAATGAGAGGAGTAGACAAAGATCCATTACTAATGACTTTATTTTTTAACAATTCTAATTGAAAATTATGTGATAATTCTGTTTTTTTCCAAATTTTATTAATTAACTTAGTATGATGTTTTGTATTAAATACTTGTTTATTTTCTAGAACTGAAATTGGGAGACACGTATGTCCTATTCTAGTGAAGTAACTAATGCAAATAGTTGATAATATTATTTTTGGTGATTGGTTCTGTGCAATAGAGATAGAGAAATAGAAGTCGGATAGAGTGATAATATTTTTTTTAATAGCTTTTTTTAATAAAAACATTATTTTCATTTATTTTTTCCTGTTGCTCTTTTTAAAAAAGATTATCAAGTTGTTTAATACTTGTTGACGTGGGTAACGTAAAAAATAATCCTTTATCTGGGTCTGTTATATTTCTAGCTCTTAAAAATAAGAGATAAACCCCGCCGAAATGTTTATGAAAAGAATAATTGTTAATGCGTTTTTTTAAATATCTATGTAAAGCAATACTATATAATTGATATTGTAAGTCATAATGATGTGTATATATTACGTTTTGCATTGCTGGAATAGAGTAATCTAACTTTGAGTAACCTAGCCAGTTAGATTTATAATCTACTAAATAATATTTTTTTTCCCATTTAAAAACTAAATCTATTGATCCTACTAATATTCCTTTTATGGAATCAAAAAAAATTTTAGAAGATGATTCCGCAGATGAGTTAAAATTACGAATCACTCTGTTTAGTTTTGTATCTGTGAGTTTATTTTTTATAGGTAAAAAAAATTCTAGTTCTTTAACATAATTATTAGGATTTAATTGAGATAGACAAAGATTATAGTTATTTAATGGCGTATTTAAAATTTTATAGATCCAATCTTGTAACATGTTTCCCCAGTGTTTTTTGAAGTTATTTTTTTCAAGTTGTTGAGATATCCAAGTGATATTTATGTCTTTATGAAAATGAATGTGTTTTAATATTTTGTGAATAAATACTCCAATGTTTTTACCTCTTGGGAAAGTATGCGGCGTGAGTTCAATTTCATTTTTGTTATGTATCTTAATATCGGTATTAATACAATTGTGGTAGTTTTTCCCCGTTAATATTAAAGAAGTATCGTTATTCTTTAATTGGGAATAACTAGTGATTTTATAATTGTATTCTAATGTTCTCTTTAATTTGCGATTTTTGAGTTGTATACATTTTTTGTATTGTTTTGTATTGGTAATATTAATTTCAGGTGATTTCAAGGAAATTTTTATATTTTTATTATGGCTCATTTTTAAGAGAATATTATATAGTTGTTGATAATTGCATTTTTTTCCTGATTGTATTATATAACCTAAAGCATTGTTATGAATGTCTGAATAGTTTTTTATGTCTTTCTTTTTTTTGTTATTTATAGATGCAATTCCTATACAACAGTGAACAATGGTTCTTGTTAATGCTACATACAAAAGTCGCATATCTTCTGATAATGTTTTTTTTAATTCTATGGTATTTGATGTGGAGTTTGTGACGTTACTGATATTAGGATTTGTGCTATATAAAGTTATAAAAAAAGGCATCCATATTATTGGATATTCAAGACCTTTGGATTTATGAATAGTGACAATTTCTATACAGTTTTTATCATTGTTTTCTCGTATGTAATCTGTGTGAGGGACGTCATGTTTTTCTTCTATTTTTTTTTCTAACCATAAAATTAAAAAATGTTTCTTTTTAATTTTTTCAAATTTTTTTTCTAATAATTCTCCAATATGTAAAATATTTGAAATGTTAGGAGAATAGGTACAAGAATTATCTGTTGCATTTATTTTATGATTTATGATTATTTTATGAATCATATTTGTGATGCCGAAATTTTTCCAAATAACTAAATATTCATAAAATGTATCTATTATAATTGACCAAAGGGAGTATTTTGTTGTAAGGAGATCGATATCTTTACTTGTTTTATCTATAATTGTGGTAGACATAGCGCGTTTTAATAAGAATTTATTTTTGGGATTTAAAATAGCTTTAAAAATCCATAATAATTCTATTGCTTCAGTACTATGAAATACGCTTTCTCTTTTTGAGAGATATGTGGTTTTAATATTTGCCTTGCATAAAGCTGTTTGTATAATAGCTGCTTCTTGTTTGTTATTTACTAATATACAAATATCTTTTGGAGTAAGGTATCGAGTTTGTTTATGATGTATGATAACAGCATTTCCGTTTCTTCCTTCATTTAACCAGAATGAAATATAATTTATACATATTTCTGTAATCCATGTTTTATAGTCAGTAATTCCTATAGTAGGTGTTTTTTTTAATACAAAGTGTAAAGCTGGTTGAGGTATTCCGTTTATTTGAAATTCTATTTGTTTATTTTTATAAGTAGATTTTGCTGGAATAAAATTGATTTCAGGAAGTAAAAAAATATTTTTTTTTCTTAAAAACAGTAAATTTAAACTTTCTACTATTTCTTTAGAAGATCTCCAGTTAATTTTGAGTTGGTAGCAGTTGTTTATATTTTTTTTTGCAGTTATATATGATTTAATATTAGCTCCTCTAAAGCTATAAATAGCTTGTTTAGGATCACCTATGAAAATACATAAATCTTCTTTTAAATGATAAATTTTTTTAAATATTTGGTATTGTTGATAATCTGTGTCCTGAAATTCATCGATTAATAATATTGGGTATTGTTTTTTAATTATTTTTGTAATTGTCTCGTTTTTTTTATTTAAAATAGTATAAAGAAATTGAATTAAATCATTAAAATCAAAAAGTCCTTTTGTTTCTTTTTTCTTATTAAATCGTTTTTCGATTTGTACAATAGCTTCTAAAACAAATATTTTTTTTAACGAAAAATTAATTTCTAAGAAGTTTTCAATTATTTCAAATATGTTGTTTTTTGGTATTTCCCCGT
Source organism: Buchnera aphidicola (Kaburagia rhusicola ensigallis) (assembly GCA_039830025.1). Taxonomy (NCBI): domain Bacteria; kingdom Pseudomonadati; phylum Pseudomonadota; class Gammaproteobacteria; order Enterobacterales; family Erwiniaceae; genus Buchnera; species Buchnera aphidicola. The sequence goes on along the minus strand of CP140040.1, from coordinate 473,489 downwards.
TGGAGGTTTTTTTTATTAAATAACTTTTTTTAAAATATTGCAACTCTTTAGGAATATCAAAATTTTCTGTTTTATGAAGAGCCCATATGTTAATAATTTTTGTCCATCGGGATAAATTAGATTTATTATAGCTACGCTTGTTTATATTAGATTTATTTATTGATATCAGCATTATTGAACAATTTTTTAGCCATTTTTTTTTGAAGATTTTTATTTCTTGAATGAGCATGTTATAAAATTGAATGAGGTTGATTTTCTTCTTGATAGATGTATTTTTTTTTGCATGATTTTTTGATAGCAATGGTAATATATAATTCAGAAGGGTATTTGGATTTTTAAAGTACTTGACTATAATTTTAGCAATATTTTTTGGTAAAGAAATTAAATATTCATTCCAAAAGTCACTACTAGATTGAAGGTATAAATGATATTTATTTTTTATTATTTTGTTTTGGAATAATATATTAGAGCAAAATTTATTGATGTTTAGTGATTGATAACAAAATTCATGTATAGTATAAACAGCTAATTCATTTATTGATTTTTCTGCTCGATGTAATAAATGAATAGCTTCATCTAAATTTTTAATTTTATTTAACAAGTGTTGTAATACAATGTCGTTACTTTTTTTTTTTACATATTTTTTTAAATTCAAAAATATATTTTTTTATTCTATTTTTTATTTCTTCTTTTGAATGTTCTGTAAACGTGACTACTAAAATTTCTTTAATTAAAAATGTTCGATGAATGTTAGATATTTTTCCAATGCCTAGAATTAATCTTAGATATATAATAATTAAAGAAAATGTTTTTCCTGTTCCTGCTGATGCTTCAATTAATATTTTTCCTGATAAAGGTAAATTTACCACATCGTTAGTAGATATTGATTTTATTTTTTTCATATTTTATTATTTTTAAGTTATTGTTTATATATGAATTATTTTTATTTTTTATTGAATGTATTTTAATATAGGAAGAATCCATTTTTTAGCTGTAGTACATATTTTAGATATATTTTTTTCGTCTAAAGTTGTAATTATTTTTTTTAAATATAAATCATCTTTTTCTCCTATTTTCCAATTATTTCCCTCCCACGCTGCGATCATATTTTTTTTTGATTTTTGTAATTGAGTAGCTTTTGTAGAAATTATTTTATATTTTTTATCATATATAGTACTTAACCAGTTAATTCCTGAATTTGTAAGTAATATAGGTTTATGCATTCCTTTTACATATCCAATTATATATTGATTTAATAAATCTTTGGCTTTTTTCTTTTCTAATTTTATAAAAGTACAATTATTATTTTTTAATCCTAATATAGTACTATTACTAGGTTCATATATGGAACAATATACTAAATGTTCTAACCATAGAGAAATAATATCTTTGTTATTGATAGTAGTAGGTTTCCAGCGTAATAAACCTGTTTTGTTGTTATTTTTTAGTATTCCAAATAATGTATATTGATTAATTTTTATACGAAATTTTGTATTTCTTAAGTTTTTATTTTTTAAATAACTTTTTTTATATAAAGATGTCATTAGAATTATTTGGTTTTCCCAATATATTTCTCCTAAATTACCAATTGGTATAATTCCTTTACATTGGTAGTATAGAAGTAATTTTTTAGTATTTTTTTTCTTTAGTAAGAAATCAATTATGTTCATGTTAATTATGTAATGATTAAGTTTTGTAATTGAAAAGTTTTCTTTATTTAAATCTATATTTTTAACATTGTTAAGTATGATATGAAGTCGTTTATTGAAAAAATATTGAACGGGATGTTTCCAAAATGTAATTAATTCGGATAACATGATATCTTTAAATGTTATTGTTTGAAGAGTTGTTTCAAAGTTTTTTTTATTTTTTTGTTTTAATTTAGAAATTTTTAGCCAGGTTTCATTAAAACTTTGATATTTAGATCCTGTAATGAAATTTTTAATATTGTATGGTTTATCGGTGTGAAAATAGCATAAGTGAAAAATTAATTTTTTTTTGTTATCTTTTCTTTCTTTTCTACATTTTTTGTTAAAAATGTAGAAATTTTTGGAAATATATGACAATAATTGATCAATTAGTATGGATCTTTGATTAGTTTTATTATTTTTTTCGGATTCTTTGGGATAGCTAATTAATAATATTTTTTGCGTTGCTAGTATTGTTTCTAAAAATAAATATTCGTATTTGTTCTTTCTATATGGATCACATATTCTTGGGTATTTATGTATTAAATTAAGATGTTTAGTAGGAATTTTTTGAATAATAAATTTATCGTTCATTCCGATAATACAAATGACTTTAAATGGTATACTTCTTAATATAAATCCGTTACAAAAAGTCACTCTTCCAGCAAAGCAATTGTATATATTTTTTTTTTGAGAAATGTTTTTTAGTAGTTCATTTTTTAATAATTTTGCAGGAAGTTTTTTTGTATAACCTTCTTGAATTCCAGGTTCAACTATTTTATTCCAATTTTTTTTAATAGATATTATTTCTTCTTTTTGAATTTCATTTCGTGTAAAGAAATCATTTAAAAGCTGTTCGAAGATAATTTTCCAAGATGTTAATGGTTTTGAAATAGATAGTTTTTTTTTCCATTTGTGTAACAATAATTTAAATGTTATTAATTTACTGAATATTGTATAATGTTTTTCGTTTAAATAATTGAAAGGTACAATTGTGTTCCATATTGTATAACTGACATCATTAATTGCTTTTCCAAGAAATATTCTTTTCTCCTCATTACTAAAAGTATATTCTTGATTAATTTTTGGTGGTTTATGTTTTTTTAAAGTATTATTAGTTTCTGATTTAATTTGAAATTTTTTTATTATTTTTAATAAAATGATTATTTCTTTTTCTTTTATATTAAATTTTTTTAGTATAAAAGAACTTTTTAAAAAATTAAAAATATTTTTTTCATCAAGTGGATTATTAGGTAAATCTAGTATTTTTAAAATAATATTTGAAATTGTGTTTTTGTTTTCATTAGAAGTAGACGTAATGTAGAAAGGAATTCGATGTTTAGGGTTGATTGAATTAAATATAGAATGAATAAATGGAACATATTTATTTATATTTTTACTAATAATAAGAATATCATGAAATAGTATATCATCATGATTGTTAAGTACATCAAGTAAATTATCATGTAAGACTTCTATTTCTCTTTTTAATGTAGTGCATATGTGTATAGAAATAGATTTGTCGTTATTATATATTACTCTCTTATTTATACTATAATCGATGTTTTTTTTGTTTTTTTTTGCATTTAAGTTCAAATTAGTTTGTATTATATTTTTTTGTATTTTTTGTAGTAAACTAATAGGTTGTGGTATATTAAATACATTTATTTCTTTTTTGCTTATTAAGCTTAATAATAAAGTGTAATCATATCCATATTTTCCCCATAATGAAATGTTTGTGATATCATGATGTGTATTTAAGGTTGTATCGATATATTTTTTACAACATATTGTTGCTTTAAAAAAATGTGATGTACATTCTTTCATGAAATTACATTGATGTGTTTTAGGTTTTATTGCCTTTAGCAGTATTTTTTCTTTTTTATATGGAGTGATATAAAGGAAATAAATTGAACATAAATTACTTATTTTTTTTAACATTATTATGTTATATGGTGTTAAAATGTCGTTTCCAAAAACAAATATTCTTGATGGAAATGTATTCATATTGATGTTTTTTTGTTGTATTTTTTTTTCTAGAAGAAAAAGTAAGTTTGCATAGTTCCATGTTGGTTGATTTCTATGTTGCATATATTTTATAAGAGTTGTCCATAATAATTTGTTTTGATCCATGCATGATAAATTTATATTAAGTGGATTTTTGGAAATTTGTTCCCATTTCTGTATTAAGTCTGGTCGATAAAACAAATATTCTTTGAATTGTTGTGATACAAAAGATATTATTTCGAATAATTTTGTTTTGGAATGGCTATTACTAATAAATTTAGTTAGATGGTTAATATTTTTTATATTCATCATCTTCCATATTAGATGATATTTTTCAAACTCTGATTTAGCATATTTTTTAGGATTTATATGTTGAAAAACTGTCCACGCGAATTCGTTAAATTTAAAAAATTTAATATTTGATGCTATTGAGCATTGTTGAGCTATAAATATTTTTATCCAGTGATTTATGGTTTCATTTGGTGTAATGAATATTTCATTAGCTAATGGATTGCATAATGGAGTTGTAGTTATAATAGAACATGCTTTTTTCATAAGACAATGAAAATTATAGGATTTATATAATATAAACATAGCTTTTGTTAGGTAAGTGTAAAAATTTGTTTGAATTATTTTTTTTTATGATAATATACTTCAAGATGAGGATAAGGGATATCAATATTATTGGAATCTAAAGCTTTTTTAAATTGTGCCATTAAGTCCCAATATACTATGTTGAGTTCATCCGTATGACTCCAACAGCGTACAATAAAGTTAAGAGAAGATGGAGCTAATTCACTCAATCCGACAATAATATCTTTATCTTTTAATACTCTTTCTTCATTTTCTAAAACGTTTTTTAATACTTTTATTACTACATCAATATCAGAATTATATGATACACTAATGATGAACTCGTTTCTTCTAGTTTTTTCTCTAGAATAATTAATTATGTTTCCTGATATAATTTTCCCGTTAGGTATAACAACCATTTTTCCATCTAATGTTCTAAGAGTAGTATAGAATATATGGATGTTTAAAACTGTACCAGATATATTTCCTAAATTTACATATTCTCCAGTACGAAGTGGTCGTAATATTACTAATAAAACACCTGCTGCAAAATTGGATAATGAACCTTGTAAAGCTAATCCCACAGCCATTCCAGCTGCTCCTAATATAGCGATAACAGAAGTAGTTTGAACTCCAATACATCCTAATGAAGTTATTAATGTCAATGTAATGATTATATATCTTGCTAACGCAGCTAAAAATCCAGAAATGGTAGAATCAATATTCCTAGTAATCAAAACTTTATTGATGATATTTGAAACTATTTTAGCTATAAAAAAACCTACTATTAATATTATAATAGCAGACACGAAATTCATGACGTATCCTAGTAGTAATTCTTGATTTCTTATTAACCAATTTCCTGCATGATGAATATCGTTTACTACATTTAATTTTTCCATTTTATCTATATTCTTTAGAGTTCTTTTTACGTGACATTGATATTGGAACTATATAACGATAAATATTGTCAGTATAAATATTAAAATTAGGGAGAATAACATTTATCCTCCTCTAACTTTTTAGGAGGTATGTATGTATTGTAATATTTTTATAAGGTATTGTTAGAATTTAATATTTTAAATATTTTTTTTAGATAGTTTGATACTGATGATTGAGAAGAACGTATCCAAACTCTAGGATCGTAATATTTTTTGTTGGGTTTATCTGATCCATATGGATTACCTAATTGAGTTTGTAAATACATATGATTTTTTTTATAAAATTTTAATATTCCTTTCCAGGCTGCCCATTGGACATCAGTATCAATATTCATTTTTATTACTCCATATTTGATTGATGTCTTGATGTCCTTTAGTGAAGATCCAGATCCTCCGTGAAATACAAAGTTCAATGGATCATAAGATAGGTTATGTTTCTTTCTAACATAATTTTGTGATTCTTTTAAAATGGTAGGTCGTAAATTAACATTGCCTGATTTATATACACCATGCACGTTTCCAAATGATGCTGCGATAGTAAAGCAAGGACTTATAGAAGATAAGTATTCATATGCAGCATTGACATCGGTTGGTTTAGTATATAATAAAGAATTATCTATATCAGTATTATCTATTCCATCTTCTTCTCCTCCTGTGCAACCAAGTTCCATCTCTAACATCATATTGATGTTATTCATTTTTTTTAAATATTGTTTGCATTGACTTAAATTAAATTCTAATGGTTCATTAGATAAATCTATCATATGAGAAGTAAAAAGAGGTTTTTTATTAATTTTGAAATATTTTTCTCCTTTTTTAATTAATTCGTCAATCCATGGTAACATGGTTTTATTACAATGATCAGTATGCAAAATTACAGGAATTTCATAGTATTTAGCCATTAGATGTACATGCTGAGCTCCTGATATAGCACCTAATATTGCTTGTTTGTGTCGAGAACTTGTTTTTAATCCTTTTCCTGAAATAAAATTTGACCCTCCATATGAAAATTGTATTATTACTGGACTATTAACTTTTTTTGCCGTTTCTAAAACGATATTTATAGAATCAGTTCCTATACAATTTATTGCAGGTATTGCAAAACAATTTTTTTTAGCTATTTCAAATATTTTTAATGCATCGCACCCATTTATTACACCTGGATTTATTAAACTCAAAATATTACACATTTTAATATCCTATGAAAGAGAAATTTTAATATAAGTAAAATTATTTTATTTTTTTAAACGCAATTTTTTAATAATTTTATTATAGGAAATTCCCCTTGTTCTAGAAATTTTAGAAAAGATCCTCCTCCAGTAGATATATAAGAAATTTTGTTTTTTATGTTTAGTTTTTCTATTACGGATAAAGTATCTCCTCCTCCTGCTATAGAAAAAGCATTGCTATTAGCAATAGTGTTGGCTAATATTTCTGTTCCTTTCCTAAAATTTTTGAATTCAAATACACCTATTGGTCCATTCCAGAAAATGGTTTTTGCTTTTTTTAGTATTGGTACCATTTTTTCTATTGTTTTGTCTCCGAAATCCATAATTTCTTCGTTTATGTTTATGTCAGAAATATTTTTAGAAATTCCTATACTGTCTTTATTAAATGTTGTGCTTACTCGAGAATCTATTGGTACAAAAATATTATAATTATCGCGTAATAATTTAGCTTGATCGACGAAATTAGGCTCATGAAGAGATTTTCCCACATTGTGGTCAATAGATATGAATGTGTTAGCAATACCTCCTCCAACTATCAAGGTGTCTGATATCTTTGACAATGATTTTAATAAATTGAATTTTGTTGATACTTTTGCACCTCCAACAATAGTTACTAGAGGTCGAATTGGATTTTTTAAAAATTTTTTTAATGTTGTTAGTTCATGTTGTAACAGCAATCCAGCACATGCTATTTTCGAATATTTTGTCAGTCCATAAGTGGATGCTTCGTTTCTATGCAATGTTCCAAAAGCATCCATAACAAATATATCGCATAAATTTGCATATGCTTTAGATAAAGAAATGCTATTATTTTTTTCTCCTTTGTTGAATCTTACGTTTTCTAATACAGCAAGTTCTCCTGATTGGATATCTATTCCATGTAAATAGTCTTTACAAAAATTTACTTTAGTATCTTTAAACATTTTTTTAAAATATTTAAAAATGGGAAATAATGACAGTGATGAATTATATTTTTCTTCCTCTGGTCTTCCTAAATGAGAAGCAACAATTACTTTTGCATGTTTTTTTAATGCTAATTGAATAGTTGGTAATGATGCGTGAATTCTAGCATAAGATACGATTTTTTGGTTTTGAATTGGTACATTTAAATCTGATCTTATAAGTACTGTTTTATTTGCAAGACTTAAATCTTTTATTGTAATTATTGGCATATTTTTTCCATTAATAAAATGTTTGATAAAATAAAATTCTAAAAAATTTAAATGAATTTAAACATTATTTTTTAGAATTTTGTTGGTTTTATAAAAATGAAAGCTTTTATTACAAATATATATTTTGATATTTTAAATGTAAACAAAAAAATAAATTAAAATATATTTTTATTGCACTGTTAAGATTTTTTAAATATATAATAGTATTTTGCGCATGTAACTAATCGATAAAATATCAATATTATTCAACGTTAAAAATATTTTTATTTTTTAACAATGTTAGTTATTTTTTGAAATGTTACGATTTTTAGGCATGTTGATTTCCTTTTTAATCAATAAAAGCATAATGTATATTTTTGTATTTGAGTTTTTTAACATGATTATTTAGATGTGAAACCAAGATTTAACACCGTCTAAAAACATTTGAGTAGATAGCATGATTAATATTAATCCCATTAGTCTCTCTAAAGCATCTACTCCTTTAGCACCAAATAAACGTAAAAACATATTTGATAATAATAAAATAATTACTGTGCAAGTCCAGGCTATTAAAAGTGATCCAGTTAGGTATATTATTTTATTTAAGTATTCATGTGATAGTACTATCAATGTAGCTAAAAGAGATGGACCTGCTACTAAAGGAATAGCTAAAGGAACTAAGAATGGTTCTTCGCTGATGTATGGTTTTTCTTTTTCGTAGTGGTGGGAAGGAAATATCATTTTGATAGCAATTAAAAATAAAATTATTCCACCTGATATTGAGACTGTTTCGGTTTTTAAATTTAGTAAAGTAAGAATTTTTTCTCCTGCAAATAAAAATAATAACATTATTATTAATGCTACTGTCATTTCTCGTAGTAATACTATTCTGCGGCGTTTAGGCTCTAAATTTTTTAATATAGACATAAATATAGGAAGATTTCCTAATGGATCCATAATTAAAATTAATAAAATAGTTGAAGAAATCATTTCGTTCATAATTTACTCATATTAAAAAATTTGTAATACGTTAAAATAATATAAAAAATTATATCTATTAAGATATTAATTTTTAATTTATTTGAATAATTTTAAAAGATATAATTCAATGATTTAAACTTTGTAGTAATTAATCAATGTACAACTAAATATTTTGATTTATTATCCGATTAATATTTTGTAGTACAATTGAATAAGTTTTACTATTGTTTAGTAAGTATCTGTGGGTAATATTTTAGTGATTCTAATTATAAATTTTAACAAATTTTTAACTTTAGTTAAAGTCATATAATAGTTTTTGTTATATATAGGTCAGGAGTTATGCGATATTTAAAATTACTTGCAATAATATACTTTGCGTTAAATATATTGTAATATCATGTTAAATTTTTTAATTTGCATTTTACATTATTGGATAACATAAATTATGAAAAAATCTGTAGGTTTTGTTGGATGGAGGGGAATGGTGGGATCAGTTTTAATGCAACGTATAGAAGAAGAAAACGATTTTTGTTTTTTTGATCCAGTTTTTTTTTCTACGTCTCAAATTAATAAAAAAGGTCCTATTTTTAATAGTCAATATTATGGACATTTACGTAATGCTTACAATTTAGATATATTACAAGAATTAGATATTATTGTTACATGTCAAGGAAGTGAATATACAAAAAATGTATATTATAAATTGAGACAAAGAGGTTGGAAAGGATATTGGATAGATGCTGCCTCTCATCTTAGAATGAAAGATGAATCAGCTATTGTGTTAGATCCAATTAATTTATCAGTAATTAATGAATCACTTAATAATAATATTAAAACTTTTGTGGGTGGAAATTGTACTGTGAGCTTAATGCTAATGTCGTTAGGGGGGCTTTTTTCTAATAATTTAATTGATTGGGTAATGGTTTCTACTTATCAAGCAGCATCAGGGAGTGGAGCATCACATATGATTGAATTATTAATGCAGATGAATATGTTATGCAAAGAAGTAATTGATGATATAGATAACCCGTCTCAGTCTATTTTAAGTATTGAAAAAAAGATTAGTAAAATAAGTTTATCTAAAGATTTCCCAGTTAACAATTTTCGTGTTCCATTAGTGGGTAGTTTGATTCCTTGGATTGATATTAAAATAAAGAACGGACAAAGCAAAGAAGAATGGAAGATTCAGGCTGAAACAAATAAAATATTATCATCCAAACAAGATATTATTATTGATGGTTTGTGTGTTCGAATTGGATCTTTAAGATGCCATAGTCAGTCGTTCATGATTAAGTTAAAGCAAGATATTTCTATAACAGACATTGAACATATTTTGTCTAATCATAATGATTGGGTAAAGGTAATTCCAAATGAAATTGATGAAACTATAAAATATTTAACTCCATGCGCAGTGACAGGGACTTTAATGACTCCTGTAGGAAGATTAAGAAAATTAAACCTTGGAAATAAATATATATCTGCATTTACTGTTGGAGATCAATTATTATGGGGTGCTGCAGAACCTTTGCGACGAATGTTGAAATTGCTTGTAGATTAATTTGAGTATTTTTTATTATGATATTCATGTAGTTTAGTACTATAGAATATTATCCTAACAATTATTAAAAATAAGTTAATAATTGTTAGTTTTTTTGAAAACTGAAATATGAATATGTATTAATTTTTTATTTTTTTAGAAATTTTATAGATTTTATAAAAGTATTAAATAGTATTTTAGGAGTTTGTAGAAAAAGTATTTCCTTTTTGAACTAAATATTGATAAGGTAATTTGTTGATTACAAATTTTAATAGTATATGGTTCATAAAATGACAAAAGTTTGGAATGTCTCTTATAGTTGATGGATCATCTGCTAATATTAATAATATTGTACCAGAATTAATTTCTCTTATGGTTTTTCTCAATAGCATTAAAGGTTCAGGACATCGCAAAGTTCTTAAATCTAGTAATTTATATTTCGCATTTTTTTTAATGTTCATATTACTACAAATAGTATATTTAATATAATTATTCAAAATAATTACATTAAATGTATAACTTATGTGTTTTTATGTAATTAATTACAGATATAGGTAATAAATGTAAGCAGGAAAAATTGTTTTTTAAAGAAATTCGAATATAAGTAGAAGAAATGTTAATGTATGGCGTGTTAGAAAAAAAAATGCATCCAAAAGGACGTTCTTGTAATAAAATATAATTTTTAATTATATGAGTTTTAATCCATTTTTTTAAAATGTTACTAATAATTTCTGGTTGATGTAAATATCGCGTTAATATTATTAAATGACACCATTTTAACAATTCTTTCCATTTATACCATTTATCTAGAGTTATTAAATTATCTGATCCTATAATTAATCCGAGTGGTTTTATAAATCCTATTTCTTGTCTGATTTCTTTTAGTGTATCTATAGTATATAATATTTTTTTTTTATTTCGAGGTAATTAATTTTAAATAATGGTTTGTTTTTTACAGCTAATTTTATCATTTGAATTCTATGTTCTGTTGCGATATTTAATTTAGACTGGTGTAAGCTAGTATAATTAGGTAACAAGGTAATTGTATTTAAACGAATTTTTTTTGCTAATATTTCTGCTGTAACGATGTGACCATAATGAATAGGGTTAAAGGTTCCACCTAAAATTGCATATAATGATGTCATTATTTTTCCGTTCGATTATAAAATTGTTTTAATTGTCTGTGCTCATCATATAAGATAAAATTTTTAATTTATTCCATATAGACTTTTCATATTTTTTTTTAATTGTAATTTCTATTTGTGTTAATAATTTAATTGATTGATTAATTATTTTAAAACTTTTGAAGTTTGCAACATGAGTTAGTAAAAAATGTCTTTTTTTTGAAATGTTTCTTTTTTTTAAAATATGATTGGCAGTAACTGATGTTTTACGCTGTATCATCAATATTGTGAGTAAATCATGTTGTAAACATCGGATTAGTTTTATTTGATTATAATTTTTGATATAAAAATTGTTTAGTATTTTCATAGATTTATTTAAATTACCAGTTAGTATTGCATCGATCCATTCTTCTGGAGTAAAAATAGCTACGTTACTAATAATTTTTTGGATTTTTTGAGTTGTTATTAAGGAATTTGGCCAAATTAATTTTAAAATATTTAGTATATTGCATAAATAAACTACATTTTTTTTATAACATTGAAGTAATAAATTGTTTGCATTACTACTAATTATTATTTGTAATTCACGTTTCTTATGTTTCATCCAAGTTTCTAATTCTTCTTGTACAATAGTTTGGCAATATATAATTGTTCCGTTTAATTTAAATATATTCATCCAAATTTTTTCTTCCATATATTCTCTCACATTTTTATGGATAATAAGAAGTAAATTAGAATTTATGAAATGAGATAGAAAAGATAGTTGTTGTTGAACTTTAGTAGTAAGTTTATGTTCAAAGAGATTCAATATAATAATTGTTTTTTTTAAAAACATGTTTTTAATTTTAAAAGCAAAAGACAAGTGATTAATATCAACATGGTACTCGATTGTATGTATAGTATATTCAGTAAATCCATGTTTTTTAGCAGTAGAAATTATAATTTTTTTACTTTCTTGAATAAAAAATTCATCATTTCCAATTAAAACATAATAAGAATTTAATGTATTAAAAAAAACAGGAAATAATTGTTTTGGATAAATAATTTTCATAATTTTATTTTTTTAAATATTATTGCTTATTAATGTTTATATGTATATGAATAATATTCAGATTATTTTTAGTGATGCATTATTAAATTTATGAGTTTATTTGGAACATATATTATATTACTAATTTCATATTTTTGAGTATATTTAAATATTTTTGGTTCTTTCAAAACTTTATCTAATATTTCTTTTTTAGAATGTTGTTGCGCGATCGTAATTTTATGACGCATTTTCCCGTTTATTTGTATTACTATTACAGTAGTATTTTTATTTAAAATAATGTTTTTTTCAATTTTTGGCCATGAAATGTTTTTTAGATGTTGTGTTGTCAATAAATATTGTAATAGTGTATGACTGAAATGAGGTGTAAAAGGATATAAAATTTTTATAATAGATAATAAGGAATATTGAATTAGTTCTTGACTATCATTTTTATTTAAAGCAAACTTTAAAAGTTTATTAACTAATTTCATAATTGCAGCAATTGCTGTATTAAATGATTGTTTTTTACTAATGTCATCTTCTACTTTTTGCATAGTTTGATGTAATAGTATATATAGTTCTTTTTGATCATGAGTAAAACTTTCATAATTAAGTAATATATTAGAACATTTGTAGTTTTGAATATGATCATAACAAAATGTCCATAACTTTTTTAGAAATCGATACATTCCTTTTACTCCAGATTCTTTCCATTCTAATGATGCTTCTACTGGAGCGGCGAACATAATAAATAGTCTTACTGTGTCTGCACCATATTTGTTAATCATTTTTTCCGGTTCTACCCCATTTTTTTTTGATTTTGACATTTTAATCATACCTGCATGAAAAATTTTTTTTCCATGGTATTTAAAAGTTTTTTTTATATTTCCATTAAGATCATATTGAAAATTAGAAGCCGTAATGTTAATCCAATTTTGCGCATTTTTATTATCAATATAGTAGAAAGCATCGGATAACACCATTCCTTGACATAATAGTTTTTTTACTGGTTCATCTGATTGGACTAATCCAAAATCTCTTAATAATTTATGAAAAAATCGAAAATATATTAAATGCATAATAGAATGTTCTATGCCACCAATATATAAATCTATAGGAAGCCAATAATTAGCAGCGTTTTTGTCTATCATTCCTTGATTAAATTTGGTGCAGGTATATCTAGCGTAATACCATGATGACTCCACAAATGTATCTAATGTATCAGATTCGCATAGTGCTATTTTCCCGTTGATATATATTTTCTTTTTTTTAAAAGTATTTGAAAAATAGTTATGGGTGTATGTAGTATTTGTTTTTTCAGATAATAATTTTATAGGAAGGTATTTTTCTGGTATAGGAACGATCTCATTGTTTTCTAAAGTTGCCATTGGAATAGGGACTCCCCAATAGCGTTGTCTTGATACTCCCCAATCTTTAAGTTTACAATGTGTTGTTTTTTCTCCTATTTTTCGGTTTTTTAGTTCTGATATTATGGAAAGATATCCCTCCTTAGTATGTAGATTATCATATTGTTCAGAATTAAATAATTTTCCTGGTTTAGTCATAGCTATGGTTTGTATATTGGGTATTTTATCATTTTCATCAAGTATTACTGGTTTAATAGTGAGGTGATGTATTTTTGCGAAATCAAGGTCGTTTTGATTATGAGCAGGTACACCTAATATTGCTTTAGTGTTATATTCAGATATTATATAGTTGGCTATCCATATAGGTATTTTTTTTTCAGTTATTGGATGAAAAGCAAATTTTCCGGTATTAATTCCTTCATTTTTTTCAAAATTATTATAATTTAGATTAAGGTAAGATTTTTTTTTAATGAAATGATGTACATCTCGGTTGATATTAGATATTTTTTTAACTAATTTGTGAAAAGGTGAAATTGCGACAAATGTTGCCCCCATTAATACTTCAGGTTGAGATATGAAAACTTTGCATTTTTCTTGCGTATCAGACAATTTTAAATTTATTGTTGCTCCATAAGAAAGACCAATCCAGTTGGATTGCATTTTTTTTACTTTATTAGGCCATTTTTTTAATTTTTTTAATCCATTTAATAATTCTTCGGCATAATTTGTAATTTTAATAAACCATTGAGAAATATTTTTTTTAATAATTTTGGTATTGCAACGCCAACATAATCCGTTGATAACTTGTTCATTAGCTAAGATTGTTTGATCTGTTGTACACCAATTTACCCAAGATTTTTTTTTGTATACCAAATTTTTTTTGTATAGTTCTATAAAAAACCATTGTTCCCATTTGTAATATTCAGGTGAACAAGTTGTAATTTCTCTATTCCAATCGTAACTTAATCCTAATGATTGCAGTTGTTTTTTCATATAACTTATATTGTTATTAGTCCATATAGCAGGACTAACGTTATTTTGTATGGCAGCTATTTCTGCAGGTAGTCCAAATGCGTCCCATCCCATAGGATGTAATACGTTTTTCCCAATCATTCGTTGATATCTTGCTACAACATCACTAATGGTGTAATTTCTTACATGTCCCATATGTAATTTTCCAGAAGGATAAGGAATCATAGAAAGACAATAATATTTTTCTTGTTTTTTGTTTTCAGTTACTGAAAACATGTTGTTCTTTTCCCATAATTTTTGAATATTGTTTTCTATTTCTTTGGGCATATATTTTTTTTTCATTTTTATATTCATTTTTTGTATTGTAATAGAATTAAAAAATAAATTTTGTATGTTATTTTGATGATTGAATAGTGAGAATTTATAAAAAATGTTAATAAGAATTCATGTTTTGCATTTATTTTTTTGCTTTTAAATATAAATTTTAAATTTGATAAAATTTTAATTTATGTTGTTTATGGATATGAATTATTATTTTTTATTTAATGCTTTTATAATTTTGATATATTTTAAGAAATTTTTTAACTAGATGTTACTCAAAATAGAAAAAATAAAACATTTATATAAATTAAACAATAGTTTTTGATTTTAAAAAATAATTTATTATTAATTTTGTGTTTATGAGTGGCTTATTTTAACATCATTATAGATAGCTGAATGATAGAGTATAAACAATTTTTTTAATACGAGATAATTAAGTGTTAGATACGTTATTTTTAAATAGCGAAATTAAAATTAGAAGTAATTATAAGCGTAAAAAGTAATTACTTCTATAGTAGGAGTTTAGAAGCGTATCTTTTAATGACATTATGTTAATAAATAGTACTATTATTTTTATGGTATGCGTAAGCTGTTTAAAAATTTAATAAAATAACATGAAAAAATATAAGTTTTAACATAAAGTAAAATTAAATTTTTTGATTAAAAGTATGTTTTATTTGATTTGAATTTAGAATTGGGTATTTTACCATAAATTAATGCATAAAAATATGTTATTGACATGATAAATTGTAAACTTTTTATAAAAAATAAGAATTAATAAAATATATACTAGAATATATTTAATATATTTTAGCATTTAATAAATGAACTTTGTACTTACTTCTTGTTTTTAATTTATAAAAACATTTATTTTTTAAAAATAAAATTTTTTTGATTTCATTAAGCATATAACATTGATTGTTACCGTATTGTATGAATTTTTTTATTTTTTTTTGATAATTCGAGATAGTTTGTATCTTTCGGAATAGTAACTTGTAATTTTATAATTTTTCTATTATTGGCCATATTAACTTTAAATACGTATTTAGAAATATTTATAAGTTCGCCTTGTATAGGAAGATGTCCTAATCTTTTTATAATTAAACCACCAATAGTATCTACTTCTTCGTTATTGAAATTAGTTTTAAAGGTATCATTAAATTCTTTTATAGAAGTAAAAGATTTTACTATAAATTCATATTTGTTTAATTGTTGAATATTAGATTTATTTTCATCGTATTCATCATCAATATTACCTACGATTAATTCCAATATGTCTTCTATTGTTACTAATCCAGAAACTGCTCCAAATTCATCTACTACCATTGCCATATGACTTTTTTTTAATTGAAATTCTTTCAACATACAGTTTACGTGTTTACTTTCAGGAACTACAACAGCTGGTCTTAATATTTTTTTTATACAAAAGTTATTTTGTTCATTTTTTATAAAAGGTAAAAAGTCCTTAGCTATTAAAAATCCTTCGATGTAGTTTTCGTCATAGTTCATCACAGGAAATCGTGAGTGAGCGGATTCTATAATTATATCTAGACATTTTTTTAGTGAATAAGTTAATTTTAGAGTGATCATTTGCGTCCGAGGTATCATTATTTCTCGAACTTTTTGTTGTGTTATGTCAATAACTCCTTCTAACATATTACAAGTTTCTTGGTCTATTAACTTGTTTTTTTTTGAATATCGTATTAATGCTAATAGTTCTTTTTTATTTTTTGGTTCTTCATGAAATATTTGATTTAATAAAATAGAAAAGAAATTTTTTTTATTATGTCTATTATTATATCGAGAATCATCATCATTCATAACATGTTAATAAAGATTTTTTTATATGTTAATTTTAGTTGAATTTTTTTAAAAAAGTTTTAAGAAAGTGTTTGTAGTATTATTTTATTCTAAGTAAGGATTTTTATATCCTAAAGACAACATAATTTTGGTTTCTAAACTTTGCATTTTTTTTAAATTATAGTAATTTTTGTGGTCGTACCCTAATAAATGTAATGTACCATGTACTATCATATGTGCCCAATGTGATTCTATATTTTTATTATAAGTATTAGCTTCTTTTTTAATAACGTCACTGCAAATGATTAAGTCACCAATAAAATAAGATTGCATTGTTTTATACGTAGTAGATGGAAACGATAATATGTTGGTAGTTTTATTTTTATTTCTATATTTATAATTTAAAAATTGCATTTCACATGTTCTCACAACTCTTATTGTTATTTCTACATTAATTTTTTTTTTATTTAGACTAGCTTGTATCCATTCTAAGTATTTTGATTTTTTTGGAAAATATGATTTCTTAGAACAAGCTGTTTGTAAATCAATAATAATTTCTGTCATGATAATTGCAAGGATATTATTTATAATGAATAAATATTTTAGAATATAATATAACATTATTTTATATTTTATCAGATTTTTATAAATAAAAAATTTATATATTTTAAGTTATTTTTTGATTTTTATTATTAAATGTTTTGGAATAACTTCCCTTGAGAGAATGAGGATTTATTCCTATAATTTTTAAATTAATAAATTTTCCTATCATATTTGAGTGTCCTTCAAAGTTGACTATACGATTGTTTTCTGTTCTTCCTGATAGTTCCATAGGATTTCTATGAGATGGTCCTTCGACTAGTATTGATTGTATACTTCCTAACATTTTTTCATTCCATGACTTTGTATTTTTATTAATTAGCTTTTGAAGTTCATACAATCTTGTTTTTTTTTCGTCTAATGAAGTATGATCCAATAACTCTGATGCTGGTGTACCTGGACGAGAAGAATAAATAAAGCTAAAACTCATATCAAAATTCATTTCTTTAATTAAACGTAATGTTTGTTCGAAATCTTCTTGTGTTTCTCCTGGAAATCCAACAATAAAGTCTGAACTAATTTGCATATTAGGACGATGCGAAATTATTTTTTGTATAATATTTTTATATTCTTTAATATTGTGAGCTCTTTTCATTAATTGCAAAATTCTATCAGATCCACTTTGTACAGGTAAATGTAAAAAACTTACTACTTTTTTTGTATCAGAATAAACATCTATGATGTCATCAGTAAATTCAATAGGATTGCTTGTTGTGAATCTAATTCTATCAATACCTTTTATTAATGCTACTAATCTTAATAGTTCTGAAAATTTACAAATTTTCCCATCAAAAGTTTTTCCCTTGTATGCATTAACATTTTGTCCTAACAAGTTAATTTCTCGAACTCCTCTTTCAGCTAATATAGAAATTTCTAATAATATTTCGTCGACTGGACGGCTAATTTCATAGCCTCTAGTATAAGGCACAATGCAAAATGAGCAGAATTTGTTGCATCCTTCTATTATCGTTACATATGCTGTCACTCCCGGATAATCAGGATATTCAATAGTATCAAATTTTTCGATTAAGGGAAATTCAATGTCAATAACGTGTTTATTTCGTTCTTTTACTTTTTTTATCATATTTGGCAATCTATGTAACGTTTGCGTACCAAATATTATATCAACGTAGTTTGCGCGTTTATAGATTTCTTTTCCTTCTTGTGTTGCTACACAACCACCTACTGCAATAATTATATTAGGATTTTTATTTTTTAATTTTTTCCATCTTCCTAATTGATGAAAAACTTTTTCTTGCGCTTTTTCGCGGATAGAGCAAGTATTAAGAATTAAGATGTCAGCTAACTCAGGAAGGTGAGTTTCTTGGAAGTAATGCTTTTTTTTCAATAGTTGAGTTATCATTGAGGAATCATATTCGTTCATTTGACAACCCCAAGTTTTTATGTATATATTTTCTTTTTTTATCATTTTATTATCGCGTTGCAGTCAAAATGTTAAACAGATGTTAGTATAAATATATTAAAATGGATATACATAATTTTTTATAAAATAACATCTAATTGTGCAAGTGTATTTATGCAAAACATAGTTTATTTTTTTATATATAAATTACTTTCTTCATCATTTTTTATACGAAGTGTATTATCTATTTTAAAACTCTTTTTTAATACCGCTTGTATCCAGGTAGTTTTTTGATCGATTTTTGCAAATGCTAAAATATGTCCGATTTTGTGCCATTTATCGTCGTAGTTAGATTCTATTATTTCTCCTATATGTAATATTCGATTAGATTTTGTAATTAACCAGTACAAGTCATATTGGTTTAGTTTTTTAAATTGTGATTTAGCAATCATTTCTTGACCATGATAGCATCCTTTATTGAAGTCTATACCGTTTAAATTTTCTAAATTCAATGATTGAGGAAGAAATTTTTTGCTCATTTCTTGATCAATAATAGGGAATTTAGAACTAATATCTAAAGCTAGCCATAGGTTATCTGTGTTTTCTACTTTTATTAATGTTAATATTTTTTTTAAAATAGGATTATGTTTTTTTGCGATAAGCAAAAATCTTTCGCATGGAGTATTGAACCACAATAGTATTATGTCATTATAATGACGTACTGGGAATTTTTTATTGGGCAATTTATTAAAATATTTTTTTAATTTTTCTTTTGCTGTTATTCCAGTGATTCCCAATAAATTTACCGTATCATCATTAAATATATTAACGTTAGAAAAAATAGCATATTTTTTTAACGCTGCTACTTGATGGTAAGATATACTTTTTCTTTGAATGTACATATAATGATTTTTATTGATTCGAAACAATCTTAAATTACTTAATACTTTTCCATTAATGTTACAGTGAGAACATAATTCATGGTTGTTTTTTTTTAGTTTATCGATATTAATGGTCACTTGGCTTTGTAAATAGTTTGCACTATCATTACCTATTATTGTTGTTAGAGACCAGTTACTTAAATTTATTAACATTATATCTTTTTTTAAGAAGCTTGATAAATATTGGTTGCTTGATAGTAACATTGTCATGTTATTTTTTTTCTTATTTTTTAAATAGAGATTAGTATACTTTTAAAAATTTGAGATGAAAATATATATTTTTATATGCATAAAAATGTCAATTAAACTACATATATGTTTAATTAGAATTAAAAGTTTTAAATTATTTATTATTAGAAAGTGCGAAATGTCATAAAAATTTTGTTTATTTTGAAAGATTTATAGAATAATTTGTGCAGAAAAAGTATATTTTTATGTTTCTGTAATATAGTCGTTTAAAAATATGATTAAGAGAACAAAAATATGTGCGAAATTAATTTAATACAACATCGTGTTCAAATGTATAACAATAAAATTAATAGTTTAAAAGAATTTCTTTGACTATAGTAAGAAAAAGAATAGATTGCTAGAAATTAACATTTTACTCAAATCCTCTAAAATATGGAAAAATTTTAATTTAATAGAAAGTTTAAATCACGAAAAAAAAATATTGACCCATTTAGTTTATTCTATAGATAAGATAGAATCAAATTTAGATGCAATGTTAGATATTTTAACGTTGTCTATTCAAGAAAATAATAAGCAGTTATTACGAGATGTGATTAATGAATTAGATATATTAGATAATGTGATTCATGAATTGGAATTAATACTTGTTTTTTCAAAAAAAAACGATCATTTAAATTGTTATTTAGATATACAATCTGGATCTGGAGGAACAGAAGCTCAAGATTGGGCTAATATGTTGTTCAGAATGTATTTAAAATGGGCAAATAATAAAGGTTTTGAAACAGAAATTATTGAGAGAACACACGGTGAAATAGTTGGAATTAAATCTGTCACAGTAAAAGTATTAGGAAGATATGCTTATGGTTGGTTACGAACTGAAACAGGAATTCATCGTTTAGTAAGAAAAAGTCCATTTAGTTCTAATAATCATCGTCATACTTCTTTCGCTTCCGCTTTCGTTTATCCTGATATTGATGATCCTGTAAAAGTAAAAATTAATTCTTATGATTTGAGAATTGATGTATATAAAGCATCTGGAGCTGGAGGTCAACATGTTAATAAAACTGAATCAGCTGTTCGAATTACGCATATTCCTTCAGGATTAGTAACTCAATCTCAAAGTAGTCGTTCTCAGCATAAAAATAAAGATAGAGCGCTAAAACAATTGAAAGCAAAATTGTATGAGGCAATTTTTAATAAAAAAAATAATGCAAAAAAAGTACTTGAAAATAAAAAATCAGATATTCGATGGGGTAATCAAATACGTTCATACATATTAGATAGTTCTAGAATCAAAGATTTAAGAACTAAAATAGAAGTGAATGATGTATATTCAGTTTTGAATGGAGATTTAGATCTTTTTATTTTATCTAGTTTAAGAAAAGGATTTTAATAAACATTAAAACATAATTTTATTTAAGAGTACGCAAGAGGTTAATATGAACACATGTAATAATGAAGAGCAACAGAGACGTAAAAAATTATATATTCTTAAAAAAAACGGTTTTAATTTTCCTAATGATTTTAAACCAGATCAAAATATAATAGATATTAACAATAATTATGAGTTATGTAGCAATGATCAATTAAAAATTTTGAATGTATGTGTTAGCATAGCTGGTAGGATTATACGAAAACGTATTATGGGAAAAAGTTCTTTTTTTATATTAAAAGATTGTTTAGGAGAAATTCAATTATATATTACAGAGAAATATAGTGTAAATTTTTGTTACGCAGATACAGTTAAAGAATTGGATTTAGGTGATATTATAGGAGTTAAAGGAAGTTTATTTAAAACAAAAACAGAAGAGTTATCTATTTATTGTAAAGAATTAAAATTATTAACTAAATCGTTAAAACCATTGCCTAATAAATTTCATGGATTGTACAACAAAGAAATAAGATATAGACAAAGATATTTAGATCTTATTAGTAACAAACATTTGAGTTGTATTTTTAAAGAAAGATCGCAAATTTTTATTTATATTAGAACATTCATGTTGGAAAATAAATTTTTAGAAGTTGAAACTCCTATGATGCAAAGCATTCCTGGAGGAGCTACTGCACGACCTTTCGTTACTTATCACAATTCTTTAGATCTTAATTTATATTTAAGAATATCCCCTGAGTTATATTTAAAAAGATTAATTATTGGAGGATTTAATCGAATTTTTGAAATAAATAGAAATTTTCGTAATGAAGGAATTTCAACTCGACATAATCCAGAATTTACTATGATGGAAGTATATATGGCTTATTCAGATTATACAGATATGATGATTTTTACTGAAAACTTGTTGAAAAATTTAGTTCAGAAAACGCAAGGTAATTTAATATTTAAATATGGAAAATACGAACTAAATTTTGAAAAAAGTTTTTGTAAACTTACAATGAAGCAAGCTATATTAAACTTTAATTCTAATATTAAAATGTCCGATTTAGATAATTTAGAAAAAATGAAAAATATAGCAAATACGCTTGGAATAAAAATAGAACACAATTGGGAAATAGGTAAATTAATGTCAGAGATATTTGAAAAAACAGCAGAAAAATGTTTAATTCAACCCACTTTTATTACTGACTATCCTATAGATATTTCTCCATTATCTAGAAGAAATAATAAAAATATTGATGTTGCTGATCGATTCGAATTATTCATCGCTGGTTACGAATTAGCGAATGGATTTTCTGAATTAAATGATCCAGACGATCAAAAAGAACGATTTTTTAGTCAAACTCGAGAATTAGACGTACGATGCGAAGATAATTCAACGTTTTATGATGAAGATTATATAGCCGCACTTGAGTATGGACTGCCTCCAACTTCTGGATTGGGAATAGGAATTGATCGATTAATTATGATTTTAACTAATCAGAAAAGTATTCGTGATGTTATTTTTTTTCCTATTCTTAAACCGCTCCATTCTAAAATATAAATTATATGTATGTGTGATGTATTGAATTTTTTATGTTTTCATTTTTTCATGTATTGTTCTTCAACGTTTGTTTTTGATAAAATCATATATTTAATTTTTTATTTAACGTTTTTTAATAAATAGTATTCTATATTTTTAAAAATTTAATGTTTTACATCATTTTAATGTTAATATTGATTTTTTTATAAAAACATTTGCATATAAAAGCAATATGTCATTCTTGAGACAATGGGTTATGTTGAATTCCAAAAATAAAAAAAATACGATATTTAATAGAGATAATATATTAAAGTTAATTAAAAAATATTGTTCTCCGTTATGGATATATGATTCTACTGTGATATTGAATAACATTAAAAAATTACATCAATTTGATGTAATCAGGTTTGCTCAAAAAGCTTGTTCTAATATTCATATTTTAAATTTTTTTCGTAAACAAGGAGTAAAAGTTGATGCTGTATCACTAGGAGAAATTGAAAGAGGCTTGATTTCTGGATATCATCCTACTGATCAAGGGATTATATTTACAGCAGATGTTATAGATAGATGTACGTTAAAAAAAATAAAAAGATATCATATTCCAGTAAATGTGGGATCACTTGATATGCTACAGCAAATTGGAGAAGTATCTCCAGGGCACAATATTTGGTTACGTATTAATCCGAGATTTGGTGATGGATATAGTAAAAAAACTAATACCGGTGGGGAAAACAGTAAACATGGAATTTGGGATATTAGTTTGGCTAAGTCATTTATTAAGAAATATAATTTTAAATTAATAGGTTTACATATACATATTGGGTCTGGCGTAAATTACAAGTATTTGGAGCGTGTATGTCAAGAAATGGTTCGACAAGTATTACGTTTTAATCATGATATTTTCGTGATATCAGCAGGAGGAGGTTTAACAGTTCCTTATAAATTATACGAAAGCTCATTTGATGTTAATAAATATTTTATGTTATGGGATATGGCACGAAAAGAAATTTCTAATTATTTGAATCATTCTATTCAATTAGAAATAGAACCTGGAAGATTTTTAGTAGCAGAATCTGGAATATTAGTCACTGAAGTAAGATCAGTAAAAAAAACTAGTTCTAAATTGTTTGTATTAGTCGATGCCGGATTTAATGATTTAGTTAGACCTGTTATGTATGGAAGTTATCATCATATATCTGTTATTTCAGGTGATGGGCGCAAAATTAATGAATATGATACAGTAGAGACTGTAGTTGGAGGTCCTTTATGTGAGTCAGGAGATTTATTTACTCAAAATGGGCAAGGTGATATAGAAATTAGAATGTTACCTAAGGTAAAACCAGGTGATTATTTAATATTTCATGATACTGGAGCATATGGAGCTTCTATGTCATCCAACTACAATAGCCGTTTATTGATTCCAGAGATTTTATTTGAAAATGGAAATTTTCGTATTATTCGAAGACGTCAAACTATAAAAGAACTATTAGAACCTGAAATAAGTTGCATTTGACCAAATAAAGTATTTATTAATTAATGTTGTTTTATTTAAACAGCAGTCATATAATTACATAACTTATTTATTAGTGGAGAGCAGATGTATTATATGCAAATATTAATATTATTGAGTTTTGTTTGTATGTTTTTTTAAAAATATATAATATTTTAGCATAAGAATTTTGGTGCAATGTAATTTTAATAATTTAATTGTTAACTTTATGTAAATAAATATTTTAGTCAAATAAATATATTGTGAATAGGATGAGTAAAATTGATACATAATTCTTATATATTGTTTCCCAATTTTAATCCTATAATTATTTCTATATTTAATGTTTCTATACGTTGGTATGGAGTAATGTATTTATTAGGGTTTGTTTTTATTTTAAATAAAGGGACAAAAAGTATAAAAAAAATAGGATTAAAAAAAACAGAAATAGAAGATATTTTATATTTTAGTTTTTTTGGTTTGATCATTGGAGGAAGATTGGGGTATATATTATTTTATAATCCATTATTTTATTTTAATAACTTTATACATATATTTAAAGTATGGGAAGGAGGTATGTCTTTTCATGGAGGGTTATTAGGAGTGATTATAGTAATTCTGTATTTTTCTAGAAAGTTTAATAGAAATTTTTTTTTAATTTCTGATTCGATTGTCCCGTTAGTTCCAATTGCGTTAGGAGCAGGAAGAATAGGGAATTTTATTAATGGAGAATTATGGGGTCGTGTTGCTCCTGGTTTTTCTTTTTCTATTTTATTTCCTATGTCTAGAGAAATGGATTTAGAATTAGCTAAAAATGATTTGCAATTACAACTGTTGATCAAAAAATTTGGAATGTTACCTAGACATCCATCTCAAATATATGAATTTTTTTTAGAAGGAATAATTTTGTTTTTTGTCTTGTATTATTATTCAAAAAAGGTAAAAACTACTGGAGTTATTTCAAGTATATTTTTGATTTTTTATGGAATTTTTCGTATTATTGTTGAAATATTTCGCGAACCTGATTATCAAATAGGGTTATTTAAAAATGTTTTAACTATGGGACAAATATTATCCATTCCCATGATAATATTGGGAATTTTAATTATTTTTTCTATACGACGAAAATCTAAAACTCTCATATAATAGGATAATATGAAATCTTACTTATTACTTCTAAAAAAAATATTGAATAAAGGAAACAACAAACAAGATCGTACTGGAGTAGGGACATTATCTATTTTTGGTCATCATATGAAATTTAATTTACAAACAGGATTTCCGTTGGTTACTACCAAAAAATGTCATTTTATTTCTATTGTTCACGAACTTTTATGGTTTTTAAAAGGAGATACTAACGTTAAATATTTAAATGATAATAAAGTATCGATTTGGAATTCATGGGCGAATGAATTCGGAGATTTAGGTCCTATTTATGGACAGCAATGGAGAAGATGGAAAAACACAGATGGTACAGAAATCGATCAAATACAAAATGTAATTAAACAAATTAAGAATAATCCTAATTCCAGAAGAATGTTAGTATCAAGTTGGAATGTGAGTGATTTAGAAAAAATGGCGTTATTTCCGTGTCACGTATTATTTCAGTTCTATGTTATTAACAATGTTTTAAGTTGTCAATTGTATCAGCGTTCTTGTGATGTTTTTTTAGGACTGCCATTTAATATTGCTAGTTATTCCTTATTGATCCATATAATAGCAAATCAATGTTGTTTAAAAGTTGGTCATTTTTTATGGACTGGAGGTGATGTTCATATATATAAGAATCATATAGATCAAGTTAATACTCAATTATTACGTCAACCCTATCGTTTGCCAACATTAATGATTAAAGATAAACCTGAAAAAATATCTGATTATTGTGCGAAAAATTTTTGTTTATTAAAATATAAATCCCATCCTTCTATTAAAGCAAACATAGCAATATAAATGTTTAAAACAAATTGTCTTTCTATTTTAAATTTTTATGGCAGTATTTAGATATTTAGATTTATTTTAACTTTAGATGATTATGATAAAAGGCATATTATTTATAATTTCCGCCCCCAGTGGAACAGGAAAGTCTAGTTTAATTCGAGAAATGTTACAAACTAATTTATTGTTTAAAATACAAGTATCAATATCTCATACTACTCGTATAATTAGACCAGGAGAATATAATGGTAAACATTACTATTTTATTTCTATTCATCAATTTAAAAATATGATAAAGAAAAAAAAATTTTTAGAATATGCAAAAGTATTTAACAATTATTATGGGACATCTTATAAAGAAATTAATCAATGTTTATTAGCTGGAATAGATGTTTTTATGGATATTGATTGGCAAGGAGCACAACAAGTACGTCGCAAAATTCCAAATTCAAAGAGTATTTTTATATTACCTCCGTCTAAAGATGAATTGTATAGACGATTATGTAAACGAGATCAAGATAGTGAAGTAATAATACAAAAAAGGATGAATCAAGCAGTATCTGACATGCGGCATTACGTTGAATATGATTATGTAATTATTAATGATAATTTTAAATTAGCCGTGTCTAATTTAAATAAAATTGTTCAAGTAGAACATTTGTCTAGACAATATCAAACAAAAAAAAACAGTAATTTACTTCGTAATTTATTAAAATAATCGTATATTTTTAATAAGATACTGTTATTGAGCATAGAACATGTTTCTAATTATTATGTGGTTTACAAATACATTTATGTCAGACGCTACGTTTTAATATATTTTTTTTATTACAATTCCTTTTTTCTTGAAAATATCTTTCTTGAATTTTCTGTTAAGTGTTCTTTTCTTAATCTAATAGATAGCGGTGTTATTTCTACTAATTCGTCGTGATTAATAAAACTAATAGCATACTCTAAATTAACGGTTATAGGTGTAGTTAATGTTATTGCATCATCAGATCCTGATGCTCGCATGTTTGTTAACTTTTTACCTAATAAACAATTTACAGTTAAATCGTTTTTTCTGTTATGAATACCAATGATTTGTCCTTCATATACTTTTTCTCCATGTCCTATGAACAGTTTTCCACGATTTTGTAAATTAAATAGAGAAAAACCTACTGAATACCCTGTTTTGTTTGAAATTAGTACTCCGTTTTTTCGCAGTCCTATTGTTTCAGACTGAATTTTCCCATAATGGCTGAAAGAAGAGTGAAATGTTCCAGATCCTGAGGTAATAGTAGTGAATTCTGATCTAAATCCAATTAAAGCATTACTACTTAGAATGCAATCAATTCTTGTTCTATCTGTTTTATCTGAAGTAATATTAGAAATTGTTCCTTTGCGTTCACCTATTAATCTTATAATAGTTCCTTGATTTGCATTTTTAATATCTAATATAACTATTTCAAATGGTTCGTGTTTGATTCCTTTTATTTCACGTATAATTACTTTTGGACGGGATACTTCTAATTCAAACCCTTCTCTTCTCATATTTTCAATTAATATCGACAAATGTAGTTCACCGCGTCCAGACACTGCAAAAACATTGGAATTCGCTGTTTCTTTTATTTTTAAAGCAACATTGTGTATCATTTCTTGTTTTAATCGATTCAAAATTTGTCGAGAGGTAATATGTTTCCCTTCTGTTCCTGAAAAAGGAGAAGTATTAACAGAAAACATCATTTCTACTGTTGGTTCATCAACCTGTAATTTTGGTAATGGTTTTATATTAGTAGGATCACAAATAGTATCTGAAATATAAAGTTTTTCAATACCTGTTATAGCTACTATGTCTCCCGATTGTGCTTGATTAACTTCTATTTTTTCTAATCCAAAATAAGTTAGTACTTTTCCTATTTTTCCGTTGATTTTTAGTCCTTTATTATTGATAATTGTTATGTTTTGGTTGGGTTTTATAGATCCTTGATTAATTCGTCCAATTCCAATTGTTCCTAAATAATTGTCATAGTCTAGTTGCGAAATTTGCATTTGTAACGTTTTGCTAACATTAATTTTTGGAGGTGGTGTATATTTTATAATAGTTTCGTACAACGATGACATATCTAGTCCTATATCTTTGTAGTTAGTTCCAGATGTTCCAAGTAATGCAGAAGTATATATGACTGGAAAATCAAGTTGTTCATCAGTAGCATTAAGATGGACAAATAAATCAAAAATTTGGTCTACTACCCAGTTTGGTCTAGCATTTTTTCGATCAATTTTGTTTATTACTACAATAGGTTTGATTCCATAGTTAAAAGATTTTTGAGTAACAAATCTTGTTTGCGGCATTGGACCGTCTAATGCATCCACTACTAATAGAACAGAATCTACCATGGATAGTATGCGTTCTACTTCTCCACCAAAATCAGAATGTCCAGGAGTATCTATGATATTAATACGATAATTCTTCCATTTAATCGCAGCATTTTTTGCTAAAATAGTTATTCCTCGTTCTTTTTCGAGATCGTTTGAATCCATAATACGTTCGGAATATTTTTTATAGCTTTTAAAATGATCAGATTGTTTTAGTAATGCATCTACTAAGGTGGTTTTTCCATGATCAACATGAGCGATAATAGCTATGTTTCTTAAGTTTTTGTTCATTTTTTATTGGCATCGTAAAAGAAGTAAAAATAATTGTGGTTGTAAAATAATTGAACAACATTATAGAATTTTTATTCTAACATGTTTATTATTGAAATAATAATCTTTTGATACGTATTCATAAAATATAAATATTAAACTGAATGTAAGTGATTATATATGTTATTAGTTTAAATGTTATAATATTTTATTTTTTTATTATCACTAAATAATAT
This sequence comes from Buchnera aphidicola (Kaburagia rhusicola ensigallis), assembly GCA_039830025.1. Lineage (NCBI taxonomy): Bacteria > Pseudomonadati > Pseudomonadota > Gammaproteobacteria > Enterobacterales > Erwiniaceae > Buchnera > Buchnera aphidicola. The sequence goes on along the minus strand of CP140040.1, from coordinate 444,472 downwards.
TAAATATATTATTTTTTATGTAGTATGATTCATTAAAGTTAATAGTATTATAGTGTATTTTTGGAGCTGTATTGTGATTAGAAACAATTATTGTAACACTGTTTTTTTAAAAAGCATTGTAAATATAAAAAAAGAAAAATATAATTTTGGGTTTGAATTTGCTTTTATTGGATATTCTAATTCAGGAAAGTCTACTGTTATTAATGTTTTAACTAATCAAAAACATTTAGCTAGGGTTAGTAAAATTCCAGGAAGAACACAATTAATTAATATTTTTAAAGTTTCTTCCGAAATGCGTTTAGTTGATTTACCTGGCTATGGTTATTCTAAAGTTTCTAAAAATATTATGATGAACTTAAAAAAAATGGTGTTTCAGTATTTAAAAACTCAAACGTGTTTAAAAGGATTAATTATGTTGATGGATATTCGATATCCTATGAAATCTCTAGATGAAATGATAATTAATTTAACGAGGTTGAACCATATTCCGATGTTAATTTTGTTAAATAAAGCTGACAAAATGGTTTTTTCTAAACAGCAAGAACAATTACGCATTATTCGTTTAAATAGATTAATTTTACTATATGGTATACGAGTAGAATTATTTTCGTCATTTAAAAAAATTGGTATTGATAGTTTAAAGGATCAATTGGATTATTGGATGCATGACAATATGTAATTGTTAGATTAAAAGTTAATATTTTTGATTAGATGTTTTTCTTAAATATTAGTTATTAAGATAGAATTTAACTTTTTAGTATTGATATCTTATTAACATACATTTATATTTTTTGAATAGTGTTTAAATCATAATAGCGTTTGTTTTTTATTTTTCAAAGTTTGTATTATTGTTTACAGCAATGAATTGTATACGTTTCTGTATTCATATTTTTTTTAATCAATGTTTAAATAGAGGTTTTATTGTTTAAGCGAAAAATATTTTAGTTAATGTGATTTAAATTTATATAAAAAAATTTTGTTTTATAATTTGAATTATTTATTTTGTTCTGAAAATAAAATATTTTATTTCAGAAATTAAAATTCATGGTTAAGAAATTAGTGCATTCAGTATTTTAAGTCAAAATACACTTATATGCATTTTTTATTTTTAGGTAATTTATGTTTGTTTTTACTATTTTCATTCTCGTAATAATTTTAACCAATGATGAAATTTATAGTATTTAAAAAAATGAGTTAGTTTATGTATTGATGGTTTAGACATTTTTATTTCATTTATGGATTTATTTATAGTTACATCTGTTTTGATTGTAGCTAGTTTTTTTGAAAGAAGCGCTAAGTTTTTATGAATCATTAGCATTTCAGTAATATGTTTAGCTCGTTTAAATGAATATTGCGATATTTCATCAATATGAATATATATGTCTTCTAAAGAGTTAAAATGTTTCAATAAAGTAAGTGCTGTTTTTTTTCCTATTGTTGGTACTCCTGGAATATTATCTGATTTATCTCCCATTAATCCTAGTAAATCAGGAATTAAAGTAGGTATTACTCCATATTTATGTTTTATTTCTTGTTCTCCTAATATTGTATTAAATTTACTTTCTAATATATTAACATTAACATTTACTAATTGCGCTAGATCTTTATCATTAGTACAAATTAAAGTAAATTTTTTTTCTTTATTTGCCGCATGCGACAATGTTCCTATAATATCATCTGCTTCAAAATAAGGTATTATTACGATTGGAAATCCCATTGCTGTTATTATTTCGTATAACGGTTTAATTTGTAATTTTAAATTTGTTGGCATACTTGGACGGTTAGCTTTATATGGTTGAAATAATATATGCCTAAAATTTTTTGTTGGTGAATCAAATATTATGATTATTTGAGATTTTGGGTATTTTTTAGATAACGTTTTGAGCATTTTTATTACACCATATATAGCCCCGGATGGTGTATTATTTTTATTGCTCAGTGTAGAAAAAGAATAATATGATCTATAGAGGTATGATGTACCATCTATTAATAAATAATGGACGAATTTTTTTTTGGAATTCATATATATAAATTTATATCAGTTATAATTACATGTATTTAATATATATTGTAGTTTTTAATATTAATAAGATAATTAGAGAAGTTAAATAATTAATATGAAAATAATTTTTTAAGATAGTTATGTTAATGTTTATTAAGTAAACATTTTACAATATATACGTATTCTTTAATAAAATCTTTATTCGATTTTTGACTGATATTTGTGTTGTTTATAGCATATTTTCCATTAATAAATATAGAGGGAATACGATCTATTTTTAGAGTATTTTGTATAATCTGTTGATTATATAACATAGATTTTACAACAAAACTGTTCCAAAGGAAATTAAATTCTTTTTCATCAATTTTTGCTAACTTTAAAAATTCATTTTTTAAGGTATAGACATCAGTGATAGTTTTTTGTTGTTGAATTTTTTCAAATATAGGCATAAGAATTTTTTTGTCTAATTCCATCATTTTTGATATTTCCCATATGTGAGTTAATGATTCACCTAATTCTCCTCCTAAAAAATTAACGTGATATTTTACAATTTTAATAGAATTAGATATGTTGTTTTTTATATGGTAATCGAGTCGATATTTTTGTTCTAAAGTATAGCAATGAGGGCATAAAAAAGAAAAAAATTCTATTATTGGAGCAGCGTTTGCAATTTTTTTATCAAGTACGGTATATTTTTGTTTTTCTATAATGGGTGTATCTATGTTACAAAATCCAAATGACATGAGCGTCGCTAATATTAAAAATTTTTTCATACGTTTATTATATAATTAATTTTGTTATTTTTTTAAATGTTTTAGTTATCTATATCATAGCGTATTTTTAAAAAATCGTATATTTTTGGTGAACTAATATTTAATAAAATATTATTATTTTTTAGAAAAAGTAATAATGTAACTTTGATGTTAATCATACGTGTTTATTATTTGTTTGTGCGCGAGTAAAGTTATGAATAAAAATAGAGTGTTATGGTCTTTTAAATATGATTTGTATAAAAAGGATAATATTTAGGATTAAAAGTTCCGATGTCTAGTATTCCAGATAATTCATTAAAATGTCCATTTTTACTTAAATTAGTATGAAAAAAATAAAAGATTTAGAGCGAATTGTATAAATAGAGAATGATTAAAAAAGAGTGTACGATGATCTAAAATCGCCAGCAGTGCGAGAGTGAAAAAATTAGGTATAGAATTATTTAAAATTGTATATAACAAGATTTTTTGCTCAAATATGTTATTGCGTTTTTCTAATTTATCTGAACGAAATTTTGTGTATTAAATTATGTTTGTCCTAGTGTGTAGTTTGGAAGAGTTACATGCATGTTTTAATTGGTATTAATGTAATATGGATAAGATAGTTTATCCATACTAGCACATTAAAATTAGTATTGTGATAAAATTTTACTCGTATTAGTTTAGTAGAATGATGTAACTAATAGATAATAAATTCTGATTATGAAAATGATAGAAATTTCTAATATTTTTAAAAAATTCTAATCAAAATAGTTTAATTTTTTTTTATTAATAAGATTTTTTAGAGGAATGTCGATACATGATAAGTTATCTTTAACTTGGATTTTAAATATGGATTGTTTGATTGATACACTTAAATCTACGATGTTATTTTCTATTCATTATTGTACATTTGCTAACTTAAAAAAATAATTTTAAAAAAACATGTAAAGAATTTATATTTTTATTTGATAGAATATAATGAAAAAATTTCTTTTATATATTCTTTAAAAGAAAAATTTTATTATAAAAATTATGCTATTGTTTGTTATTTTATTAGTTAAATTTCTATTTTCAGTTACTTTGTGGAGTAGCTAAAAGAAAATTTAATGAATTATCAAGTATTTAAATAAAATTTTTTATATTTTTAATAATGTATGTAATATTTTTTATTTTATTTTTCTGATATTTGTATAATTTTGTATTATATTTTAAATGTTTTATAAGGTGTTAACATGAATTACGTATTACTAAATTAATTTTTAGTTAGATAAAAAAAATAAAAAGTATAGTTTTTAAAAAAATAAATTTTTTATTGTGGTTTAATATATCTTATTTTTATTTTTTAGGGTATTAACTGAAAAATACAATGTTGTTTTTATTTTATAAGTAAAAATACAATATTAAAAAATATAATTTATACAATTTTACAATATTATTTATATCTGATTTTTAATTTATACACTAACACTTATAAAAGGTTCTGTAATATTTATAAAAATAGGAAATATTTTTGTATTAAGTTTATATTTGAATTATATAAACATTTTTAAATAAATAAATAGTAAGAAATTGTGTAGTGTTTGTATAGTTATTAGTAATATTTTAATACAATTTTTTCATATGTTTATTGATAGTAGAGTAATTTTTAGAAAATATGTTAATTAAAATTTTTATTGTTTTGAAAATATTATAATGATTAGTTTATTGGTTATGTAGTAATCATATGCAATAAGTTAGTTTTATTTTATTTCGTTAACGTTATTTTTTTAACGTTAGTATAAATTAGGGGGTGTTATTTCTTGATATGTATTTAAAATGAGTTCATTAAGTTAATTAAAAAATGATAAATACTAGATAAATTAAACATGCAAGGTATATTGCATAACTTATAAATATGAATTAATAAACATTAATGATATTTTAATAGTTTGTATTTTAAGCGTAAATAAGTAGTATAGAATTCGGTTGAAATAAATTACTTTTTATAAAATAAAAAAATATTTTCAACTGTCAATTGAATTTATTTTTTTTGTTATATTAAAAATGTAAAGAACGTTATGTGTTATATATAAAAATTATTGAATTGGCATGAAAAGAAATTTATATATAATAAAAATATTGTTTTTTAACTTTAATAAGATTAGATTGACAATCTAACATATTTTAAAACAAAACACTATATGAAACATGATTATTATATTATATAGTAATAATTTGAAATGTTTATTTGTGTTTATATGTTTAGAAAAATATCTTGTCTTTTAAGAAACAATTAATATGTTTTATAATTGATGATTTTAGATTTCATTTATTATTATTTTAGTAGACATATGATATTTTATATATATGTATCATTATAATGTATGTAATATATATAAAATGTAGAAAATCTTGTATTTCACATGGATAAATAAATTTCAGTACAAACGTTAATTAAGGACTTAGCTTATTAAATTGGATTACTAAATAACATTACATTAACTATTTTAGTTTATTAGTTATTGATAGTTATATAATTAGTAATAAATTTAGAGTATATATATGATATTAATTAAGATAGGACTATTGGCATTATTATTATTATTGCAAATAAATTTTTTTGTAGGACAAGATGGTTTGTACGAATATATGAAATTGAGAAAAAAAATTTTACAAAAAAAATTAGATATTTTTTATCTTACAGAACGAAATGTAAAATTGTTTTCTGAAATACAGCTTTGGAATATGAATAATGAGTTAGTCGAAGAATATGCAAGAAGTAATTTGGGTATGATAAAAAATGGTGAAACCTTTTATAGAATTATAATTAATCATAATTTTGATGATATTAAATAATGCATTATAAAAGATTTGTAAATGATTTTATGAATAATATTGGTACTTTTCATTCTAACATTGTAGCTATTATTCCTGCAGCTGGAATTGGTAGTAGAATGTTGTTAAATAAGCCTAAACAATATATAAAAATTAAAGGGTATACTGTTCTTGAACATAGTATAAAATTTTTTTTGGTACATAATAATATTAAAAGAATCATAGTTATTTTAAATAAAAAAGATGTTTTTTTTCATAAATTATCTGTTTCTTTTCATCCGCGAGTTTATTTTGTTTTTGGGGGAGAACTTCGTGTACATTCTGTATTAGCTGGTTTATTGGTAGTTCATGATGCTAAATGGGTAATAATTCATGATGCTGTAAGACCTTGTTTAAGTTTACACGATTTAAATAAAATTATATCTTTAGTTGATACAAGTGCTATAGGGGGTATATTAGCTACACCGGTAAATAATACTATTAAATATAGTATGAATCATATTGATATTTTTGGAACTATAAATCGATACCAATTGTGGAATGCGTTAACTCCTCAATGTTTTCCTACGAAACTTTTGTTATTTTGTTTAAAAAAAGCTATAAAAGAAGGAATAAATATAACTGATGAAGCATCAGCTATGGAATATTGCGGATATCATCCAAAATTAGTAAGAGGTAGAGATAGCAATATAAAAATTACTTATCCAGAAGATATTTCTTTTGTTCGTTGTTATTTAAAAACGCAAATGTTATAAGAGAATGAGTTTATGAAAATCGGACATGGTTTTGATGTGCATGCATTTGGTAGCATAAAACCTTTGATTATTGGAGGAGTGATTATACCTTATATACATGGTTTGACAGCTCATTCTGACGGTGATGTTTTAGTACATACCGTCATTGACGCATTAATGGGAGCTACTGCTATGGGAGATATTGGTTCAGTATTTTCTAATACTGATCAAAAATATAAAAATATTGATAGTCGCATATTATTGAGGAAAACATGGAAAGAAATTACGAAAAAAGGATACGTTTTGTCTAACATTGATATAACAGTTATTGCGCAACTTCCGAAAATGTTAATTTATAGAAATAAAATGAGAGATAATATTTCTAGAGATCTTACGTGTTTAGTAGACAATGTTAGCGTTAAATTTACTACTACTGAAAAATTAGGTTTTATTGGGCGAAATGAAGGAATAGCGTGTGAATCGATTGTTATGTTGGATAATTTTAAATCGGATATAATTTAACATTTATAAACATATTGAAAATAATGATTTTAATTATTTTTTAAAGAAAATTTCTTTTAAGTATGTATTTTATGTATAGTCAGTCAATTTGACTACATATTATTTATTTTGGTATGTTATTTAAATTTATTTTTAGCGAATATTCGAAAAATAAAATTATTTAAAATAATTTTATTTTGAAAATTTAAAAAGATTATATTAAAAATATGAAATCGTATTTGTTTGAGTTGTTTGGTAAAAAGTTTTGATAAAGTATTTATTTTAAAATTGTTATAGTAGACAAATAAATGTTTTATGTTGAAACTATAATTTATTATAGAAATTTTTTTTAAAGAATTGATTTTCTTAAAAATAAGCGTATTAAAATAGTGACTTAATAATTATTCGATGTGTAATATGACTTTTGAATTTTATGTGCTTATATTATAGTCGTTTTGATAAAATACAATTTTAATATGTAAATAATGTAGGATTTTTGGAATAACCTAGTTTAAATACAGAATTTATAATGTTATACATTAAAAATAAATTAGTTTATATTTTGCATTGCATGCAATTTCATTGAATTATTTATCTCTATACTAAACTCTGTTTTTATTAGTATTTTACAAATAGCAGGTTTTAGTTAATGTTTAATATACATTAATTCTGCTATTTGTTAAAAGTATTTAATTACAAATATACAAAAATATTTTTTAATAAATAATTTTTTTTATTTTAAATTTTCTTCTATTCTTATTAGTTGATTGTATTTAGATGTGCGTTCTGACCTACTCATAGAACCAGCTTTTATTTTTTTAGCAGCGATTCCTACAGACAAATCAGATATAAAAGTGTCTTCTGTTTCTCCTGAACGATGTGAAATAATTACAGTATAATTTGCTTTGTTTGCCATTTGTATAGCTTTCAATGTTTCGCTTAAAGTTCCAATTTGGTTTGGTTTGATTAAAATAGAATTAGCTATACCTTTTTTTATGCCTTTTTTTAGTAATTGAGTATTAGTTACAAATAAATCATCACCTACTAATTGAATTTTTTTTCCCAATCTTTCTGTTTGATATAGGAATCCATCCCAATCTGATTCATCTTGTCCATCTTCTATAGAAGTAATAGGATATTTTTTAACTAGGTCTTCTAAATAATGGGTAAATTCTTGTGATGTAAATTGTTTTTTTTCTCCATGCAACATATATTTTTTTGTATGCTTGTTGTAAAGTTCAGAAGCTGCACAATCTAAAGCAATAGTAACATTTTTTTCTAATATGTATCCAGATTTTTTAATAGCTTCTTGAATAATTGTAAGCACTGATTCATTAGAGTTTAAATTAGGAGCATAACCACCTTCATCTCCAACAGATGTGCTTAATTTTTTTTGTTTTAAAATAATTCCCAATGTATGAAATATTTCCGATCCTATTTGAATAGCTTCTTTTATGTTACTAGTATTAATGGGTTGTATCATAAATTCTTGTATATCTATGTTATTATTTGCGTGTTTTCCTCCATTTATGATATTTATCATGGGAATAGGTATAGAAAATTTTCCTGGAGTATTATTTAATTCAGAAATATGTTGGTATAAAGGTATACCTTTATATTTTGATGCAGCTTTTGCTATTGCTAACGAAACAGAAAGAATAGTGTTTGATCCTAATTTAGATTTGTTTTTAGTTCCATCTAGCTGAATCAAAATGTTATCGATAGTTTCTTGATCATCGGCGTTTTTGTTTTTTAATTGTTTAGAAATAATGCTGTTAATTAGTTGAACAGATTTGGTTACTCCTTTCCCGAAAAATCTTGATGCATCATTATCGCGTAGTTCTAATGCTTCCTTAGAACCAGTAGAAGATCCAGACGGTGATGATGCTAATCCAACAAATCCTCCTTCTAAATGAACTTCAGATTCAACAGTTGGATATCCTCTAGAATCTATTATTTCTCTAGCAATTATTTTTTTAATTTTAGACATAAATAAATTGTTCCTTGTAAATAAGCATCTTTTACGTAAATATGTATGAATAGATTTCATATTTAATGATTAACGTTGTGTTTTTTTTTATATTTTATAGCAGCTTCAATGAAGCCAGAAAATAATGGATGTCCATCTCTAGGTGTTGATGTAAATTCTGGATGAAATTGACATGCTAAAAACCATGTATGGCCAGACAACTCAATAATTTCCACTAGTTTTTTTTCTTCAGAAAATCCTGTGACTAATAGTCCATGTCTTTCTATTGTTCGTAAAAAATTATTATTAACTTCGTATCGATGTCTATGTCTTTCTAATATGGTGTTAGTTTTATATAATTTTTTTGATAGGCTATCGTTTTTTAAATAGCATATTTGACTACCTAATCTCATTTTTCCTTCTAATATTTTCTTGTTCGTTACAATTTTTTTACTATATAATACATTTTTTCGTTCATGAATGAGAGAAATAATAGGATATTTACATTTTGGAGAAAATTCTGTAGAATTAGCTTCTTTTAATCCTACTACATTTCTAACAAATTCTATTAATGCAATTTGCATTCCTAAACAAATTCCAAAAAATGGAATATTGTTTTCTCTAGCGTATTGTACAGATATTATTTTTCCGTTTATTCCTTTTTTTCCAAATCCACCAGGAATTAAGATCCCATGAAGAAATTTTAGTGTATCCACATTTAATTTTTTAATTTTTTTTGAATCAATTAATTTTATATTAACAATTGTTTTATGTTTTAGTCCACCATGTTTTAACGCTTCTATAACAGATTTATAAGCATCTGGTAATTCGACATATTTTCCAATAATTCCGACGGTTACTGTTTGTGTAGAATTGTATTCGTCGTATATAACTTGATCCCATTCTGATAAATTAGCTTGAGGAACATACAATCTAAAATGATTACAAATTAAATCATCAACTTTTTGTATATTTAATAATTTAGGAATAGTATAAATAGATTTAACATCTTTTAATGAAATAACTGATTTTTCTGAAACATTACAAAATAAAGCAATTTTTTTACGTTCAATAATTGAAATCGTTTTTTTTGAGCGGCATATTAATATATCTGGTTGTATTCCAATAGATAACAGTTCTTTAACTGAATGTTGAGTAGGTTTAGTTTTAATTTCTCCTGTAGTAGATATATAAGGTACTAAAGTTAAATGAATATACATAGTATTTTTTTTTCCTACATCTACTGCCATTTGTCGAATAGCTTCTAAAAATGGTAAAGATTCTATATCACCTACTGTACCTCCTATTTCTACAAAAATAATGTCTTTATTTTTCGAACATTCAAAAATTCTATCTTTTATAGCATTAGTAATATGCGGAATAACTTGAATAGTAGCGCCTAAATAATCTCCATTTCTTTCTTTTTGAAGAACTTCAGAATAAATACTACCTGTAGTAAAATTATTACAACGAGTCATTTTGTTTCTAATGAATCGTTCGTAGTGCCCTAAATCTAGATCTGTTTCTGCACCATCTTCAGTAACAAACACTTCACCATGTTGTATGGGACTTATAGTACCTGGATCTATATTAATATATGGGTCTAATTTTATAATAGTTACATTGAGATTTCGTGCTTCAAGAATTGCAGCTAAAGAAGCTGTTGTAATGCCTTTTCCGAGAGATGATACTACACCTCCAGTTATAAAAATATAATGTGTTGTCATATTTAACCAACATGTGGATGAAATATCGAACAAGATTGTTAAAAAATGAAAATAATAGTATAGTTTTTAAAATTATGTGGAACGTTATTTGTTAGTAAATGTCATATAGAATCTATTTTTTAACACGAGTTTTTAATTGTGGTTAGTTAATAATATTAATTATTGTATAATTGTTTATGTAGATATAAAATATTTTAAGTCAGTTGTTTAAATTGTTGGATACTCGTTTCTAATGAATAAAATATTACTTTTGTTAGACGATATTTAGACGTGTGTTTTAGAGTCAAATATTTTAACTATGTATACAATTATGAAATTTATAGTGTATTGTGTAAGGTGTTTACTAAATAATATATTATTTGTTAATATTTTTTTTTATATTATCTTTTAATTTTACTATCCTGTTAAATATTAAGTTGTTTTTAATAGAACAATTTTTATCAAGATAAAAATATCCTTCTCTTTCAAACTGATATCTATTTTCAGAAATATTATGCAGAATATCAGATTCTACAAATCCTGTTTTAATAATTAATGAATTTCTGTTAATGTACTTTAAGAAATCTATTTGTGTTTCAGGATCTTTGAGTAAAAATAGTTTTTCATATAAATTAAATTGAGCTGGTAATGCATTTTTTTCAGAAATCCAATGGATTACTCCTGATACTTTTTTATGAATAGGATTTTTTCCTAATGTGTTTTTGTCGTATGTACAAATAATTTTAATTATGTTGTTATCAGTATCTTTGATTATTTTTTTTGCACAAATAGTATAAGCATGACGTAATCTAATTTCGTTCCCTATAGTTAATTTTTTATTTGGTATAGTGTTATTTTCTTGAAAATCAAAACGATCTATATATATTTTATTGCTAAAAATAGATTTGTGTGTTCCCATAGTATTAATATTAGGGTGGTTTGGAATCGTTAATATTTCTGTATAATCGTCAGATAAATTGCAAATATATATTTTTATTGGGTTAATAACTGCCATATAACGAATAGTATTTATATTTAGTTCATTTCGAATACAAGATTCTAATAGCGATAATTCTATGATATTCTCTTGTTTTGTAACTCCAATTTTTTCGCAAAATTCGCGTATAGAAGAGGATGTATATCCTCTTCGTTTTAATCCAGAAATTGTTGGCATTCTGGGATCATCCCATCCAGTCACGATGTTATTAGTTATCAAGAGTTGTAGTTTTCTTTTAGATAATACAGAGTATTCTAATTTTAATCTAGAAAATTCATATTGGTGAGGATAATGAGTAACACTAATATTATTTAATATCCATTCGTATAATTGTCGATTGTCTTGAAATTCTAACGTGCATATAGAATGTGTTATTTTTTCTATAGAATCGGAAATACAATGAGCAAAATCATATGTTGGATATATGCACCATTTTGTTTGAGTTTGGTGATGTTTTGAAAATAAAATTCGATATAATACAGGATCTCTCATGATCATTGAAGGTGATCTCATATCTATTTTTGCTCTCAAACATGCATTTCCTTCAAAAAAATGTCCATGTTTCATTTTTTTAAATAATGATAAATTTTCTTTAATAGTGCGCGTTCGATATGGACTATTGATTCCAGGTGAAGTTAATGTTCCCCTATATTTGCGTATTTCTTCTTTATTCAATTGATCAACGTAAGCTAATCCTTTCATAATTAATTCTTTAGCATATTGGTAAATTATTTTAAAGTAAGAAGATGCATAAAATATGTTGTTATCCCATTTACATTCTAACCATTTTATATCTTCAACGATTCTATTGATGTAGTGAACGTTTTCTTTTCTAGGATTAGTATCATCAAAACGAAGATTAAATGTTCCTTTAAATTGTTTAGCTAAATAAAAATTTAAAAATATAGATTTCGCATGGCCAATATGCAAGTAACCATTAGGTTCAGGAGGAAAACGTGTTTTAATATTTTTTACTTTGTTTTTTTTTAAATCATGATAAATTATTTTTTGAATGAAATTATGTATTTTTTTATTTTGATTATTCATTTTATTTCCTGTAGATATTTATCTAAAGTAACAAAGAGAAATTAAAAAAATAAAAACAAATAACTAGTTAATAGATAATTTTGGTACTATGGTATAAATAGTTTTACAAAGATCGTTTTTATAGTTATATCTTTTTAAAAATCATTGTTGACATTATTAGTATAACACAGCATAATTTAAAGTATAAAATAATTTTATATTTCCGGCTACGTAGCTCAGTTGGATAGAGCACAGCACTCATAACGCTGAGGTCACAGGTTCAATTCCTGTCGTAGCTACTTTTGAAATTTAAAAATTAAAATTTTAGAGTGTGGAAGTGGCGAAATTGGTATACGCACCAGATTTAGGTTCTGGCACCATTAGGTTTGCGAGTTCGAGTCTCGCCTTCCGCACATACAATATTTTAAATAATTATTTTGGGGTATAGCCAAGTGGAAAGGCACCGGTTTTTGATACCGGCATCCCTGGTTCAAATCCAGGTACCCCAGCAATACTTGGCTATAAAAAGTAAAAGTAAAATTTAAATTAAAATAGTATAATTCTTATCTAAAAAATCAAATAACATTCTTTTTTGTCTATTTATTTAAATATATTTTGAGTTAAATTATATAATAATAAAATTTAAAATAAATTTAATTGTTATACATAATAAAATTTAGTATAGGTTTTATTTTATGGATTCTGAAGAATTAAAAAAATCTGTTGCAAAGGCTGTTTTGGACTATATTTATCCCGGTTCAGTAATTGGTGTTGGAACAGGTTCAACTGTATTTCATTTCATTGAAGCACTAAGTTATACTAAAAATTTAGTTCATGGAGTGGTGTCTAGTTCTAGTTCTTCTACATTATTTTTGAAAAAACATGGAATTCCTGTGTATAATTTAAGTGATATTAAATCATTAATGTTATATATAGACAGTGCAGACGAGATAAATTTTAAATTACAAATGATAAAAGGAGGAGGTGCTGCTTTAACTAGAGAAAAAATTTTGGCTTCTGCGGCAAAAACTTTTATTTGCATTGTAGATGAATCAAAATTAGTGAAAGTATTAGGAAAATTCCCGTTGCCTATTGAAATTATACCTATGTCTATTTCTTATATACTAGATAAATTGATAAAATTAGGAGGCATACCAAAAATTAGGCACAATGTTATTACAGATAATGGGAACATCATTGTTGATGTTTATGATTTCAAAATATTAGACCCAATTAAAATAGAACATAAAATTAATTCTTTACCTGGAGTAGTGAGTGTAGGATTATTTGCAACTCGCACAGCAGATATTGCTTTAATTAGCAAACAATCAGGTATAACAGTTATGAAAAAATAAAATATATTTTATATAATGTGTTTGTTTTTACAGGTTTTTTAAATCAGCCAATGTGCGGAAGATATGTATAAACTTTAAGATTAATAAAACATTTTTAAAAATATATTTTTAGTGAATTAAGATTTTATGTTTTCTTTTTTAGTTTTAAAATTGTTGTATAAAAAATCTTGCATATTGATGTAAATACTTATGCTTATGCATGTATTATAATTATTTTGTGGATATTTAAATAATTTATATATACTATGTTACAAATGTTGTCTTTTTCATTAATAACGTTAAATATGTTATTAAAATAATTTAATTGGTTTATATTGGATAGTATAAATAAAATGCCAGTTCAATGTATAGAAGTCAAGCTTTTTGGTCAATTATTAAAAGTTAATTGCCCTAATGAGCTGAAAAATGACTTATATAATGCAGTTAATAGTTTGAATAAAAAATTACAGAATTTAAAGATTAAAACTGGAGTATCTAATACAGAGCATTTAGTGTTTGTAACAGCGTTAAATGTATCTTATGAATTAGAGCATGAAAAATCAAAAATAAAAGAAATTATTTTAAGATCCAAAAAAATTATCTCGCATTTAAATAAATTGAAGATAATTAAAGTTTAGTATAATTATTATGTATTAATTTTTATAGATGTATAATCATTTTTTCATTTTTTGTGATGTTATTTTATGCTATTTATAAGTCGTAATATTCAAAGAGAGTATTTTAGAAAATTGAGAAAAACAGTGAAATTGAAAGAAAAAATAGTTTCATCTATAAACATTTCTCATTTAGCTTTTTATTGCGAATATTTACGTGTTGCTAAAAATGTCGCTATTTTTTTTTCTTTTGATGGAGAAATTGATACTCACGTATTAATTTTAAAATTATGGAAAAAAAAATATAATGTTTTTTTGCCCATTATTGACTCAATTTTGGATAAAAAATTATTATTTTCTCAATATTTTCCTAATACTTGTTTAAAATTAAATGCATTTAATATTTTTGAACCAATTTTACATAAAGATATGGTTTTATCTTGTAATGACATGGACGTAATTTTTGTTCCACTAGTGACTTTTGATAAATTTGGTTATCGTTTAGGAATGGGTGGAGGATTTTATGACAAAATTTTAAGTAATTGGAAACAAAAAGGTTTTTTCCCCATTGGATTAGCCTACAATTTTCAATTAGTTGATAAAATTGTTCCTCTTCCTTGGGAATTTTCTTTACCTGCAGTTTTAACACCTAATAAATTATGGACGTGGAATTATTAATATAATATAGTATCAATAGTTACTATCTCTTTTAGTTCTACATGCTCTCAATAATAAATTTTGTATATGTTTAGTGTTGATGCAAATAATATTATATGTCAATTTTTTAGTTGGTGTCCATTTGATTAGTTCTTATTTTTAATAGTTTTCGTACAATTAGAATACACGTAAGGATTATGATTTCCTTGAATTTGAAAAATTAGTGTATCTCTTTTACATTCCCAAATACTAATAGGATATTTTTTATTCCATGTATTAAATAATTTCATTTGTTCATTAGAAATATTTAATTTATAGGTTTGATTCATATAGAAGTAGGTTCTGGCAATGATTCCTTTAGAGTTGTCAGGTGGTTCTGCTATTTTATTTTTAAAATCAATTTTCATTGAACAACGCCCATATTGATTTTTTTGTTTTTTATCTAGCTCTCCATACATAAAATTACTTCGGTCTGCATTGATTTCTCCAATTACAGGTTGTAAGTTATGTAAATCGGTTTCTATTTTTTCATAATTTGTATCGTGAGCACAATTTTTTCTTCCACCTTTTTTCCAACATTTTTTTAAATGCCCAAATTGCCATGCTGGTACTACATGTTCCCATTCTATTCGATTAGCTCTGTTTGTATTTTTTCGAATTCGATAACCACAAGATGTTAGTTGTGGAATGCCTTTTTTTTTGATCCACGATATTTTGCAACCGCAGTAAAATGAACTTGGTATATTAGCATTAACTTCTTGTGCTAGTAATTTAGTTTGATAAAAATTTCTATAATGATGTTGATACATTGTACTTTCATTAGAAGGTAATGTAATAAAAGAAGACAACAATATAAATAGTGTTTTAATTAGCATTTTATTTAAATCATTATAAAAATAATAGTTTATCAAAATACATTTAAATTTTAAACAAAATTTACTTTAAATTACAATAATTATGTATTTTTTGTATATAACTTGTTTAATATGATTCCATAAGAAGTATATTGTTTATTACGTTTAATATGCATTTTTTGTATTATATTTAAATATGAATTTTTTATATTAACGCATAAAGTTATTTCTATGTATTGGTTTTTTAAAAATTATTAGTTTTTAAAATTAATATTATCATAGCATTTTTAATAAAAAAATTTTTTTGAATACAATTTATCGTTCAATTCTATTATTTTTTGCATGAAATGAGAGCGATATGTTTCGTTCATAAAATCATTTTTATACAATTGTTCTAATTTTTCTTTTTTTAATTTACTTTTATTTTCTATAGCTAATTTGATTCCAAGATCTTGGATAGTATTGTTTATATATTGATTTAAAATTTTTTCAGAATAAGTTAGATCAGTGTGATCAAAATATTTAAATATTTTTTGACATGTTTTTTGATATTGATTGCTTTGGGATTGATGGTCCAAAATTTCTGCTATATGAAAAAAACCTTCTATTAAATATTTTCCTATCGATTCTAGTGATTTTTTTTGATGGTATACATTAATACGCACTGTTTGTTTAGGTTTTCTTCCTTCTAGACTAACTATTTCCCAATTTTTAGAGTGATATTGAAGATCTTTATTGGTCATTTTTGGAGAATCGGCAATTACGCACCAAATTAAAAATAGATCTAATAGTAATATTTGTATTTTTTTAATTCCTATACATGAAAAAGGATTTATATCTAATGATCGTATTTCTATGTATTGAATTCCTTTTTGTTTTAAAGCATTTAAAATAGTTTCGTTAAACGTTGTAGTTCTTTTAGGTCGAATATAAGTATATAATTCATTCTCCATTTGTAATATGTTAGTATTAATTTGTTTCTTATTACCACAAAAATCTGTTAGTCCTATTTTGTTAAATGTTTCAGACGTTGTATACAAACCATATTGTAGCGATGATATATAGTTATCTAAAGAATTAAACGTTAGTTTTAAATTTTTAATGGATTGATTAGTATAACCTAAACTACTTAGTCTCAAAGAAGTAGACCACGGCAAAAACAACATCCCATTTTTTTTAATAAAGTTTAAATTATGTTTTTTATTTTCAATGAAAAATGGTTCAATAGCTGGTGATGTACCGAATAAATAAGGAATGATCCATCCAAATCGATAAAAATTTCTGATTAAACATAAATATCCATTAGAAACAAAGTTTTTTTGGGTTATTTTATTGTTGTATTTCCATTCTTTCCAAAATGCCATTGGTAATGAAAAATTGTAATGAACTCCAGAAATAATATTCATTAGTGTACCATATCTGTTATTTAATCCTTTTCTATATAATGTCTTAATGCTTCCAAGATTAGATGTTCCGTATTTTGCTAAAGCTATAGAGTTAGTAGAATCCACGAATGGAGGAAGACTAAATGGCCACAAATATTCTTTATCTATATTTTTATTTACAAATCTGTGAATATCACGCAAAATTTTTAATAAATGGTTTATATTGTGAGTAGGTGGAGTAACAAGTTCTAATAGTGATTCAGAAAAATCCGTTGTAATCCATTTATGAGTTAAAGCTGATCCTAAAACATAAGGATGATCATTTTTAGAAATTTTTCCATTTACATTTATGCGTAACGCTTCACGTTCAACACCTCTTAATATATTTTGTATAATTTTTGGATTAGATTTTAACCAATTGATTTTGTGTAGTATTTTTGGAATCAAAGTAACCTCTGAAATAAATATAAGTAATATAAAACATTAATTATATCATTTTTTAATAATGATTTTGTAAACAAGTTTATGCGTAAATTAGAAAGTTTGGATTGAATTTTTAATAGAGAAATGTTAGTTACTAGAATTTTTTGCATCCGGAAGGATTTGAACCTCCGACCTCTCGGTTCGTAGCCGAGTACTCTATCCAACTGAGCTACGGATGCTATTTTGCTTTTCGGTGAGAGAGGGATTCGAACCCTCGATGCAATTGTATTACATACTCCCTTAGCAGGGGAGTGCCTTCAACCACTCGGCCATCTCACCTAACAATATTATAATGTTATTACTTTAAAAATGTATTATGTGGTAAATTAATAATTTATATATAATTTGCATCAGGTTATCATATTGATTTTAGATTGTATAGTAATTTTAAAAAATAGTTATTGTAGTATTATATTCAATTATTATTTAATGTTATAATTTACAATTTAAAATAATAGGTTAAGTAATTACAGCATCTCGCTTTGATAGAAGATAAGCAAGATGCTGATATTTTAGCAATTAGATTTTTGACTTTTTTCAGCTTGAATTCTTTGATATATTTCTTCACGATGTACTGAGATTGTTTTAGGAGCGTTTACACCAATACGCACTTGATTACCTTTTACACCTAATACTGTTACAGATATCTCATCACCGATGATGAGTGTTTCCCCTACTCGACGAGTTAGAATAAGCATGTATTTTCCTTAAAAACTTTTGAAAGATGCAACCGATCCGAATGTTGGCATGATGCCTAATACTAAACTAAATAAAAAATTTTATGATATCATATACTATGATATGTAATTTTAACATTTTGTGTGATTTTTAAAACATTTAATTTTAATTAAATGTTTTATAACTTAGAATTAATCCAACTTTTTATATTAATTAATTCTTGTTTTAACAAAGTTAAATTTTTTATTCCTCCTTCAGCTATAGAAATTTTTCCTCCTCCTTTTCCGTTTAACTTGTGTAAAAGTATATGCAATAGTTCGTTAGCAGAAATTTTTTTCGATATACTAGGTGTAATTCCTACAATAATTGTTGCATGGTTATTAGTAATATTTGCTAATATAATGATAACTGATTTTAATTGGTTTTTGATTTTATCTATTATGTTTCTTAACGTTTCAGGTTTTTGGTTTTTAAATGTATGTATGATTATTTTTATAGATTTTATTAAGATAAAATTTTTACTAAGTTTATTAACTATTTTGCATATTTCTTGCTCATGTATTTTATTTATCTTTCTTTCTAATTTTTTGTTATTTAATAATAGAGCTTGAACATTGCTTTTAATATTTTTGTTGTGAGTTTTAAGTATAGTTGCAATATTTTCTATTTCTATTTCTTGTTTATGAATACTAGATAAGGCTATTTGACCAGTTTTTGCTTCTATTCTTCTAGTTCCAGATGATATACCTTTTTCAGTAGTAATTTTGAATAAACCTATGTTTCCTGTTCTTTTAGTGTGAGTACCTGCGCATAATTCAATTGAAAAATCGTTAATCGAAAGAACACGAACTATTTCAGTATATTTATCTTGAAATAGAGCTATAATATTTTTTTTTCGTGCTTCGTTTAACGTCATGATATCTGTTTTAATTAATATATTATGACTAATTTTCATATTGACCATATTTTCAATTTTTTGTATATCATTTAAATGTATCGGGGAATGATGAGAGAAATCAAATCGTAAAAATTGATCTGTGATGTAAGAGCCTTTTTGAAAAATATGATTTCCTAATATCATTCGTAATGAAGAATATAGTAAATGAGTAGCAGAATGATTAATTTGAATTAATACTCTTCGATCATAATTAATTTTAGCTAGGACTCTACTGCGAACATTTAGATGTCCTGATATTAACTTACCAATATGTCCAATAGCATTTCCGTATTTTTTAGTATTGTAAACTATAAAATTTCCGTGTATATTTTTAATTGTTCCGGTATCACCAATTTGTCCTCCTAATTCTGCGTAAAAAGGAGTATTTTCTAATATCAATATGGCTGTATCATTGTCTGATATAGTTGTACAATATGAATTATTGCAAATCATACCTATTATATATGATTGCGTTTCTATAGTATTATATCCTATAAAATTAGATGACAAAGCATTATTTATGGGAGTATTAATGTTAATGTTGCTTATTTTACAAATTTTTTTTTCGTTTGTTTTTTTTCGTTGATTTTTTTGATATTTTTTAAGTTCTACGAGATTTACGAAAATATTTTTTTCACGACAAATTTCTATGGTTAGGTCTATAGGAAAACCAAATGTATCGTATAATTCAAAAATTAATTTTTCACTAATAGTATTGTTTTTAAGCTTTTTAATTTCTGTTTCAAGTAATCTTAATCCTTTTTCCAGGGTACAGATAAACTTGTTTTCTTCTAATTTTAATATAGTTTCTATTTGTTTTTGTTTCTTTTTTAAAATATAAGCATGTTCTCCCATGGAATGTATTAAAGTAGGGATTAGCTTATATAAAAATAGTCCTTTGATTCCAATATAATGTCCATGCCTTACAGCTCTTCTAATGATTCTTCTCAGAACATAACCGTGTTTTTCATTAGAAGGAGTAATATTTTCGGATATAATAAAAGCACTAGATCGAATGTGATCTGCAATAACATACATATGTTTGTAATCAAAGTTAGAATTGTTGCTCATTTTTTTAATTAAGTTTAATAATGGTTGGAATACGTCAATTTCATAATTAGAAATCACATTTTGTATGATTGCTGAAATACGTTCTAATCCCATTCCTGTATCAACTGAAGGTTTGGATAATTTTACAACGTTTTTATCATTTATCTTATTGAATTGCATAAATACGATATTCCAAATTTCGACAAATCGTTCTCCGTTGTCTGTATTGTATCCAGGAGGTTTTCCAAATAATTGATGTCCTTTGTCATAAAAAATTTCTGTAGATGGGCCGCATGGACCTGTGTTTCCCATTTGCCAAAAGTTATCGGAGGCATATTTATTGTGTTTTTTATGCCCTATTTTAATAATTTTTTGTTCTTGTATATTAATAATATTTTTCCATATGTTATAAGATTCTAGATCGTCTTTATATACAGTAATCCATAATTTTTCTGAAGATATATTTAACCATTTTTTTGATGTGAGAAATTCCCATGCATATGTAATAGCTTCTTTTTTAAAGTAATCTCCGAAGCTAAAATTACCTAACATTTCAAAAAATGTATGGTGTTTAGATGTATATCCCACGTTGTCAAAGTCGTTATGTTTTCCTCCTGTTCTGAGACAGTTTTGAACTGTAACTACTCGAGTATATTTGAAGTCGTGATCTTTTTGTAAAAATATATCTTTAAATTGATTCATTCCAGCATTAGTAAATAGTAACGAAGAATCGTTTAATGGAATTAAGCTACTTCCTGGAATAACAGTATGTTTTTTTTCTTTAAAGAAGTGTAAAAACATTTGTTTTATTTCATTAGTGGTTTTTTTCATTTTTTTAATAAAATTATTGGATGTTATAACTCATATGTGATTAAAAATTCATTTATAATTTATAAATATATTTTATGAGAACTATTTTTTGTTTTATTTAAAATATAAGAGGTAAATTTTAAAATTATATTAAGGTAGTAGGATAATTTATTATATAACAATAAATTTTTTAAGTAATAATATCAATGTTATTAATATAGAAAATGGTTATACGATCGATTCTAATTAAAATTAGAAAATGTTTTTTTTTGCTATACTATGTATTTATAATTTCTTTTTTTAGAATATTTTATGATCAATACTAAAAATGTAACTGTTATTATGTCTGATATTATTCCATCTAAAATGCGATTGGACAAAGCTATATTGCAATTATTTAGTGGATATTCTCGTACTTGTGTAAAGAAATGGATTGTAAACTGCCAAGTTAATGTAAATGATGTTGTTTTTAATAAGCCTAATACAAAAGTAATATGTGGAGATAAAATCACTGTTAATAATATTACTTCTGTAAAAAATGTTGACAATTCTCAAAATATTCCTTTAAATATTGTTTATGAAGATGAAGACATTTTAGTGATTAATAAACAAGTTGATTTAGTTGTTCATCCTGGACCTGGTCATGAAGATGGAACTTTATTAAATGCATTATTATATAAAGATAGTTGTTTTTTTAATGTTCCTAGATCTGGAATTGTCCATAGATTAGATAAAAATACTACTGGATTAATGGTGATTGCAAAAAATATCAAATCTTACGATAATTTAGTTAGTTCAATGAAGTCTAGAAAAATAGTTCGACAATATGAAGCTGTAGTACATGGTCGAGTTATTTCTGGAGGAACAATTTGTAAACCTATTAAACGACATCCGTTAAAACGTACTTCCATGACTACTAGCGTTGCGGGGAAAAAAGCTATTACTCATTATAGAGTTATGAAACGTTTTTATTGTCATACTCATTTAGTTATTACATTAGAAACAGGGCGAACTCATCAAATTAGAGTACACATGTTAAGTATTAATCATCCGTTAATAGGGGATCGTGTGTATGGTAATAAACATAAATTTTGTAAAAATGTTGTTTTTTCTTTGCGTAATACAGTTCGATCTTTTCCTAGACAAGCATTGCATGCAAGTAAACTTAGTTTAGAACATCCTATAAAAAAAGTACGTATGGAATGGAATAGTAATTTACCTCAAGATATTTCAATTTTATTAAATCAATTAAATGTAAGCGAAGATAAGTTAACACGATCACCATCTTAAATGTTTTAATTTAAACTGATTTAGGTTATTACTCTATTTTTTAGCTTAAGTATAATTGCATTATATTATAGTATTTTATATTATATAATTAGTTTTTTATATTAGTAATGTATAATTGATAGCAAAGTTTTATTTAATTATTTAAATATAAATTTTATGTTTTTTGTTTTTGTTTTACTCTTTTGATAGCTGTTTTTAAAGCCAAAAAATATCCATCTAATCCAAGTCCGCAGATAACTCCAGATGAAATATCGGATAGCCATGAATGTGATCGAAAATTTTCGCGTGAATAAATATTGGAAATATGTACTTCTATAAAAGGTATGTTAATGCTCATTAATGCATCACGTAATGCTATACTAGTATGCGTAAAAGCACCTGCATTGATTATAATATAATCCATTTTTTTATTAGAATCGTGAATGCTTTTAATTAATTTACTTTCTGAATTAGATTGTACATGATGTATATTAGCGTTTAGTAGTTTACCTTTTTCATCTAATTTTTTTATTAATTGCGTTAATGTAGTACTTCCATAAATATGTGGTTCTCTTTCTCCTAATAGGTTGAGATTAGGACCATTTATTATCAAGATATTGTAAAAAAGTTTCATATAATTTTTTAATAAATAACGTAAAATATTTAATTTATAAGTATTATACATCATTATGTATAAATTCGATGTTTTATCGCACAAATTTAATATTTATTAAATAAATATTGTGTATAAATGTCAATGATAGCGTATGAATGCGTATAGGTGGAGTGAAACGAATATATTTTAAAATCATTTTTTATTGAAGTAATAAAATTTTTTATAAAGTATTAATTGAAAATTATTATTTTTATTGATTATTTTTCTATATTACAAGTGTAATATAAAAAATTGGTATTAATTCTATTATGTTTTTATATATATCAATTGATGTAATACTTTATTCAAAATATAATAACAATGTATACGTAAACATTTAATTGGATGTATATTTATATTTAAAATAAGCGAGTTATAATGGTTCTTAATTCAGTTACTGAGTGTTTATTAACTGCAAATAAAATTACTTATCAAAATATTTTTGAGATGTTAGATGATATCTCAAAAAATACAATAGATTATTCTGATTTTTATTTTCAATCTAATAGTCATGAATCATGGACGTTAGAAGATAATATTGTTAGAGAAGGTACTTTTAATCTTAATCAAGGTGTAGGAGTAAGAGTTATATCAGGAGAAAGTACTGGTTTTTCTTATTCAGATAGTATTACGTTGAATACATTGAGAGAAAGCGTATGTTTATCTAGTAGTATCTTAGAAAAAACTCGTTCTATTCGCATAAAACCTTTTTTAGTGGTTAAAAATACATCTTTGTATACTTCAGATAATTTATTAACTAATTTTGATTCTAAAGAAAAAGTAAATATTCTTTATAAGATTAATTCTATTGCTAGAAGTGTAGATCATCGCGTAATTAGTGTAAACGCTACTTTAAGTGGCGAATATGATCAGGTATTAGTAGCTGCTACAGATGGTAGTTTAGCAGCTGATATTCGTCCTTTAGTTCGTATTTCGGTTTGTGTAATAGTTGAACATAATGGTAAACGTGAATATGGTTTCAGTGGAGGAGGAGGTCGAGAGGGATATACTTTTTTTTTAGATAACTATGTATCTGGTATGCCTTTATTAGAATATTATGCTAGAGAAGCAGTGAGGATTGCTTTAGTTAATCTATCCGCTCAAGAAGCCCCTTCAGGCATGTTTCCAGTAGTATTAGGTTCAGGATGGCCAGGGATTTTATTACATGAAGCAGTTGGGCATGGATTAGAAGGAGATTTTAATCGTCAAGGTACTTCGGTTTTTACTGATAAAATTGGACAAAAAGTTGCTTCAGAATTATGTACTATTGTAGATGATGGGACTATTAAAAATAAAAGAGGGTCTCTAACTATTGATGATGAAGGTGTTCCAAGTCAATATAATGTGTTAATAGAAAATGGAATTTTAAAAAGTTATATCCAAGATAAATTTAATTCTCGACTAATGGGTGTAAATCCTACAGGTAATGGTAGAAGAGAGTCATATGCTCATTTGCCTTTTCCTCGTATGACTAATACATATATGTTATCAGGAAGTTCGACTCCAAATGATATTATTAACAGTATTGAATACGGAATATATGCATTAAATTTCAGTGGCGGACAAGTAGATATTACTTCTGGAAATTTTGTATTCTCTACTTCTGAGGCGTATTTGGTAAAAAAAGGAAAAATTTCTAATTCTATAAAAAATGCAATGTTAATTGGATCAGGTAGTAACGTGATGCAAGAAATCTCTATGGTTGGAAATGACTTATTAATAGATGGAGGAGTAGGAACATGCGTAAAGAACGGACAAAGTATTCCAGTAGGTGTAGGTCAGCCGACAATAAAATTAAATAATATTACGATAGGAGGAACGGAACAAATAGTATAATCTTTATTATTTTATTCAGTTAACTATGTGGAACTATATAAGAACTAATAAATGGATATAATTTCTTATAGAGATTATGCAGTCAAATTATAGTTAGTATGACTGCATGATAAATATCTCGCGTATTTATATGGAAAATGAATAGCATACTTTTGAAAACATGTTATTTTTTTATTAATAATTCCTTTATTTTAGCTGATTTTCCTGTCCTATTTCTTAAATAGTATAGTTTTGATTTTCTAACATCACCATGCTTTTTGATATATATAGTTTCGATATTAGGCGAATTAGCATGAAATACGCGTTCTACAGCATATCCATTGGATATTTTACGTACACAAAAAGAATAGTTCAAATGTCTATTTCGTTTAGCTATAACTATGCCTTCAAATGATTGTATTCGTTTTTTTGATCCTTCTACTACCCATATTTTCATTTCTATAGTATCTCCTGTTTTAAAAGTAGGAAGAGTTTTTTTTATCTGTTCTTTTTCTATTATTTGAATTATGTTCACAATAATACTTTCCTAATATATTTTTTATATTTCAATAGTTTTTTCATGTTTTTGATTTTAATTTTTTTGCTTTAAATTGTTCTAATAAATTGTGTTCTTCTTTTGTAAGTGTGATGTTATTCAATAAATCTGGTCTTTTTATCCAAGTTTGCCCTAGTGATTGTTGTAGTCTCCACGTTTTTATTTTTTTGTGATTTCCAGATAATAGAACGTCAGGAACTTCTATATTATGAAAAATTTTTGGTCGAGTGTAATGAGGACAATCTAATAGTCCTTTATAAAACGAATCATGTTGTTTTGATTTTATCGCGTTTAAAGAACCAGGAAGTAATCGACATATCATATCAATTAAGATCATAGCGGGTAATTCTCCCCCGCTAAGAATGTAATCGCCAATAGATATTTCTTCATTTATTATTTTGCTATGTATAAGTCGTTCGTCTATTCCCTTGTATCTACCGCATAACAAAATTATGTGTTGCGTTTTTGATAACTGCACAATTTTTTCTTGATTTATTTTACATCCTTTCGGCGATAAATAAAGTACTTTTGCATCACATTCTAATTTAGATTTTGCATTTTCAATGGCCAATTTTAATGGTTGTGCTTGCATAAGCATACCAGGTCCTCCTCCGTAAGGACGATTATCGACATTTCGATATTTATTTTTTGTGTAATTTCTTGGATTAAAGATATCAAGTTTCATTATTCCTTTATGAATGGCTTTTCTAGTAATTCCATAATTGATTACGGTATGAAACATGTTTGGAAAGATACTAATTATTCCTATATGCAATAATGCTTTTTTTTTTAAAATTTTTTTATTCAAAAGTATATTCCCAATCTACTATAATTATTTTTTTAGTAATGTCAACTTTTTTAATAACTGTTTTATTAATAAAAGGTATTAACATGTTTTTTTGGATATGATTTGATTTTGATATTATTTTATTAACAACGAGGACATCATTTGATGATGTTGCAATTAAATCTGTTACTTTTCCTAGTATTTTTTTTTTATATCGAATACGGTACAATTTATTATATCTTTCCAATAATAATCATCGTTTTTTAACGGCGGTAATTTATTTTCGTTAATGATTATGTAACTATTAGTTAGTTTTTGAGCTGAAGAACGATCAATAATATTTTTTATCTTTACGATGAAGTATTTTTTTTTATCTTTCCAACTTTGAACATCAATAGTTGTTTTCTTGGTATTATTTTGAATGTGCCAAGGATGATAATTGAAAATGTTTTGTTTTTTTTCTGTAAACGAAAATATACGAATCCATCCTAATATACCATGAGGAATTCCAAATTTAGCAATAATTAAATGTTTAGAATGTTGTTTTTTAATTTTTATAATAGATTACACCTTTTTATTTTTTATTTTAGAAAAATTTTTAATTAAGTGCTTGACTCTACTAGACATTAACGCTCCATTTTTTATCCAATATTTTATTCTAGTATAATTTATATAAATATCATTACTAGGATTTTGTGATGGTATTGGATTAAAAAATCCTACTTTTTCAATAAATCTTCCATTTCTAGGACATCGGCTATCAGCGATAATAACTTGATAAAATGGGCGTTTTTTAACTCCTACTCTTGACAAACGAATTTTTACCATAATACTTACCTTTTAGTAATTGTACTTTTTTAAATAGTATAACTTAAAAAATTATTTTATAAAAATAGTTTATGATTTTAAAGATGTATTGTTTATTATGCTACTTATTCCTCTCATCATTTTATTTATTCCACCTTTTTTGATCATTTGTATTATTTTTTTTATGTTATTAAATTGTTTTAATAGCAAATTTATTTCCTGTATTGATAACCCTGATCCTTTTGCAATTCGACGTTTTCTTGATCCTTTTATAAGTTCTGGTTGTTTTTTTTCTTTTGAAGTCATAGAATATATTATAGTTTCCATTTGTAATAATAGTTTTTCATTTATATTATTGTGAATGGAATTAAATATTTTCGTTTTTTTTGGTAATTTTCCTAATATTGTAGTGATATTTCCCAGTTTTTTAATTTGTTTTATTTGTATTAATAAATCGTGGTAATCAAATTTTTCTCGACTTTTTATTGTATAAGTTAATTTTTTAATGTTTTTTTTATTAATTTTTTTTTCAATATTTTCTATAATAGATAAAACATCACCCATTCCGAGAATTCGGTTTACAACTCTATTGGAATGAAATACTTCAAATTCATTCAATTTTTCTCCAGTACTTATGAATTTAATTGGTTTTTGTGTAATATATTTCATTGAGAGTATAATGCCTGCTCTGGCATCACTATCTGTTTTAGTTATAATAAATCCGGTAATAGGTATATTATTACTAAATTTATGAGCAATATTTACTGCATCTTGACCTATCATAGCATCAATAACTAGTAGAGTTTCTATAGGTTTCGTTTCTTCATATATATTTGAAATTTCATTCATCATATATTCGTCAATATGCAATCTCCCAGCAGTATCAATTAATAATGTATCATACAATTTTAATTTAGCGAATTTTAACGCTTCTTTAGCTATTATTATTGGATTTTGATTGGTATTTGAAGGGTAGAAATCAATTTTTGCTTTTTTCGATAATAGTTCTAATTGTTTTATGGCTGCAGGTCTATATATGTCTGTAGATACTGCTAAAATTTTTTTCTTATAGGTGTCTTGTATCATTTTTCCTAACTTTGTTATACTTGTTGTTTTTCCTTGTCCTTGTAGTCCAATTACCATTATTACCGTTGGGACTTGTTTTGATAAATTTAAATCATTGTTTCCTTTTCCTAATATTTTCGTTAATTTTTCTTTTACTATTTTTATTAGTTCTTGTCCAGGAGTGAAACTTTTATTGATATTACTACCAATAGCGCTCTTTGATACAGAATCTATAAAACTTCGTACTACTGATAATGCAACATCTGCTTCTAGCAAAGTTTTTCTTACTTCTCTTAAAGTTTCTTTTATATTATTTTCAGTTAATCTTCCTCTGTTAGAAAGTTTATTAAAAATTTTTAAAAATTTATCGGTTAAATTGTTAAACATAACTTTTACTCTATAGTTAATTAAAAATTATTTTAGTAAGTTTTTTAGAAGAATTAGATTTATTTTTGGTATTTTAAATATAACTTTGAAATTTAATTGCGTAATTAGATTGCGTATATTTTAATTTTAGCATCAATCATAAATTAATATAATATCATTATTTATAATATGAATTGAATATAAAAATAGTATAAATAACATGTTTTTAGTTTTTTATTTCATAATAACGTATGTATTTTATTTGAATTTTATAAATATTGTTTTAGAACATTTTTTTAAAAGAACCAAAGTATAATGCTCTATTTTCCTATGTGGATTAAATAGAGCTGTATTAAAGATTATGGTAACTTATAGAATTATAAAGGATATTTATCTGCTGGATAACATCCTAATGTTTTAACTGAAGTAATGTTTTTTAATTCGTAAAGAGTTTTTTTCATTTGATTAGTGCTAATATGATTTTTAATATCAATAAATATTATTACATCTGATGATGTTTTAGAAAGAATATGAGATTTTAGTTGCCTAATTTTTAAATTGTATTTTTTGAGTATTTGAACTATTTCTTCAATTAGGTGATTATTATTTTTGATTGATATCATAATTGTTGTTATAGATGGTATATTCGTTGGCACATCTTTGTTTTTTTTTCTTAATATTATAAATCGAGTTGCATTATTTTTTAAATCAGAAATATTTCTAGATATCACTTTTAATTGATATTTTTTCTTACATTTTTCATTTCCTAATGCGGCAGATCTGAAATTAGTATCATTAGATACTGTTTTCATTGCGTCAGTTGTACTATCGGTATATTTTAGTTTCCAATCAGGAAAATGTTTAATAAATTTGTTGCATTGTATAAATGGTTGTTTATGACTATAAATTGTTTTAATGTTAACGAATTGAGTTTCTTGCTGAGATAGTAAACAGTGATTGATAGGAATATTAATTTCTCCAATTATTGATAATTGAGTGTGTATTAAAATAGTATATGTTTCATGAATTGATCCAGAGGTATTATTTTCAATGGGTAGTACTGCATAATCAGATTTATTTTGTTCTACGTGGTTGATGATTTCTTGAAAATTATTGCAATAGTTTTTTTTAAAAAATTGGTAATATTTTTTAGCGTATTTTTGAGTAGCTTCATAAGAATATGATCCGAAGTCACCAAGAAAAGAAAAACTTTTTAATTTTTCGTTTTGGTAATGGTTATTTTTTATCCAATTATTTTGAGTTATAATTGAATTGTTAATGATAATACTAAATAAATTATAAATATATTTTTTATCAAGGTTGTTTATTTTTCCAAACGCAATAAGATCATTTAGCAATGATTGTTCTCTTTCTATATCTTTTATCGGATAGTTTTTTTTAGCTTTTATTTCCGCTATTTGTATTGCTATTTTTTTTCTTTTAGCGAGTAAAGTAATTAAATTTTTATCTACAGTATTAATAATATTGCGTAAGGCTAGTAAAGCACTCATAGACGTCATATTGTACTACCTTTCTATCTGAATTTAATGTATAATTTTAAAAAATTATTTTTTTGTGTTTTTGTTGAAATTTATAATAATATTCTATGTTGAAATTACGTTCTTATTTAAGAATAATAGCATTTTAAATTTAATTATATGAGTATAAATCAATTGAAGTTTTTATCGTGCAATATTGCCTGATAAGTATTATAAATTCAAGGTAGAGAAATATATTCACATAACGTTTTCATTATGTTTAAGCATTTTAGATGTTAACTTTTTAATTTTTATTTGTAATACTTAAAAATTTTAATTATTTTTCGAAAGTGTTAATTTCATGTTGAATAAGTATTTTAGTAATTTATATATAAATTATTTATAAAAAAATCGTATTAAATCATTTTTTATTATAAAAGTTTTGGTTAATATTTTAATATTATTAAATTACTATTAATTAAGATAGTATTTATATTATAAATTTTTTATAATAAAAAATTTAATTGTATATGGACAATGTAATATGAAAAGTTTTTCTGCTAAAAAACATGAAATAGAGCGATCATGGTATTGCATTGATGCTGAAGGATGTATTTTAGGAAGATTAGCTTCTGCTATTGCGCTTCGATTGCGCGGAAAACATAAAGTAGAATATACTCCTCATGTAGATGTTGGTGATTATTTGATCGTTATTAATGCTAGTAAAATAAAAGTAACAGGTAAAAAATATACTGATAAAATTTATTATCATCATACTGGATACATAGGAGGTATTAAAAAAATAACATTTAAGGAAATGATATCTCGTTTTCCTACTAGAGTTATTGAAACTGCAGTAAAAGGCATGCTTCCAAAAGGACCTCTTGGTCGAGATATGTTTAAAAAACTTAAAGTATATTCTACGAAGTATCATAGTCATATAGCACAAAATCCAACAATGTTGGTTATTTAATTGAGAATATAAATAATGAATACAGTATATAATTATGGAACTGGTCGTAGGAAAAGTTCTTCTGCTCGAGTTTTTCTAAAATCTGGAAAAGGAGAGATTACAGTTAATAATCGTTCATTAGAAAAATATTTTGGATGTAAAACTACTTTAATGATAATAAAGCAGCCTTTGGAATTAGTTAATATGCTAAATAAATGCGATTTGTATATTACTGTTAAAGGCGGTGGAACTTCAGGACAAGCTGGTGCGATTCGTCATGGAATTACTCGTGCATTAATAGAGTATGATTCGTCTTTTCGAAATACGTTAAGGAAATCAGGTTTTGTAACTCGAGATTCTCGTCAAGTAGAAAGAAAAAAAGTAGGTTTTAGAAAAGCGCGGAAACGACCTCAGTTTTCTAAACGTTAATTTTAATAAAATCTATTTTTAAACTTTAGATTTAGTGCCCGGAATAAACCGGGTAAATTTTTATTTGATGAGATAATGTTGAATGAAAAAGTAGAATTTCTATATTTTTAGATATATTAATAGTTATATTTTATTTAGTTTTAAAATTTTAATATTAGCACAATTATTAATTATGTTTCATCTTAAATTTTCTATATAGAAGTTGCATACAATTTTTTATTTTTTACTTTATATTAAATATTGTGTTGTTTGTAAACAAGTTCATCTTTTTCTATAAAATTTGAAATGTCTTTACACATTTCTTGAATTCCAATGTTATGTATGGACGAAATTAAATAATAGGGTTGCGTAAGTTTAAAATTTTTTTGAATAAAATTAGTAATTTTTTTTATTTCATTTTGACTCATTAAATCAATTTTATTAAATATCATCCATACTGGTTTGTTATATAATTTTGTGCTATAACTTTTTAGTTCTTTTAAGATGATTTGTATATTATTTAATATAAAACGTGGGTTTTTTATAGAAATATCAATTATATGTAATAATAGGTTACATCGCTCTAAATGTTTTAAAAATTGAATTCCTAGTCCATATCCTTTTGAAGCTCCTTTAATCAATCCTGGTATATCAGCAATAATAAAATTTTTGGAATTTTTAATTTTTACTGTTCCTAATACGGGTATTAATGTCGTAAAAGGATAATTTGATATTTTAGTTTTTGCTGCTGATAAATTACTCACTAAAGTAGATTTTCCAGAATTTGGTAATCCTAGTGTACCTACGTCAGCTAACAATATTAGTTCTAGTTTGATTTCTCTTGTTTCTCCCTTTGTTCCTAAAGTTCGTTTTTTAGGGGTTCTATTGATTGAAGATTTAAATCTTGTATTGCCTAATCCATGCCATCCACCTTTAGCTATTAAAGTTAATTGTTTATTATTTTTAATATCATCTATTATTTCGTTAGTATTGTTGTCAATAATTCTTGTTCCTATGGGTACTTGAATAATAATGTCTTTTCCTTTTTTTCCTGATTTTTTTTTGTTATTTCCATTTTTTCCATCCTGAGCTTTAAAATTTTTTTTGAATCTAAAATCAATTAAAGTATTTAAATTTCTATTAGCCTGCAACCAAATGTTACCTCCATTGCCTCCATCACCTCCATCAGGTCCTCCTTTTGGGATATATTTTTCTCGTCTAAAACTAACACATCCATTTCCTCCATTTCCAGCAGTTATATAAATTATTGCTTGATCTAGAAATTTCATTTTAATGTCCTTGTGATGATTTTTAGAGATATATGTTATTGTTCTATAAATTTTTTATTTTATTTTTGGATTAATTTACATACAGTTTCATTTTGTACATAAATAAAAATACTTATATAAGGAGATTTTTATTTATGTACAAAATGAAAATATTAGTGTTATTGCGCAATGACATTTACATATGTTTTATTTTTTAATCCTTTTTTTGTAAATTTTATTTTTCCTTTAGTAGTAGCAAATAATGTATGGTCTTTTCCACATCCTACGTTTGTGCCTGCATGAAATTTTGTACCTTTTTGACGAACAATAATACTTCCTGAAAGTACTAATTCTCCTCCAAAACGTTTTATTCCTAATCTTTTGGCATGTGAGTCTCTTCCGTTTCTGGTTGACCCTCCTGCTTTTTTATGAGCCATTTATTAATTCCTTAATGTTTGTGAATATTTGTAATTAAAATTTCAGTGAAATGTTGGCGATGACCTTGGTTTTTTTTATGATGTTTTCTACGATTAAATTTAATTATATTAATTTTTTTGTTACGTCCATGTTTTATAACATTAGCCGATATAAAGCTATCTAATAATAGAGGTTTTCCTATTATTACTTCATTTTTATCTGAAATCATTAAAATTTTTTCAAATTGTATATTGTCTCCAATTGAGTGGTGTAATTTTTCTAACCTAATTGTTTGCCCTTTTTTAGCTTTATATTGTTTGCCGCCATTGATAAAAATTGCGTACATAATTTTGTTCCATATTATAGTTGTTTTTTGATTTTTTAAGTTGAATTTTTTATATTATTAAAAAATATTCAGTAAGTAATGCGTTCATTGTGTTAGTAGTTTTTATAATAGAACATTATAATTAAACAAATTTTATGCAATGCTGAGTATTTTTTCTAAAAATTATTTTAATGTGCTGAGTTTAATGTTTTGAATTGAAATAAACATATAATGTATATAGAAAATTTTTTAAAAGTTTCAAAATTTGTGTTAAATAGATTTATTTATTTTAATTTTAGCTCCTATGGTGTTAAGCTTTTTATAAAAATTTTCATATCCTCTGGTAACGAAATGAGAATTTGCGATAATTGTTTGTCCATACGCAATGCATCCAGCTAATATCAAACTAGCTGACCCCCTTAAGTCTAATGCAGTTATCTTAGCTGAATTTAATTTCTTAACTCCATAACAAAAAACTGAACGTTTTCTTATTATTGCCATTGCTCCCATTTTTTTTAATTCAGGTATGTGTATAAAGCGATTTTCAAATATTGTTTCAGTAACTATGCTTGTTCCATTTGATATTAAATTTAATAGTGTAAATTGTGCTTGTAGATCAGTTGGAAATCCTGGATATGGAGAGGTTATAATATTAGTTGCTGTAGGACGAATATTATTCATATTAAGACTAATCCAATCATTTCCTATTTCTATTTTTGCTCCTGCTTTAGTTAATTTTTGTAGAACAGATGTTAACATTTTTGGTTGAGTATTATGGCAAACAATATGTCCATTAGATATTGCTGCTGCTATTAAAAAAGTGCCTGTTTCAATTCTATCTGGTATAATTTTATATATGCTTCCATGTAGTTTATTTACTCCTTGGATGACAATTTTTTTACTTCCGGCTCCAAAAATTTTGGCTCCTAAGCTGTTAAGAAAATTAGCAACATCAATGATCTCAGGTTCTTGCGCAGCGTTAGATATTGTAGTAATTCCTATAGCTACAGCAGCTGTGCTCATAATAGTAATAGTTGCTCCTACACTTTTTTTAGATAATACAATGTTAGTTCCTTTTAACTTTTTCATTACTGATCCGATAATGTGATTATCATGTATAGTGATACTAGCTCCTAATCGAGTAAGTCCAAATATATGTAAATCAATTTTTCTACTTCCTATTTTGCATCCTCCTGGAAAAGATATTTTCGCATAATTAAATCTTGCTAATAAAGGTCCTAAAATCCAAATTGAAGCACGCGTTTTTTTTGTCATATCGTTAGGTATGGTACAATTTTTAATGTCACTAGAATCTATATATATTGTTTTTTTAACTTTTATTTTAACTTTTAATTTAGTTAATATTTTTATTATATTTTTAGTGTCTTGAAGCATCGGAACATTATGTAATTCTATTGGTTTTTCAGACAATATTGATGTTATCATTATAGGTAAAGCAGAATTTTTTGAACCGGATATTTTTATATCGCCAGAAAGGTGAGTAGGCCCGGTTATATAACATTTTTCGTTTTTCACGGATTATTTTTTATTTTTTTCCATTCTTTTAAAGAGTATGTTTTTATTGAAATAGAATGAATAGTTTTATCTATAATATAGTTCATCAATTTAGAATAAATTATTTTTTGTTTTTCTACTTCGCTTTTATTGTGAAATACATCGTCAATAGCTATTATTTCAATGTAGTTATTATTTCCAGTTACTTTTACCTGATGTAATGATAGAGATTGAATGAGTAAATGTTTGATTTTCTCTGTAATCATTGGTTGTAATCCTAATGAAAGTATATTATATAATGTCAGAATATTTTTTATGAATGCGTTTACTATTATAAACGGCATATAAATATATGTATATAACTAAAGTTGTTAGTGTAACTTTTAGCTGCTAATTTTCAATGTTATAGAAGTAATTGTCATTTTATATGCGACATGAATAGTAGTCATATTTTTTTAGCTGAAATTTGTGAATGCATATTATATTTTTAGTTATATTTCTGATTGATATAAATATAACATTTTAATAGATTGTTAAATAATTTTATAAAAATATATGATTTAGTTTTTTTAGGATATTTTTATGAGTATATTACATATTTTATTATTTCGACATATTTTACTATATTGTACTTGAGTTATGTTTATGAGGAGTGAATATGAACGATAAAATCCCAATGACATTATTAGGTGCCGAAAAGCTTCGTAGAGAACTTGAAATACTTAAAAAAATAAAAAGGCCTAAAATTATCGCTTCTATAATAGAAGCTAGGCAACATGGTGATTTGAAAGAAAATGCAGAATACATTGCAGCTAAAGAAGAACAAAGTTTTTGCGAAGGAAAAATTAAAGATATTGAGTTAAAGTTATCTAAAGCACAAATAATTGATATTACTAAAATAAAAAATTATGGAACTGTAGTTTTTGGATCTACAGTAACTATACGTAATATTAACACTAACAAAATTTTTACTTACCGTATTGTAGGTGATGATGAATCAAATTTTCGATTAAATTTAATTTCTATTAATTCCCCTATGTCTAGAGGTTTAATTGGAAAAAAAAATAATGATGTTGCTATAATAGAAACTCCATCTGGAAATGTAAAATATGAAGTTCTAAATATACTATATATATAGTAAACGATGGAATTGTATAAAATAAATTTTATGGTTTATGATTGCATTATATATTTTTTAAATAATATGGATATATTTATTTTTTTATAAATTTAATAAGTAATATAATATTAATAGATATAGTGAATTATCAATGTGGTGATAATATACGATTTTTTAAAGTTTTCTTATTAAATTTGATGTTTTTAAACATAGGAATATTTTAAAATACACAAATATTTTATAATTATTGCTGTATATTATTACTGATTCAAACTTGTATTTTAATTATTTTATTCAAGAAGTGGTATTATTAATGTCAAAAACTCGTTCTTTGAGTTCAAAAATATGGTTAAAACGACATAATAAAGATCGATACGTTAACTTAGCTTGGAAATATAATATTCGTTCTAGGTCACATTTTAAGTTAGATCAAATACATAGTGTTACTCAGTTATTTAGAAAAGGTATGACTGTGATGGATTTAGGGTCTTCTCCTGGAAGTTGGTCTGAATATGCTAAAAAACAAATAGGAAGAAGAGGGTCTATTATAGCATGTGATGTATTACCTATGTTACCAATTAGAGGTGTTTTTTTTATTCAAGGAGATATTAGAGATCCAAAGTTTTTTAATTTTTTATTAAACCATGTAAAGGATAAGAAAATAGATTTGATTATGTCTGATATAGCCCCTAATATGAGCGGATTTTATTGTATTGATCATTGTCGTTCTATAGAATTAAATCAATTGGTGTTAAAAATTTCTACGCAGTTATTATTCGATAATGGAAAGTTGGTAATGAAATCGTTTTATGGAAAACAATTTCGTACGTTAATTGAAAAAATTCATGTCTTATTTTTTAAAGTACAAATTTTTAAACCAAATGCATCTCAAACTCGTTCTAAAGAAGTATATATTATAGCTTCTGGACGAAGAAAATAAATATTTTATTTTATTCAATAGTTTTAAATTGTGAGGTTAATCTCTTGAGTGATATGGCTAAGAACCTAATTCTTTGGTTGGTAATTTCGGTTATATTAATGTCTATCTTTCAGAATTTTAATTATAATAGTATAAATTATAGAAAAGTCGATTATTCTACTTTTTTATCAGAAGTCAATCAAGATCAAATTCGCGAAACATATATTAATGGACGTGAAATTCATGTAATAAAAAAAGATAATAGTAAATATATAACTTATATTCCTATAAATGATCCCAAATTGCTTGATACTTTGTTAGTAAAAGATGTGAAAGTAATAGGAGTTATACAGGAAGAACCAGGTTTTTTTACTTCTATTTTCATTTCATGGTTTCCTATGTTGTTGTTAATTGGAGTGTGGATTTTTTTCATGCGTCAAATGCAAATTGGTGGTGGAAAAGGTGCTATGTCGTTCGGAAAAAGTAAAGCTAGAATGTTACCTGAAGATCAAATAAAAGTTACTTTTTCTGATGTAGCAGGATGTGATGAAGCAAAGTCTGAGGTAAAAGAATTAGTAGATTATCTGAGAGAACCTAGTAGATTTCAAAAGTTAGGAGGGAAAATACCAAAAGGGATATTAATGGTGGGTCCACCTGGAACTGGAAAAACTCTTTTAGCTAAAGCAATTGCGGGTGAAGCTAAAGTTCCTTTTTTTACCATCTCAGGTTCTGATTTTGTAGAAATGTTTGTAGGTGTAGGGGCATCTAGAGTTCGTGATATGTTCGAACATTCAAGAAAGTCTGCTCCATGCATAATTTTTATTGATGAAATTGATGCTGTGGGTCGTCAAAGAGGAACGGGATTAGGTGGCGGACATGATGAGCGAGAACAAACATTAAATCAAATGTTAGTAGAAATGGATGGTTTTGATGGAAATGAAGGAATAATCCTTATTGCTGCAACTAATCGTCCAGATGTTTTAGATCCTGCTTTGTTAAGACCTGGTAGATTTGATCGCCAAATATTTGTGGCATTACCTGATATTAAAGGTCGCTCACAAATAATTAAAATTCATATGAAAAAATTGCCTTTGGGAAAAGATGTAGATCCTATGATTATAGCTCGTGGCACTCCTGGATTTTCTGGAGCAGATCTGGCTAATTTAGTTAATGAAGCAGCATTGTTTGCAGCTCGTACTAATAATCAGGTAGTATCAATGTTTGATTTTGAACGAGCAAAAGATAAAATTATTATGGGGACTGAAAGAAGATCAATGGTAATAACAGATAAGCAAAAGGAGTCTACAGCATATCATGAAGCAGGGCACGTTATTGTAGGTAGATTAGTACCAGAACACGATCCTGTACACAAAGTAACTATTATTCCAAGAGGTAGGGCATTGGGGGCAACCTTTTTTTTACCGGAAGATGATATATTGAGTGTTAGTAAAAATAAGTTAGAAAGTCAAATATCAACATTGTATGGAGGTAGATTAGCAGAAGAAATTATTTATGGTATGGATAATGTTTCTACAGGTGCATTTAATGATATTAAGGTGGCCACTAGCTTAGCTCGAAATATGGTTACGCAATGGGGTTTTTCGGAAAAATTAGGTCCTCTTTTGTATGCAGAAGAAGAAGGTGAGATATTTTTAGGCAAAACAGTATCAAAATCTAAACATATGTCCAATGAAACTGCGAGAATTATAGATGAAGAGGTAAAAGTTTTAATTGAGAAGAATTATAAAAGAGCTAAAGATATATTAGATAAAAATTTAGATATTCTTCATTCTATGAAAGATGCATTAATAAAATATGAAACAATTGATTTTCATCAAATTAATGATTTAATGAATAGAAAACCTGTCAAGCACCCTGATGGGTGGAATGAAGATAATGATTAAAAAAGAAAGGTGTTTATTGCATATAGTATTTTAATTAGTCAAGTTGAAATATATTTGATTATGTTTTATAAAATTATACTTTTAAAATTAATGAAAATTCATGTAAATAAATTGATGTATATTTTTAGTGTGCTAAATTACTATCTCTTAAAATATGAAATTAAGAGATAGTGCTATGTTCTTTATACAATTTTTTTATAAGAATTGATAAATTATTAATTTTTATCAATTTTAATTTATTGTGTACTTGTATAGAATAACATGCAACAATTATTTATATAAGTTAATTTTATTGTTAGTATATAGTGTTTAAATATCATATTATTTTTTGTTGTTTGAATATACAATTATTATATTTTTATTAAATGAGATGATAACTTGAATTTTAAAAGATATTTTGGAACAGATGGAATTCGTGGAAAAGTTGGAAAATTTCCTATTACTCCATATTTTTTCTTAAAACTTGGTATTGTTATTGGAAAAATTTTATTTAAAAATAATTTCAAAAGAACAATAGTTGGAGTGGATACTCGAATTTCTAGTCGCATGTTAGAATCAGCATTAAATGCAGGTTTGTCTTCTTCTGGAATTTTGGTAATGTCTACAGGTATCATTTCTACTCCAGCTATTGGATATTTAACAAAATTGTTAAAATTAGAAGTAGGGATAGTAATATCTGCGTCTCATAATTTTTTTGAAGATAATGGCATAAAACTATTTTTAAAAGATGGTGTTAAACTACCCGTTGCTTTAGAACGTGATATTGAAATAGCTCTTCTAAAACCTATTTCTTTTTGGAATATTTCATATGTATCTTCTATTATGAGAATTGGTTATGCTCATTTAGAATATATTAAATTTTGTAAGTCGTTATTTCCAACAAATTTTAATTTAAAAAATTTTAAAATTGTATTAGATTGTGCTAATGGTTCTACTTATAAAATTGCACCTAAAATTTTTAAGAATTTTAATGCAAATTTAATTACAATTGCTGTTTGTCCTAATGGATATAATATAAATAAATCTTGTGGATCAATGGATGTTAGAAATTTACAAAAAATAGTTTTATCTGAACAAGCGGATTTAGGTTTGGCTTTAGATGGTGATGGTGATCGTATAATTATGATTGATCATTTTGGAAATAAGATAGATGGCGATCACATTTTATATATTTTAGCAAAATTTTATTTGCATCATAAAAAAAAGCAAGAAGGTGTAGTTGGAACTATAATGAGTAATAATGGATTACTTGTAGCATTAAAAAAATTAAATGTTCCTTTCATTAAAGTGGATGTAGGAGATAAAAATATAATACAAAAGTTAAGACAAAAAAAATGGAGATTTGGAGCAGAAAGTTCTGGTCATATTGTTATATTAGATAGTTCGCCTGTGTGTGATGGTATCATTGCTAGTTTGCAAGTTCTGAAGGTCATGATGAAAACTCATGCAAGTCTTTTTCAATTATGTTCTGAAATAAAATTGTTACCTCGAATAATAATAAATGTATATTTTGATAAAAAAAATATTTGTGTTAAGTATAAAGAGATAAAAGTTTTATTTTTTAATTATGTAGGTATGTTAGGTCCATTAGGAAGGATATTTTTTAGAAAATCTGGAACAGAACAATGTTTTAGAGTTATAATAGAAGATGAAAATAAAAGTGTAGTAACA
The DNA here is from genome assembly GCA_039830025.1 of Buchnera aphidicola (Kaburagia rhusicola ensigallis). NCBI lineage: Bacteria > Pseudomonadati > Pseudomonadota > Gammaproteobacteria > Enterobacterales > Erwiniaceae > Buchnera > Buchnera aphidicola. The sequence continues at coordinate 403,872 of CP140040.1, read as the reverse complement.
TTTATTTCTAATCAATTTAAAAAAATTTTTTGATTATTGTGAGTATTTTTATTAGCTAGATTTGTTTTTAACCTTTTATTTGAGTAGTTTATGTTATAATGTTATGAGTTAGTATATCAATTTTTTTATTTTTTATCTTAATTACGAATATTTTATATAATATTTAGAGAAGATTTTATGTATAATTTTTTTTTGGGAATTTTTGTTTTTGTTTCTTTTTGCCTTGTTTTTTTAATTATGATACAAAATGGAAAAAATAGTGATGTAAATGCTGGTTTTAATTTAATAAAATCAAAACAAACGATTACTTTTTGTAATAATAGTATGTTAATACGTATTACTGGTGTTTTTGCTTTTTTGTTTTTTTTAATTAGTTTAATAATATGCAATATCAGTTATAATAATGTACTTTAGTTATTCTTAAGATATACGTATTTATAGTCTTATATTTTTATTAATTGGCCGAGGTGGTGGAATTGGTAGACACGCTATCTTGAGGGGGTAGTACTTTTTAGTATACGGGTTCAAGTCCCGTCCTCGGTAATTCTAATGTTATTTTTTAATTTCTTTTTGTAAATTGATTTTAATATAATAAAATCCCCGAAAAGTTCGGGGATTTTATTATATTAAAATCAATTTACAAAAAGAAATTAAAAAATAACATTAGAATAATTGGCAATGTTTTAAAATTAAAATCTATTTTACTAAAAAATTCAATCTTTTTTAATTCATCGATTTTAATTTATTATTAATATTTTGATAAAATACGTATATTTCTACTTCTAAGATACTTATAATAAAGTAACGTAAACTCCACAATGTCATTTGTATAATTTAAGGTAAACTAAGATGAATAAAGAAATCTTAGCTGTTGTGGAAGCTGTTTCTAATGAAAAATCTCTACCTCGAACAAAAATTTTTGAAGCGTTAGAGAGTGCATTAGCAATTGCAACTAAAAAAAAATATGATCAAGATGTTGATGTTCGGGTAAAAATTAATAGAAAAGACGGAAGTTTTGAAACATTTCGACGTTGGTTAGTGGTACATGAAGTGTCATTTCCAACGAGAGAAATCACATTTGAAGCTGCTCAATTTGAAAATAATTTAATAAAAATTAATGACTATATAGAAGATAAAATAAAATCAGTTACATTTGATAGAATAACCACTCAAACAGCAAAACAAGTTATTGTACAAAAAGTACGAGAAGCTGAAAGAGCAATGATTGTAGATCAATTTCGAAATCATTTTGGAGAAATTGTTACAGGAATAGTAAAAAAAATTAATAGAGATAGTATTACTTTGGATTTAGGAAATAATGCTGAAGCGTTAATTTTAAAAGAAGATATGCTTCCAAGAGAAAATTTTAGATTAGGTGATCGAATAAGAGGTGTTCTTTATGCTATTTATCCTGAAGCACGAGGTATACAATTATTTGTCAGTAGATCTAAACCTGAAATGTTAATTGAATTATTTAAAATTGAAGTCCCAGAAATAGGAGAAGAAATAATTGAAATTAAAGCAGCAGCTCGTGATCCAGGATCTAGAGCCAAAATCGCAGTAAAAAGCAATGATAAAAGAACTGATCCAGTAGGTGCTTGTGTTGGAATGAGAGGAGCTAGAGTACAAGCAGTATCTAGCGAATTATGTGGTGAACGTATCGACATTGTATTATGGGATAAAAATGCAGCTCAATTTGTTATTAATTCTATGGCTCCGGCTGATGTTGCTTCTATTGTAGTTGATGAAGAAAGTCATACGATGGACATTTCTGTAGATCCTAGAAATCTAGCACAAGCTATTGGGAGAAATGGTCAAAATGTGCGATTAGCTTCTCAACTAAGTGGTTGGGAAATTAATGTTATGACCATTGATGATTTAAAAATAAAGCATCAAAAAGAGGCAGACAAAATTTTAAATATTTTTAAAAAATATTTAAATATAGATGAGAAAATATTGAAAATTTTAATTCAAGAAGGATTTTCTTCAATAGAAGAATTAGTATATATTCCGTTCGAAGAGTTACTTCATGTTAATAACATAAATGAAACGTTAGCTCTATTAATTCGAATGGAAGCAGAAAAAGCTTTAACCACAATTGAAAAAGAAAATGAAAAAAGATTAGAAGATAAAAAACCTAAACAGGAATTATTGAATTTAAAAGGAATGAATTCGAAAATAGCTTTAAAATTAGTACAAAAAAATATTTATAATTTAGAAGAATTAGCTGATCAGGGAGTAGATGATTTAATTGATATTGAAGAACTCAACATTAATACAGCTGGTGATTTGATTATGGCGGCACGTAATATATGTTGGTTTGGTGAAAAGACCTAAGTAGGAAAAATGTAATTATGGAAATAAATATAAAAATATTAGCTGAAGAAATGAATATTTCAATAGAAGATTTAGTAAAAAAATGTATTAGTGCGGGTATCTTAAAACAAGAATATAATTACATTAATGATCATGAAAAAAAAATTTTAGATAAATATTTAAAAAGTACTAGTACTATATTAAAAAATACATTAACTTTAAAAAGAAAAACTAGAAGTACATTGAATATATCTAATGTAGGAGGAAAAAATAAATATGTTCAAGTTGAAATTAGAAAGAAAAAAACATATATAAAGCCTCAACAAGAGTTTAAACATGATATTTTTAAGAAAATTAATTTTTTTTCAAAAAAAAATAATGATAATACACTACTAACAACAGGAAAAAAAGATGACAGCACAATTCATTCTCACAAAAGTTCTACTAAAAATAGTAGTATTCTTAATAATTTAAAATTAAATTTAAAATCTAATGATATTAGAAGAAAAATTAATAATTTTTCTCGTAATGCAGTTAATAAAAATCATTTTTCTAAGACAGTAATATCAAAACATGCTCCAGATATCAAACGGTCTACATTTGAAAATAAAAAAACTAATAAAGAACAAAAGAGAAATCAAATTCAATCAATTATTAATTATGATAAATATCATGTTGCTAACATGATACGTTCTAGTTACTCTCATAGCAATAATGATAGTATAGAAATAAAAAGTAAATCTAATAATAAACATACAAAACGTTTGCGTCATAAAAAAAAGATTTATCGAGTAGATTTAAAAAATTCTACTGATATAGAACACAATAATAGAAGTTATCCAAGTAGCATCTTACGACAAGTTTTTCAAAAACCATCTTGTATAATTAATCGAGATATAATAATTAATAATGCGATGACAGTATCTGAATTAGCAAATAAAATGGCAGTTAAATGTTCTGAATTGATTAAAATTATGATGAAATTAGGTTATGCGGTAACTATCAATCAAAATTTAGATCAAGATATAGCACAATTAGTTGCAGAAGAAATGGGCCATAAAGTAACTATACATCAAGATGATTCGTTAGAACAAAAAATTATGAGAAATCGTAATGTTAGCAATACCGTTTTAAAGATTCGCCCTCCTATAGTAACTGTTATGGGTCATGTAGATCATGGAAAAACTTCATTATTAGATTACATTAAATTAACTAAAATTGCCTCTCAAGAAGCTGGTGGAATCACTCAACATATAGGTGCATATTGCATTGAAATAGAACGTAAAATTATTACATTTTTAGATACACCTGGTCATGCAGCGTTTACTGCAATGAGAGCTCGTGGAGCTAAAATTACTGATATAGTGATTTTAGTTATAGCTGCTGATGATGGAGTTAAACCTCAAACAATAGAAGCTATACAACATGCTCAAGCAGCATCAGTTCCAATTATAGTGGCCATTAACAAAATAGATAAATTAAATTCAGAACCAGATAAAATTAAAAATGAATTGACGAAATATAATATCGTTCCAGAAGAATGGGGCGGCAATAATATTTTTGTACATATTTCAGCTAAAACAGGACAAGGTATAAATCATTTATTAAAGTCTATTTTAGTACAAGCTGAGATGTTGGAATTAAAAGCCTCTTCTTCTGGAATGGCTACAGGTTTAGTAATTGAATCATTTTTAGATAAAGGACAAGGCCCAATTGCTACGATATTAATACAAGAAGGAGTATTAAATAAAGGTGATGTAGTATTATGTGGATTAGAATATGGGAAAATTCGTGCTATAAAAAATTCTTTAGAACAAGAAATTGAATTTGCTGGTCCTTCCATTCCAGTAAAAGTATTAGGTTTATCAGGAATTCCTATATCTGGGGATACAATAATTGTTGTTAGAAACGAAAAAGAAGCTCGCGCAGTTTCTTTACATCGTCAAGAAAAATTTAGAGAAAAAAAGTTATCTAAAAAAACAATATATAATGTATCTAATATTTTTGAAAAAGTAAAAAAAGATAATGAATTAGAGTTAAATATTGTTTTAAAATCTGATGTTCAAGGTTCATTAGAAGCTATTTCTGATGCTTTACATTCATTGTCTAATAATAATGTAAAAATAAAAATTATAGGAAAAGGAGTAGGTAACATTACAGAAACTGATGTATCTCTTGCTATTGCTTCAAAAGCGATGATTATAGGTTTTAACGTTAAATCAGATTTGTCTGTTAAGCAAATGGTTTTCAAAGAAAACGTAGATTTACGTTATTATTCGGTAATATATCACATTATTGATGAAATAAAAAATTCTATATATGGTATGACTATTCCTAAATATAAACAAGAAATAGTAGGATTAGCAGAAGTAAGAAATGTATTTAAATCTCCAAAGTTTGGAAGCATAGCTGGATGTATGGTTATTGAAGGTATAGTAAAACGTAATGATTGCGTTCGAATATTAAGACAAAATAAAGCAATTTATACTGGAGAATTAGAATCGTTGAGAAGATTCAAAGAAGACGTGCATGAAGTAAGAAACGGAGTAGAATGTGGTATTGGAATAAAAAATTATAATGATATTTGTATTAACGATTTAATTGAAGCGTTTCAAAAACTTAAAATTAAGTAAGTTAAAATACAAATTTATTCTTGTTATTCTGTTTATGCAAATGATTGGAGAATTTTCTAGATGGTACAATCTAACCGTTTTTTTCGTGTATCAAGAGAATTGCAGAAAGAAATATCATGGATTATTTGTCATTCGCTATCCGATCCTAGTTTGAAAGCTATAATAACGGTGTTGGAAGTTCAGACTTCTTGTGATTTTAATTATTCTAAAATATATGTTAGCGTATTTGACAATAATAAAATATTATCTCCAAAAAATGTCGTGTTAACATTGCAAAAATCTTCATCTTACATAAGATATTTATTAGCAAAGAAAGTTCGTTTGCGAATCATTCCTAAATTACATTTTATTTATGATAACTCATTAATTAAAGGTATCAAATTAAGTAAGTTAATAAGTAGATCTTTTAAAAAATAATTTAATAAACAAGGATAGTTAAATGTTTTTTCGTGAATTTAAAATAATTAATGGTATATTATTAATTGATAAACCACGAGGGTTTTCTTCTAATAATATTTTGCAAAAAGTAAAAAAAATATTACATATAAAAAAAGCAGGGCATACGGGATCATTAGATCCTATTGCAACAGGAATGTTGCCTATTTGTTGTGGAAAAGCAACAAAATTTTCTCAATTTTTACTTAATTCTAACAAACATTATCGAGTAATTGCTCGCCTTGGATACACTACAAATACATCTGATTCTGAAGGTAAAACTATTAAAATTAGAAAAGTAAATTGCACATTAACGAAAATAATTGAAGTTTTAAACTCTTTTCAAGGTGATATTTATCAAATTCCTCCTATGTATTCTGCAATCAAATATCATGGTCAATCGCTATATAAATATGCTAGAAAAGGTATTACTGTACCAAGAGTGCGTAGAAAGATTACTATTTATAAATTACGGTATATTAACTATTATGATTATTTTCTAGAATTAGACGTTACATGTTCTAAAGGAACTTATATTAGAACTTTAATAGAAGATATAGGAGAGAATTTAGGATGTGGTGCACATGTGATCAAATTACATAGAGTTCAAGTGGGTAATTATCCAATCTCTAAAATGATAACTATGAGTCAATTAAACAAATTACATGAACACGATAGTATGCAGTTTTTTTCGAAAAGTTTATCTCAATTTTTAATGCCTTTAGATACCCCTGTTTTAAATTTTCCAGAAATAAATTTATCTATTGAAAAAGCAAGCAAAATAAAACAGGGTAATAAAATAAGAGTTATTTGTCATCTAAACAGTAAATTTTTTCGTATTACAGAAGGACAAAATAAAAATTTTATTGGAATAGGGAAAATAAATAATATTAATGAATTATTGCCTTATCGTATTATTTGATTATATCGTCTATGAATAAGTTATTTGCTATAAAAATTATATGATAGTACCATAAATAAAATGTTTTTAAGATTTGTATTAGTTATTTATTTTATATTTGCAACATAAAGATGGAGTGTAACAAAATGTCTTTAAACATTGTTAAAAAAAATACATTTATTTCACAATTTGGTGTTCATAAAAACGATAGTGGTCGATCTGAAGTACAAATTGCTTTGTTAACGAATAAAATCAATTGTTTACAAAAACATTTTTCTATTCATAAAAAAGATTATTGTAGTAGACGTGGATTACTCAATATGGTATCACATCGTAAAAAATTATTACATTATTTAAAAAATAAAAATATATTACGTTATACTAACATAATTGATCAATTACAATTACGTCGTTAACTAACAAATTGAAGTATATTATTTATAATTTATACATTAAAGTTACTAAAAATGTTATACCCTAAAAAGGTAGTTTTCTCTATTTTTAAAAAACTGTGAAATGTGTATTAATTCACTTAATTATTATACTTTATGCATAAAGTATGTTTATTATTTTTTAATAATTTTTTCATTTATTTATTAAAATTTTTATATTTCTATTTCAAGAAAATAAAATGCTGCGAATATTAATTCATATTTAATAAACATGTCAATTATAATATATTAAGGATGCTATTTTGCTAAATCCTATTGTACGTAAATTTCAATATGGTCAACATACTGTAACATTAGAAACAGGTTTAATAGCAAGACAAGCTACTGCAGCTGTTATGGTTAGTATGGATGATACTACAGTACTAGTAACTGTTGTTGGTCAAAAGAAACCGTTATTGGAGCAGAAATTTTTTCCTCTAACGGTTAACTATCAAGAAAGAACATATGCTGCAGGACGTATACCTGGTGGATTTTTTCGTCGTGAAGGTAGGCCAAGTGAAAATGAAATATTAATTGCGCGTTTGATTGATCGTCCAATTCGTCCTCTATTTCCAAAAAGATTTTTTAATGAAATACAGATTATTGCAACAGTTATTTCACTCAATCCCCAAGTTAATCCTGATATAGTTGCAATGATTGGAGCATCTGCGGCGTTAAGTATATCCGGATTGCCATTTTCTGGACCTATCGGGGCTGCTAGAATTGGTTATATACATAATAAATACATATTAAATCCCAATATTGATCAAATGAAATATAGTACGTTAGATTTAATAATATCTGGAACAAAAGATTCAATTTTAATGGTCGAAGCTGAAGCAAATATTTTATCTGAAAGTGAAATAATGAAAGCAATTACTTTTGGGCATCAACAACAACAAATAGTGATTCATAATATCTTTCGTTTAATGCATGATGTTAATATACCGAATTGGGAGAATTTTTTATGTCCTATAAACGATTATTTACGATCTCGAGTTGGTGATCTAGTTAAAGATCATATAAATAATGCATATGATATTTTTGATAAAAAAGAACGGTTAAAAAAATTAAAAGAAATTAAATCTAATTTGACATCTAATTTGATCAGTGAACACTTAATTTCAGATGAATTAGAAATAGAATCAATATTTTCTGACTTCGAAAAAGATATTATTCGAACACGTATTTTACGAGATGAATTAAGGATAGATGGTCGGAAAAAAGATACGGTGCGTAAGTTAGATATCCGAACAGGAGTTCTTCCTAGAGTTCATGGATCGGCATTGTTTACCAGAGGTGAAACGCAATCTTTAGTATCAGTAACTTTGGGAACATCTCGTGACGCACAAAACGTAGACGAATTGTTAGGTGATAGAACGGAAAATTTTTTGTTTCATTATAATTTTCCTCCTTATTCTGTAGGAGAAATAGGTATTGTAGGGTCTCCTAAACGTCGTGAGATAGGGCATGGGAAATTAGCAAAACGTAGCATATTAGCTGTTATGCCAGATTTAGAAACATTTCCTTATACAATACGTATTGTATCTGAAATTACTGAATCTAATGGTTCTTCTTCTATGGCTTCAGTATGTGGAGCTTCTTTAGCTCTTATGGATGCTGGAGTTCCAATATCTGAAGCTGTAGCAGGAATAGCTATGGGATTAGTTAAAGAAGGGGATAAATTTGTAATACTATCTGATATTTTAGGAGATGAAGATCACCTAGGAGATATGGATTTCAAAGTAGCTGGTAGCGAAAATGGCATTACTTCTCTGCAAATGGATATGAAAATTGAACATGTAACCAATAAAATTATAAAATTAGCTTTATATCAAGCTAAGATAGCTCGACTTCATATTTTAAGTGTTATGAAAAAATCTTTACAATTTCCGAGAAAAGATATTTCTGAATTTGCACCTAGAATTCATACTATTCAAATTAATCCTGATAAGATAAAAGATGTAATAGGAAAAGGTGGTTCGGTTATTCGTATGCTAACCGAAGAAACAGGTACTACTATTGAAATTGAAGATAATGGGATTATTAAAATTTCTGCTATGATACAGGAAAAAGCTAAAAATGCTATTCGCAGAATTCAAGAAATTACAGCTGAGATTAAAGTAGGCAAAGTTTATAGTGGTAAAGTAACACGCATTGTTGATTTTGGTGCATTCGTTTCTATTGGAATAGGTAAAGAAGGATTAGTTCATATTTCGCAAATTTCAAGTAAACGAATAGGAAAAGTAGCAGATTATTTACACTTAGATCAACAAGTATTTGTAAAAGTATTAGAGATAGATAGACAAGGCAGATTACGACTAAGCATTAAAGAAAACAAATAAACTTTATATTAAATTTTAGTATATAAACAAATCGTCCATATTATAAAATATATACAATACAATATATTTTAAGATCAATACTGGATATATATACTAAAAACTTGCTAGAATTATATATTTTGGTAATACTTTATTTAAAAAATTAATACTTTAATATTTAATTTATATCAATGTTTAGTATTTAAAAATTAGTTTAATAAACATTTTTATATTTTTTAAAAATATTCATCTCATAATTATTGTTAGATTTTAAATTTTTTAATTTTTTATAATTTTAAATATATGTTGTAGTATAAAACACATTTAAACATTCAATAAAATTCATATCTCATTTTTTATATGTAATAAGTTCGTATTTAACAAAAATATATAATTTTAAAAAAATTTTATATAATACGACAAAAAATAATTTTATTATTAAACTCTTATAGAGTATGAGTGTTTTTTCAAATTATCTATTTTGAGCCGGTTAACATTGTCCAATGAAAAATAAAAAGAGATTTTTATTATAAGTAATGTAAACTGGCTGCTGTAACTTAAGAGGCATACATATTTACATGATTTACACTTATAAAACAACATTTTCCAAGTTAGGTTTGAATTCGTCTATTTTAAATGCATTAAATGATATGGGATATATAGATCCCTCACCTATTCAGTCTGCATGCATTCCTTATCTTTTACAGGGCAAAGACGTCTTAGGAATGGCACAAACAGGCAGTGGAAAAACTGCTGCATTTGCATTACCTTTATTAAATAATGTAAAGTTAAATTTAAAATATCCACAAATTTTAGTTTTAACACCTACTCGCGAATTAGCAGTACAAGTTGCTAAAGCATTTTCGAATTTTTCAAAAAATTTAATCGGAATACATGTATTAGCATTGTACGGTGGTCAAAGATACGATGTACAGTTAAAAATTTTACGTCAAGGACCTCAAATTGTTGTAGGAACTCCAGGACGTTTACTTGATCATTTAAAAAGAGGAACATTAAATTTATCTAATTTAAGTGGTTTGGTATTAGACGAAGCTGATGAAATGTTAAGAATGGGGTTTATAGAAGATGTAGAAACGATTATGACTAAAATTCCAGATAAGCATCAAACAGCTTTGTTTTCCGCAACCATGCCAGATGTTATTCGAAGAATTTCTAAAAGATTTATGCATAATCCAAAAGAAATAAAAATTCAGTCTAACACTATTACACGCCCTGATATACACCAAAGTTTTTGGATAGTTTATGGAAAAAAAACTGATGCATTAGTTCGCTTTTTAGAAGCAGAAGACTTTTCCGCTACTATTATATTTGTGCGTACTAAAAATGCAACATTAGAAGTATCTGAGGCTTTAGAACGCAATGGTTATAGTAGTGCTGCATTGAATGGTGATATGAATCAATCACTGCGAGAACAAACATTAGAGAAATTGAAAGACGGAAGATTAGATATATTAATTGCTACAGATGTTGCTGCGCGTGGTTTAGATGTTGATCGCATTAGCTTAGTGATTAATTACGATATTCCTATGGATGCAGAATCATATATCCATCGAATTGGTCGTACAGGTCGTGCAGGAAGAAAAGGAAAAGCATTATTGTTTGTTGAAAATCGCGAACGACGTTTATTAAGAAATATTGAACGTATAATGCAACTCACTATGAGAGAAGTTACATTACCAAAAATCGAATTATTAAGTAAACGACGATTAGAAAAATTTTCTAAAAAAGTTCAATCACAATTAGAAAGTGAAGATTTAAATCAGTATCGTGATCTATTGTCTAAATTACAACTTACAGAAAAGTTAGATATAGAACTATTAGCAGCAGCATTGTTAAAAATGGCGCAGGGAGAACGTCCTTTGATCATAAAACCAGATTTAGTACGTTCTAATCGACATGTAAACGTAAGGGATACTCATCGATTTCATGACAAAATAAATAATGTTCGTCCTCGACGTGATAGTAAAGACGGTAAAAATATGGATTTATATCGTGTTGAAATAGGTCGTAACGATGGTGTAGAAGTTCGCCATATAGTCGGAGCTATTGCTAATGAAGGAAATATTAGTAGTAAAAACATTGGAAATATTAGATTGTTTTCAACATACTCTACTGTTGAGTTACCAATAGGATTATCTAAAAACTTATCAAAATTGTTTATTAATACTAAAGTACTTAATAAACCAATCAATATAAGATTACTATATAATTCAAATTTTAAAAATAGTTATCGATTCAATAATCATAAAAAAAATTATAATAATGAACGTTTAAATTTTAAAAAAACGATGGAAATAAAACGAAATATTAAAAGTACTCGCAAAGAAGGTAATACTTTAACTTCTTATCGTCGCAAACACGTTTAATTTATTGTTTATGATGTTATTTCTATAGTTAATATAAGAATATAAAGTTATATGTTATCTACCATATAATGTTTAATGAACAATAATAAAATGAGTATAAAAGGTTATTTTAAGAACATATTTTAAATATTGGTTATTAATTGAATGAAATTGTATTATGAGTTTTACATTTCATGCACGGTTATTTTTTTAAAATATTAATAATTCCAATATAAGGCAAAGGAATAAATTCTTTGCCTTGTAAATTTACATTTAAATGTATTATGATTTTTTATAAGCAATAACTTCAATTTCAATTAAAGCATTTTGAGGTAATTTAGATACTTCGATACAAGATCTGGTTGGAAAATAAGTAGAATATTTTAAAAAAAATTTTTTATATATCTCGTTGACAATATCTAATTTTTTCAAATTAGTTATGAATATAGTAGTTTTTACGATGTTTTCAATATTTGTCTTAGCTTTTTTTAAAATTAACTTAATATTATTTAATATCTCTTGAGTTTGAATAACAATATTATTGCTACTATTATTTAAATCTATGGCATTAGAAATTTGTCCAGATACAAAAATTAAGTTTTCTATCTGTATTGCTGTTGTATAAGGACCAATAGGATTAATTATTTTTTTTGTGTCGATCATAATTTTCATAAATTACATTGTCTCTATAAACATTAGTTTGAAAATGAATATTATTAGTTATATGTAAAATTGTAAATAACATGATTATTTGCATGGATTTTTTAAAATAATGTTTTTTTGAAATTCTTTTTCGCAATATTTGCATATTAAATACATATCATTATTTTTTTTAAACGTAAAACTAGAAGCAATTTCTATATCATTACTAACACAATTACTATTTGGACATACTAATATTTTATCTATACTGCTAGGTACAATAGGAAAAATTTTTTCTACCAGTTTATATTTGTTAATATAGTTTACTGTAGCATGTGGAGCATAAATGGATAATTGATTTATTTGATGATCTGTTAAAAATATGTTTTCTATTTTTATTAAATCTTTTTTTATTAATTTTCTTGAAGGTAAATTTAATCCTATAGTAATTCTTTGTTCTATTTCTGTAAATCTAAATAACGTAAGTAATTTAAATCCAATTTGAGCTGGAATATGATCAATCACACTACCGCAATTAATAGCTTCTACTTTTAATTTTTTAATTTGATTCATATATATCCTTTCTTAATACTAACGCTAATAATGCTTGTCGTGTATACACTCCATTCTTGGCTTGTTGAAAATACCAAGCATACGGTGTTTGATCTACATCTTTAGATATTTCGTTTATGCGAGGTAATGGATGTAAAATTTTAAGATTTTTTTTTGCGTATCTTAAATCTATGGCTTTTAAGACGCATCGTTCTTTGACATTGACATATTCAGTAGGTTCGAATCTTTCTTTTTGAATACGTGTAATATATAAAATGTCTACTTTAGAAATAATTTTTTTTATGTTATCGTATTGATTCCAAACAATATTTTTTTCATATAACATATTATTAATGTAATTCGGCATGGTTAATTCATCAGGTGAAATGAAGAAAAAACGATTATTTTTAAATTTTGACAAAGCTTGAGCTAAAGAGTGCACTGTTCTGCCATATTTTAAGTCACCAACCATTCCTATATTTAAGTTGTGTAATTTTTTTTGAGTTTCTTTAATAGTAAATAAATCTAACAGTGTTTGAGTGGGATGTTGATTGGAGCCATCTCCAGCATTTATAATAGGAATATTATTAGAATATTCAGATGCAAGACGAGCTGCTCCTTCTTTAGGATGTCGAATAATAATTAAATCAACATAAGTACTAATAACTGAAATAGTATCTGATAAATTTTCTCCTTTTTTTCCAAAAGAAATATTATTTCCATCAGAAAAACCAATTATTGATGCACCTAATCTAAGTATTGCAGTTTCAAAAGACAATCGTGTTCGAGTAGAAGCTTCGAAAAAACAAATAGCAATAATTTTATTTTTTAGTATTTTTAAATGATTTTTTTTTTAAGAATACTAGCAACATGTAAAATTAATTCTAATTCTTGCTTAGTTAAATCATTAATAGATATAATATTTTTTAAATATAAAGAATGATTCATATTAATTTTCCTTATTTTTAAATAAACACAAGTGCATGTTTAATGTTATACAATCTTATTTTAAACGTAAGATATTTATTTAGCATTAAAAATATTAATGATTTAGTTTAATTTTAAGTTGATAGTTTAAATAAAAATACATTTTGTTTTGCACGTTTAATAAGAAAAATTTTTTGTTAGACTGGTGATCATTAATGCTTTAATAGTGTGTAATCGATTTTCAGATTGTTCAAAAATTGTATTTGCATGTGATTCGAATATTTCATTTGTAATTTCTATTCCATTTTTTAAATTATTTTTTTTAATTATTTCTTTTCCTACGATTGTATTATTATCATGAAAAGCTGGTAAGCAATGTAAAATTTTTACTTTTTTATTTTTTGTTAAATGTAACATTTTGGAGTTAATTTGGTATTTTTTTAATAATAAAATACGATTTTTCCACTTCTTGTTTGGTTCTCCCATAGACATCCAAACATCAGAATAAATAAAATTAACATTTTTTACACCTTCTTCAATATTTTCTGTACAAATTATATCTCCATTATTTTTTTGCGCTTCAAGTTTGCATTGTAAAAAGAAATTTGATTCTGGCCAAAATTCGGAAGGTGAAACTAAACGTAAATTTAAACCTAAACGAGCTGCAGCTTCTAACCAAGTGTATCCTATGTTATTTTTTGTATCACCAATGTAAGCACAACTAATTTGAGACAATGATGGAGACGATAAAGTTTCTTTCATAGTTAGCAAATCTGCTAATACTTGTGTAGGATGAAATTTTTCTGTTAATCCATTCCATACTGGAACATTAGCATATTTTTCTAATATTTCTATAGTTTTATGATTATGTCCGCGATATTGAATACCATTATACATACGACTTAATACTCTAGCAGTATCTTTTATGGATTCTTTGTATCCTAAGTGAGTATTTCCTGGTCCTAAGTATGTAACATTAGCTCCTTGATCGAATGCTGCAACTTCAAATGCGCATCTAGTTCTAGTTGATTCTTTTTCGAAAATCAATACAATGCTTTTATTTTTTAAATAACGTACTTCTTTATCATTTTTTTTTAAATGTTTTAAGAAACTAGAAAAATTAATAATGTATTCAATTTCACATTTTTGGAAGTCTAATAATCTAAGACAGCTTTTATTATATAATGTTTGCATAATTTATTATCTCTAATACAATTTGATATTTATATTGAAATTACAAAATGAATACAAAAGCAAGTAATTCATAAAAATATATTTAATTGATGTATGTATTCTATGTAATTTTATTTTTTTTTGCAGGCTTATAATGTTGTAAAAAAGTTTTAATTATAATATATTAATTTTGATTAGTTGGGTTATTTGTGAAAAATTGAATATTACATAATTTAAAAATTAATTTAATTTCATTTTTTATAATGATATATTTATTAAAATAAAATTATATATCTGAGTTTTTTAAAAAATAAATTAATATTTTAAATATGTACATATTTAATCGTTAAAATTAGTTAAATAAAACTAGATATTATCATATTGAACATTTAAGTTACATTTAAATTTAGTTCAAATAAGTAAAAATCAAGTTAATATGAATTTAAAATGTTTATATGATGAATTTTTTCTAATAAAAATATTGAAGTTGCTTTAAAAATGATAAAAAACTTCTATGTTTTATATTATATATACTCTTGAAATTTGTGATTTTTGTATATCTGTGTTGTTTTTAATACGTAATTTAAAGCATTAATTTATTTTAGTCGGTAATGAATAAGTTTTATTTTTTTTGGAAAAAATATGAAATATAATATAAAATACAGTAGTTTAGATGAAAAAAACCCTGATTGCCTAATTCTTGGGTTGTTCGAAAATTCAAACATTGATGGATTAATGCAAGATTTAGACCAACGTTCTAATGGTTACATTAGCGAAATGATCAATACAAAAGAAATAGAAGGAAAGTTGGGTCAATTTTTATTATTGTATGATCTTCCTGCTATTCCTGCAAAACGAATTATATTGTTTGGATGTGGAAAGCAAGATGCATTCGATGTATGTATATACAAAAAAATTTTTAAAAAAAGTATAAATATAATTCGAGAATTACCAGTTTCCAATGTTCATTATTTCTTTTCTGAACTTAATGTTAAAGATTTAAGCATATATTGGAAAATTAGATTTGCAATAGAATCTATTCAGAATCGTTTGTATCATTTTGATAAATTTAAAACTACGAAATTAAAACTGTTTTCTTCATTAAATAGTATTTTTTTTAATATAAAGCACAACGACAACATGTCTTATGCTAAAATAGCATTGGAACATGGAATAGCAATTTCAAAAGGAACAAAGTTTGCTAAAAATTTATCAAATACTCCACCTAACATTTGCACTCCTTCGTATTTGGCTGTTAAAGCTAAACAATTATCTTTAAAACATCCTAATATTATGAATACTAATGTTATTGACTGTAATAGTATGAGGAATTTAGGTATGAATGCATATTTATCTGTTGGACAAGGATCTAAAAATAAATCTCTAATGTCCATAATAAAATATAATGGAGATAAAAGACATCATTCAAAGAACATTGTTTTTATAGGAAAAGGGGTTACTTTTGATTCTGGTGGTATTTCTATTAAGCCGTCAAAACATATGGATGAAATGAAATATGATATGTCTGGAGCAGCAGTTGTTTTTGGACTGATGGTTATTATTTCTGAATTAAAATTACCTTTAAATGTTATAGGAATATTAGCGTGTTGCGAAAATATGCCTAGTGCAAAATCTTTTCGTCCCAGTGATGTTTTAACAACAATGTCTGGAAAAACAGTAGAAGTATTAAACACAGATGCTGAAGGTCGATTAGTGATTTGCGATGTGCTTACGTATGTTAAAAGATTTAATCCTGAAATAGTCATTGATATAGCTACTTTGACTGGCGCATGTGTTGTTGCATTAGGAAATGATGTTACAGGTTTGATGTCTAACGATGTTATGTTAGCACAAGATTTAGAAAAAGCTGGTGGTCAAACCGATGACAAAGTATGGCAGTTACCTTTGTTTAAAGAATATTATAAAAGTTTAGAATCAAATATAGCTGATATTAATAATACTGGGGGAAATGTAGCTGGTGCGATTACAGCAGCTTGTTTTTTATCTGAGTTCGCCAAGCAATATAAGTGGGCTCATTTAGATATTGCTGGAACTGCTTGGATTTCAGGAGACAAAAAATGTTCCACAGGACGTCCTATTCCATTACTTTCTCAATTTCTTTTAAACATATTAAAAAATTTAAAATGACATAAAATATAAAAATGTTTATGCTTTGGAACGACTATTTCACACAATATTAACTTACTTTTGATTAATAAAGTTTAAAAATGAAAAAATCTTTTAATCCTTTTGAAATTGAACGAACATTATATGATTTTTGGGAAAAAAATGGGTATTTTAAACCTAACTTAGAATGTGATAAACCTAATTTTTGTATAATACTACCTCCTCCAAATATAACTGGTAATTTGCATATAGGTCATGCATTTCAATATACAATCATGGATATTTTGATACGATATCATCGTATGCAGGGAAAAAATACTTTTTGTCAAGTGGGCACAGACCATGCTGGCATTGCTACTCAAATTATTCTTGAAAAAAAGATATTATTAGAAGAAAAAAAAACTATTCGAGAGTTAGGAAAGGATAATTTTATAAAAAAAGCATGGCAATGGAAAGAAGAATCTGTAAAAAGAATTACTAATCAAATGCGTCGATTAGGAATTTCTGTAGATTGGACAAAGATCAGATTTACTTTAGATTCCGAGATATCTAATGCAGTGAGAAAAGCATTTATTATTTTATATAATCAAAAATTAATATACAAAAGAAAAAAAATAGTTAACTGGGACCCTATGCTAAAAACAGTAGTATCTGATTTAGAAGTGCAAAATCGTGATTGCATAGGAAAAATGTGGTACATAAAATATACATTAGTCAACGATGATTTGTGTTGTATCGATAAAACTTGTAATCAGTTTTTGATAATTGCTACTACTCGACCTGAAACGTTATTTGGAGATACAGCCATAGCTGTTAATCCTAATGATGTAAGATATAAAAAATTAATAGGAAAGAAAGTGTTAGTTCCATTAATCAATAGAGTAATTCCTGTTATTGGAGATCATTTTGTGCAAATGGAAAAAGGTACCGGTTGTATGAAAATTACTCCTGCTCATGATTTTAATGATTTTGAAATTGGTGTAAGACATAATTTACCTATGATTAATATTTTAACTCTTGATGGAAATATTTCTCATATTGCGCAAGAATATAATGTTAATGGATTACCTTCATATTTTTATAGCGAAGAAATTCCTTTTAAATTTCATAATATGAATAGATTTTTAGCACGAAAAGAAATTATTAATGAATTAATGATACATAAAAAATTAGAAAAAGTGGAAGTACAAAATTTGACTATTCCATATGGAGATAGAAGTGATACTGTTCTCGAACCATTGTTAACTGATCAATGGTATTTAAATGTTGCTGAATTAGCAAAGCAAGCTTCGCAAGCTGTAGCAAATGGAGATATCACATTTATATCAAAACAATATGAAAACATGTATTTTTCTTGGATGAGTAATATACAAGATTGGTGTATTTCTCGGCAATTATGGTGGGGACATCAAGTTCCTGTTTGGTACGATGAAAAAAATAATATATATGTAGGAAACGACGAAAATGATGTAAGAAAAGTATACAAATTACCGGATAATATAGAGTTAAAACAAGATAGTGATGTTTTAGATACATGGTTTTCTTCTGGTTTATGGGTATTTTCATCGTTAGGTTGGCCTGAAGATACTAGTTTTTTAAAACATTTTTATCCAACTAATGTAATCGTAAGTGGGTTTGATATAATTTTTTTTTGGATTGCTCGAATGATCATGCTTAGTATGCATTTTATCAAGGATTCAAATGGAAAACCCAAAATTCCATTTAAAGAAATTTATATTACTGGTTTAATTTGTGATGAAAGTGGTCAAAAAATGTCTAAATCTAAAGGTAATGTCATTGATCCGTTGGATATGATTGATGGAATTACGTTAGAAAAGTTAATTCAAAAAAGAACAGAAAATACATTAAAACCGAATTTAAAAATATCAATATGTCAAAAAACTAAACAACAGTTTCCTAATGGAGTTACGGCAGTAGGTACTGACGCATTGCGTTTTACTTGTGCAATATTGTCTAGTCCAACTCGATATATTAACTGGAATGTTGACCGTCTTTATGGGTATCGTAATTTTTGTAATAAGTTGTGGAATGCTAGTCGTTTTGTTTTATTAAACATTGATAAACAAGTAATAATAAATGATAAAAGAAAGATGTTATCAATCGCTGACCAATGGATTTTGCTAAAATTGAATATTGTAGTTAAAAGATATAGATGTGCGTTAGATACGTATCGGTTTGATATAGCTTCGAGTATATTATATGAATTTGTTTGGAAACAATTTTGCGACTTTTATATAGAATTAGTTAAATCTTTTATTACATCTTGTTCACGTTTTGAATCAGTTGGTACTAAACATACTTTGTTTTATGTGTTAAAATCAATATTATGTTTGGCACATCCTATTATTCCATTTATTACTGAAGAAATTTGGCAAAAATTTCGTATTTTTTTAAACATAGAACATATTAAAACAATTATGTTATGTCAGTTTCCAAGACATGATGTAAATTTAAAAAATGATGTTGTCATAAAAGAAATGAAGTGGATCAAACGTTTGATGTCAATAATTCGTCAAAGTCGAATAGATATGAACTTGCCTTATCAAATGCCAATATCTATATATTTTTGTAATGTTGATTTAGAAACGCGCGCATTAATAAAAACATATCAAGAGTATATAAAGAAAATTTTGTATTTAAAAGATATACATATATTGACTAATAATCAGCATACATTATCTGTTTTGTTGTATTCATTACCTGGAGCAGAACTATTAATTCCTATATTAGGTCATTTTTCTGAAGCAAAAGAGCTTAAAAAAATAAAAAAAGAAATATCTGAAATTAACTTAAAAATAAAAAAATTAAAGATAAAATTGCTTAACAAGAATTTTTTACGATATGCTCCATATGCAATTGTGAACAACATAAAATCTACTTTGTTTCAATATCAATCAAGAAAACAACAATTACTTTTAAAAAAATCTAAATTACTTTAATATATGCTATGTTATATAAATGTCCATTAATTTAAAATTTCATTTTTTAAATGTTGTATTATGTAAACATAGGAGAAATTATGTAAATGGTTATTTTACACAATGTTATTTCTAATAAAGAATTAAAAAGCAAGATGTTATGTGATAATGTCCCCCGTATTACAATTTCTTTTTATAAATATTTTCCTATAATGAATACTCAAATATTTAGAAAGGATTGGTATATAACTTTATACAATTTTAATGTTTTTGGTAGAATATATATAGCTAGAGAAGGAATTAATGCACAAATTAGTATTCCTAATAACGTATATGATAATGTAAAACGTTTCATTCGTACATATTCTAATGATTTAAAAAATGTATATATTAATAGGTCATTAGATAATAAACAGTCTTTTTGGGTATTACGTATAAAAGTCAAAAAAACAATTCTTGCGGACAATTTATGTAAAGAGTTGCATCATGTACATTATGATGGAGTATATTTAGAATCTATAGATGTGAATAATATGTTAAATAAAAATAACGTAATATTTTTAGATATACGAAATCATTATGAATACAAAATTGGTCACTTTGAAAGAGCAATTAATATTCCGGTAAATACTTTTAGAAGACAATTAAAAGAAATTGTTAGTGTTTTACAGCATAAAAAAAATGAACACATCGTAATTTATTGTACTGGAGGAATTCGGTGTGAAAAAGCATCATCTTGGATGATGTATAACGGATTTAAATATGTGTACCAAATAAAAGGAGGAATTATTGGATATGTTAATGATGCTAAAAAAAATTGTTTACCAGTGCTTTTTAAAGGAAAGAATTTTGTTTTTGATGAAAGAATAAGTGAAATAGTATCGCATGATATTCTATCTAAGTGTTCTCAATGCGAAAAGTATTGTGACGTATACAAGAATTGTTATAATAATTCATGTCATAATTTATTTATTCAATGTATCAAATGTTCTAAAGAATTTAAAAATTGTTGTTCATATAATTGCATGATTATCAACCATTATAGATGTAACGTATAAGCTGGCATATTTATGTAAATTTTTACAAATATTTTATTTTCCAATAAAATTTTGATTGTTTTATATTAATGATATGAAATTTAATATTTATAAGTTATTTTTTAATTCTAAATATTCCCATTTTAAAAAATGTTTTTCTAAATTTATTTCTGCATTTTTTAATTGATTTAAGAGTTCTTTTTTATTTTCTAATGATAAATAAAAAAAATTTGAAGAATTTATTTCGTTTTGTAATTGATTAATACAATTTTCTATTTTTTCTATTTTTTTTGGCATATTTTTTAGCTCTTTTTTTAAATCTTTTTTTGATATTTTAGAAATTAGTTTGTTTTTAGTTAGTATAGTATTAGTAGTTTTTTGCAAAGAAGTAAGATTTTGAACTTCTGGTATAATATTTTTCCATTTTTTTATGTCAGGAAAAATTAAATGTTTATCAATATGTCCGTTTTTTTTAAAACACCAATATTTGTTAGCTACTTGTTGAATAAATTTTTGATCATGACTGACTAGAAGTATTACTCCTTTGTATTTTTTTAATGCAATTTCTAGGTTTTGTAATGACTCTAAATCTAAATCATTCGTTGGTTCGTCCAGTATTAAAACGTTACTTTTTTTTAAAAATAATTTTGCCAACAGTAGTTTATTTATTTCTCCTCCTGATAGGACTCTAGCTTTTAATTTAATTTTTTCTTTTGGAAATGAAAATTGTTCTAAATATTTTAATTTATGATATTTTTTATTGTTAATGGTAATTTCATTTTTTTCATGAGATAAGTTATCTAAGACAGTTTTGTCAAGATTAATTTTGACTCGTTTTTGATCAAAATATGCTGTTTTAACGTTAGAATTAAAATCAATACTTCCACTATTTGGTTTTAATTCTCCTACAATTAATTTTAATAGTGTGCTTTTTCCACTTCCATTTATTCCAATTAACGCAATTTTTTCACCTCTTTGTACAATATCAGAGAAACTATTAATTAAAATCATTTGATTTGAATTGAAACATACTTCTTTTAGTTTAAAAAATAAGCGACCTGAATAATTATCTTCATTGATAACAATTTTTGTTGTTTTCATAATGGGTTTACTAAGTTTACTTTCGTTTATCATTTTTTGTAATTGTTTCATTCGGCTTTCATTTTTCGTAGATCGTGCTTTCACTCCACTATTAGCCCATAATTTTTCTTTATCTAATTTTTTTTCAAATTTTATTTTTTTTACTGCATTTATATATCTATTATTAGATTGATTATTTAAAAAAGAATCATAATCTCCTGTCCATGAAATTAAACTTCCAGAATTTAAATGAATAATTCTAGTTGATACTTGGTTTATAAATGATCGGTCATGAGATACAAATAATACACTAATAAGATGTGTTGTTAAAAATTTTTCTAGCCAATGAATAGTAATTATATCTAAATGATTTGTAGGTTCGTCTAATATTATTAAGTCAGGTTCACTTACTAATATTTTTCCGAGTTCTATTTTTCTTAGCAGTCCTCCAGAAAGTGAAGATAACATAGCATGACTATTCAATCCAAAATAGTTGATAATATCGTCAATTTTTTTCTTTTTATCCCATAATTTTTTTGTATCAAATATTTTTTTCAATTGGATTAATTTTTGCGAATTATTTAAAGATGTCATAAATTTTAAATGATGCAAAATGCGAAAATAGTCTTTTAAATATTGAGATTCATGTGTAATACCTTCGCAAATAAATTCGTAAATAGATTTATTGCTATTGTAAACAATATTTTGTTCTAAATATTTTATTTTTATATTTTTTTTGTATGTAATAATGCCATTGTCTAATGTTTCTATTTTTGCAATAATATTGAGGAAAGTAGATTTCCCAGTTCCATTATTTCCTACTAAACAAATTCGTTCTTTTTCTTTAATTTGAAAACTTACATCATTTAGTAATTTAACTTGATTAAGTAAAAAAGTTGCGTTTTGTACATATACTAGTGACATGATTACCTTCTTTAGATTGTACTTTTTGATAATAATTCGAAATGTGTTATGAAATGTATGAGTGATAGAAAAATTTTTATAAATATTAGATTTATACTATGTTAATTATGAAAATAAGTTGTTGTATTGAATGACATATTTTTGTTAATTATTGTGAATTTGAAAGTACGAATAATGTTTAATTACAACGAGATATTTCACAATTCATGTTTCATTTAGTGTCAGTTCTTTAATAATAGCTGCGAACAACTAATTTATAAATGTTATATAATATTTATAAATTTTAAGTTTTATATGCTAATGTAAGTTCTAATTAAACAAAATATATTTCTAAACATAGTTCTTACTAAAGCTAATGAATACGTTTTGTTTTACTAAGAATAACCATTTTAGTGATATTAGTCTTTGTTATATTGTAATCATTAATTATTTAACTATATTGTTATAAAGATAAATTTTTTATTTCTCAAAGTCGGTGGAAAGATCTATTAAAATAGGATATTTTATTTTTTGCATTGATTTTTTTATTGCTGTTTTAAAATTAATTTTTTTAAGTTATTAGTATATATTTCATTTTTGAATTTTGCTATTAAATGCAAGATATTTTTATAGTTCTTTTTTATAATTATTATCACATTTTTTTAACTATTTATTGAAATATGTAATAAACATGATTTCTAATAGAATGAGAATAATATATTATTAATTAAATTATACAATATAAATACTTAAAATTATGTATACGTTTTAAAGATAGTACATATTAATAGTTATATTTCATAGTATTATTTTTATATTTAATTAAACATTTCAACAATTTTTATATATATATTCATATTTTGGAAAAATATAAGTGTAATATGTATTGTTAATACATTATGATTTTTAAAATTTATTAATTACAACAATATGCATCAAACATAATATGAAGAAATATAATTATCCAATATTAAAAACTTTTTTAGACACCGATGCTTACAAATTTCATATGCAACAAGTTGTGTTTTATTATTACCAAAATGTTACTGTATCTGCAAAATTTATATGTCGAGGTATCAATGTTTTTGGAAATTATTCTAAAATGTTGATTAATCAAATTGAAATGATGGCTACTAATTTATATCTTACTAATGATGAATACATATATATGTCTTCTCTTCCTTTTTTTAAAAAAGAATATTTGCTGTGGTTAAAAGATTTTCGATATAATCTTTCACAAGTGAATGTTTGTAATAAGAATGGAAAATTATGTATTTACATACATGGATTATGGAAAGATGTGATATTATGGGAGGTTCCGTTGTTATCGTTGATAAGTGAAATAGTTCATAAAAATACATCGCCTAATGTCACATCACGCATTGCTTTAAATTATTTAAAAAAAAAGATTACTCATTTTCATAAAATAACTAAAAATTTAGATATATCTAAATTAAAAATAATAGATTTTGGAACTCGCAGAAGGTTTTCATATGACATTCATTTTTCTATAATTAAATTTTTAAAAATGAATTTTCCATGGTTAATTGGATCAAGTAATTATCATTTTTCTAAAATGTTTGGAATGAATCCTGTAGGTACTCAATCTCATGAATGGTTTCAAGCACATCAGCAAATTAGTCCTATTTTAGAAAATAGTCAAAAAATCGCTTTAAAAACATGGTTGCTTCAGTACAAAGAATATTTAGGTATTGCTTTAACAGATTGTATTTCTATGGATTCTTTTTTAAAAGATTTTAGTTTTGATTTAGCAAATGATTACGAAGGATTAAGACATGACTCTGGTGATCCATTTCAATGGGGAAAAAAAGCCATTAGTCATTATGAAAAACTTGGAATAAATCCATCAAAAAAAACACTGTTATTTTCAGATAGTTTAGATTTTAAAACAATAGTGCGTTTATTTCAATTTTTTAATAAAAAAATCAATACAATATTTGGTATAGGAACAAAATTAACTTGTGACATTCCTAATGTAAATCCTTTAAATATTGTCATTAAATTAATAGAGTGTAATGGTAAACCGGTAGCTAAACTTTCAGACAGTCCAGAAAAAATAGTTTGTTTTAATAAATTATTTATGAAAAATTTAAAAAAAGCTTTCAGCTTAAAATAAAATAATTTTTTTTAAATAATTTCATATAATTATTGAGGATAACGTCATGGATATAGTTTCTGTATCTGATATATATCATAATAAAATAAAAAAAAATGCACTTATTAGTGTAAGAGGATGGGTAAAACATAGAAGAAATTCCAAATCTGGTATTTCTTTTATTGATTTGTATGATGGATCTTGTTTTAATACAATACAAATTGTAGTTCATTGTTCTTTATTTAATTTTTATCAAGATATTATGAAATTAACAGTTGGGTGTTCAATAGTTGTACATGGTATGTTAATACAATCGCTAAAAAAAAATCAATTATATGAAATTAATGCAAAAACAATAAAAATAGTTGGATTAGTTGACGATCCTTCAAGTTATCCCATGTCATCTAAAAAACATACTATTGAACATTTAAGACAATATTCTCATTTAAGACCACGGACAAATTTTATTGGTTCTATATCTAGGATTAGAAACTGTTTATTTCAAACTTTACATCAATTTTTATATCAAAAAGAATATTATTGGATCGCAACGCCTATTATTACAGGATTAAATGCCGAAGGGTGTGGTGATATGTTTAAAGTATCTACACTTGATTTTTCTAATCTTTCTAAGACTGATGGTTCAAATGTAAATTTTAAAAAAGATTTTTTTGGAAGAGAAAGTTTTTTAAGTGTTTCTGGTCAATTAAATTTAGAAGCGTATGCATGTGCATTGTCAAAAGTTTATTCTTTTGGTCCGACGTTTAGAGCGGAAAACTCTAATACTAGTAGGCATCTTGCTGAATTTTGGATGTTGGAAGTAGAAACTGCTTTTTTTATATTAAACGATTTAATTGCATTTTCTGAGGAGATGTTAAAAAATGCAGTGAATAATATTTTAGATAAATGCTTAATAGATATTGAATTTTTTAAAAAAACTGTAGATATAGATATTATATCTCGATTACAAAAATTTTTAAAAAGAAAATTTGTTCAAATAGAATATGAAGAAGTTATAAATATTTTAAAAAAATCGGGACAATTTTCTTTAAATTCAATATTTTTAGAAATGGATTTATCATCAGAACATGAAAAATATATTGTAGAACAGTATTTTGGTTGTCCAGTTATAATTATAAATTACCCTAGGTCTATTAAAGCTTTTTATATGAAGTTAAATAAAAATGAAAAAACTGTTGCAGCAATGGATTTATTAGTACCTAAAATTGGAGAAATTTTAGGAGGGTCTGAGAGAGAAGAAAAACTAGATATTTTAGATAAAAGATTTTCTGAATTTGGTTTAAATAAAGAGAGTTATTGGTGGTATAGAGATCTTCGTAAATATGGAACTGTCCCGCATGCAGGATTTGGATTAGGTTTTGAACGTTTTTTATCATATATAATTGGAGTTAAAAACATTAGAGATGTATGTCCTTTTCCTAGAACTGTAAATAATATTAGTATTTAGTCTATTTTTAAAAATATATGTTTTAACGTACGTTAAACATAAAAATGCATCGCGAATAGAAAACTAAATTTGATTTTTTTTAACTTGATGGAATAATTAAAATACTTTTAAATTAATGTTTGTAATATCATAATGTTGACATTTGGAGTGAATATAAAAAATTGTAATATAACAAATATAATTCCATTAGAACTTTAATATTTTGCATACTTAAATGTATATATTAAAAAATAAACAATTGTTTTTCAATAATAGTATGATACTTATTATTTGGTTAAGATGAGTTTATTTATCTAAAAACTTTCCAATATAAAATGATACTTGTATATTTATATTAATTCTATTAAATATATATTATACATATTGTATATTTTATCTATTTTAGTATATTAAAATTTTTATTAGTATTACCATTTTTTGAATTTTACAAGTAGGTTGAAACACTTATTATATAAAGCAAATATTAAATTAATAAAAAAATTAATTTTCAAGTTTTCCTATTAATATGTTGTCTTCTAAAAAAATTTCTTTAGAATTCACTAAAATGATTTGTAATTGAACATATAATTTTTTATATTTTTCATATATAGAATTGTATAATAAATAATTTACATTTATTTTTTTAGCTAACATTAATGCTTTGTTTCTATTAATTAATATATCTGTAGAAGAAATGTTTAAATCTTGTTTAGCTTTTTCAATATTATCTTTTTGAGTTACGCTAAAACAAGAAATTTCTTTATTAAAAAAATTAATAAATATATTTTGAATTTTATTTGTGTTTATTTCATAAATAGTATTGTTATTAACTTCATTTACAAGTATTAAATTATCTTGAAAAGGTATATTAATAACTTTTATTTTTTTTAATATATTGTTTTTCAATACTTTTTCAAAATTTAATAAATCAATAAATACATGTTTTTTTAGTAAAAATTTTGTATGATTTCTATCTTTTAAAAAATTATTTTTAAATAAAAAATTACAATCAGTTAGTATTAATGTAGATAATAATATTAATATGTATATGATTTTTATTAAAAGCTCCTTTATAATTATTTTAGTGATGTAATTATTTTTGATAATTAATTTTTTAAGAAGTCATTTTTCCTAATTTTTTTCCTCCTAATAAGTGTAAATGTAAGTGAAAAATTTCTTGTCCACCATGTTCATTACAATTAATTATCATGCGATATCCAGTTTTATTGATTTTAAACTTTTTAGCTAATATAATTGCTGAATACAACATATGTCCTAGTATATCTTTATTTTTTTCACTAATGTCATTAGTAGATTTAATTAATTCATTTGAAACTACTAGTATATGCACAGGTGCTAGTGGCTTAATATCGTGAAAAGCAGTGACATTTTTATCTTTATAAATTATTTTCGAGTCAACGTTTTTCTCTATTATTTGACTAAATACGCTTTTAATATTCACATCAATATACCTTTTAAAAAATATCATTACAATTTTATAATTATATGTTAGAGGTAAGGAATAAATATCTGAAATTAGATTTCAGTTTTTTATTTTCAGTATATTAATTATTTAAGATATAATTATCTATTTCTGTTTTTATATTATCTGATTTAGTTCCAAATACAATTTGTATTCCTAATCCTGAAATGATAACTCCAGAAGATCCAAGATTTTTTATTTTCTGCACATTCACTTTAGATACGTCAGCTACTGTAATGCGTAATCGAGTAATACAAGCATCTAAGAAAGTAATATTGTTTTTTCCTCCTAAAGCAGATATTAACAATGGCGCTATTTCTTGTGTATTTTTTTGTAATAATATTGTTTCAGAGTTTTCTCTTCCTGGTGTAGGTAAATTTAACTTAATTATGATTAGATAAAAAATAATGTAATAGAGAAAACCATATAGTATTCCTATAATAGGAAATAGCCATAAATTATGGCTGTTGCCACTTAATACTATAAAATCAATTAATCCATGAGAAAAACTAGTACCTGATCTCATGTCTAACCAAATACAAATAGGAAAAGCTAAGCCAGCTAAAATAGAATGAATTACATATAATATAGGAGCTACTAATATAAATGAAAATTCAATTGGTTCTGTAATTCCTGTTAAAAAAGCAGTTAATGCTCCAGAAATCATAATTCCTCCTATTTTTGCTCTATTATGTTTGTAAGAGCACCGCCATATTGCTAGTGCTGCAGCAGGGATACCGTACATTTTGAATATAAATCCTCCCGACAATTTTCCAGCTGTAGTATCACCTGCCATATATCTAGCAATATCTCCATGAAATGTTTGTCCTATAGAATTACTATATTCTCCTATTTGCATTTGAAAAGGAACATTCCATATATGGTGTAATCCAAATGGTACTAAAGCACGTTCTATTGTACCATATATTCCAAAAGCTAGTGTTGGATTTTGATACGCTGCCCATTCAGAAAATATTTTTATTGTATTTCCTATAGGTGGCCATATGAGTGATAAAATTAAACCCATTATAATAGCTGATAAGCCTGAAATAATTGGAACGAAGCGTTTTCCAGAAAAAAAACCTAAATATTCTGGAAGTTGAATACGATAAAATTTGTTAAACATATATGCAGAAATAGTACCAGCGATAATACCTCCTAATATTCCAGTATCTAGTAAATGTTTGTTGCTTGTTTCTAAAATTGATGCTTTTAGAAAAAATGGAATCATTAACGAAAACGTATGAGTCATGATTCCATAAGAAATTACTGCTGCTAAAGCAGATACTCCATCGTTTTTAGTAAAACCTAAAGCTATTCCGATGGCAAAAATTAAAGGCATGTTAGAAAATACTGATCCCCCTGCTTCTGCCATGATTTTAGAAATAACGTGTGGAATAACATAAAAATTTGCAGATCCAATTCCTAGTAGTATTCCAGCGATAGGGAGTACAGATACTGGTAACATTAATGATTTACCTATTTTCTGTAAATTTGAAAATATATTTTTAAACATATATTTTAATTTCCTATGAAATTGATTGTGTATAAACATTTTCAAATAAAATTTTTTTAATTCTATATATTTATATAAATATTATTATTAGAATATTAGTTATTAAATGACATCACGTGTTCAATTATTATATAATAGTTCATGAAATGTATTTGAATAATTTTTTGTTTAATCGGAATAGTTTTAAAAAATTTTGTGTAGTATTATTAGCTAGGGTTTTAGTATCTACTTTCTTTAATTCAGAAATTGTTTTTGCTATATAATATAAAAAAGCTGGTTGATTTTCTTTTCCTCGGTTTGGTGCGGGTGTTAAATATGGAGAATCAGTTTCTAACAATATTCGATCTAAGGGTACAAATTGTGCAACTTCGCGTATGTTTTCAGAATTTTTAAATGTTACGATACCAGAAAAAGAAATATAAAATCCCATATCTAATAATTTTCTTGCGTAATGGGTGTTTTCAGTAAAAGAATGCATAATTCCTATACATTTTTCTGCTTTTTCTTCTTTCAAGATGGTGATTGTATCGTCAATTGCACATCTAGTATGTATTAATAATGGTTTATTCAGTTTAATTGCAATACGAATATGTTGTCGAAATGATAATTTTTGAGCTTTACAGTTATTTTTTTGATAGTAATAATCTAATCCAGTTTCTCCTATAGCAATTACTTGTTTAATGTTAGAAAGTAATTCTAATTGTTTTATTTCGTTTTGATTTTGATTAAGATATAATGGATGAATTCCACAAGATAATAAAACATTTTTACTATTTTTTATAAAATTTTTTATATAATTAAAATTTTTAATAGACGTTGATACTGTCAATAATAATTTAACATTATTTTCGGCAGCTTTTTTTAATACATCTTCTATTCCTGAATGTAAATTATGATAATTTAATAGGTCAATATGACAATGCGAATCTACGAAAAACATAGTTTTTTCTCTTTTTAAAAACCGTTTTAATGTTTATATAATTTTAAAATATTTTCCCATCGTAATAATTGTTCAGTAAGTAATAATTCTGTATTGATTCCGGAAATGTTGGTTAATTGAAAATTAAAGCGAATCCATGATCTAAGACTATTATCAAGTGAAAAAAAAGAATATTTTTCTTCCAAATATCTTATTATATCTATTTTGTCTAAATTAATGATATTTCTCATATCATTGTATTTTGCTTTCATAGAATCAAATAGTAAACTACATAACCAAAAAATTTTTTCTTTTATGTTGCCTAAATTCAAATTATCTAAAATATGAAATAGGTTATCGTTTTTTATAGAATGTTTTAAGTCATGAAAAAATATATTTCGTGTTTTCCATAATTGTGTAAAAATGAATGTTTGAGCATAAATAGGCGATCCTTTATTAACACGCAATGCAATTTTAAAGATGTGTTCTTTTATTTCAGGGTGATCATTTTTTAACCAATTGATGCTAATGTTTTCTGATGGTGTGGCAATCTTGTATAACGTACATCGACTACGTAATGTTGGTAACAATGGATAAGAAAAGTAGTTCATTAATAAAAAATACGTATTTTTCGGAGGTTCTTCTAGCGTTTTTAATAAAGCATTGGTTCCGTGCTCTGTTAATTGTGATATATCAGGAAAGTATACAACTTTATTTTTACTTATTTTAGGTGTTTTAAATATTTTATTACATAACCATCGTACCGTATCAACGCCTATTATATTATTATGAGAAAATAGTTTCATATTATACCAATCAGGATGGTTTTTTGAGCTAATTAGTTGACAATTTCTACATTGATTACAGAACAATCCATTTTTCATATGATTCATACATAATAACCAAATCCCAATTTTTTTTATCAACGAAGTCGTCCCTATTCCTCGATATGCATTTAAGATAATAGCGCGATTATTTTTTTTATTTTTAAAATGGCAAACAATATTATAATAATGCGTATCTAACCACGGATATAAATTCATATATTTTTTTTAAACCAAGAATAAAATTTTTTTTCAAACATTTTTTGTACTATGTTTAAATTGTAATTAGCATTAATTTTAATAATGTTAGGACGATTTTTTATGTACTTTAAATACGTATGTCTTACTTTAATAAAAAAAGTTAATGTATTTTTTTCTATTCGATCTAATTTTTTTCTTTTTTGAATTCTTTTTAAACCAATTTCTGGGTGAACATCTAAATAAAATGTTATATCAGGAACGGGATTTCTGAAAAAAAGTGATTGTAATAATAATATTTTTTTTTTACTAATACCTCTCCCTCCTCCTTGGTAAGCTAAAGAAGATAATGTATATCTATCAATTATTATCCAAGTTCCTTTTTTTAGTTCTGGATGAATAGTTGATCTTATTAATTGCATTCTAGCTGCATAAATTAATAATAGTTCAGTCTCGCTATGAATATGTTCGTTTTTGATAGAGCATTTAATTAAGCTTCTTATTTTTTCAGATAAAGGAGTACTTCCTGGTTCTCTTAGATTTATGACATGAGTGATACCATATTTAAATAGTAATTGTTTAGTAAAATGGCACATAGTAGTT
Source organism: Buchnera aphidicola (Kaburagia rhusicola ensigallis) (assembly GCA_039830025.1). Lineage (NCBI taxonomy): Bacteria > Pseudomonadati > Pseudomonadota > Gammaproteobacteria > Enterobacterales > Erwiniaceae > Buchnera > Buchnera aphidicola. The sequence continues at coordinate 371,980 of CP140040.1, read as the reverse complement.
TTTCCAGACCCTTCTATTCCTTCAATAACTATGAATTTACTATTTAACATGTGTATATATTCCAAGTTAATTTTTTAACAGAAAGATAGCGATTGTCAATATTTTGTTGAATTAAAATAGTAACGGGTGTTATAAAGTTTTACTTTTTATAAAATCAAGTATTGATTGTACTGTATTAAAGTTTTCTGCTTCTTTATCTTCAATTTCAATATTGAATTCATCTTCTAATGTCATAATTAATTCAACATTATCTAATGAATCTGCACCCAGGTCTTCAAATAAATGAGATGAGTTTTTTATTTCTTCTCTTATCAATCCTAACTGTTTTGAAATAATGTTTTTGACTTTTTTTTCTATGTTGTTCATATGCATATCTTATAGTAATTTAGTAAAACGTTTTTCGTCAAAGATATTCTAAATATATAATCATTTAAACATTATTAAATATATTTTAAAAGTTTAAGGCATGTACATCCCCCCATTGATATGTATAACTTGACCTGTAATATAACTAATACGATCAGATATTAAGAATAAAACAACTTCAGAAATTTCATTAATAGTTCCAAGTTTTTTCATAGGAATTTTTGATAAGTATTTATTTATTTGACGTTGTGTTAAATGTTTTGTTATTCTTGTTTCAATAAAACCTGGTGCTATCATGTTAATACAAATACCTTTATGAGCAACCTCTAATGCTAAAGATCTATGAAACCCTATTAACCCAGATTTAGAAGCAGAATAATTAGTTTGTCCGTGATTACCTATATGTCCCATAATTGATCCTATTGTAATAATTTTTCCTTTTCTTTTTTTAGTCATGTTTTTGACAATAGGTTTGGATATGTGAAAAATGGAATTTAAATTAATATTTATAACATCATTCCATTCTTTATACGTCATATTAATTAATAATTTATCTTTTACTATTCCTATGTTATTTATTAATATATCGATGTATTTAAAGTCATTATAAATATTTTTTATAGTTTTTTCAATGGAATTAGTATTCGTAGTATTGAGAATGATACCGATGCCTTTGTTTTTTAAGTAATTATTGATTATATTTTTTCCATGTTGCGATTTAGAAGTTCCAATTACTGTGATTCCTTGATTTACTAGTTTTTTAGCAATTCCTTTTCCTATACCATGACTTGCTCCTGTAACTAATGCTATTTTTTTGAAGTTCATTATGAGTTTTGAATGATTATTTTAAAAATTTAGAAAAGACTAATTTTATTGTTAAATTTAATTTATAATATTTTGATTATAGATTTGTTTAGATTAGTTAATGTATTATTTAGTCCAGCTTCAATAAATTTTAATGTATAATTTGAGATTAGATATGTGATAGTGTTGACCCATTGTACTGGACTACATAATTGCTTCGCTAATGCTTTTCGGATAGCTGATATAGAGGTTTCGCATCGTGCATCGACATTATTAATTACTGGAAACATGGGTGTTTTAAATTTTATTTCATTGAGTATTATTGATAATTTTTTAGAAGCTTGCTTCATTAAAATGCAGTGAGAAGGAGGAGATATAGGAAGAAAAAAGATCTTTTTAGCACCATGTTTTTTGCAAATAGCACTGACTTGATGAACTACAGAAAATTCTCCTGAAATAACAATTTGATATTTAGTATTGATGCAAGCTATTGAAACTGATTGTGTGTGTTCGAAATCTTTTAATATTTTTTCAATTTTAGATTTTGTTAATCCTATTATTGCATGCATAGCTCCTTGGTTATTATTCATAGATTCTTTCATAAATTTTTTTCGAAGGATAATTAATTTTACAGCATCGTGAAACGTTAATGATTGTGAACATACTAATGCCGAATATTCTCCTAAACTATGTCCAGCTAGTATAATTGATTTATTGTTATTATTATTATTCCATAAACGATACATAGCAATGGATAATGTAAAGGTAATTAATAATTTAAATTTATTTTTATTAATTTCTTTTTGCGAATTTCTTTTTATTAACGCATTTAAGTCGTATTTAATATATTCAGAAGATTCGTCAAAAGTTTTTTTTATAATTGTGTTCTCTTTAATGAGAGACAATAACATATTTGTATTTTGTGATTCTTGACCTGGAAAGAGTATGGAGTGCGAATACATTAATGTTCCTTTTATAATGATAAATTATAAGACACAAATATTTAATATTTAATTTTATTTTTTCTAATATAAATTTATTTTTTAGCTAAAATAAATTTCATTCTAAAAAATAAATAGAGTTATTTTAATAATAATCAATCCATTTTTAATATACACACATAAATTTTAATTTCGTATATTTTAATACTGTATACATGATACATGCATAACATAAATATATATAGTGCTATTTCTTAAACAGCACTATGTGTTTTATATATAAAATATTAAACAATTAAAACATTTTTACACCTTTGTAATATTTTTTTTTGGTGACATGATGTCTAATATGAGTTTCTCCTGATTTTTTATCTATAGATAATACTGGAACTCGTATATGATCATGAGATCTACGCATTCCTCTTTTAGAACGAGTCGGTTTACTTTTTTGTACTGCCATATTTTTTCCTATTTTCTAAAAAGTGTTATATGACGAAAATATGTTGATACTGCTACATTGGTGTTATTAAAATTTTCTATAAAAATAAACATTTTATGGAATATGTGCTAAAAAATTCTTATCTTATAGGAATTCTGTAATTTTATTGGATTTAATTATTTTAAAGATTTTTTAAAATAGTTTTAAATTCTGCGTCTATAGGTGCTATTACATGAACAAATATTTTCTTTTGGGGATGAAAAAAATTAATAGAACTAGCATGCAATAATACTCTGTGAGTAGATATATTATTTTTGATTAAATTATCTAAATTGATTTTACCATATTTTTTGTCTAAAACAATTGGATGATTTACATATTGAGCGTGAACTCGAATTTGATGTGTCCTTCCAGTTATTGGAGTAATAAGCATTAAAGTGTTGTTAGCATATTGTTGTTTTATTTGAAAGTAGGTTTTTGAAAATTTTCCTAAAGTATGATTTATTTTAACAATATGATCATAATTTGATTTAGTTTTTAGTAAAGGAACAGAAACATGTTTTAGTTTTTTTGGCCAATTTCCATGTACTAAAGCTAAATATTTCTTTTGAATCTTATTTTCTCGTAGTTGTTTATGTAATGCGCATAATATTGAGCGTTTTTTAGCTATCATCAGTACACCAGATGTGCCTCTATCTAATCTATGAACTAGATCAAGATATGAGTTTTCATAATGCAATGTTCTAAGACATTCTATAATTCCGCAGCGAATACCACTTCCATTGTGTACTGCTATTCCAGGAGGTTTATTGAGTACTAGTAGATAATTGTCTTCATATAAGATATTATTAGACAATAAAGATAGTAATTTCGTATTCGCATTTGCGTTGTTTTTTTTTATATCAATATTTTTCATAGGAGGAATTCTTATGAAATCTCCAATTTTTAACTTATATTTAGGTTTTACACGTTTTTTATTAACTCTAATTTGTCCTTTTCTTAGTATTTTATAAATTGTATTTTTTGGTAATTGTTTAAACTTATTATGCAAGAAATTATCTATTCTTTGTCCTATATTGTTTTTTGTAATATATAAAAACGATACAGGAAGCATTTTATCTGTCATTGATGATCCTATATATTATAAATAACAAGTATTTTAAATTTTATGATAATGTTAATTATAATAATATCAGCGAAACAGATGAATTATAACTATAAAATTATATAATATACATTCAATATAACGAAATATGGAAATAAAGCATATTGTTTAATAGTTGAACATAACAATGTTTATATGTTAGTTACAGAATTTGATTTATAATTTTGAAAATCATTATTTTTAAGCGTTAAAAGTAATAATATTCATAATGATATTCTTCGTCCATTAAAGTCAAATTACCTAATTTTAGTAATAATATGTAATTAAACAAAAAGTAATTTATACGTAATTATATAAATTACTAAAAATTTTAGTTACTATAATTGTTAAAAATAATAGTAAGTTTTTATTTTCAACATTAAATATTTTTAATTTTATCTATATAGGGATTTAATGTATGCCCTTTCATTAATTTTAAACAAGAGAACCAGGTATAATGAAAAGAATGCTCATTAATATTACTCAAAGAGAAGAACTTCGTGTTGCTCTTATAGATGGTAAAAAATTATATAATTTAGACATCGAACACCTATGTCATAAAAAAAAAATCAAATATTTATAAAGGCACGGTAATTCGTATTGAACCTAGTTTAGAAGCTGTATTTGTTAATTACGGATCGTGTAGGAATGGATTTTTACCATTTAAAGAAATTTCTAATAAATATTTTTGTATCAATAACTTTGAAAAAATTCGTTATAACAATTTTTTAAAAATAGGACAAGAGTGTATTGTACAAGTTAATCAAGAAGAAAGAGGAGATAAAGGTGTTTCATTAACTACATTTGTTAGTTTAGTTAGTAGTTATTTAGTATTAATGCCTCATAATCCTCAAATCAGAGGTATATCCAGAAAAATTGAAGGAGACGATAGGACTTATTTAAAAAAATTGTTATTGTTACTAAAATGCCCCGCCGACATGGGATTAATTATTCGCACTGCTGGAATTAAAAAAAAACTAAGCGTTATACAGTTAGATTTAAACTTTCAATTAAAACGTTGGAGTAAAATTCAAGAAATAGCCCAAATTAATACAGCACCTTTTTTAATTCATCGAGAGAATGATATTATTATTCGAGCTTTACGAGATAACTTACATCATGATGTTGATGAAATTCTTGTCGATAATCCAGTAATATTAAATTTAGTACATCACTGTATATCCTTATTGGGAAGATTTGATTTTAAAAACAAAGTTAAACTATATACTGGGGAAAATTCTTTATTTAATTACTATCAAATAGAGTCACAAATTAATTCTGCTTTTCAACGCAAAGTAAAACTTCCTTCTGGAGGTTCAATTGTAATTGATATTGTAGAAGCATTAACTGCTATTGATATAAATTCAGCTCATTCTACTCAAGGAATAGGTATTGAAGAAACAGCTCTTAATACAAATTTAGAAGCTGTTGATGAAATTTCACGTCAACTTAGATTTCGAAATTTAGGAGGATTAATTGTAATTGATTTTATTGACATGGCAATATCTAATCATCAAAGATTAGTTGAAAATAGATTACGAAATACTATTCAACAAGATCGCGCGCGTATTCAAATTGGAGATATTTCTAAGTTTGGTTTATTAGAAATGTCTAGACAACGTTTAAGTTCATCTATAAGAGAACCCAAATCTCATACTTGTTCTAAATGTAATAGAAACGAAATCATTAAAAATGATAAGCATTTATCTCTTTCTGTTTTGCACTTGATTAAAAAAAAATTGTTTAAAAAAAAGATATAAGTGCAATTAAATTTTTTAAATAATTTTTTTACTAATGTTTTAAAAGATAAAATTATACTAATAAACTTTGACTAGGAAAACATTATTTAACAATGAAAAATATTAATATCATAAATGCATCAACATTAATAGAATTTTTTAACAGTATGATTACTGTATTAGTATAGTACTATAAAATTTTTTATGTTGTAAACAGAAATAATGCAATAAAAAATTTAATGTATAATAAAACAAGCTATATTCAAAACAGTTAGGACTCGATAACTATGTGATTTTATATAAATTATATAATGCATTCAACTAATTTTTTAAATATTCATGTAATAATCATATTGAATAAAATAAACTATGTTATTTTAAATATTATATTACTCTTAATAAAAATATATAAAATTTTTAAACATTCATGTAAATGTTATCATTTAATATATTGATATAATTTAAAAATTGTTTTATTTTAAAAAGTTATTTAGTATAGTACATCAATATATCGCAAAATATGTATTTTAAGATGAATAAAAGAACACATTGACGCTATAAATTTATTTAATATATTTTTATCTATATAAATATTAAAAAATAAAAAAATGCAAAACTTGTATCAATAATCGTTTTGAGATTTTTGATATACAAGTGTGTTTAAAATTGTATATTATAGTAAAACTATACAATTATTTGTTTTTAATTGTTCTCCCATGAAAATAAATATATCTTAGTTATAGATCATGGGATGAATTTTTTAAATCAAAAATTTTTTAGAACTTACATCAAATATTATAAATCATGCTTTTATTTTACAATTATACGTTATTATAAAAACACTATTCATTATTTAGGTTATATTAATATTTTAGTTATTATAATATTAATTTGGAATTATTTCACGTGATTTTTGGATTTGTTTTTCAATTATTTTTGCTAATCCCAAACCTGTTTCACTCATTTTTTGAGTAATAAATTGATCATATATATCTTCATATATACGTTCTTGACTTTTATCAATTAAAGTATCTTTTTGACAACCGTTTCTCATACTTTTTAACATCATATAGAGAAACAACCCTTCTATTTTTTTTGCAACGTTTATAATACTATCTTTTTTTTTTGTTTTAAAGAAGCTAAATCATCTTTATTTTCAATATTAAAATTCAAATTGGTAAAAAAATAAAAATCGTTGTTCATAATTATATAATCTCTAATTTTGCGCGTAAACATCCTACGTTTTGCATAGCTTGAAGAATTGATATTAATTCAATAGGTTTTATTCCAAGAGAATTGAGTGCACGAACTATATTATTAAGATGCGTAACTTTATTGATATATTTTATTTCATGATGACTATTATAGTTATTTAAGTCATTTTTTTTATTTTTTAAGTCATTATTGTCCATATGATTGGCAGAATTATCAGAATGATATTGTACATTTTTAGTTGCATTGATAATCATAGACATATTTCCATGTGCTACTGCACATGAATTTATTTTTACTTCATGATTCATAACAATGTCACCAGTTTTAGTATTAATAATTATTTTTGCATTTTGAATAGGCAGATCGACATCGATATCTTGAATAGTGGATAACATACGCACTTGAACAGTACTATCTTCTGGAGTGTATAATTGTATTGTTCTAGAATTCAATGCAACAGCAGTATTGGGATATTTTGTATTAATTAAATCGCTAATCTTTTGAACTACAGTAAAATCTTCATCATGAAGTTGCAAAACAACAATTTGACTTTTTCCAAAATTATTATTAATTTCTCTTTCTATTATTGCTCCATCAATTATTTTTCCGCTATTATATTGGTTTTTTATGGTTTTATTAAGCACATTTTTAGGGTAATAGATTTCATCTATTGAAACGTTTCCTTGAGCAATAGCATATATTTTATTATCAATACTTTTTAAAGGAGTCATTAATAACGTACCTCCTTTTAAGCTTTTTGCATTACCTATAGAAGAGACATTTACATCTATCTTTTGCCCTAAATGAATAAAACTAGGATATTTTGCAGTCACCATAACCGCTGCAATATTTTTTAGCTGCATATTTTTTTCTGAAGTAAACCCAATTCCTAATTGGGACAACATGTTTTGAAGTGTGTGCATAGTATATGGAATGTATTGAGTATCATCTCCAGTTCCATCTAAACCTGCAATTAAACCATAACCTATAAGTTGATTATCTCTAGTTCCTTGAATGGTCATTAAATCCCTTATTTTATCAGCGTATACGCTTGGATGTATAATAACTAAAACTATAAAAATACATTTTAATAAATATTTTTTGAACATAGAATTCCTCAATTGATTAATATCAATGATTAAATATTTTCATAACAAACATCAATAATTTACATAATGATATATAATATTTATTTTTTATTATTGATCCGTGTTAAAAAGATAAAATACTTAAAAATAAACGTTGAAACCAGCCAACATTGAGTCCTTTATTGATAAATCCATCACTGATATATTCAATATGAGCATTAGCTATTTGAGTGGAAATTACAGAATTATTTTTGGAAATAGTACGAGGGTTAACTACTCCCGAAAAATATATTTTTTCCCCTTCTTTATTAATTGAAATTTTTTTTTCCCCTGATACTTCTAAATTTCCATTTGGTAATATTTTTTCTACCGTTACGGTAATTAATCCTACAAATTGATTATTTGCAAAAGAACTTTCTTTTCCAGTAAAATTGTTCTTAAAAAAGCTATTTAATCCAGTTTGGTTTTCATAATTGTTGCTTTTATAATCATTTCCGAACGTTATTCCAAGATCAGCATTACCATCGTGAATTAAATTACTAGATAAATTATTACTTGCACTAAGGTTTTCTTGTAAAATAACAGTAAAAGTATCTCCTACGTTTCTAGGTTTATAATCTTCAAATAATGGTTCAAAATGATAATCGTTAGTGTTTGATTCTTGATAATTTGAATGATTAATCGATTTTGGCCAAATTATAGAGGAATCAGAAGATTTTAACATATTTTTGTTAAAAATTGTGTTGGGATTTAAAGCACAACCATTAAGTACTACGAGAAATATAAAGATTACATAATATCTGATTTTAAAAGTAAATAACATAGTCACAAAAATATCACCTTTAATGATCACGATTTGATAAAAATTTTTATAATGTATTATAATTGGGATAGTTTTTGTAGCATTTGATCAGCTGCAGTAATAACTTTACTATTAATTTCATAAGCACGTTGTGTTTGAATCATATTAACTAACTCTTCTGCGATGTTGACATTAGAAGTTTCTACATATCCTTGATAAAGCAATCCTGTACCATTTAATCCAGGTATTGTGACGATAGGATCACCAGAAGCTTCAGTTTCTTGATATAAATTTTCTCCTAAATTTGATAATCCGGAGCTGTTAATAAAATTAATAAGATGTAATTGTCCTATTGGCATAGGTTGAGATTGACCTTGTAAAGTAACTGTTACTGTTCCGTCTCTTCCTACCTGCATATTAACACTGTTAGATGGAAAATTGATTACTGGTTGAACAGGAAATCCACTGTTAGTTACCAATTGTCCACTTTGATCTACTTGAAAAGATCCATCTCGTGTGTAAGCAAAATCTCCATCTGGTAATTGTACTTGAAAAAATCCATTTCCATTTATAGCGATATCTTTAGAAGAATCAGTTTTAGATAAATTTCCTTGGTTGTGAACTCTTTCTGTAGATACTGGTCTTACTCCTGTCCCCATTTGAAGTCCAGAAGGTAATGTTGTATCACCAGACGATTTTGATCCTGGTTGTCGTATTGTATGATAAATTAAATCTTCAAAAATTGCTCTAGAACGCTTAAATCCATTAGTACTGACATTGGCTAAGTTGTTAGAAATTACGTTCATGTTTATTTGTTGAGCATCTAATCCGGTCTTTGCAATCCATAAAGAAGGTATCATGTACAAAATTTTCCTTTTTAATTGTTGATATTTAGAAATTTGTTAATAAGTTGTATATTTTCATCAAAACTAGTCAAAATTTTTATTTGCATATCAAATTTTCTAGAATCAGAAATAATATTAACCATACTTTCAGAAGGATTAACGTTACTATCTTCTAGCGTTTCAGATAATATTTTTATATGAGGATTGTCTTTAATTATTTTGTTAGATTGGTTTTTGTCATTAATAAAGTATAATCCACTATTTCTATGTATTAAATTTTCTATTTTAATTTTCACTAACTTTATTTTATTTAATTTTTGATTAAATTTGTTGCTTCCTTTTGTTATTGTTATTGTTCCATTTGATAATATTCTACAATTAACATCCTGCGGTATAACTATAGGTCCATCTTTTCCCATAATTATATATCCTTGACTTGTTAATTGTCTTTTTTCGTTAACTTTTAAATGTCCATTTTTAGTGTAAGCTATATTATTTTTGTTAACTTTTACCACTATCCATCCGTCTGGGTTAATAACAGCAATATCTAAAGGTTGCATAGTATTTCGAAATGAACCTTGCGTAAGATCGTACCGTTTTTCAAACTCATAAGGATTTTTTTTCCAACTAACATGATCATTTAAAATAGTTCTAGAGTATAATTCTGCTTTAAATCCTGTTGTCAACATGTTAGCTAAATTGTTGGCTAATATTTCTTGATTTTCTAATATTTTTGTAGCAGACATCATAGATAAATATATTGAAGATTCCATAATTTTTTTTAAAAAAATATAATGTAATATTTAATTTGATATCAATACTTGAATTTATTAAAGATAGAAACGTTATTTATTTCAGATAACACTAAATATTATATATACATTTACTATTTATTAAGCTTGTTACAAATAATTACAATAATATTGTTGTGTTATGTACTTGGATAGTAATATATATTATTTTTAAAAAAAATAATATGCTTATTGCATAATTAATATAAATTTATGAAATTTTATATTTTTAAAATAATTATATCGTTAAAAATGATCTTTATGTTATAAAAAGTGTTAATAAAATTGTTTTATGTATTATTTTAATTTTGCAGTAATTTTTTTATTGATCTTAAGAGTATCTATTGTATTTATTATTTTTTAAATTAAAAAATATATTGAATACTAATATTTAGTGAACTAATTCATTTACGTTTTGTGTTTATTTGAAAAAATAGCGTTATGTTATTATACGCATAACATCACGCTACTAAAATTTTACATTTATCGCGAATGTTTTAAATTTTTAATAAAGTGAAAATTGTTTAAATTTATATTTATTGTCCAATGGTTAACGTTTTCATAATCATAGATTTTACTGTATTTAATACTTCTAAATTAGCTTGGTAGTTTCTAGATGCTGCAATAGCATTAATAGTTTCGGTGACTACGTTAACATTGGAAATTTCAGAAAATCCCTGAGAGTTGGCAATAGGATTTTTAGGATCATATATCACTTTTAATGGCGTCGTATCGTCTATTATTTTTTCAACTTTAACTCCTCCAGATCCAGAATCATTAGAATTATCAAATTTTAAAATTATTTTTTTTGCTATATATGGATGTAATTTTCCATCAGTGTTAACTAAGCTATCTATATTGGCTAAATTGCTTGCGTGTATTTGCATTTTTTGAGATTGCGCAATCATTGCAGAATTTGCAATGTCAAATATTTTTAGTAAAGACATATGTCATCCTTTTAATACATTCATTAAACTTTTAAATTTGTTATTTATAAAAATAATGTCCATTTGATACAATAAACTATTGTTAATAAAGTTTACTTTTTCAACATCCATATTTATTTTATTTTTTTTTATAATATATTTTTTCGCTACAATGTTTTCATAGTTTTCTGATTTTTTATGTTGCGCAATAGGAATATGTTTTTTAGAAGTTAATGTTAATTGGCATTGCGGCTTTTTATTATTTTTTTTTAAGAGCTCATTTAATGCTTTTGAAAAATCGATATCTAATGGTTGATAATTTGGCGTATCGCTATTAGCGATATTAGAAGCTAATAGTTCTTGCCGATATGAACGTAAATTTAATACGCATTTATTAAAATAAAATTCTTTATCTAATTTATTTAACATTTTTCATCCAATGTACTTATTGTTCAGATATGATATTAAAAATATATTAATTTTTTACTAAACCGAATTAAGTGATATAAAAATATATAATACAATAATTAATATAAAATTATTAATTTATATTAATTATAATTTTATATATATAAATTAATATAATTATATACATAGTATACGCATATTTTATGAGTATTATTATAATAACTATTATAACGGAAAAGTATATGATTTTTAAAATATGTATTTTATTAAATTTATTATTTTTAATAGTTTTTAAAATTCAAGCTAACAGTTTTCCAGAACATCTTGTTAGTTTTTTAAAACAAAAAAATCTTGCGTATTCTGATAGTATGAGCATTATTGTATATAATGATATTTCTTCCAAAAAATGGTTAACATGTTCTTCTCCTACGTTTATTGCTTCAAATACTCTAAAATTATTTGGATTAATGAATATTGAAGTGATATGTGAAAAAATACATCAATTCATCCAAGTAGAAGTCAAAGTTAAAGGAGAATATATAGTAGCCGCTCGAAATATTAAAAAAGGAAAAAAAATAGTAAATTCAGATATCTCTACAAAATATGGATATTTGGATAAAAACAAGTTGAATGCTCATTTAGATAAGAAAAAAATATTAAATTTAATGAGCTTAAAAAATATTAAAAAGAACGAATTAATTACTAGAAATTTATTACGTCCTATGTGGTTGATTAAAATCCATCAAAAAGTATCAGTAACAATTAAAGATATAGGATTCATAATTATTTCAGAAGGACATGCAATGAACAATGCATATAGAAATCAAAAAGTAAAAATAAAATTGGACAATGGTACAATAATATCAGGAATAGTAAATGATAAAGGCGTTATTATGGTAAATAGATAAATTTTTATTTTTTGATCTATAATTTTTTAACTAAAATAACTTTTTTATTATAATTGTATTTTAATTTTATATGCATTTAATGTAATTAATAAGTCTTTGGTATTTAACCGTATCCTAAAATTATTTTAAGTTGTAGAACTTGTACGCAATATAGTTAATACTTTTTCAAAATCACTTTTCTATCAAATGTATAAATATTTTTATTAATTAATTTTCTATTAATTAATAACATTGTTTTTTGTTATATGTTTTAAAATAGTAATAGCATTAAATTTTATTAGTTTTTTATTTCAACGAATTAGTATTATTTTGTTGCTCTAGAGTTTAATAATAAAAATTTTAGAAAATATTTTAGTACTATCAAGATTGCTTTTGTAAGGTTGTATCTTTTTAACAAAAAATTCATTCACTATTAAAATTTCATAAAATAAATTGTGTTATTTTGATCTTTTAATCACGAGTATGTTCACTATTTTAAAATAATGATCTATTTTTTAAAAACTATTTTAGAAATTACTATAAATTTTAAATTTGAGTAGTATTCTAATGATGCAATATAATAACTAAAATTAATTAATAGTTTGACTTTTTACATTATACATAATTAAAAGGTAGTATAATTGTGAATGTTTTGAAATTGTTAATGTCACTAAGTTTTATTACTTTCTGTTCAAGAATATTAGGATTTATACGAGACACATTTATTGCATATACATTTGGAGCATCAGGATTAACAGATGCTTTTTTTTTAGCTTTTAAAATTCCGAATTTGTTTCGTAGAATTTTTGCAGAAGGTCTTTTTTCTCAAATATTGATACCTGTTTTATCAGAATTTAAAAATATTCATAATATTAAGTTTATAAAAGAGTTCATTGCTAACGTATTAGGTTTTATGATGTTTTTTTTAAGCATTTTTACATTTTTAGGAATATATTTTGCATCAAATATAGTTTCAATTATTGCTCCTGGTTTAAACAATAATCCTCATGAATTATATTTAACAACAAAATTACTTGAAATTGTTTTTCCTTATATATTTTTTGTTTCTTTAGGATCGTTAATTAGTTCTATTCTTAATACTTGGAACTATTTTTTTATACCTGCTTGTTCTCCTATGATATTAAATTTAAATATAATAGTTTTTGTATTATTTTTTTCTTCATATTTTTCTATGTCTATTTTTTCTTTAGCTTGGGCAACTTTATTAGGTGGATTAATCCAAGTATTTTATCAAGTTCCATTTTTAAGAAAAATTGATATGTTGGTGTTTCCAAAATTAAATATTAAAAATATGAGATTGCAAACAAGTTTAAAAAAAATTAGTATAATTATCTTTGGACTGTTAATCAGTCAAATTTCAGTCATTATAAATACTATTTTTTCTTCGTTTTTGGTTCCTGGATCTATATCGTGGATATATTATGCTGATAGATTAGTAGAATTTATTTCTGGAATTTTTGGAGTCTCTTTAGGAACAATTTTATTACCTTTATTATCGAATAGTAAAATTAGTACTGATAGAAACAGACATTCTAAATTATTAAATTGGGCTCTTCGAATTGGATGTTTAGTAGCTATTCCTAGTTCTATCGCGTTAGCGATTTTATCAAAAATAATAATAATCGTATTATTTCAATATGGAAGTTTTTCGACGTTCGATGTTCTTATGACTAAGAATATTTTAATGTTTTATTCAATAGGATTAGTTCCATTAATTTTGATAAAAGTTTTATTACCCCAATTTTATTCAAAAAACGATTTTATTAGTCCTACGATTATTTCTATTTTAGTTTTAATAATAACTCAGTTAATGAATAGTATCTTTTTACCTTATCTAAAACATAATAGTTTTGCATTATCTTCTAGTGTTGCAGCTTGGATGAACTTTATTTTATTATGTTTGATATTATTGAAAAAAAAATTTTTTCAGTTTGAACCTGGGTGGTTAATGTTTTTAGGAAAAATATTTATTTCTTCTACCGTTATGACTTTTATTTTATACTTTAATTTAGATTTTTGCTCTAACTGGAATTCAGGAACAATGTTGTTTAGATTATATCAATTAATATTAATATGTTTGTTATCAGGATGTAGTTATTTAATAATGCTTTTTTTATTAGGATTGCGTTTGAAACACTTTTTGTTAATTGAATTAAAAAAGACAAATTTTGAATAGTATTTTGGAGGAAGAGGGATTCGAACTCTCGGATGATTTCTCATCGGCGGTTTTCAAGACCGCTGCCTTAAACCACTCGGCCATTCCTCCATAAATTACGATCACATATCAAAATATTATATAATATTTATCTAAAACTTTAAAGAAATTATTTTTACAATAAACGTAATTTTTTAAATAATTTATACTACCGTGTTTAATTGATATTAAAATACTTGTAATTATGAATTAATATTGATAGAATTTAAAAAGTATGGCGCGTTGACAGATTGGTTATGTAGCGGATTGCAAATCCGTTTAGCCCGGTTCAATTCCGGGATGCGCCTTGTTATTTTTGCATTTATCTTTATAAAGCCCAGATGGTGAAATTGGTAAACACAAGGGATTTAAAATCCCTCGGCTGTATGGCTTTGCGGGTTCGATTCCCGCTCTGGGTATTAATTTTTTATTTTACTTTTTATTTTTTTGATATGCTTGATAAACTTTAAACTGAGTATTTTCTTTTAAAATATTATATTTTGCAAAAGCGCATTTAAAAAATGGATCGCAAGAGATACTCGAATTGACTACAATTCTTATTTCACCTTGTTTTTTTAAATATCTAACTGAATCTTTAATAATTGTACTTATACAACGTAAATTTATTTTTGAATTACAATGAAAAGAAGGATTTGACATAATAAAATTGAATTTTTTATGAATATTTGAATAAACATCACTAGGAAATATATCTCCTATGATATTATTACATTCTAAAGTTAATTGACTAGATATTAATGCAGCTATATTTGTATCTACTAACGTTAATTTTACTTCGCTAGATTGTTTAGCTAATGATACTGATAAAATTCCTGATCCGCATCCTATATCAAGTATGTCTCCTTTTATTGATTTTGAAAATGTTGATATTAATAATTGTGAACCTATGTCAATTTTATTGTAACTAAATACCCCTGGTATAGTTTTTACAAAAATGTCTTTCCATGTTTGTTTGTATATAAAACTTTCAAATTTAAATTTTGGTCTAACAACAATGTTACCAGAAAAAAGATGACAATGTTTTGCAGAATCTATTTTTTCTAGATTTATCCATGTCTTCAATAATTTTTTTGCAGTTTGTATCCCACTTCTTTTTTCTCCAACCAAAAAAATGGGGGTTTTTTTAGATAAAAAAGAAAAAATACGTTTTAAATGAAATATAGCTTCAAATTTACTTATTGGCCAAAAATATAATATAAGATCAGAATTTAAAATTGTTTGTTCATCTTCTAGTAAAATAAATTTTACTACATGTGTTGTTTTATTTTTTAAATAAATCCAATTATTTAACGTTTGAGTATATATAGTTATTTTTTTTCCTAGTCTATTGAGATATAAATCACTACATACGTTCCCTGATATGAAAATTTTTTTTTTAAAAATAAATGCATATTTTTTAAAATTAATTTGTTTGTATTTATCATATGTTTGACATTATTTTCTTTCGATAGATGTTTTAACTATACATTGAATTATCATGTTGAATATCATATATTTATTGACAATATATTGTAAAATATCATTATATAAAAAGGATATTATGTTTTATAATAATATTTTTATAAGTGACTGATGTTTTTTAATTTTTTATTTATATTATGTATTTTATTAATATAACACCCTTATATGATAATTCTATTTAATATTGAAGACGAAATAATTGTTCAAGAATATTCTAATGCTATTTAAAATTTTCTATATTAAAATATTAAAATATTAAAATTTTTTCATTTAAAAAGTGTTTAAAATAATGAAAATTTTACCACTTGAATTAAAAGAAAGTACTCTTAAAATATTAGTTCTTCATTTAAAAACTGATTCTATCGTTTTAATACGTAAAGAATTAAATAAAAAAATCCAAATATCTCCTAATTTTTTTAAAAATTTACCAATTATAATTAATGTAGAACAACTATCGAACTTAGATAATCTAGATAATATAAGAAGAGTTATTATTTCTTTTGATTTATGTATTGTAGGGGTAAGTGGTTGTTATAATCATGTTTTAAAAAATACCATTTTAAAATCTGGATTACCCATTTTATCCAACAATACAATTAATGATATTCATCGACATCAATCAAATAATGATTGCGCTGTTTCTTTCAGTAAATATGAAAAAACTAAAATAATTGATTTTCCAGTTAGATCTGGTCAAAAAATTTATGCTATTGATTCTGATTTAATAGCTACTAGTAATGTGAATGCAGGAGCGGAAATAATTGCAGATGGTAATGTTCATGTTTACGGAAATATGAGAGGAAGAGTATTGGCTGGTGCTAAAGGAGATATTACATGTCAAATATTTTGTATCAGATTTTTTGCAGAACTAGTTTCTATTTCGGGAGAATATTTATTAATTGATCAATTTTTTTCTGATTTTATAGGACAAAGTGTTAGAATCTATATAAAAAATAAAACATTAAAAATATTCAAGCTTTAATAAAAATTGTTAAGGATGTATTTATGGCGCGTATTATTGTAGTAACATCAGGTAAAGGAGGCGTTGGGAAAACTACTTCTAGTGCAGCTTTAGCAACAGGTTTTGCACAAAAAGGAAAAAAAACGATAGTAATTGATTTTGATATAGGACTACGAAATCTAGATTTGATTATGGGCTGTGAGCGTAGAGTAGTATATGATTTTATAAATGTAATTAATGGGGATGCAAATTTAAATCAAGCGTTAATTAAAGACAAAAGAACAGATAACTTA
The DNA here is from genome assembly GCA_039830025.1 of Buchnera aphidicola (Kaburagia rhusicola ensigallis). Classification (NCBI taxonomy): domain Bacteria; kingdom Pseudomonadati; phylum Pseudomonadota; class Gammaproteobacteria; order Enterobacterales; family Erwiniaceae; genus Buchnera; species Buchnera aphidicola. Next base: position 354,634 of record CP140040.1, on the reverse strand, counting down.
TTTATTCTTCCAGCATCTCAAACTAGAGATAAAAATGCATTAACTACGTTGGGTATAAACAATGTTTTTAAAGAACTAATAGCAATGAATTTCGACATCATTATTTGTGATTCACCAGCAGGAATCGAATCTGGTGCAATTTTAGCAATATATTTTGCAGATGAAGCAGTTATTACTACTAATCCCGAAATATCATCTATAAGAGATTCTGATCGTATATTAGGCATCATTGCATCAAAATCTAAACGTTCCAAAAATATATCCAATTCTCCTATAAAAGAGCATTTATTGTTAACTCGTTATGATCCAATTAGAGTCAATAAAGGAGAAATGTTAAGCATACAAGACGTTTTAGATATTCTTAGAATACCATTAATTGGAGTAATTCCTGAAGACTCTTCTGTTTTAAAAGCATCTAATCAAGGTAAACCTATTATTTTACATACTACTTCTCATGCTGGACAAGCGTATTATGATACTGTAGAGCGTTTATTAGGTGAAAACATTCCTTTTCGATTTATTAAAGAAGAAAAAAAGAGTTTTTTGAAACGGTTATTTAGGAGATAAACATGGCTTTATTAGATTTTTTTTTATCTCGAAAAAAAAATACTGCTAACATAGCAAAAGAACGATTACAAATTATTGTTGCTGAACGTAGACAGAAAGATAATGAACCAAATTATTTACCTGAATTAAAACAAGAAATTTTACGCGTGATTTGTAAATACGTTAAAGTTGATCCTAACATGATTTCAGTTCAACTAGATCATAAAGAAAAAGACATTTCTATATTAGAATTAAATGTTACTATTCCAGAATAGGCATAAATAAAGGCAACACTAATTTTCTATAAAAAGATTATTTATAGTTTGAATATTTATTAATCCAGAATGTTAATTCTGGATAAATAGATGCATTTTATATTAAATTAATGGTTATGCAATTTTCATTAATATATTGTTTGACGATAATATATTGGCAATATTTTGTAAGAATTTTTATAATTTTGATAAATTTTATGTGATAGATATAAAGAAATGGTAAATTCTGATTGAGGGAATGTAATATTAGTTACGATTAGATGTTTGTAAACGTTATTTAGAAATGATCGTGAAAAATTTCCAACCATTATCCACGGTTTTTGAAAGGTAGAAATTTTTCTAATGGTCTGTTCAACAGACAGTATTATTTCTGATGTTTTCTGCGTCCAATAACATTTTTTATTTTTTATATATTGTACAACATACAATAAATTATTATTTATTTTTAAAAGAACTAATACTTTTTTTTTGTGAAACATCTTCCATGCTTGTTCTGCCATGATTAGTGTAGTAGGAAATGCAATAATTGGAATTTTTAATCCTAATGCTAAACCTTGAGCGACAGCAATAGTTGTCCTTGTTCCTATAAAATTCCCAGGTCCTTTAGAAACAAGTATAATATCTATTTCATTTAAAGCAATATCGTTTTCTATCAATAGTTGTTTTATCATAGGCAAAATATATTTAGTTTGATTTTTATTACATAATTTATTTCTACTATAAATATTATTTTTATGTAGTAAAGCAACAGAACAATTGGAAATTGAAGAGTCAAAAGCTAAAATAGTATTATACATATGAATTTTATCTTTTTAAGATGTACTAAAACATTTTATATTAATGAATATATCAAAAAATACATAAAAATATTTACATTGTATTATTTTAATTGTATTAGTTTAGTAATAATGTTAATTATTTTTTTGATGATGGGAATATGTTGTCTTTAGTAATTCGTACTAAATTAATTCGATATTGTGTTGCTTCTACGATGTAAAAATGTAAAGGAGGAATATGAATAGTTTCTCCTGGTAAAGGTAATTGTCCTTTTTGAGCAATTAATAATCCAGCTAGTGAAGCATAACTATTTTCTTGTTTAATTAAATTTGTAGTACTTAAATATTGTTGTAAAGAATGCAAATCTGCTCCACCTTTTACTAGCCAACTATCTTGTTCAACAATAATATCAGGTGTTTCATCTGCATCAGGAAATTCACCAGCAATAGCTTCTAAAACATCTAATGGAGTTACTAGTCCTTGTACTACACCAAATTCATTAGTAACAATAACTAAACTTCCTTTAGCACGCCTTAATACTCCCATTAAATTAATTGGATCGATCGTATCTGGTATAATTATTGGTGGAATAGTAGAAGAAAATTTTACTACATCTGTTTTATTTTCTATTTCTACTAGTAGTTCTTTAGCACGTGCAATTCCTATAACTTCATCTAATTTTCCTTTACAAATAGGAAACAAACTATGAGGAGTGTCTAATAATTGCGTACGAATACTAGATATTGATTTTTCTACGTTAACCCAGGAAATTTCGCTCCTAGGGGTCATGATACTTCTAATAGATCTAGCAGCTAATGTTAATACACTATTGATCATATACTTTTCTTCTTCTTTGAATTCTCCAGTATCTGTAAAAGATGTATTTACAACTTTTTTTTCTGTACTGCTGATGGAAGAAGGTATTATACTAGCATTTTTATATTGATCTCGAATCATTAATCTCAATATAGCTTCTGCAGCTCTTTGTCTCATCGGTCTTCGAGATTGATGTCGAATAAAATTCCGACGCGCAATTTGATTAAATAGTTCTATAATAATAGAAAAACTAATAGCAGAGTACAAATATCCTTTTGGTATAAAAAATCCCAATGCTTCTGATACTAATCCGAATCCTATCATAAGTAAAAAACTTAAACATAAAACCACTACTGTTTGATGTGAATTAATAAAGTTTATTAAAGGCTTAGAAGCTAATAACATTAAAGTCATAGCTATTATTACTGCAGTCATCATAATTGGTAAATTGTTTATCATTCCTACAGCAGTAATAATAGAATCTAAAGAAAAAACAGCATCTAAGATAACAATTTGAATTACTATAGTCCAAAAACTAGCATAGTTTTTATTATTATCATCTTGACGTATATCATTGTCTAATCTTTCATGTAATTCTATAGTTGCTTTAAATAGTAAAAATAAACCACCAATCAATAATATTAAATCTCGTCCTGAAAGAGAAAAATATTTATTACTAATGATAATTGACGTTAAAGTTGCCATCCATGACATAAGTGAAAGTAAACTTAATCTCATTAAAAGCGCTAAACTTAATCCGATTAAACGAGCTTTATCTTGTTTACATGGGGGTAATTTTTTTGAAAGAATCGCAATAAATACTAAATTATCGATACCTAATACTACTTCTAGTATGACAAGTGTTAATAGACCTGCCCAGCTTGACGGATCTAAAAAAAGTTCCATTAGAAACTCCGTAAAATAATAGGACAGAATAAAAATTTTTAGTTAACATATGAACGTAAAAGTTTAAAATTAGTATTTTAATTCTTCTTATTATCTATTTTTTATATTTATGTTAAGATATAAACAATGTTTTTTAAAATAAAGGCCTGATGAAATTGTACATAGGCCTTCATTAGAATTTTAAGGTAATAAACCGTCACATTGAGAAAAATTTTTTAATTTTACATAAATCATGTTATTAATAATTGATTTTTTATCGTTTGATTTCTATAATTTTGTAAAAATAATATAAAATATTACTTTTTAGATAATAAATATTATGTTCTTTATTTATTACAAAACAGGTTTTATATATTATCGCAATTAGTTGATCGATTTTTTACATATATTCTCTATTATATAGAGCGTTAATTCGTTTTTCTAATGATGGATGAGACATAAATAAATTTAAGAAACGTTTAGATTTTCCATTAATACAAAATGCAATCATGCTATTAGACGCTTGAGGTTCGTAACTCAATTTTAGTTTTTCTAATGCTGCAATCATTTTATGTTTTCCTACTAATTTCGCAGATCCTGCATCAGCATAAAATTCACGATGTCTAGAAAACCATAGAGTTATTATACTAGCAAAGATACCAAAAATTAGTTCTAAAATAGTAGAAGAAATTATATATATCCATTTATTTCCAGAGGAATTGTCATTCTCGTCTTTATCTTTTGATAGAACATGTGATATCATTTGAGCTACGATTCTAGATGCAAAGATTACAAATGTATTTACTACTCCCTGCAATAAAGTCATAGTAATCATATCACCATTAGCTATATGCGTAATTTCATGAGCTAGAACAGCTTCCGCTTCATCTTTATTCATATGATCTAATAAACCAGTAGAAACAGCAATTAATGCAGAATTACGTCTTGGACCAGTAGCGAACGCATTTATATCAGCAGCACAATATATTGCTACTTCTGGCATTCGAATACCTACTCTTTCAGACTGATGTTTAATTGTATTCATTAACCAAATTTCGAGATCACTATTTGGATTTTTTATTATTTGTCCATTAATAGATTTCAAAGCGATCCATTTTGACATTAACAATGATACAATGGATCCGCTAAATCCGAATATAGTTGACATTATTAATAGTCCATATATACTCTCAGATTTTATTCCTGTAACACTTAAAATAAAACCAAAAACACACATAACAGCTAAATTAGTTAGCAAAAACAGAACGATACGAATCATGATTGTTTTCCTAAATTTTTTATTGAAAATAAACGTTTAAGTTGTTTATATAAATAATTAATTTAATTTTTTTATCTTTTAATAATAATTCTCATATTAACTTACAATCGATATTTATGTATACTTTGTAAACTAGTTTTACTTCGAATTATTTTCAAATAATGTTAGGTATAACTGTAATAATATAATTTAGAATATTTTTTAAAATTTAGTTATTGATATAAAATATTTTATATGCGCATCTGTATAAATTTATAAAAAAGATAATGTTAATTATTAAACAAAATTATTTATATTGTATATGTCGCTGTCAAAATATGTTTTATATTATTGTGATATTTAAATTTATAGAATTTATTACCATATAATACATATTTTAAATGATATTATTACATGTTTAAGGACAGTAATGAGATGTTTAAAAAAGTAAAATAAACACGATTTATATTAGTTATTAACTATAACAACATTTCTTGGGACAAAACATTATTTTTAATACTATATAGTTAAGTACGACAATATTTTATACTAGTTAACTTATATTTATAATACAACTTTAATTTTACAGAACGTCGTTCCATTCATACCCGTCTTTTTGCATCATATCATGAGATGAACGAGGCCCCCATGTTCCAGAAGGATATAAATGCAGCAATTTTTTTTGAGAGCTAAAAGAACTAAAAATTGAGTCAATCCAATGCCATGCTAATTCTACTTCATCTCGACTCACGAATAAAGACCGATTTCCTCTGATACTTTCTAATAATAATCGTTCATATGCATCAAATAGCTTGTATTTTTTAAAGTGTTGAGAATAACTAAAATTAAAATTCGTTATATCTAATTTATAATTAGATTCTAATCCTGGAATTTTATTTAGAATTTGAATGTTTATTCCTTCATTTGGTTGTAAAGAAATAATCACTTTATTTTTTGGCAAATTACCATCTTGGTGATTAAAAATATTAATTGGTATATTTTTAAAATATACAACTATTTCTGAATATTTTTTAGGAAGTCTTTTTCCTGTTCTTAAGTAAAATGGAACTCCATACCATTGTTTATTGTCAATATTTACTTTCATTGATACAAACGTTTCAGTTTTGCTATCTATGTTTTCCCCTATATCTTCTAAATATGAAGGTATTTTTTTTTCGTTGATGATACCTGAAGAATATTGACCTAATATTACTTTTTTATGGATGTTTTTTTTGTTAAATGGTCGTAATGACTTCAATACTTTTATTTTTTCGTTTTGAATATTCTCAGAACATAAATCCGTTGGTGGAGACATTGTAATTATAGTTAATATTTGTAATAAATGATTTTGTACCATGTCTCGAATTTGGCCTGTATTATCAAAATATTCTTTTCTACCTTCAACTCCTATTTTTTCAGCAATAGTTATTTGTATATGATCTATGAAATTGTTGTTCCAGTTGTGATAAAAAATAGAGTTAGAAAATCTAAAGGCCAGTAAATTTAGTATGGTCTCTTTACCCAAATAATGATCAATTCGAAAAATTTGATTTTCTTTAAAATATTTACTAATTTCATGATTTATATTTTGAGAAGTTTGTAAGGAAGAACCTAATGGTTTTTCTATTATAATCCGTGTAGGTTCAAGATTTAAATTTATTTTTCCTAATCCTTGGCAAATAGCACTAAATGTATTAGGAGGCACTGCAAAATAATTTATAATTAAATGATTAGTTTTAATAAACATTTTTTTTAGTTCGTAAAAACTATGAATGTTATTGACATCGAGATTACAAAACTCTAATCGAAGAGAAAAAATATTCCATATATTTTTTTTTATATTTTCGTTCATAAATTTTTCTAGAGATTTACGAACTACAGTTGAATAGATATTTTTGTCCCAATTAGCTCGTCCAACTCCAATAATTTTCATATTTTTTGATAATTTTTTTATTTTTTCTAATTGATACAAAGAAGGTAACAGTTTTCTGCAAGCAAGATCTCCTTTCGCACCAAAAATAACTAAATAGCATGTTGTATTTGTTTCTTTCATAATTATTTCCTTATCATTTTAATTCTATATACTTACAGTTTTGTTGTATTATATATTTCTAAAATTTTTATTTTAATTCATAACGTTGATCATTGCATACAGTGTATGTATGTAATGTCCATTTTTTTGTTATCGTAAATATGATAATAAAAAATTATTATTATTTATGTAAATGAATTATAATATATATTATTGTTATATTGAATAAAAAATTTACATTATTTAATTTCGCTTATATAAGTTAGAAACTTTAAAAATTACAATGTATTTAATATAAATATTTACGGTATTGATTATAATTCATAAAATTATATACCATAGTTATATTTTCGTAAATGAGACTTAAGATTTACATTTTTACGAAAATATTTATTAGAAATTTATTTATACTACTAAAAACCATTTAAGAGGAAAAATATGAAAAAATATTTTAAACGAACTAAGATTGTTGCTACCTTAGGTCCGTCTACAGATGATAATACTGTTCTTAAAGAAATGATTCAATCAGGAGTAAACGTTCTACGTTTAAATTTCTCTCATGGTACTAAGGAAGAACATGAGCTTAGAGCTAAAAATGCACAAAAAATTATGGAAGAATTGGACACATATATTGCATTACTAGGAGATTTACAAGGTCCAAAAATTCGTATTTCAAAATTTAAAAAAGGTAAAGTAATATTAAAAACAGGAGCATTATTTATTTTAGATGCTTCTTTAAATACAAATTTAGGAAATGAACATCAAGTAGGAATAGATTATAAAAAATTACCTGATGATGTTTTTAAAGGGGATGTATTATTATTAGATGATGGAAGAATACAATTAGAAGTAATTAGTACTACAAGTAGTACAGTACTAACTAAAATAATTGTAGGAGGAATACTTTCTAACAATAAAGGTATAAATAAGCTTGGAGGAGGTTTGTCTGCTGAAACTTTAACCAAAAAAGATAAAGAAGATATTAAAATTGCATCTAAAATTGGAGTTGATTACTTAGCTATTTCCTTTCCTCGTTGTAGCGAAGATATAAAGATAGCACGTAATATAGCATTAAAATGTGGCAGCATAGCAAAAATAGTTGCTAAAATAGAACGTGCTGAAGCAGTATCCAATCAAAATATTATTGATGATATTATATTAGCATCAGATGCTATTATGGTAGCAAGAGGTGATTTAGGTGTAGAAATAGGCGATTCAGAACTAGTTGGTATTCAAAAAATTTTAATAAGACGTGCTCGTCAGTTAAATAGAGTAGTAATAACAGCAACTCAAATGATGGAGTCTATGATCGTTCATCCAATGCCCACGAGAGCAGAAGTCATGGATGTAGCTAATGCTGTTTTAGATGGAAGTGATGCAGTAATGTTGTCAGCAGAAACTGCTTCTGGACAATATCCAATTGAAACAATAAAAATAATGTCTAAAATTTGTCAAGGCGCAGAAAAAGTACCAAGTATTAATGTATCTCGTCATAGGATACACGACAAATTTTACGATGTTGAAGAAGCAATTGCCATGTCAGCTATGTATACAGCTAATCATTTAGATGGAATTACTGCTATTATTACTATGACAGAATCAGGAAAAACAGCTTTAATGACATCACGTATTACTTCTGGTCTTCCCATTTTTGCTTTATCTTCTCATATTAAAACACTAAAGTTAACTTCTTTATATCGCGGAGTTACTCCCATATTTTTTAACAGCCAAAATTCCGGTGTATCAGCAGCTAATGATGCAATTATATTATTAAAAAACAAAGGTTTTTTAAATTCAGGTAATTTAGTAATTATTACGCAAGGAGATATAATGGGAAAAGTAGGAAAAACTAATACTAGTAGAATTTTAAAAGTATAATTTGATGAAATTAAAAGAAATTAAATAAAAAATTAAATATTTTTACTAAATATTTCTAAGATGCCAAATGATTTCTTTGAGAGATTTTAAATACTTATTTAAACTATCTCCTGACAATCTTTCTGGAATTATTAATTTTTCAGGATTAATAACTTTATTTTTTAACCATATTTCATAATGTAAATGTGGTCCGGTGGTATAACCTGTATTTCCAGATAATCCGATTTGTTCTCCTTTTTTTACCTTTTCTCCTACTTTAACTAAAATTTTTTTTAAATGCATATATCTAGTGACATATTTGATATTATGTCTAATAGCTATGTATCTTCCTGCTGCTAAGCTAAATTTAGTTTGTATAATTTCTCCACTCCCTGTTGATAAGATAGGCGTTCCTATTGGCATGGCTAGATCTATACCTTGATGAGGAGAAAATTTTTTAGTTATTGGATTTAATCTATGCGGATTAAAAGTAGAAGAAATGCGATATTTTTTTAACGATGGAAATTTCAAGAACGTTTCCATTAAACTGTATCCTTCTTTATCATAAAATTTTCCATTTCCTGCTATCACACCATAATAATTTGTTCCTTTATGATATATTTTAAAACCTACAATTTTGTTTTTATAAATTTTTTTATCGCATGTATTTTTTTTAATTAAAATGCTGAATGGGTTATTATGTTTTAATTTATGAAAATGAATTTGATGTTTTATAATATGCATTATATTAGTAATTTCGTTTATATCTAATCCAGAATTCTTAGCAGTTGTTACGAAATTTTCGTTTAACGACCCTTTAATACTTATATATTTACAATATTTTTCCATATAATATGTCAATATTTTATGAGAAAAATTTTTTATATTGTGAGTTGACAGTGTAAAAAAACATGAATCGTGCTTTGGAATGACACTTGGTGTATATAATTTATTAAACGTTAAATTTTTAATCAAATTATTATAAGAATAATTGAGAGATGTATTATGTTTAAAATAATTTAAAAAAAAGTATTTTTTAGTGAAACAAGAATATTTAAAATTTTTTTTAAATTGAAAATTTTTTCGTTCATTTTTTGTATGGCAATCTAAAGAACTACAGTTAATAAGCATAATTTCAAAAAAAATAATTATGAAAAAACTAACTATAAGTATAAAGTTTTTTTTAAGAGTAACAAATGAAATATTTTTAAATTTATATAACACGTTCGGGTTATCCTATGTTCTCCTTATAAACTATCAATACAATATACTATAAAAAAATTAAGTATATTTTATGTAAATAAAATTAATTTTATAATTTTAATTCGTTTTTAATAATTTAAATTATGAATTTTTTGTATGTATTTAATCATGAGTTTCGGTTAGTTAACTTTAGTTGAATATTGTAATAAAACATTTTTATTATGTTTTATGATGGATACATATATATGTTTCATACTAACATAAAATTTTTTATTTAAATAAATATAACTTTATGATAGCATATTATATTAGTAATTTTATATAATGTTTGCTAAATATGTCATTATTTATTTCATTAAAAAATGTTTCAGTAAATTTCAACAAAATAAAAATTCTTTCTAATGTCTCATTAACTTTAATTGCTAATCGCATTTTAACGTTAATTGGCCCTAATGGCGCAGGAAAGTCAACTTTAGTAAAAATAATACTTAGACTTTTGCAACCTAATTCAGGAAAAGTAATATATAATAAACACTTGCGTATTGGATATGTACCACAAAAGCTATATTTTAATACCACTCTTCCCATTACAGTCAATAGATTTATGAGTTTGTTTAAACATAAAACATCTAATTTAAGTGTGTTAAAACGCGTAAATGCTATTCATTTAATAGATACTCCGTTAAAACAATTATCTAATGGAGAAATGCAAAAAATATTATTAGCTCGCTCATTATTAAATAATCCTCAACTACTAGTTTTAGATGAACCAACACAAAGTATGGATTTTTTAGGACAGACTATGTTTTATAAATTAATTAGCGAAATTAAAAACGATTTAAAATGTGCTATTTTAATGGTTTCTCATAATTTAAGTGTAGTCATGTCTAATACTGATGAAGTGATTTGTCTCAATAAACATGTTTGTTGTTCAGGATCACCAGAGGTAGTTTCGAAAGATTCGAAGTTTATTGCTATTTTTGGACATTTAAAAAAGAATAAGTTAGCTTTATATCATCATAAACATAATCATTATCACGATTTTTAAACAAAGTAAATTTAATATTAAGAGAATAAAACAAGTTAAATATGTATCAATTACTTTTTTCTGGATGGTTAGCTGGAATGTTGTTGGCTATGATTGCAGGCCCTCTTGGTTCATTTATAATTTGGCGTCGTATATCATCTTTTGGAGATACTTTATCTCATTCTTCATTATTAGGCATTGCATGCGCTATATTGTTTAATATACACCCATTTTATATAGTTTTAATTATTATTCTGTTTTTTGGAGTGTTTGTTCATTGGATTGAATATCATTCGGCCCTATCTCTAGATACTATTCTTGGAATCATAGGCTATAGTTCGCTATCATTAGGTATGATGATAATGAGTGTAGTGTCAAGCACCCAGAAAGAACGTTTTACAAACTATTTGTTTGGAAATTTATTAGAAGTTACTGTTTCTGATTTAATTTTTATATTTTTTAGTTGTGTTATAATTCTTTTGATTATATTAAAATATTGGAATAATATGTTATTAGTAACTATTAATTCGGATCTAGCTAAAATAGATGGAATTAATGTGTATAAAATAAATTTTATTTTAATGTTTTTAATTGCTTTAACTATTAGTATTGCAATAAAATTTGTAGGATCTTTAATTATTATATCATTATTACTGATTCCTTCTGCAACTACGCAATTTTTTTCATCTTCTCCAGAAAAAATGGCTGTTTTTTCAATTTTTATAGGAATGATTTCTATAACAGGAGGTGTTATATTTTCAATATTTTTTCATTTTCCTGTTAGTCCTTCTGTTGTTTTATTTTCGACTGGTATATTTTTAATTAGTCATATCAAAAGATAAAATTGATTATTTCATTAAATTTTTTAAATTTTAAGATAAAAACTTTTTACATTTTTAATAGTATTGTATTTTAAATTATAAGTAAATAACGTTGTTTTTGCATCCAGTTAACTAATATACAATATAATATATTTTGCATATCTTGAATGATATTTTATTATGCAATAGTTTTACATAATCATTTACAATCGTTTTAATATATCAGTATCAATGTTACTTGGCGCTCCAGTAGTTAAACATGAAGCAGTAGCAGTTTTAGGAAAAGCAATTACATCTCTAATATTATTACTGTTGGTTAATAACATAACGATTCTGTCTAGTCCTAAAGCAATTCCAGCATGCGGCGGAGTTCCAAAACGTAATGATTTTAAAAAAAATCCAAATTGTTCTTTTTGCTGTTTTTTATTGATTTTTAATATTTTAAAAACAGTTTTTTGTATTTCTTCATTATGAATTCGTACTGATCCACTTCCAATTTCATATCCATTTATAACTAGATCATAAGAGTTAGCAAGAATTTTGTCTAAATTTTTATTTAACATTAACTTTTTTTTGTTTTTTGGAGCAGTAAAAGGATGATGAGTAGAAGTATAACAGTCTAATGCATTTTTCTTAAATAATGGAAAGTCAATAATCCATACAGGTTTCCAAGAATTTTCATCAGTAATTTTTAATTCATATCCAATTTTTATTCTTAATTTATTCATGGCATGATTTGCCAAGTTTTTAGTATCTGAAATAAAAAATATAATATCACCATGTTTTGCAGACGTGTCATTAAGTAATTTTTGTAAAACTTGGTCATCTAACAAATGTAAGATAGAACCTTGAATATTTTCTTTTTGTTGTGTATCGGTTATTTTTGCAAAAAATAAATTTTGATTAGTATATTTTTTTATAAATTTATTATATTTTTTTAATTGATTTATATTTAAAATAGCGCCATTTGGTACGCGCAATGCAATTACTAAATGTCCTATATCTAAATTCAACATAGAATACAATTCATTTTTTACTGTTTTAACTAGATCAGTAACATGGATAAACTTCATAGGATTTCTTAAATCAGGCTTATCTGTTCCATATTTTTTTATAACGTCATTAAAAGTAAGTATTGGAAAGGTCTTGAGATGAATTTTTAATACTTGTTTCCATAAATATTTAATCATTTTCTCTACAATTTTACGTATTTTATTTCCTGTTATAAATGAAGCTTCAATGTCAATTTGAGTGAATTCTGGTTGCCGATCTGATCTTAGATCTTCATCTCGAAAACACTTAGCAATTTGATAATATTTATCAATTCCAGAGATCATTAGTAATTGCTTAAATAGTTGAGGAGATTGTGGTAAAGCATAAAATTTGTTTTTATGAATTCTACTTGGAACAATATAATCTCGAGATCCTTCTGGGGTAGACTTAGTTAATAAAGGTGTTTCAATATCTAGAAATTTATGTCGATTCATAAATGATCTTACTATGGTAGTAATTTTATTACGTATTATCATATTATGCATCATATCGAAACGTCTTAAATCTAAATAACGAAATTTCAAACGAGACTCATCTAAATTTTTTTTATGAAAGTCTAAAGGTAGAGGTTGTGATTTATTAATAATTTTTAATGAAGAGGCTAAAATTTCTATTTTTCCAGTTAATAGCGTATGATTTTTGTCTTTTTCGTTTCTTTCTTGAACTATTCCAGTAACTTGAATGCAAAATTCGTTTTTCAAATTTATAGCTTTTTGAAACAAATGAGTAGATGAACTATGAAAAACAACTTGTACTACACCTTCTCGATCTCTCATGTCTAGAAAAAATATCTTTCCTATGTTTCTATATTTATTAACCCATCCGCATAATATCACTTTTTTATTTACATGATTTAAAGTTAATTCCCCACAGTATTTCGTGCGCATTCTTATTAATTCCTAAACTTTTTAGTATTCGAATATAATTAACAATATAGATATAATTTACATGCAAGCTGCATTTTTAAAAATTTATATGTAATATTACAGATACTGTAGCTATTTAATATAAAAATATAACATTTATATATCTTAGATAAGTATTTTATTAATATGTTATAATCGATAATTTTAAAAATACTAATTATATTCTTGATATATAACGCGTTTATAGATACATGTTTATGCAAAAAGTATCATCTGCTTCTAAATATAATTCTTCCTTTACTCAAATCATAAGGAGTTAATTCTATTGTCACTTTATCTCCAGTAAGAATTCTAATGTAGTTTTTTCGCATTTTTCCAGAGATATGTGCAATGACAACATGTTTATTATCTAACTCAACACGAAACATAGTATTAGGAAGAGTATCAATTACTGTACCTTGCATTTCAATATTATCTTCTTTAGCCATTTGATTGTTTCCTCTAAACGTAGGTATGTAAATTGGTAAAAAATTAAATTTATTATATTAATGTATTGATATTTTATAATGCGTTAAGATAATGTTCTGCATCTAAGGCAGCCATACAACCACTAGAAGCTGCGGTAATAGCTTGTTTATAAACATGATCTATTACATCTCCAGCTGCAAAAACTCCTGGAACGCTAGTTTGAGTATAGTTTCCATGTATTCCAGATTTAATAATAATATAATTATTTTTCATAGACACTTGATTTATAAAGATTTTAGTATTAGGATCACTTCCAATAGCTACAAATACTCCAGATACATTAATTTCATGATATCGTTGTTTAGTGCTACTGTTATTGATTATTTGTATCCCAGTTACACCTTCATTGTTTCCTAAAATTTCATTAACTACGCTATTTTTATGCAATATAATATTATTATTTTTTACTTTTTTTGATAAACGCGAAATTAATATTTTTTCAGCGCGAAAAATATTTCCTCGATGGATTAAATACACTAATTTTGCTATATTGGACAAATACAATGCTTCTTCTATTGCAGAATTTCCTCCTCCAATAACAGCAACATGTTTATTTTTATAAAAATAACCATCGCAAGTAGCACATGTCGATACACCTTTTCCTATAAATTTTTTTTCCGAAGGTAAGCCCAAGTATTTTGTTGAAGATCCTGTAGCAATAATTACTGCATCAGAAGTATATTTTTTATTTGATTCACTTATTAATACTAAAGGATGTACATCAAATTTTACTTTAACGATTTCTTCAGACACAATAATGGTATTTAATGATTTTGCATGATTATACATTTTATTCATTAATTTTATTCCAGTTATAGTTTTGGAATTACCAGGCCAATTTTCAATGGAATTGGTATTTGTCAATTGTCCTCCAGGATTAGTTCCAGTAAATAATATAGGAAAAAGATTAGCTCGAGATGCATAAATTGCTGCAGTATATCCAGCTGGACCTGACCCAATAATAATTAATTTTTTATGTTGAATAGTATTCATATTGTTTGATACTTATACTAGAAATGTGAAATTTAAGACATTGTTATATAGTATATAATAAAATATTTAATTTTGTTTATCAAAAAATAAAACAATGAGAACATTTATGATAAAAAAATTTTTTATAGAAGTATATGTGTTTTATATACGATATGCATAGTATTATATCATCATAATAAACTAGATTATTAAAAGCGAATAGTATATAAAATAATAAGTAACATTTTTAAAATTTATTCCATTCTTAATTTTTATGTAAATTTATAACTTACCAAAAATATTATGTTTATAATTAGAATTTAATGAAATTCATAATTTTACATTTTTAAGATAATGAAATGTTTCTTCCTTATAAAAATATAATTAATACCACTATTTTATGTTGTTTGCTGAAAAATTTTATTAACATGTAAATAACAATATATTTTAAGAAATATGATTATTTTATTTTGATTTTTAAACATCAACATTAAATTATATCATTTATGTAAATAATAATAACTTAATCTAAGTAATAAAATTTATGAATAATAATTGTAAAACGTCATTGCATAAACAAATATTATATAAACTGAATTTCAAATGATTTATGTTTCATATGTACTTTAAGTTTAAATATCAATAATACCAATATGTTGAAATACAAACTGTAATAAATGATCAAAATACATAGTTTTTAACATTTTAATATTATTTATCAAAAAAATTTTATTAAAATTAAATATAATTTTTTACAATACAAAATTAATTAAAAATATGCTAAACGTTAAATTATTACGCAACGATGTTAATCCTATTGCACAAAAATTAGCAAGAAAGGGGTTTTCATTAGACAAAGAATTGTTTATTACTTTAGAAAAAAAAAGAAGATTACTGCAGATAAAAACTGAAAACCTCCAATCTAAACACAATATTATTTCAAATCTTATAAAAGAAAATAATGATATTAATCAAGATTGTTCTGATCTTAAAAATAAAGCAAAAACAATTATTAAAGAATTATTTCATATAAAACAAAAACTAAAAAATGTTTTGGAAAAAATACATGTTTTTTTAACTTATATTCCAAATATTCCTGATGATTGTGTCCCAAATGGATGCAATAGCGCATATAATAAAGAAATATACCGCTGGGGAAACATACGAAATTTCTCTTTTCAAGCTAAAGATCACGTGGAATTAGGAAATAAGATAGATGGTTTTGATTGGATATCATCAGCAAAAATGTCAGGATCTAGATTCGTTGTTATGAAAGGGAGTATTGCATTATTGCATCGTGCATTAGGACAATTTATGATAGATGTACATACCGTGCAACACAAATATTTAGAAACTTATGTACCCTATTTAGTATCTAAATCCAGTTTGTATGGGACAGGACAATTACCAAAATTTAGTACGGATTTATTTTATACTCAATTATCTCCTGACACAACCAAAGATAATAGTTATGTACTGATACCTACAGCGGAAGTTCCATTAACTAATTTATTTCGAAATTGCATACTTTCAGAAAATAAATTTCCCATAATGTTAGTAGCTAATACTCCTTGCTTTCGTTCAGAATCCTCTTCATATGGACGCGATACTAGAGGGTTGATTAGAATGCATCAATTTGAAAAAGTAGAGATTGTTCAAATTGTGCATCCAAATAGTTCTATGGAAAAATTAGAAGAATTAACGTTGCATGCAGAAAAAATTTTAACCTTGTTAGAATTACCATATCGTAAAATGCTATTGTGTTCGGGAGACTTGAGTTTTTCATCTGCAAAAACCTATGATTTAGAAGCATGGTTTCCATCGCAAAATTCTTATCGTGAAGTATCTTCATGTTCTAATATGTTAGATTTTCAAGCACGTCGTATATATGCAAAATTTCGTTCAAATGTTAATAATAAAAATTATTTTGTACATACTATTAATGGATCAGGATTGGCCATTGGTAGAACATTAGCTGCTATTTTAGAAAATTATCAATGCTCCGACGGTCGTATAGAAATACCTAAAATATTACAAAAAAATTATATGAGAGGATTAAAATTTTTATAAAACATGTAACGCTTCTTTATACTATATAAAATTTAAATGTGTATTGTGAAGGTTTATTAATATTAAAATTTAATTCGTAGAACATCAAGATTTAATATCATTGGATTAACTTATGGATAAAAATAAAAATATAGTTTACAATTTTAGTGCAGGTCCTTCTATGTTACCTAAAGAGGTGTTAAAAACAGCACAATTAGAGTTACGCAATTGGAATGACTCTGGAAAATCTGTCATAGAAATTAGCCATAGAAGTAAAGAATTCATGTTAGTATTAGAAGAACTAGAATATAATTTGCGAACATTACTAAATGTTCCAAAGTACTATAAAGTGTTGTTTTGTCATGGTGGAGCAAGAGGACAATTTTCAGCTATACCCATAAATTTACTTGGAAACAAAAAAATTCCAGATTACATTAATAGTGGATATTGGTCATATAATGCAGCATTAGAAAGTAAAAAATATTGTATTCCTAATATTATTAACGTTAGAAAAATTTCTAATAAAAAGCACTATGTATCTTCTATCAATAATTGGAATATAAATATTAAAAGTGCTTATTTGCATTATTGTCCTAACGAAACAATTGAAGGAATAGCTATTCATGAAGAACCAAATTTTAATGACAACGTCATTGTAGTAGGTGATTTTTCATCAACTCTTTTTTCTCGAATTATAAATATTGAACGATATGGTGTTATTTATGCTAGTGCACAAAAAAATATAGGTCCATCCGGAATAACAATAGTTATTATACGCCAAGATTTATTAAAAAAGGTAAACAGTACCTGTCCATCTATTTTAAATTATAAAATATTATCTGAATACAATTCAATGTTTAATACACCTTCTACGTTTTCTTTATATATGTCTAATTTAGTTTTAAAATGGATAAAAAAGTTAGGTGGATTGAAAGTTGTGCAAAAATATAATACAAATAAAGCTAATTTGTTATATGACATGATAGATAGTACTGATTTTTATGTCAACAACATAGTTAATCATAATCGTTCTATTATGAACATTACATTTACTATTGTAAATAACAATTTTCTTGCACCATTTTTAAGAGAATCTTATGATTTTGGATTACACTATTTAAATGGACATAACGTTGTTGGTGGATTACGAGCTTCTATTTATAATGCTATGCCTATAGAGGGTGTACTAAAGTTAATAAAATTTATGAAAATTTTTGAAAAAAAATATAGATGATTGAATAACCTTTTCAAAATAGTAGAAAATATTATCATATGTTTTTTGGTTAATGTAATAACTATTTTTAGAGAGATTTATAATGCAAGATTTTATAACACTTAATCCCATTTCATCTATTAATGGAACTGTGAATTTACCAGGATCAAAAAGTATTTCTAATCGAGTACTATTATTGTCAGCTATGTCAGAAGGCATTACTTATTTGCATAATTTTTTATATAGTGATGATACTAAATATATGTTAGATGCGTTAAAAATGTTTGGAATCAATTGTACCTTATCTCCCAATAAAACTATATGTACAATTGAAGGACAGCTTCAGTCACTATATGTAAATAAAAAGCTATCGTTATTTTTAGGTAATGCGGGAACTGCTATGAGGCCTTTAACCGCAGTGTTATCATTAAATAGAAATAACGTATTTTTGACAGGTGATAAAAGAATGAAAGAAAGACCGATAAAACATTTAGTTGATGCTTTGCAAAATGGAGGTGCGGATATTCAATATTGTGAAACAGAAGGTTATCCACCAATTTACATAAAAGGAGGATTTTCTGGAGGAAATATAACTATTAATGGATCAATTTCTAGTCAATTTTTAACATCTTTGCTCATTGCAGCTCCTCTTGCTGCTTTAGATTCTAAAATTATAGTACGAGGACAATTAGTATCTAAGCCATATATAGATATGACTCTTAAATTAATAAGAATGTTTGGAATTAATATAATTAATGAATCTTATAGCTGTTTTTATATTCAAGGTCGTCAACGATATCAGTCACCAGGAAAATATTTCATAGAAGGAGATGCTTCTTCTGCTTCTTATTTTTTAGCGTCTGCTGCTATTAAAGGAGGATCAGTATGTGTCACTGGTGTTGGTTCAAATAGTATTCAAGGAGACATAAAATTCTCGCAAATATTAAAAAAAATGGGTGCATTTATTACCATAGGAAGAAATTTTATTTGTTGTCGAAAGGGAAAATTAAATGGTGTTGACTTAGATATGAATGATATTCCTGATTCAGCTATGACCATTGCTATGGTTGCTTTATTTTCTATTGGAGACACTATTATTAGAAATATTTATAATTGGAGAGTAAAAGAAACTGACAGATTGTCTGCAATGTCTATAGAATTAAGAAAAATAGGGGCTACAATAAAAGAAGGGAATGATTACATTCATATTTCTCCACCAGAAAAATTTTTTCATGCTAACATTAATACTTATAATGATCATAGAATAGCTATGTGTTTCTCTTTAATAGCGTTGTCTAATAAAAAAGTAACTTTATTAAATCCAAGTTGCGTAAATAAAACATTTCCACATTATTTCCAAGAATTAGAATGTATTAGTTTCTAAAATACAAATGTTTTATATAAACATTTGTATTTCATATAAATAAATTGAATTGCAAGTAGCATATAATATTAACATTAATTTTAAAACATAACAAATACTACCCATATTGCAATTTGAATTGTAAATTAAGGTTTTTCATGAAACAATGTATTTCTGTTATTACTATAGATGGCCCTAGTGGATCAGGAAAAAGTAAATTATGTAAAAAAATAGCTGAAAAGTTAAATTGGAATGTTTTAGAATCTGGATTGATATATAGATTTTTAGCAGTAATGGTTTCTAATGAAAAATATAACAAAAAAGATCTAATTTTTTTATCACGATCTTTAAATTTTTTCAATATTATAAACAACAAGAATTTTAAAAATAAAATAAGAAAATCAAACATTTTAAATCAAATTGATACAGAAATAATAGGAAATCTTGCTTCTAAATTAGCTGGAATTTCATATATTAGAAAATGTCTTTTATTTCAACAGCGGTTGTTTCATCAGTTTCCAGGTTTAGTAGCTGATGGAAGAGATATGGGTACTGTTATTTTTCCTAGTGCTTGTTTGAAATTTTTTTTAAAAGCTGATTTAAATGTTAGAGTACAACGACGTTTACAATATTTAAAACAAAAAGGAATAAAAACAGATTTTAATAAATTATTTTTTATGATGAAACAACGAGATTATCGCGACCATAACAGAACAATATCACCGTTAGTTCCAGAAAAAAACGCTATCATAATAGATTCAACTGATATGAGTTTACAGCAAGTTGTTAACGTATGTATGAAATACATAAAAAATGTAAAAGATATTAATATAAATACTAAACTTTAAAAAATCTATGATAAAGACTATCATAGAATTTACAAAATAAATACTATTATACATGATGTTAACAATAGATGTTTAATCACAATTTAAGGTCATCAATATGACTGAATCCTTTTCTCAATTATTTAAAGAATCCTTAAAAACTATTGAAACAAAACCAGGATCAATTATTCAAGGTATCATTATCGACATAAATAAGGATACTGTATTAGTCGACGCTGGATTAAAATCTGAATCGACTATTCCTATAGAACAATTCAAGAACATTAAAGGTGATATAGAAATTAAAATAGGAGATCAAGTGGATGTTGCTTTAGATGCCATTGAAGATGGATTTGGAGAAACGTTATTATCTCGTGAAAAAGCTAAGCGTCATGAGGCATGGTTAACTTTAGAAAAAGCATACAAAGATTCTAACATAGTTCTTGGAGTGATTAATGGAAAAGTAAAAGGAGGATTTACTGTAGAATTGGATGAAATTCGAGCATTCTTGCCTGGTTCTCTGGTAGATGTTCGTCCTGTTCGAGACACTAGTCATCTAGAAGGAAAAGAATTAGAGTTTAAAGTTATTAAATTAGATCAAAAACGTAATAATGTTGTTGTATCTCGTAGGGCAGTAATTGAATCAGAAAATAACATAGAACGTAATTTATTACTTGAAACGTTGCAAGAAGGTATGGAATCCAAAGGGATAGTAAAAAATCTTACTGATTATGGTGCTTTTGTAGATTTAGGCGGGGTAGATGGACTACTACATATTACAGACATGGCATGGAAAAGAGTAAAACATCCTAGTGAAATTGTTAATATAGGTGACGAAATAAAGGTAAAAATACTAAAATTTGACCGAGAAAAAACGCGAGTTTCATTAGGATTAAAACAATTAGGTGAAGATCCATGGACAAATATTTCAAAAAGATATCCTGAAGGCTCAAAATTAACTGGAAAAGTTACAAATTTAACAGATTACGGATGTTTTGTAGAAATTGAAGAAGGTGTAGAGGGTTTAGTTCACGTATCAGAAATGGATTGGACTAATAAAAATATTCACCCCTCTAAAGTAGTACATGTCAACTGTATTGTAGAAGTAATGGTATTAGATATTGATGAAGAAAAAAGACGCATTTCTTTAGGGTTAAAACAATGTAAAATCAATCCATGGAAAGAGTTTTCAAAACAAAATAGCAAGGGAAATCGCGTACAGGGAAAAATAAAATCTATTACCGATTTTGGGATTTTTATTGGATTACAGGGTGGAATTGATGGATTAGTACATTTATCTGATATATCTTGGATATTGTCAGGAGAAGAAGCAGTCAAAAAATATAAAAAAGGTGATGAAATTTCAGTAATAGTATTACAAGTTGATCCTGAAAGAGAACGTATTTCTTTAGGTATCAAGCAATTAGAAGAAGATCCATTTATCCAATATATTTCTGATCATAAAAAAGGAGAGGTAGTATCTGGAATTGTTAAAAAAATGGATGATAAAATTATTGTCATTCAACTAACTGAATTTATTGAAGGATACATAAAAGTATCAGAATTATCTTGTGTAAACACTAATATTTCACCAGTTTTTGAAAACTTCGTTATTGAAAAACAAGTAGACGTAAAAATAAATAATATTGATCGAAAAAATAGAACTATTTTTTTATCTGCTATCATGTCTGAGTGTTTAGATAAAAAAGAAGGTATTGAACAACAAGATAAAAAGAAAGATGAAAAAGATTTTTCAAATGCTATGACTGAAGCATTTAAAGCTGCAAAAAATGTAGATTAACAACATATTTTATAGTTTTAATTAAGTATATTTATATAATTTATAATGTAATTTGAATTTTTTATAGCAAGTATGCAAAACATCATTATTTTTATTAAAATTCTAATTAGCACGTTTAATTTTTTTATTTTTTTATTTTTTGTTCAGTTAAGACGTGTTTAAGACTATTTTTTAATTCAATAGATACAAAAAAATTATATTTTTTAAAATTTTATAAGCTTAACATTTTAAAAATGATTACAAGTATAATGTAATAATTATAAATTACAAAACTTAATGCTAAGTTACTAACCGACAATATTTAATTAGTAACTTAGTTATCTTTTATATGAGATATGGTCATGACCAAAAAAATAATTGCAGCTAACTGGAAGCTTAACGGAAGTACAGTTTTACTCCAAAATTTATTAAAACCTATAGTTGATTTTGTAAAAATAAATAAAATAGCATCAAAACTAATTATTTTTCCTCCTTTTACATATTTATATCAAACGCATAATATTGTTATGAATACAAATATTATAGTAGGAGCACAAAACGTTGATATACATTTAAACGGGGCTTTTACTGGAGAAATCTCAATTGCTATGTTAAAGGATGTAAATGTTGAATATATTATTATTGGACATTCTGAAAGAAAACTATATCATAAAGAAAATGATTTATTAATTGCAAAAAAATTTAAAATTGTAAAGGATGCTAAACTAATTCCAATATTGTGTATTGGAGAGACTAAAGAAGATTATGATGCTGGTATGACGCAACAAATATGTAAACATCAAATAGATGTTATTTTTCATTTGTTAGGAAAACAAGCTTTTTGTAATACAATCATAGCTTATGAACCTATTTGGGCTATTGGATCAGGACAAATCCCATCACTTGATTTTATAAAAGATACATGTTCTTTTATAAAAAATTATGTTCTAAAAAATCAAAATATAAATAATAAGGAATTTTTTATTCAATATGGCGGCTCTGTAGACGAAAATAACATTAAAGAATTATGTAGTATTACTGAAATTGATGGTTTTTTGATAGGTTCAGCGGCATTATCTTTACATCGTTTTTTAAAAATATTAACCACAATTTCTATTGTGGAATAGATCTGTATTCTTGAAATGAATTATTCATAAAAAATGTAGTTTTTTAATATACATATAAATATAACAAGATATAATTGATCCTATAATCGTTCCAAATATAGGAACAAAGAAATAAATTATGTTGAATCCACTTGCAAATGTTACTTTGTCCCACCCAAATAAAAAAACAAATATACGAGATCCAATATCGTGCGCAGGATTTAATGTAAAATTAGTTATTGGAGAAATACAAAAATCAATTATAAAAACTAATATACCTATTAATATAGGAGAAATAATTCTTTTAACGAAAAAACTTCGTTTTTTATCGTTTAAAATTAAAATTACAAATATAAATATACAAGAAATAATAATTTCTATTGTAAAAAGTTGTATTATATTTATTTTGTTGTTTGGAAAAAAAGAAAAAATAGAAGCTAATTCTAAACTATCTAAACTACCTCTTATAATTTTTTTTTTTGCTCAAAGTTTATTAATAAGTGATAATACCATTCATATACTAACATTGAAGAAAAAAAAGAACCAAATATTTGAGACAGAATATAAGGAATAACTTTTTTAGTATTAAAATCAAAAAATAAAAAAAATAACAAAGTAATAATTGGATTTAGATGTGCACCAGATACGAATATACTAATGTATATCGCTATACAAGTGCTTAATCCTAATACAACACTCATTTTCCATGAATGATCAAATCCATTTGTTAATTTTAGCGATGCAATATAGCTACAACTTAGTAACGTTATTAATCCTGTACCAAGAAATTCAAAAATGCATTGCATCCATAATACAATTTTTTTTTCATCACTCATGCGAAAATTCCTTTGGTATAGGATTAAATTAAAATTTTAACTTTAATAATCTTAAAATTGACAAATGCATAGATGACGAGGTACAGATATTGTTTGTTAGTATAGTTTTTTTGCAGTAACCAACCAATCAAATTTAAATGGTCTTTTCATATTTTTTAAAGCATCGGTAATATCATGGTTTACCATTTTTTCATTTTTAATTCCAATACATCTACCTTGATATCCTTGTAACAACAATTCTACAGCATATTCACCCATTCTAGAAGCTAAAATTCGATCAAAAGCTACTGGAGCACCTCCTCTTTGTATGTGACCTAAAATTGTTGCTCGCGTTTCTCGCTTTGTTGCATTTTGAATATGTTTTGCCAATTGTTCAACATCACAAATGTATTCAGTAATAGCTACTATTGCATGCTTTTTGCCTTTTTTAATTCCCGCTTCAATTTCTTTTATTAATTCTTCTTGTATATAATTAATTTCAGGTAATACTATAAATTCACATCCTCCTGCTATAGCTGCAGCCAAAGTTAAATCTCCGCAATGTCGTCCCATTACTTCTACTATAGAAATTCTTTGATGAGAAGAAGACGTATCTCTTAATCTATCTATTGCTTCTACTATTGTTTCTAATGCCGTGAAGTATCCAATTGTATAATCAGTGCCTGCTACATCGTTATCTATAGTTCCTGGTATACTGATACAAGGAAACCCCATTTCTGTTAATTTTTTAGCACCTATATATGAACCATCTCCACCAATTACTACTAAAACATCTATTTTACGTTTTTTCATGTTTTCAATAGCTTTCCATCTTACATTTTCCTTTAAAAAGTTAGGAAAACGAGCAGATCCGAGAAAAGTACCTCCTTTATTAATCATATCAGAAACACTATACCGATCTAAATTTATCATTTTATCTTCATATAATCCAAGATATCCATCGTATATTCCAAACACATCTAAATTTTTACTTAATGCAGTTCTTACTACTCCCCGAATAGCTGCATTCATACCTGGAGAATCGCCTCCGCTAGTTAGTACACCAATTTTTTTAATCATATTATTCTCTAAAATCATTACTGAATAAGCTTTATGTCAAGATATAATATCTAAACTAATATTAATAACTAAAATATTGTAATATAATGTCATTGAAAATAAATTTTACTGTCAGTTTTTTATAACAGTGATTAAACATATATATTATATGTTTAAAATGTTAATATATTACAAATTATCATAGATAATAATATTTTATAGGTTCAAAACAATTATTAAATTCGTATACCATAGGAACGCCAGTAGCAATATTTAAATTCATGACTTCTTGATCGTTTATATCGCTTAAATGTTTGATTAATGCGCGAAGAGAATTTCCATGAGCTATTATAATAATTTTAGTTTCCTTTTTAAAATTAGGAAAAATGCATGCTTCCCAAAAAGGAATAACTCTTTTAGATGTAGATTTTAGACTTTCGGATAATGGAATATCATGAATATTTATAGTAGAATACTTAGGATCTAATGCTAAAATTTTTCTTTCTGAAATACTTATTTTTGGAGGAGAAATGTTAAATCCCCTTCTCCATTGTTGAACTTGTATTTCTCCATATTTCTCAATTACATCATTTTTATTTAATCCTTGCAAAGAACCGTAATGACGTTCATTTAAATGCCAAGATTTTTCTATTGGAATCCACGATAAATTCAGATATCTTATGATGGTCCAAAGAGTATGTATAGATCTTTTTAAGACAGACGTATATGCATAATTAAATTGAAATCCTTTTGATTTTAATAGTTTAGCAGATTTTACAGCTTCAACTATCCCGGTTTCAGATAAATCTATATCTGTCCATCCGGTAAATTTATTTAATTTATTCCATTCACTTTCACCATGTCGCATTAAAACTAATTTGTGTATTTTCACAATAATTTAACCTTGTAATTATGTATATTGATAATACTCGATATCGTTTTATATAATTAAAAGAAATACTTATTACTTTATGAAAGAATAATATTTTTTGTTTTTCTAAAGTAATGTTATATATAAAATATAAGTTCTTATATATCGCATAACATTATAAAATTTTTAAATAACTATGTAAATGTTTAACAATATTTTGTTAAATTCATGATAAAATACGTTTAGTAATAAAAGTAATAACATTATATTTTTATTTTTTATTAAAAATTTAGTTTAACTTTCAACTAAAAATTGTATTTAATGTATAATAAATTTATAGTTTGTATACCATAATTCAAATGAGTTATTATTTGTTAGAATGTTTTTATTGTATATATTTTTATTATTTATGTATAAAAATAATTTAATCAAAAAGTATCATTATTTATATAAATTAAATATTTTCGTATAATTTAGTATTTGTACAAAAGTATAAATATAGATTAAAATAAAATTTATTTTATATATAAAATTTATAGAATATCAAGTAATTTTAAAATTATACTTTAATAAATAAAAAACATAAATATATTTTTATGTCATTATTATTAATATTAACATTAAATATATATTAAAATAATTTTATATATTTATGTTTGACATTAACATCACATATTTTAAAATCTGTAATATATAATATTTAAAATAATATAAAAACGTATTTAATCATAGGAACTATGAATGAAATTAAATAAAATGTTTAAAATACTAACTCTTTTTTTACCAATAATAGCAATGTTTTCATGTAGTTTTCAGAAGGATAAACTTAATCCAATAATTGCGGATCAAAATAATCCAGTAGTAGATGCTCAAGAAGATTCTAATATTATTAAACCATTTGATGACGTACAGCAAGATAATACAATTTATTTTGGCTTAAATACAGCTGATGTAAATGCAAAATTTTCTAAAATATTGAATAGTGCTGTTACGTACTTGTATAATCATCCCGAAATAAATGTTGTTATTGAAGGGCATGCTGATAAAAGAGGGCCAAAACAATATAACATCGATTTAGGAAAACGTCGTGCTGAAGCAGTAAAATTATATTTAGAAAGTAAAGGCATACCATCTAATCAAATTTCTACCGTATCTTATGGTTCAGAAAAACCAGCGAAAATTGGGAATACAGAAGAGGCCTATTCAAAAAATAGAAGAGCAGTTATAATATATTAATAAACACAATGTTTTTATTGGTGCTAAGATTTATCATAGCACCAAAAATAGTTTTGTATATTTAATGATAATATTTATATATTATACATTAATGGTAATTCTATTAAAATCTTCTAATAGTTCTTTTATTCTTAGCAAAAATCCTACTGACTCTTTTCCATCTATTAAACGATGATCATATGTTAATGCTACATACATCATAGGGAGTATTTTTATGCTACCTTTTACAACCATTGGTCGTTCTTTAATAGCATGTATACCTAAAATAGCTGATTGAGGCGGGTTAATTAACGGAGTAGAAAATAAAGATCCAAAAATTCCACCATTAGTAATGGTAAAGTTTCCTCCTTGTAACTCGTCTATAGTTAATTTAGAATTTTTTCCTTTCATAGCTAGTATTTGGATATTTTTTTCAATATCAAACATACTCATTAAATTGACATTTTTTAGTACAGGAGCTACTAATCCGCGAGGTGTTGATATAGCAATATTAATATCAAAATATTTATAGTAGATAATATCGTCTCGATCAATTGAAGCATTAATTTCTGGAAAACATTTTAGCGCTTCTATAACGGCTTTTACATAAAAAGGCATTAATCCTAACTTAATATTATATTTTTTTTTAAATAATTCTCCGTATTCTTTTCTTAAATTTAAAATAGATTCCATATTCACTTCATTGAAGGTAGTTAGCGAAGCTGAATTATTTTTTGATGCTGATAGTCTTTCAGAAATTTTTTTTCTTAACTCGCTCATTCTTACACGCTTAACATTTCGATCATTATTTTTTTCTTTAAGTGTTTTTTGATACTCATCACTGTGTTTATCATAGACCTTTGTATTTAAGTTGTTTTTATTTATATATTTCATTATATCTTCGCGAGTGATGCGACCTTTTATTCCACTACCTTGAATATAAATATTTTTTAGATGATGTATTGAAGTTAACCGCCTTACCATAGGACTAAGATAATTTTTAGGATGGGTGAATGTTTTTTGTATTTCAACGATTTCATTTTTACTATGATTACTAATTGATAAATGATTATTAACAACTGATTTAATTAACGTTCCTATAATTTGACCTGAAATTACTTTTTGCCCTGTTTTTACAATAATGTCTTCCAATATTCCATCAAACAATGATGGTATTTCTAGAACTATTTTATCAGTTTCAATATCTACTAATATTTCGTTTTCTTTCAAGGAATCGCCAGGGTTCTTATACCAAGATGCAATGATAGCTTCGTTGACTGATTCAGGAAGTTCAGGAACAAGAATGTTCATTCTATTCATTATTATCTCTTATTTTAACTTACGTTTAAAGCGTCATATACTAATTTTTTCTGTTGTTTTTTATGAACATTCATATATCCGGTAGCAGTAGATGAGGATTCAGGACGTCCTATACAATCCAAACAAGATGTTCTAGATAATATTTTGTTTAAGTAATATTTACTATGAAGCCATGCACCTTGATTTAACGGTTCTTCTTGACACCATATAAAATCATTAATATTCGAATATAATTGTAGTATTTTTGATAAAGTATTATTGGGAAATGGATATAGTTGTTCTATTCTCAAAATAACTACATTAGTTTGCCGATTGATACGTCTTTGATTTAATAAATCGTAATATATTTTTCCAGAACATAAAATAACTCTTTTTACAAATGTAATATTTATGTCATCAATTTCATCAATAACTGTTTGAAAATTATTTTTTGAAAATTCTAATAAAGGTGAAAAAGACAATGGATACCGTAAAAGAGATTTAGGTGTCATAATAATTAAAGGCTTGACCACAGAATCATATAATTGGTTATATAATACGTGATACATTTGAGAAGCAGTTGTAGGTATACAAATTTTTATATTGTTTTCAGCAGACAATTGAAGATATCGCTCTAATCGAGATGAAGAATGTTCCGGTCCTTGTCCTTCATATCCATGTGGTAATAATAGTACTAAATTACATGAAATACCCCATTTTTGTTCACTGGAGCAAATAAATTGATCAATTACAATTTGTGCTCCATTAGTAAAGTCTCCAAATTGCGCTTCCCAAACAGTCAATGTATTTTTTTGACTAATAGAATACCCATATTCAAAAGCTAATGCTGCTTCTTCTGATAATACAGAATCCCAAATATAAAATTTTCCTTGTTGATCATGTATATGTTGCAAAGGAATGTATGAAATACCACTTATTTGATCATAAACAATAGCATGTCTATGAGAAAACGTCCCCCTACCAACATCTTCACCAGATAATCGGCAAGAAATTCCTTGATTTAATAAAGCAGCATACGCTAATGCTTCAGCTGCGCCCCAATCTATACATTTGTTTCCATTTGCCATATTTAATCTATCGTTATATATTTTTAAAACTCTACTGTGAATTGTAATATTAGGTGGAAAAATATTAATTTTTTTAATTAGTTTTTTTAAATCGTGTTCAGAAGGTTTTTTAATTGTTTTAGAACAAATTATAATGGAATCATTTTTATGGGATGAATGTTTATATTTTAGTTCTATTCCATTTATATATTCCGAATACTTTTCGTCAAGCTTTGTTTTATATTTTTTTATAGTATTATTTATATAATCTTGATTAATAACTTGTGTTTCTATTAACTTTTTATTATAGATACTGCATACAGTAGGATGTTTTTTAATTACTGAATACATAATTGGTTGTGTAATAAATGGATCATCTACTTCGTTATGCCCGTGACGTCTATAACAAACAAGATCTACAAATACATCTTTTTTAAAACGATTTTTGAAACTAGTAGCTAAGCGTATTACAAATAATGTTGCTTCTGGATTATCAGCATTAACATGAAATACAGGTGATTCAATCATTTTAGCGATATCAGTACAATATTTACTGCTTCTTAGATTGTTAGAATCAGATGTAGTAAATCCTATTTGATTGTTTAAGACTATATGCATAGTCCCATCTACTTTATATCCTCTAACTCGAGACATATTTAAAATTTCTTGTACTACACCCTGACCAGAAATAGCTGCATCTCCATGCAGTACTAAGGAAAAAATATTTTTTTTATCATGTTTTTTGATATTGTCTTGATATGCTCGAGTAGCACCAACTACAACTGGGTTAATAATTTCTAAATGTGAGGGATTAAATTTCAAGTCTAAATTGATAGTTCCAAACCGAGTAATTTTATCTTTATTAAAACCCATATGGTATTTTACATCTCCATTTGTAAAATTTTGTTTTTTAGTAATTTCAAAAAACTCGTTAAATACATTTTGAATTGGTTTATCAAGAAT
This sequence comes from Buchnera aphidicola (Kaburagia rhusicola ensigallis), assembly GCA_039830025.1. NCBI lineage: Bacteria > Pseudomonadati > Pseudomonadota > Gammaproteobacteria > Enterobacterales > Erwiniaceae > Buchnera > Buchnera aphidicola. Next base: position 324,091 of record CP140040.1, on the reverse strand, counting down.
ATTAATTAATACATTCAACCTACCTCGATGAGACATACCTAATATAATTTTTTTAATATTGTGTCTAGCTGCGCAATGAATTACTTCTTGCAACATAGGTATTAATGATTCTGCTCCTTCTAAAGAAAAACGTTTTGACCCAGGAAATTTAAAAGAAAAATATTTTTCTAATGTTTCTGCTGAAATTAAATTGTTTAATAAACATTTTTTTTCTTGTAAGGTACATACATGTTTTTTGAAATCACGTTCAATATAATTTTGAATCCATTTTTTCTCTTCTAAACAACTAATGTGCATATATTCATATCCTATATTATTACAATATATGTTAAATAGCATAGAATATAATTTTTTTAAAGTAGTTGTATGGAAAGAAAAATTTGAAAGTTTTAAAGAAAAGGGTTGATCAATGATTTCAACGTTTTTTTTATTTAAAAAGACTTCTAGTTTAGGAAAAGGCTTGTATTTTTTTAAATTTAATGGATCTAAAATCGAATATATATGTCCTGCGTTACGAAAAGTACTAATTATATTAGATGCTATATATTTAATGTTTATTTGATTTTCAACACTTCTACTTCGGCATATTTTTGGTTTATCATTTTTGCTAGTTATATACGATAATTCTAAAAATAAAGAACGCCACGATTCTTCTATAGAATTAGGATTTTTTAAAAATTTTTGATGCATATTATTTAAATAACGTTCATTAACTTGTGTTAAACACAAAAGATCTAATTTTCTTTTAAATTCATCTTCTTGCATAATTATCCTTAATCAGTAGTAAAATTTAGGAGATAACGTTTAATTGAATATCGTTATAAATTTTCCACAATAAAAATTGATAAATTTAACATATAATAAGTCTATTATATAAATTTTTATTTTAAAAAATGATAAATATTACCAATAATATTATACATTTATTTTTTTATATCGTTACTCAAATAAAATTTGTTATAGTTCAAAACATATATATAAGATTTAACAAATTTTAAATAATTAGAAAAAATATATTGTTACAAAAAAAAGAAAACTATCAAGATATATTATTTTCCAATACTTTTTAATAAAATTAAGTTAAACATATAAAATTATGTTTAATTAATGCATAATCGCGTTAAACGGGATTATGAACATTAATAAAAGTAACATCTAAATCACTTAGTTTTTTTAACCAATTAGTCAAAGCTATTATTCCTCCGCATTCACTAGCATGGTGTCCTATCGAAAAAAAATGAAAATTGTTTTCTTTAGCAACATGGATTGTTTCTTCCGATACTTCACCAGTTAAAAATGCATCAACTCCATGTTGCGCAACAGAGTGGATAAAACCCTGTCCTTTTCCGCTACACCATGCTACTTTGCGGATAGTTTTAGATGCATTGTATTTATAGTGAAAAGGTAATCTATTAAACTTTTTTGTTATTATATTTAATATTTGTTTTTCAGTCATTGCTTGTTCGAAAATTCCCCAAGGTACTAATGGTAATATATACCCTTTTAATTTCAGTTGGAGAATTTTTCCTATTTGAACATTATTTCCTAATTCAGAATGAAGATCTAAAGGTAAATGCCAACAATACAAATTAATATTATTTTCCAGTATAGTTTTTATTCTATTTCTCAGTATTCCTGTAATAGTTCTTTCGCTATTTTTCCAAAAATATCCATGATGTACAATTACAGCTTGAGCTCTTTTTTTGACTGCAGCATCTAATAATTCTTGACACGCTGTAACTCCAGTTATAATTTTTTTAATTTCTTGAATTCCTTCTATTTGTAATCCGTTTGGAATAACATCATGAATTTGACAAGAATTAAGTTTCTTATTAATAATTTTTTCTAACGTAATGTTTTTCATAAATTAGTTTTCATATAATTATAATTTATATTTTGCACGCCTAAATATTGTTAACGTCTCTCTCCTAGAATGAGAAAAGTCAATAATCGGTTGAGGATAATTAATTTCTTTTTTTACTTTTTCATGCCATAAATTGGGATCGTGAATACTAACTGAAGAAATTTTTTTTAATTCAGGAACATATTTTTTGATAAATACCCCTTTTGGGTCGAATTTTTTAGATTGTAAAATAGGATTAAATATACGAAAATACGGAACACTATCGCTACCTACTGAAGATATCCACTGCCATCCCCCATTATTTAATGCCACGTCTCCATCAATAAGCTGCGACATAAAATATTTTTCTCCTTTTTTCCAATTAATTAATAAATTTTTTACTAAAAAACTAGAAGTGATCATTCGTAAGCGGTTATGTATCCATCCTATTTGGTTTAATTGCCTCATACCAGCATCTACAATAGGAAACCCCGTTTTTCCTATTTTCCATGCATTAAAATGTTTTTTGTTATTTTTCCATGTTATGTTTTTTTCCCAATTGCATAATATTGTTTCTTTATATAGTAATGGATAAAAATATAATAAATGTTTGAAAAATTCGCGCCAAATTAATTCGTTGATCCACAAACACTTTTCGACAGAATATTTATGTACATTAAAACGATACTTAAATAAAAGTAATAAACATTGCAAAGGTGATATTACTCCAATAGATAAGTGAGCAGAAATCATGCTAGTACTATTTAATGAAATACTATTATGGTCACTATTATAGTTATTTAATTTATTTTTAAGAAATAGTTTTAATTTTTTAATTACTTTTTTTTCTCCTATTGGAAATAATTGTTCATTAAACTTTTCAAGAGAAAAACGGAATGATGGAATTTTGTAGTTAGAATGGTTGACAATTTTTTTTCTTTTTTTAATTTTAAAAATATAATTTAATTGTTTTGTTGCTAATATTTGAATACATTTTTTTTTAAAAAAACTATATTTTTTATACATATTTCCTGTTTTATTTGTAATTATTCCAGGTTGTATCAATGTAGAACCATGAAATCCATACGAAAAAATAGAATTATTTTTAAGTATCTTCATTGCCATGATATCTCTTTTTTGATGAAAAAATTCATATTCATAATTGTAATATAGATTGTTTACTTTATTTTTTTTACAAAATCGAACGAGATAATTTATTGATTTTGAAAAAGTAGTAGATTCATAATAATATAGAATAATATTAAGTTTTCGTAACTCTTTTCTTAAAGAAATAACATTTTTATATATTAGACTGATTTTTTTGGAAGAAAACAAATTAAGTTTCCATTGTTTCATAGAGGAGATAAATAAAGCCAATACAATCGATTCATTATTTTTGCAAGCAAAATAAAGCGCTGGATTATAACGCACACGTAGATCACTTCGAAACCAAACAAGATTAATTGTCATTATATTAATAAATTCCTTTATTAGAAAAACATTGTCATTATATTTATTTTTTACGCATATATTATGAAGTAATAGTGCTATTTTAATTTTAAAATTAATGTAAAATATATCTAATAATGAAATAATAATTTATATTACAATATTATAATATATCTACTTTACTTTTTGATATGTGAGCTATTTTAATTAAAAACATTACAAATTTTATATAACATATACATTTATTAAAAATATTAATAAATGTTTCATTGTATTAAATAGGATTATATATGACAACTGATATAGGCATTTTTTTTGGTAGCGATACAGGAAATACAGAAAAAATAGCTACGCGTATTCAAACATGTCTTGGAAAAAATATTTCTACTATTTATGATATTGCTGACTCTAAACAAGAAGATATAGAACAATATAATACTATTATATTAGGGGTTTCTACATGGTACTATGGCGAGCTACAATGTGATTGGGATGATTTTTTACCAATTTTTAAAAAAATAAATTTTTATAACAAAACTATTGCTTTTTTTGGATGTGGGGATCAAGAAGATTATTCTGAATATTTTTGTGATGGAATGGGAATATTATTTAATAATATTAAAAAAACACATGTAAATTTTATCGGAAAATGGTCAACTAATGACTATTTTTTTGATGATTCTAAAGCATTACATAATAATCAATATTTCTTAGGATTAGCTATAGATGAAGATCGACAACCAAAAAAAAGCGAAAAAAGAGTTATTGAATGGACACAACAATTAAAAAAAGAATTACAAATGACATAAATATACATGTTTTGTTTATATATATACTACAATAATATTACTTTTTAAATATCTTATTTATTATAAATTTCATATGACATTACAAGATATAATGTCAGTATGAAATTTATATATTTTTTAAACAAAACTTCAATATTAAATTTTCTACTTTTAATAAATTAATTCTACTAAATCCAATACTTTACTAGAATATCCAGTTTCATTATCATACCAAGCTATTAATTTCATAAAATTATTGTTTAAATGTAATCCAGCTGTAGCATCAAAAATAGAGGTTAGTTCACTTCCATTAAAATCTGTTGATACAACTGGTTCCTCAGTATAACCAATAATATTTTTCATATCTGCTTCAGAAGCATTTTTAATTCTTTGACAAACATCTGAATAAGTAGCTGATTTTTTTTGACGAACAGTCAAATCTATTACAGAAACATTAGCTGTAGGAATACGAAAAGCTATTCCTGTTAATTTTTTATTTAATTCAGGCAACACTTTTCCAACCGCTTGAGCTGCTCCTGTCGTAGAAGGAATAATGTTTTGCAATGCACTTCTACCCCCTCTCCAATCTTTATACGATAATCCATCTACAGTTTTCTGAGCGGCAGTAGTAGCATGAACTGTTGTCATTAATCCCTCTATAATACCAAATTCATCATTTATTATTTTTGCTATAGGTGCTAAACAATTAGTGGTACAAGATGCATTTGAAACTATTTTTTGACCTGAATATTTTTCAAAATTAGCACCTTTTACAAACATCGGAGTATCATCTTTTGACGGACCAGTTATTATTACTTTTTTAGCGCCAGATTGTATATGTTTACATGCTTCGCTAGTGGTTAAAAATACTCCCGTAGATTCTATTACTATGTCAACATTTAAATCTCCCCATAATAAACGTTCTGGATTTTTTTCATTAGTTATCAAGATATTTTTATTATTTACAATAAGAACGTTGTCTTTAACTTTTATAGCTCCAGAAAAATGTCCATGCGTAGAATCATATTTTAACATATATGCCATATATTTTGCGTCAATGAAATCGTTTATAGCCAATACTTCAATATTAGAACGAGCTTGAGCTAATCTAAACACCATTCTTCCTATTCGTCCAAATCCATTAATACCAACTTTAATAGTCATTTTTATACCAATTATTATTGTAACATTAAGAATTTTAAAAAATATATAAAAACATCTTAAACATTGTCATTTATAATAGTCTAATAACAAAATTATGATCTTAGATCATTTAAGAAATTTATAACTAATACTATTATTCTTTTTAAATAATATGAATATGCGATGTATGTCATATAAAAAAAGATTTTATCTTATTTAAAAAATATTGTGTATTAAAAAATATTTTTTTAATTTCGCGTTCAAAAATATTTTTTCGAAAACGTTGATGAATTTTTCTTTTGTGCTTTTTATAACGTGTATTTTTCAGTCTTCGGTTAGTTACCTGCATTATTTACCTTAATGATTTTTAATTAAAAAATTTAATATGTAGTTCACTATATTTTTATGTTTAAGTACATTTTAATGCAGTGCATTCGTATTCAATATTTTTTTAAAATTGTTGCAGGATCAATTTTACTAGCATAATTTGCAGGATAATAACTAGTTATAAATCCTATTAAAAAAAGTATGAAAAATATTAAAAAAATGTCTGAAAAAGCAATAGAAATAGGGATAAAGTCAATAAAATAAACAGCACTAGATACCAATTTGTAACCTAAATATTTTTCTATATAATATATGAAATACTGAAAATTGAATAATAATATCATGCTTAGTAACAAAGATAATAATCCAATTTTAAATATGGATTTTATGCCATATATTAATAGTATAAACTTAATCGAATTATTGTTTATTCCTAAAGTTTTAAATATTGCAATGCTTTTTATTTTTTTTGATATATTGAATAAAGTAATCGAAGCTATACTACAACAAGAAATAATAATAATTAATATCATAGCGAAATAAATAATAGTTTTTACTAATTGAATTTCATGATAAATATAATTATATTCTATCATCCAATTTTTAATAATAAAATTATTTGGTAAGTTATGTTGAATTTTTTTAAAAATTTTATTTCCATCAAATGGATCCTTTATAGATAGTTCTAATCCTGAAATATTAGAACGCATATTTAAATATCGTTGTAAATCAGACATAGGAACTAACGCTAATGTATCATCCAAACTACTATTTATATTAAAAAAGTCCAATACTTGTAAAAAAATGTATTTAGGATATAATGTTGAAGAATGATAATTATCAGAAAAAACAATATTTATCCAATCTCCTTTATGAATAGATAAGTATGTTGCTATGCTTTTTCCAAGAATAACTTGATATTCATTTTTTTTTATTTTTTTCAATGTTTTTTTATTTATAAATTTATATAAATTATTTGGTTCATGATTACTATCAAAGTTTAATCCTTTTAATTGAATCCCTTTAATTCCATTTATGTGATTTACTAATGCTGTAGTACTTACATATGGTACTATAGATATAATGTCGGGTGAAAATTTTAATAAGTTTTTAATTTTTTTCCAATTTTGAAACGGATATTTGGTAGGTAGGATTTCACCATGTGGAAGTATTGATAAAATTCTATTATTTAATTCAAATTTGAATCCATTTAATGCACTAAAACTTATGATTAATACTAATACTCCTAAGAATATACCAATTTTAGAAACAATAGAAACTAAATAGGTTATACTGTTTTTTTTAAACTGAATGTTAAGTTTTTTAGATATTAAAAAAGATAAATAAATCACTTTATAATTTCCTGTCTAAGAATCTATTTTATATAACGTTCCAGTTTTCAATTTCATCTTTAACGGTATATTTTTAAAAAATTCCATATCATGTGTGACTATTAAAAAAGTAATTTTATATGTGCTGTTAAGATTAAAAAATAGATCTAAAATTCGATTGGAATTGTTTTTATCTAAGTTTCCGGTTGGTTCATCGGCTATAACAAGACTAGGTTTCGTAACTAATGCTCTGGCAATGGCTACTCTTTGTCGTTCTCCTCCTGATAATTCTGAAGGAAAATTTTTAATTTTTTTTTCTATTCCTACACTTTTTAAAGCATTATATGCTTTTTCAAATGCAAACGACTTATTTTTTTTTTGAATAAGTAAAGGTAAAGTAACATTTTCAATGATATTAAAGTCCGATAGTAGATGATGCAATTGATATATAAAGCCTAAATGACAATTTCTTAATATAGATTGTTTTTTATTAGAAATACTATGTATATTTTGGCCTAAAAAAAAATTTCTCCTGAATTAGGAGAATCAAGGCCTCCTACAATATGCAAAAAGGTGCTTTTTCCTGATCCAGAAGAACCGATTATAGAAAGCATATCACCTTTTTTCAATACCAATGAGATATTTTTTAAAATATAATTTTTTACTGTTCCATTGAGATAATATTTACATATAGAACTACATTTTAACAAGTTTACATTATTCATAAGCTAGCCTTCTTGATGGAAATATTGTAGTTGCTTTCCAAGCGGGATAAACGGTAGATAATAAAATAAATATTGTAGATATCACATCAATTGTTATAATTTGATGAGGAAAAATAACGTAAGGTAATGAAATATTTGGAAAAAATAGTTTTATTATAGACATAATACCAATTGTTTCGTTCATAATTAAAAAACTCAATACTGTACCTAATGATATCCCTATTATGCCACTTAGCATTCCTTGAAATATAAAAACTAACATAATATTACATTTAGATAAACCTAATGTTTGAAATATAGCAATATCTTTTTCTTTATTCATAATAAATAAACTAATAGATACAAATAAACTAAATACAGACACCATGACAATTAGACTAAACAAAAATATCATCATATAATTTTCTATTTTTGCAGCTTGTAATAATTCACCCCTACTTTGTTTCCAATTCTTTATTTTTATACCAGGTAAATGTAGATGCTCTAAATAATTATCAATGTCTAACGGATCTTTTAACCATAATCGTAATCCTGTAATGTGATCTTTTGGATAACACAAAAAGGTAGATAAATCTTGATGATTTACTAATATTTGATAACTGTCAATTTCAGTATTAGTAATAAAAGTGTCAATCACTTTGAATATACGCCTATTAGTTATATTTTTAAATAAAAAAAATGGACGAAAATTCGGAAAAATCAATGTGAATTTATCACCAATATGAATATTTAATTTGTTTGCCAATCCTTGCCCTATTATCGCATCATAATTGTTTTTATTTAAAATTTTTAAATAACTGTTATTTCTTAAATAAGGTTTAAAAACGTTGTATTGTTTATGGTTCATAGATAACACTGAACCAATAGAAATTTCAGAATTACCTTGAACAATGACGTCGCTAATAATTATTTCAGATATTTTTTTTACATATTTTGAAACTAAGTCATGTTTGTTAATACTAAATTTGTTCATATTGTTACTGTTCTTACTAACAATAACATGAGGAATAAAATTTAAAATGCGATTTTTAAATTCATTTTCAAATCCATTCATAATAGAAATGATAGTTATTACAGCAGATACCCCACATGACATGCTCATAATAGATAATATGTTGGTTAATTTATTAAGAAAAGTTCTAGATTTGCTAAAAAAATAACGAAATCCAATGAAAAACGAAATCAATAAATTCATATAAATATTTCTTGTAATAAAAAACTTTTCACAACAGTGGAAATATTATTAATATTTTAAATTTAAGAGACAATTAAAATTGAAATAGGAATTATAGTTAATAAAAGAATATAAAATTATTTCTGTTATTCTAATTAATGCAGATAAAATATTAAATTTATTAGTATTGTAATACAGATTAAACGTTCTTATTATCTAAATAAAAAATAACATATGAACATTAAAAAATTTATTTAATAGTTGTATAGATTTTTAAAAAGTATATCAATAAGAGAGAAGTAATAAAATTATATTCTAAACTTAAATTAATTATAAATAAAAAATAAAAATCATAATTAATATTTTATAGATATTTATTTTATACATGATAAATATCATGTTTTATTTTATATAACAAAGATTTAAATATGGTACATAAAATGTATGAAATGCTATTGTGTCATGTTAAATAGTTCATTTAAAAAATATAAAAATTTTATATTTTGAATGTATAATATGAAGATAAATAAATAATACAGCTCTAAAATATATTTTTTGTAAGTGAAACATAATACATATTAAAATATACTAAGTATAAAATAAATAATTTTTTTAATATTATAGAACATACGTTATTAATTAATCTTTTTAACTTCCTTTAAATAAACATTTATATATAAATTATACGTATAATTTTCTTTAATTAATAAATTGATACTATACTTGTGTTCTTTACTTGTTATTCTAATAAGTACTATTGTGTATATTGACTTATACGTACTTTAGTTTATTTTGTATTAAAAAATTATATTATGTTTTATAAGTTCAATTTATATTAAAGAGATACCAAAATATTACCAATATAGTATATATAATATTTTAAATTTTTATATTTTTGAAAATAAACTTGTTTTTAATAAACATGCTATAGCTTAAAATATTAAATGATAAATTAGTAACGATGTTTTATATTAGTTAACACATAATATACCTATATTATCTGTCACTTTCAATTAGGAATTGATGCATGAAACAAATACTTTATGTCTCTAGCGCAAACAGTCAACAAATAGAGGTATGGGAAATAAATCCTGATATGTCTCTAAACTTAATTCAAGTTGTAAAAGTTGATGGCGAACCTCAACCTATTCTCATCGTAAAAAATACAAAACGTTTATATTTAGGTATACGTCCTAAATTTTCTATTTATACATATCAAATTGAAACAGATGGCACTTTGACACAAATAGGACATTCTAACATTTTCTGTAGTATTAATCATTTTGAAATAGATAAGACTGAAAGATATTTGTTTTCTAGTTCTTATCATTTTAACTGCATAAACGTTTCTGCAATGAACTCATATGGAATTCCTCAACCTATTATACAAACTATACATGAAATAAAAGGATGTCATGCATCATTAATGCATTATAACAATAAAAATTTATTTGTATCATCTCTTAAAAAAGATCGAATTTATTTATATAATTTTACAAATTCAGGAGTACTTTTAGAGAATAAATGCAAATTTATATCAGTAAAAAATAATTCTGGCCCAAGACACATGATTTTCCAAAAAAGTGTTAATCGTTTATTTAGCGTCAATGAATTAAATGGAACTATAAGTATATGGTATGTAAACAATTCATGCAATATTATTACATTTTTGAAAAATGTCAATGTCATATCACATGAATTTATGCATTGCGCATGGTCGTCAGATCTTCATATTTCTCTGTGTGAAGAATACTTATACGTTTCTAATAGAAGTAATAGCAGTATCGCAATTATAAAAAATGATAAAGATGTTAATAATATAAAAATAATTGGATATATTCAAACAGAAACACAACCAAGATCATTTTGCATCGATACAACTGGAAAAATTTTGATTGTTTCTGGAGAAATATCAAATAGCATTAGTGTTTATAATATATGTTCTAAAACAGGATTATTAACATTTAAAAATAGATATCCTACTGGAAGTAGACCTGTATGGATATCTATCTATACAATATAATGAATAAAATCAATATTATTGTGATATTTATAATGAAATAAACATGTATTTTATCGTAAAAAAAAATTTTTATGATCTAATGCAATAGAAATAACGTATATAAGTTTTTTTAAAGAATTTTCGTCAATAATGTAAGATGGAATAAGATAAATAATTTTTTCAAATGGTCTGATCCATACACCATTTTTTACAAAAAATTTTTGCATATATGCAACATTTATAATATGCACACATTCAACAACTCCGATAGCACCTAAAATTCGAACATCATTCACTTCGGGATGACTTTGTAAAGGTAATAAGTGTAAACGGAAGCATTTCTCAATGTTGTTAATTTGCATTTTCCATTTATTTTCTTTAAGTATTTTTATATTTTCATTTGCTACTGCACATGCTAAAGGATTGGCCATAAATGTAGGACCATGCATGAAACATCCTGATATGTTATTCTTACTAATAGTTGTTGCAATTTTTTTCGTCGTCAACGTTGCGGACAAAGTTATAGTACCTCCTGTTATGGCTTTTCCAATACAAAGAATGTCTGGAACAATATTTGCATGTTCAAAAGCAAAAAATTTTCCAGTTCTACAAAACCCTGTAGCAATTTCATCTAAAATTAATGGAATTTCGAATGTATTGCATAATAATCTTACTTTCTTTAAAAACATTGGATGATAAAAATTCATACCACCTATACTTTGTACAATAGGTTCTAAAATAACAGCTGCAATAACATCTTTATATTTTTCTATGAAATTATTAAACGAATATATATCTTGTTCATCCCATTTATTGTAAAATGAACATTTAGGAGCATCCGAAAATAAATTTTTTGGAAAAAAATTACTATATAAATTATGAAAAGAATTATTGGGATCACATACTGAAATAGCAGAGAATGTATCGCCGTGATATCCGTTTTTTATAGTTAAAAACTTAATTTTATTTTTACCCAACGATTTCCAATACTGTAATACCATTTTTATTGCTACTTCGATAGCTACAGAACCTGAATCTGACAAAAAAATACAACTTAAGTTTTTTGGAGTGATCTTTATAAGATTTCTACACAATGAAATAGCTGGATGATGCGTAATACCACCAAACATAACATGAGACATTCGGTTTATTTGATTTTTTAATGCTCGATTTAATCTGGGATGGTTATATCCATGAATAACCGCCCACCATGAAGACATTCCATCAATTAATTGTTGTCCATTACTTAAATTTAAAAAAATTCCTTGAGCTGATTTTACTAAATAGCAAGGTAATGGATTAATCATAGAACTATAAGGATGCCAAATGTGTTGTTGATCAAAATCTATATCAGATTTATTCATAAAAAATATTATTAAAAAATGAAATGACAATTATAAACTTTTATTTATTTAAATAAACAATTTTTGGAATTAACAATGAAAAAAAAGTGGGATTTTAAAAAAGTTAAATTATTATTTGATTTACCATTTCTAGATCTTTTGTTTTCTGCTCAAACGATTCATCGCAAAAATTTTAATCCAAATGAAATTCAAATTAGTACTTTATTATCAATTAAGACAGGTTCATGTCCGGAAGATTGTAAATATTGTCCTCAAAGTGCTAGATATAACACCAATATAAAAAAAGAAAAACTATTAAACATAAAACAAATATTGAAGTTTGCTAAAGAAGCTAAAAAATCAGGATCTGAACGGTTCTGCATGGGAGCAGCTTGGAAAAACCCTAAAGATAAAGACATACCATATTTGGAAGAAATCATTAAAGAAGTAAAAAAAATAGGAATGGAAACATGTATGACTTTAGGATCCTTGAATGAAAATCAGGCAAATAAACTAGCAAAAGCAGGATTAGATTTCTATAATCATAATTTAGATACTTCAGAAAGTTTTTATAAAAAAATTGTAACAACTCGAAGTTATCAAGATAGATTAAACACTTTAAGAGTAGTACGACAATCTGGAATGAAAGTGTGTTCTGGAGGAATTGTGGGATTAGGGGAACAAGTTAACGATCGAATAGAATTACTAATACAATTGTCTAATTTATCGATAGTTCCAGAAAGTATACCTATAAATATGTTAGTAAAAGTCAAAGGGACACCAATGGAACACAATGAAGATGTAGACATATTGGATTTTATAAAAACTATTGCAGTAACACGAATAATGATGCCTAAGTCTTATATACGTTTATCGGCTGGTCGAGAAAATATGAATGAACAAACTCAAGCAATGTGTTTTATGGCTGGTGCTAATTCTGTTTTTTATGGATGTAAACTACTAACTACTCCTAATCCTACACAAAATTCTGATCTAAATTTATTCAAAAAATTAGGATTAAATTCAAAAAACAATTATATTAATTCAAAAAATTATTTAGATATAAAAAATGTCATAAGTAAAAAACAAGATAAAACACAAACGCAATATTATAACGCGGGTATATAATAATTAAAACATTAGAATTTTAAGCGTAATAAAATTATTAAAGAAAAAGTATTATATTATAAAAATAATTTTCTAAACACATATTAATTTATATAATAAAAAATATAATCTGTTCTTGAATATATAATTAATCCATTAAACCAATAGTATATTTCCATAAAAACATTTTACTTATATTTTCAAACAATTGTTATATACATTACCAATATTTGTATATAATTGTAGCAAGAAATAGAATGCTATTCTAATTTGAAATATTAAAATTATCATTTGTTTATGTAACACGCGAACCATTAAAAATATTTTCAAGTCAGAAACACTATTTTTATTTGTTAAATAATTTTGAATAAATGATGTAAACAAAATGACGTACGTTATTATAGCAATAGTAATCAATGTTTTTTAATTTAATTTTATAAAAATTTTTAATAAATATTACATAAAAAATTGAATTTTTTATGTAATCGTTTTATTTTAATTTTAAATATGAAACTAAGTATATCAATATAAAAAATTAATAGTATAGTGAAATTAAAAGTTTTTCAAGGTAAAAGAATATACTAAAAACAGTTAAAACTATTAACACCGATTAATATATTTATTTTTAATCATTTTTATTCATGCAGTTTTTATATGTTTTTACAGTTGTTATCAATTTAATGTTGCAAGCTTTTTTAAAATGGTGTTAAAAAAGTAATTATGACTAAAATAATAAAAATATTATTTTATTTTTAAAAAAATCATTATAAAAAATTTAAATTAAACTTTTTAAAAATTACTGACAAATAATGTATTAAATAGAACACTAATTATATTTAACGAACTAATGACGTTCATTAAACTAAGAAAAATTAAAAAATAATTTTTTATTTTAAGATAATGTAAATATTTATTAAATCATCGATAATTTTTTTGGAGTAACGTATTAATGAAACATTGTTGGTTTGTAACTGGTACAGATACTAATGTAGGTAAAACAATATGTACTGTTTTATTATTAATATTAGCTAAAAATAGTGGATATCATGCTATCGGATATAAACCAGTGGCTTCTGGATCTAACAAAAAAAATGGAAAAAATAATGATGCAATATTACTACAACGTTTTAGTACTATTAAATTAACTTATTCAGAAATAAATCCCTTTTTTTTTCCTGAATCAATTAGTCCTCATTTTGCAAGTAAAAAATATTCTATTCCTATTTGCATAAAAAAATTATCGCTGGGTTTGCATAACTTAAAAGAAAAATCTAATTATGTATTAGTAGAAGGTGCTGGAGGATGGCATACGCCTTTATCAGAAAAAATCACATTTTCGCATTGGGTAATAAAAGAAAAATTAAGCGTAATTTTAGTAATAGGTATAAAACTAGGATGTATTAATCATGCAATTCTCACGCAACAGGCTATTTTAGATTCAGGCGTTACATTTTTAGGCTGGATTGTAAATTATTTGTCCCCTATAAATAAATACGATTTCGAATACATCATAATTTTAAAAAAACATTTAAAATCTCAATTTTTGGGATATGTGAAATATTTTAAAAATCTAGATAAACTTTATACTTCAGATATTACTATTATATTACCTAACACAAAAAAAATAAATTAATAAGAAATATAAAATAAATATTGCTGTACAAACATTTGATTACACCATCTAATGTAGATGGTATAATACTGCGTAATACTGACTAATACTATTTATAAACAGGAAATAATTTACATAAATCTAACACTTTTTCTTTTATTTTAGAAATATTTCGAATATTATTTACATCATCCAATATATCGCTAATCCAATGAGATAGATTGTATACTTCTAGTTTTTTGAAACCTCTCCTTGTGATTGCAGGTGTTCCTATTCGTATTCCTGAAGTAATAAATGGACTTCGAACATCATTAGGTATACTATTTTTATTTACAATAATATTAGCTATATTTAATGCTGATTCGGCGTCTTTTCCTGTTATATTTGTATTTGATAAATCTAGAAGAAATAGATGATTCAATGTTTTTCCTGAAACAACTATATATTTTCTTTTTAAAAAAACTTCTACCATAAGTTGAGCATTTTTCATTACTTGCATTTGATATATTTTAAAAGAAGAACTCATTGCTTCTTTTAATGCAACTGCCTTAGCTGCAATAACATGAACTAAAGGTCCACCTTGACAAAAAGGAAAAACTGATGAATCTATTTTCTTATATAAAGATTCATTATTTGTTCCTTTTGCCAGAATTAATCCTCCTCTAGGACCTGCTAAAGTTTTGTGTGTAGTAGTAGTTACAATATGCGCATATTTAAGCGGACTTGGATATAAGTTAGCTGCTACTAAACCAGCAACATGAGCCATATCTACCACAAAATATGCATTAATAGAATCAGAAATTTCTCTAAATAACTTCCAGTTACATATTCCAGAATAAGCAGAAAATCCTCCAATAATCATTTTTGGTTTATAAGTATTAGCTAATTTTTCTATCTGAGAATAATTAATATTACCTTCATTATCTAATCCATAAGAAATAGATTTATATAGTTTACCTGAAAAATTTACTGGAGATCCATGGGTTAAATGCCCACCGTGAGACAAGCTCATACCCAATATAGTATCTCCTGGATTTAACAATGCATTATAAACTGCAAAGTTAGCTTGTGATCCAGAATGAGGTTGTACATTTGCATAGTCCGCGTTAAACAAAATCTTAGCACGTTTAATTGCTAATTGTTCTATCATATCCACATAATCGCAACCTCCATAATATCTTTTATTTGGATATCCTTCTGCGTATTTATTAGTCATAATAGATCCTTGCGCTTCCATAACGCATGAACTAGCATAATTTTCTGAAGCAATTAATTCGATATGGTTTTCTTGACGATTTTCCTCTTGTTGCATAATATTCCATAAATCTAAATCATAGTCTTTAATACTTTTAACAATGTTGAACACAAATATATCCTTTTATATTAATTAAAATTATAATATGTATACTAATTAATTCTAATTCATCACTATACAATGTATATTTTATTATCGTTTTAATATTGTTACATAATGTTTTATTGTGAAGAATTATTTATGAAAAATAATTTTTTAATTCTTGAACAACATTTTTTACTAAAAAAGTTTTTTGTTCATTGGATTTCAGATCTTTTATTAATACTGTTTTATTGCGTACTTCTATATGACCTAATAATAATACTATACGAACACCTAATTTATTTGCTTTACTAAATTGCTTTTTTATATTCCCACTTAAAAAATTAATTTGAATTTTTTTATATGGTAATTCTTCACGAATTTTTTCAGATAATTTTATTGCATATAATTCTATATCTTTGTTTAAAAAAATAATAAAAATGTCAATAAAATTTTTCAAATTTAATGATTTTTTTAATGATTCTAATAATAATACTAACCTTTCCATTCCAATAGCACAACCAATAGCAGGAATTGCCGAGGTTCCAAAAGATTGAGATAAATAATCGTATCTACCACCTGCACAAACAGTATTTTTTGATGCTAGTTTGTTTATTTTCCATTCAAAAACAGTCTTGTTATAATAATCTAATCCTCGAACTAATTTATGATTAATGGTATAAGAAATACCTATATCACTCATAAATTTACATAATTGTTTAAAATGCGTTAAAGAATCATGATCAACATAGTCTATCAAAATTGGAGCTTTATGAATAAGATTTTTTATAGCATTATTTTTACTATCTAAAATACGAAATGGATTTGTATACAATCGACGCTTACAATCTTTGTCTAAAATAGATTCATATTTTTTAAAATATGAATACAACAATTTCTTGTAATTAATTCTATCATTGATTGACCCAATAGTATTTAATTCTAAACTAATATACTGAGAAACATCTAAATTTTTCCAAATTCTTTGAATTAACAAAATAATTTCTAAATCAACATTTGGGCCTAATAAACCAAAAGATTCAATTCCTAATTGATGAAATTGCCTATATCGCCCATATTGCGGTTTTTCGTAACGAAACATTGGTCCTAAATACCATAATTTTTGTTCTGAATTTCTTAGTAGCCCATTTTTAATACAAGAACGCATACATCCTATTGTTCCTTCTGGACGAAGTGTAAGACTATTTTTATTCCTATCTTGAAATGAATACATTTCTTTTTCAATTACATCAGTAGCATTTCCGATATTACGTTCAAACAGTTCTGTTTTTTCTATGATAGGAAAACGAATTTCTTGATAATTATAACTAGATAAAGTTTGTTTTAGAATTTTTTCTATGTATTGCCAAATTTGAACATCTTTAGGAATATAATCGTGCATTCCTTTTACGGATTGAATTGTTGAATTCACTGATTTACCTTTCTAAAAACATTAAAATATGAATAATAACAATTTGTTAAGAAAAATTATGTTATACAATTCATTTTTTATAATTAATTTTATTGTAATTAAATAAAAATTATGTTAGTAACAATAATTTTTTAGATTTATTTCGAATATATTTTTCCAACTCATCAATGATTTGATCATTGTTAATGCGTTGTAATTGACGTACTCCGTCTTCATATAATACACTGCTTTTTCTGTAACCAGTAATTCCTATAGTAGAAGTAAGAGCTTCTCCTAAACCATTAACTACGCATCCAATTATGGAAACATTTATAGGTGTTTTTATATCTTCCAATCTTTTTTCTAGAATATTGACTGTTTTAATAACATCAAATTCTTGACGAGCACAAGTAGGACAAGCAATAAAGTTGATCCCTTGTAAACGAATATGCAATGACCGAAGTATATCAAATCCTACTTTTACTTCTTCTATTGGATCTGCTGCTAATGAAACTCTAATCGTATCGCCAATTCCATTTAATAATAACGATCCAATTCCGATAGAAGATTTTACCGTGCCATTACGAAAACCCCCAGATTCAGTTATTCCTATATGTAAAGGTTGACTAATCTTTTTTGCTAATAATTTGTAAGCTTGAATAGCTATATATATATCAGAAGATTTTATGCTAACCTTAAATTTATTAAAGTTAAAACTATCTAGATAATTTACATGCCGCATAGCTGATTCTAATAATGCTTCTGGAGTTGGAAATTTATATTTTTCTAATATATCCTTTTCTAAAGATCCAGAATTAACACCGATTCTAATAGGTACACCATTATATTTTGCACAATCTACTACTTGCTTAATTTTATTTTTACTTCCAATATTTCCAGGATTTATTCTTAAGCCATCAGCTCCATAATTTAATACTTTTATCGCTATTTTATAGTTAAAATGTATATCTGCAATTAAAGGAATATCAACTTGTTTTTTAATTTTTTTGAATGCATCTGCAGCTTCCATGGTAGGTACTGAAATACGAATTATTTCTGCTCCAACATTCTTTAACTGTATGATTTGTTTAACTGTAGCAGAGATATCAGTAGTTTCTGTATTTGTCATAGTTTGAACAGAAATAGGTGTATTATCACCAACTGGTACGTTTCCTATATAAATTCGATCAGATTTTCTTCTTTTAATATATTTTTGTATATTCATGTTTCAATCCATATTTTAAAAAAATTTATTTTAAATGTGTTTAAAATAATTTCATAACCAATATGAATATTATTTATAATAATATAAAATAATTTATAGAGAAATTTTATTACATAATTTTTAAATATTTTTTGATGCGATTATATTAGACAAATTTAAAACTTGACCTGTTAATTGTCCGCAAGCAGCATTAATGTCAGCTCCTCTAGTTTTTCTAATTGTAGTAGAATATCCTCTTTTTATAAGAATGTTAGCAAAATTTTTAATATTAATATTACTACTAGGAATATAATCGCTTTTTGGAAAAATATTCCATGGAATTAAATTTATTTTACTAGGAATATATTTTAACAAAGAAGACAATTCTTTTGCATAATACAAGTGATCATTGACGTTATGCAACATAACGTATTCTATTGTTACTTTTCCTCTATTAGCATGAGAACGTCGAAGATATAATTTAACCGCATCTAATACCATTTGAATATTATATTTTTTATTAATAGGCATTAATTGATTTCGAACAATATCATTAGATGCATGTAAAGAAATTGCTAATGATACATCAATCATATTTGTAAGTTTTTTTAAAGCAGGTACAACTCCTGAAGTAGATAAAGTTACACGATTTTTAGACAAACTAAATCCTGATGAATCAATCATAATGTTTAATGAATTTACAACATTCTTTAAATTTAATAAGGGTTCTCCCATGCCCATTAACACTATATTGGTAATTTTTTTAATATTCATTAATCGTTTATTATATATCAACTTTCCGACATACCAAACTTGTCCTATTATTTCCGATGTAGTCAAATTTCTATTAAATTCTTGTTTTCCAGTAGAACAAAATTTACAAGATAAAGGACAACCTGATTGAGATGAAATGCATAATGTTGTACGTTTATTACTAGGAATATAAACTGTTTCTACAAAAGAATTATCAATAGAAACATTCCATTTTATTGTACCATCCAAAGAAGTAATTTTATTTAAAAATAAAGGGGGGGCAATATAACATAATTGTGATAATTTTTTTTTTAAATTTCTTCCAATATTAGACATTTTTTCAAAATCATCACAATAATATTTGTATATCCACTGCATAACTTGTACTGCACAAAATTCTTTTTCACCTATAGACGAAAAAAAATTACGCATTTTCTTTAAATCAAAATTTAACAGATTAATTTTAGTATCATAAGACATATTTAAAAACTTTTTCATCACGTCAATCCTAGTAAATAATGTTTAAAACATATATTAAAGTAAAATACAAAATTTGATATTATAGAAATTTAATATTTTTAAAAAAATAAATATTTTGATATATAATGAACATAAATCGTAAAATAATAATCTTCATATAATTCTTATTACATGAAAAATTAATTTTTTAAAAAAATAAAAGAACATGGTATTTAAAGTATAAAAGATAAAACTATAACTTTATTATATAACTAATATTTGTTAAATAAGGACAATTATGCATCCTATTCTTAATATTGCTATTCGCGTAGTTAGAAAAGGCGGAGCTATACTTATTCAAAACTATGACAACCAAAAAATTAACCATGAAAAACAAGCTGGAAAACATGAATTAATTTCTAAAATGATTGAAATATCAGAAAAATTAATGATTAATATCATTCATAAATCTTATCCAGAACATATTATCATTACACGAAAAAATACTAATGTAGTGTTTAAAATATCAGAAATAGTATGGTTAATTAATGCATTAGACGGAATTAGTAATTTTGAAAGAAATTTACCACATTTTTGTGTTTCTATTGCTGTTATAATTCGTAAAACTACTGAAATATCTGTAATATACGATCCTCTCAGAAATGAATTGTTTACGGCTGTTAAAGGACAAGGAGCTCAATTAAATGGATATAGAATGAGATGTAATAATGTCAGCGTGTTAAACAACAGTTTGATTGGAATCACTCTTCCATATAAAAGATATCGTATCAATGAACACTTTTTAAAGATTATTAATAAATTTTTATTAAAAAATGTTAAGTTAAGATCAACAGGATGTATAAACCTTGATTACAGCTATATTTCTGTCGGAAGATTAGATTTTTTGTGTAATTTTGATATACAACCTTTTATGCTGACAGCAGGATTTTTACAAGTCAAAGAAGCTGGGGGGTTAATTAGTGATCCAAATGGGGGTAATAATTATTTTTTATTTAGATCTGTATTAGCAGGAAATTCAAAGTTAATGCGAGTAATTCTTATAGAATTACGAAAATACTTAAGTTTTTAACAAAACTGTCACATAAAATGTTTGCACTTATTATTTTTGGAAAAATACTAAAAATTCCAAGTTAAATACAACTAATAATTTTATTCCTTGTAAAATACTATTATTAAAATGTTTATTCAGACAACATATGATTTCTATTTGTCATAACAGCATGTGTGTTTAAAATTTTAACTCATATTATTTATTCGCAATAAAATATGAAATAAAAATATAGTTATGTAATACAACATTTAAAAAGACATGTATAATTTTTTTATTTAACAATAATAATTTTTATTAATGCTTTATAAAAATCACAAAGGATGTATAAAAGTTTTTATTGTTTATATCTTTAATGTTTAACACTTCCAATAGGTTATAACTATGTCATACTTATAGTACACATAATTCTAATATAGAATAAAAAATTTTTTAAATGAATTCAAACCATTTCATATAATAAGAAATGATATTATTTATTATAAAATATTTATATATTTAACATTTTACACGTTATATTTTTAATACTTTTTATTACCTTTAAAAAAAGAGAAACCAATGTTGTTTTATGCTGAACGTATTTCAGCTGTAATATAGAAAAATGTTTAATTTTTGACATAATAAAATCATCACTAGTACTAATACTATCTATTAGCCCCTTTTTTAAAGCAGTAGTTCCAAACCAATATTTTCCATTAGAAACTTTTTCGATGTTCAATGATGGTCGCATATCGTGAACAAATTCTCGGAATAAAGTATGAGTAGAATGCAGTTCGGAACAAAACTTTTTACGATCTTCTGATGTATTTTCTCCAAACATAGTCAACGTTCTTTTATAATTTCCAGATGTGTGTAATTCCATATCAATGTTATTTTTTTTTAATAATTTATAGAAATTAGGTATTTGAGCTATTACTCCAATAGATCCGATAACAGAAAATGCAGATCCCATAATATGGTTAGCGACGCATGCCATCATATATCCTCCGCTAGCTGCAATTTTATCTACAGAAATTGTTAGATGTATATTTTTTTCTCTTAATCTTTTTAATTGCGAAGCTGCTAAACCATACCCGTTTACTACTCCACCCCCACTTTCCAATCGCAATAATACTTCATCTTTTTCTTGATAAACTAAAAGTATTGCTGATATTTCTTCGCGCAGTGAAGTTACTTCTGTTGCGTTAATATTACCTTTAAAATCTAATACATATAATGTAGGTT
Organism: Buchnera aphidicola (Kaburagia rhusicola ensigallis); assembly: GCA_039830025.1. Taxonomy (NCBI): domain Bacteria; kingdom Pseudomonadati; phylum Pseudomonadota; class Gammaproteobacteria; order Enterobacterales; family Erwiniaceae; genus Buchnera; species Buchnera aphidicola. Next base: position 301,791 of record CP140040.1, on the reverse strand, counting down.
TTTTCTTATAAAAAAGTTGATAATGATTTTTTTTAACAAATTGTATATCACTTTTTAACTTTTCTTTTTTCTTTTTTTTATGATTTTTTTTCCATATTTTTTTTTCATATTTTGACATCATAGAAAAAAAAATTTGATTTTTAATTGATTCATAATGATCATTTAAAGATATAATATCAAGTTTAAAATTTTTTTGATTTTTTTTTCGCACGATGTTAAAAAATATAACAGTAGAAAGTAAAACTAATAAAATAGTAGTAAATATTTTAGAAAAAAATAACATATAATTAGAAATAAAATCCATAAAACCTTCCTTTTTCGTTTTTTATTAATTTAAAAAATACAATAATTGTTTTTAGCTAAATAGTTAATTATTTATTAAACTAATAAAATTAACATATTATAATACAACTTAAAAAAATAAGTATATTTTTTAGTATTATGAATGGCATAAATGTTTGAAATGTCATTTTTATATTTATTATAATATTGTAGTTATATTATAATATTTTCATTCAATGATATGTATATAAATTCTATTTAAAGATAAAACATATCAATGTATATAATTGCACTAATTTATAAAGATATTTTGGTATTGATTTAATTTTTTAACTTTTGAATAAACATATATTTAATTAAAACAGTTGTTCAATGTCATAATTACATAAAGAGATATATGATTTTTAAGAAATGATTCTATTTAGATTATTACAATAATAGTTGTAAATTAAAAAATACATATATCGTATATATTGTTACAAATATTACTGTACATGAATAAAAATACGTTAAATTTTTTTTCTTGTTTTTTTAATATAATTTTTAATTTTTTTATAATTAAATGGAACTAATGTTAAAAATATACTACTCATTAAAAAAGTTAGTAGTTGTAATTGATGCATGTGTAAAGAATTTCCATAGATCCATTTTTCTAAAATTAAAGTTATAAAAGGAAATATAAAAAAAACCATAGAAGCATGAAAGGGACTAACTTGTTTTTGTAAATAAAAATAAGATAAAATTCCAAATACTCCTGAAATGTAACTTAAATAAAACGTTGCCAAGATAGATGCAAAAGAGAAGTTATGAAATGTGGGATGTTCTACTATATTAGAAATGCATAATAAGCATAAACCTGAAAAAAATGAAGGAAGAGCGTTAAAAGTTAAAATAGATATTTTAGGATATTTTTCTTGAGAATATAAATATATTATAGCATGACTCATCATAGCTAATATCAGCACTACTATCCCATTGATTGTTTTTATGTTTCCTAATTTTATTTCTTGAAATAAAATCATCGATAAAAATAAAATTGCTAACGTTGATCCAATATATTGCATATAACATAATTTTTTGTCAAAAAAGAAAAAAGAAAATAATAGTACCATAATCGGCATATTAGCAAATATAGCGGATGCAATAATCGAATTTACATAAGTCCCACCATACAACATTAATGAAAAAGGTATTATAAAATAAAATATACATACAATTATTTGAAAGACTTTTTCTCCATGGGGGAACAATAAGGAGGTGTTAGTATAATAACAAATATAAATTAATAATAAAGATGTTAATAAAAATCTCGCTCCAGTGATAAATAAAGGAGGAATAGTATTTACAGCAATTTTCATAGCCATAAACGTAGTACCCCACGTTATAGATACCATTGTAAACAATAGTATTATCATTATTTTTCGTGTCATTATTATTCCTAGTTTATATTAATGCAAATCATTATATTTTTAAAAACGTCAAATTATTCAAAGTGATATTTATAAATAATAATTTTACATCATGAAAATAATTGCAATTAATCTAATAAGTTATATGATCTATTATTAAATGACAGTGAGATTGATGCAATTAAAACTACATTGAATATACAATTAAAATATAAACAATATGTTTTAATTAATTATTAATAAATCGTAATATATGTTTTTAAAAACTATAAAGACATATTGCTTACTATAAGATATAAAATGCAAACTATATTAAATAAAATTTATAATGGCGATTATTTAACAGAACAAGAATCATATAAAATATTTACATGTATAATGTCTAAAAAAATTAATGATATACAATTGTCTGCAATATTAATAGCTTTAAAAATTAGAGGTGAATCTGAAAGTGAAATAATGGGAGCATTGCGTGCTTGTTTAAAATATGTCAAACCTTTTCCTAAACCAAATTACATGTTTGCTGATATTGTAGGAACTGGTGGAGATTCTAGTAATAGTATTAATATATCTACTACTAGTGCATTTGTAGGAGCAACTTGTGGATTAAAAATAATTAAACATTGCAATACAAACATATCTAGCAAAACTGGATCATATGAATTGTTAAAAGAATTTGATATTGACGTAAATGTATCACCAAGAAAATCTCGAGAAATGTTAAATACATTAAATATTTGTTTTTTATTTGCACCTCAGTATCATATAAGTTTTAAATATGTAACGTTAGTTCGAAAAATATTAAAAACGAAAACACTATTTAATATATTAGGACCGTTGTTAAATCCGTCTCAACCACCGTTATCTTTTATAGGTGTTTATAGTATTAAACTAATGTTTCCTATTGCAAAGATATTAAGAAAATTAAACAGTCACCGTTCAATAATAGTATACAGTAATCATACAGACGAAGTTACTTTACATAGTCCTACAAATGTCATTGAATTAAATAATTCTAAAATTAATTCATATACACTATATCCAGAAGATTTTGGGGTTCATTATCACAATAAAAATTCTATTTTAGGGGGTACGCCTAAGGAAAACTATGAAATTATTAAAAAAACATTACAGGGCAAAGGTCCTTCTGCAATTGCAGAAACCATAGCAGCTAATGTAGCTGTATTATTTAAAGTATTTGGTAACGAAAATTTAAAAAAAAATACAAAATATGCTTTAAAAATAATTCGTAGTGGAAAAGTATACGAAACTATTTCTGCATTGTCTAAATTTTAAAAAGGATTATTTATTTTGACTAGTATACTAACAAAAATAATAAAAAATAAATTAAGTTGGATTGTAAATAGAAAAAAAATACAACCATTGTCTATTTTTAAAAATGATATTATATTATCAGATCGTGATTTTCATCAATCATTAAAAAAAACGCATCCTGCTTTTATATTAGAGTTTAAAAAGGCATCACCTTCGCTAGGGGTACTTAATAACTTTGATCCTAAATTTGTAGCTAAAATATATAAAAAGTATGCTTCAGCTATATCAGTATTAACTGATGAAGAATATTTTCATGGAAAATTCGAATTTATACCTACTATTCGAAATATTGCTGTTAATCAACCAATTTTATGCAAAGATTTTTTTATAGATCCATATCAAATATATTTAGCGAGGTATTATCAAGCTGATGCTATACTATTGATGTTATCTATTTTAAATGATTATCAGTACCTTTTACTTAAAAAGTTAGCTAAATCTCTCAACATGGGAATATTAACTGAAATAAACAACATCGAAGAACTAAATAGAGCTATAAATTTAAATGCAAAAATTATTGGAATTAACAATCGAAATTTACATGATTTTTCTATTTCAATGACTAATACACCCCACCTAGCCTCTAAGATACCAAAAAATATAATTATTATTAGTGAATCAGGTATCAAAAATTATCATCAATTAAGACAATTAAAATCTATTGTACAAGGTTTTCTTATCGGATCTTCTTTAATGGTTAAAACCAATCTAGAAAATGCTATTCGTAAAATTATAATAGGAAATAATAAAATATGCGGCTTAACACGACTACAAGATGTTAAAATGTCAAAAAAATATGGAGCTATTTACGCAGGTTTCATTTTTTGTAAATCTTCTCCACGATGTATTAATTTCGAAACAGCTATTAATATAAATAACGTTATTCTTATGAAATATATAGGAGTCTTTTGCAATGAAGATATCAGTATTATTATTCGTTTAGTAAAATATCTGTCATTATATGCTGTTCAACTCCATGGACAAGAAGATCAAATTTATATTAATAACTTAAGAAAGAAACTACCAGAAAATATAAAAATTTGGAAAGCTATTTCATTAAACAATAAAAGCAAACCATTAAATTTTAAATATGTAGACAAATATGTTTTTGACAATACACATGGAGGTAGTGGTTCTCCGTTTGATTGGTTGTTACTAAAAAATCAAGAACTAAATAATATTATTTTAGCTGGTGGACTAAATATAAAAAATTGTATTTTAGCATCTAATTTAGGTTGTTTCGGACTCGATTTTAATTCTGGATTAGAAACTTATCCTGGAATTAAAGATAAAAGTAAAATAAAATTATTATTTCGCTCTCTAAGAGAGCATAAGATAATAATTAATAAAAAATGTATAAATTAGGAATTTATTTTCAAAATGACTTTATTAAATTCATATTTTGGTAAATTTGGTGGTATGTATGTACCGCAAATTTTAATGCCTGCATTATATCAATTAGAAAAAACGTTCGTTTCCTCTTTAAAAGATTATCAATTTAAACAAGAACTATCTAATCTTTTAAAAAATTATGCAGGTAGACCGACACCATTAACGTTGTGTCAAAATTTAACAAAAGGTACAAATACACGTATTTATCTCAAACGAGAAGATTTACTTCATGGAGGCGCGCATAAAACTAATCAAGTTTTAGGACAAGCTTTATTGGCAAAAAAAATGAAAAAGAAAGAAATAATTGCAGAAACAGGAGCAGGTCAACACGGAGTTGCATCAGCTTTATCGTGTGCCTTATTGGGTCTACAATGTCGAGTTTATATGGGAATAAAAGATATTAAAAGACAACAACAAAACGTTTTTAGAATGAAACTAATGGGTGCAAAAGTAATACCAGTAACAAGTGGAAGTGGAACTTTAAAAGATGCATGTAACGAAGCACTACGAGATTGGTCAAAAAATTATGTTAACGCTCATTATATGCTTGGAACTGCTGCTGGACCTCACCCTTATCCGACTATAGTTAAGGAATTTCAAAGTATTATTGGAAAAGAAGCAAAAAAACAAATTCTTGCAAAAGAACATTGTTTACCTCACGCTATTATTGCATGCATTGGAGGAGGATCAAATGCTATTGGAATATTTTCATCCTTTATTACGGATAATTCAGTTAAACTAATTGGTGTAGAGCCAGCAGGAAAAGGCATTCATACTAAAAAGCATGGAGCCCCTTTAACTCATGGAGATACAGGTATATTTTTTGGTATGAAAACAAAAATTATGCAAACAGAAGAAGGTCAAATTCAAGAATCGTGGTCTATCTCTGCTGGCTTAGATTTCCCTGCAGTAGGACCTGAACATGCTTGGCTAGATAGCATTAAACGAGCTACATACGTATCAGTGACTGATCATGAAGCTATACATGCATTTCAATGTTTAAGTCAATCAGAAGGGATTATTCCAGCATTAGAATGCTCTCATGCATTAGCTTATGCACTTAAGTTGATGAAAAACGATCCTAATAAACATCAAGTACTGATTGTAAACATTTCAGGAAGGGGGGATAAGGACATTAAAACCGTAAAAAATTTTTTAAAAAATTCAGAGTAATACTTATAATGAACCGTTATCAAAAATTGTATAAAACATTAATTCCATTTAAACATGGCTGCTTTATTCCTTTTGTAATTTTAGGTGATCCATCGATTAATACATCATTGAAAATTATTGATATTTTAATTGAAAGTGGAGCTGACGGGTTAGAACTAGGTATCCCATTTTCTGATCCTTTAGCAGATGGTAAAATTATACAAAATGCTAATTTAAGGGCTTTTAGTTCTGGTATTAGCATATATAAATGTTTTAAAATGTTACATGATATACGTAAAAAACATAAAACTATTCCAATAGGATTATTATCTTATGCTAATTTAATATTTAAATTCGGAATTAAAGACTTTTATTTAAAATGTTCTAATATGGATATTGATTCTATATTAATAGCAGATCTTCCGATTGAAGAATCATATAGCTTTAGAAAATATGCTAAAATTTGTCATATATCACCGGTGTTTATCTGTCCTCCTGATGCTGAACAGAACATAATTAAAAAAATTGCCAAATATAGCACGGGATATATTTATTTATTATCTAGATCAGGAGTTACTGGGATAGATAACGAAATAATAGTGCCACCATTATATTTAATTAATAAATTAAAAAAAATAACTAATGTACCCATAATACAGGGTTTTGGTATCTCTAATACTAAGCAAATAAAACAAATTATATTATCAGGAATATCTGGCATTATTTGCGGATCAATTATTATTCAATTGATTGAGCAATATTATCATGATGAAGAAAAACTTATACAAAAAATTAAAAATTTATCTCTATCTCTAAAAAAAGCTACGAAAATTATTGCATAATGCTACTTTCTAAACATAAGTATGATGTTTTAGTATCAGAACGTAGCATTTCTATAAGATCATATTATATCAAAATAATTACAATATAGTTTTATAGAAATATTATATTCTGATACTAAAATCATAATATTAAGGAGAATTCATGTATATCACGGCAAATTCGTTATACCGTGACACTGTCAATTTTTTTAAAACACAATGGTTAACAGTATTTGTTATTATATTCGCTTCTTCTATCATAACTGCAACTTTAGATAATTTTTTTGCTCCTACTTCAAATATATTAATTTTTTTTCATGAATCAAAAAAAGATCAATATTATTCATTATTCGAATTTATACAAACGTTGACACCTAATCAACAAAAACAACTATTACTGTTTTCAATAATAAAACTAATTTCATCATTGGTTGGAAACACTGTATTAATAGGTATCCTAATAATATTCATACAATATATTTCATTTAAAAATGAAAATTTATTTTTACAATTAAAACCTAAAAATTTATTTTTATTTTTAAACTTGTTTACGCTAATATTGGTCAATACTGTGATTATTCAAATAGGATTAATATCATTAGTATTGCCAGGGATAATACTAGTCATACTACTATCTTTATCTCCAATTATATTAATAGTCAACAATGTAACTATAATACAATCTATTTTATCAAGTATAAAAATGACTTTATGTCATGCAAAAATAATTTTTCCTGCTGTTATATTATGGCTATTTTCAAAATTTGTTGTTTTAGTAGTTTTATCAGATGTAAAAGTCATTCCTGAATTCATACTATTATTATCATTAAACATAATAATTAATTTTATTTCTTCTATATTGGTTATATATTTATTTCGTTTTCACATGTTATTATCTGCATAATAAAATTATCACTAAATACCATTTCGGACATACTTTTATGAAGCATTTACTTAATATTACTCCAATTCTTGCCTTTTTTATTGCGTATAAATTTTACAATATTTTTTACGCATCTATTGTATTAATTATTACAACAGTATTATCGTGTATATTAATGCAGATTATGTTCAATAAAGTTGAAAGAATAGATTATATTAACTGTATTTCTGTTTTATTTTTTGGAAGTTTAACATTGTTATTTCATAATAGCGCTTATATTAAATGGAAAGTTACAATAGTATATTTAATTTTATCTCTCGTGCTTTTTATTAACCAAATTTGTTTTAAAAAATTACTCATACAAAAATGGTTAGGAAAAAAAATAAAATTAACCAATTCTACCTGGAACAAACTTAATATTATTTGGTCTGTTTTTTTTCTATCATGTGCTGGCATAAATGTATATGTTATACATTATTTATCGGAAAATGCATGGGTATTTTTTAAAGTTTTTGGATTAACCTCGATAACATTATGTTTTATGTTACTTAATGGAATATACATATCTCTTTTGCTATCCAAAAAAAATAAATAGTTAACAACGTTATCAGAGAAAAAATTATTTATGAATAAAAAATGTAAATTACCAACAGGAAAAATAGTCTTACGAACTTTAGCTATGCCAGCAAATACTAATGCAAACGGAGATATTTTTGGAGGATGGATTATGTCTCAAATGGATATAGGAGGAGCTATCTTAGCAAAAGAAATAGCAGGAGGGAGAGTAGTAACTGTCAGTGTTAATGGAATGACATTTTTAAGATCAGTTAGCGTAGGAGATGTAGTAAGTTGTTATGCGCATTGTATAAAAGTAGGAAATAGCTCAATTACCGTAAAAATTGAAGTATGGATTAAAAAAGTAACTTCTGAACCATTAGGATTGCATTATTGTACTACAGAAGCCGTTTTTGTATATGTAGCTATAGATAAAAAAGGAAAACCTAGAAATATATTCCCACTAAGTATTATGTGATGTATGTTAACAATTTATATTTACATACTACAATTATATAATTATATTACAATGCAATACATTTTTTACAATTTAAAAATGTACTTTAAAATACAATAATTATATTAAAATCTGCATTTTAAATAATAATATCGCAAATACACAACTTAATTTTTTATAAATGATAATAATTACAAAAAATACAGAAATAAAAAAATTAATGTTTTATTTTATCATTTAAAATTTTAAAAATATTAACTGGATTATTAAATGGCTAATTTTTCTTATATAGTCACTTGGTTAACTATTTTGGGATATTGGTTATTAATTTTTAGTGTAACTATACGTATATTTTCTAAACGTCGAGCAATATCATCAGCAATGGCTTGGTTATTGGCTATTTACATACTTCCTATAATAGGTGTTATCACTTGGTTGTTTTTCAAAGAATTTTATCTTGGGAAAAGACGATTAAAATTAGCTAGTACTATGTGGTCGAAAAAAAATAAGTGGTTAAGTAATTTAAAATCTTGTAGTTCTATTTTTGAAAAAAATAACAGTGAAGTAGCCACTTCAGTATTTCAGTTATGCAAACATAGACAAGGAATATCAGGTGTTAAATATAGTAAATTAAAATTGTTAGCTAACACAAAAGAAATTATTAAGACTTTAATACATGATATTTATTTAGCAAGAAAAAATATTGAAATCGTATTTTATATTTGGAAACCTGGCGGATTAGCGGATGATGTAGCAATAGCTTTAATGAAATCAGCTAAAAGAGGAATAAAATGTAGAGTCATGTTAGATTCTGCAGGTAGTTTAGAATTTTTTAGAAGTAAGTGGGCTAACATCATGCGTAACTCTGGAATACAAATAGTTGAAGCGCTAAAAATAAGTTTATATCACTTTTTCCTTAGAAGAATTGACTTGAGACAGCATCGAAAATTTATTCTTATAGATAACTATATTACGTACACAGGAAGTATGAATTTGGTAGATCCACGCTTGTTTAAAAGATCATCAAAAGTTGGTCAATGGATAGACTTAATGATACGTATAGAAGGGCCAGTGGCTACTACTATGGGAATCGTATATTCTTGTGATTGGGAAATAGAAACAGGAAAAAAAATTTTTCCACGAAAACCAAAATGTAAAGTAGATGCCTTATCTAAAAACGAAACTTCTGCTATACAAATAATTGCTTCTGGTCCAGGATTTACTGAAAATATAATTCATCAAGTATTATTAACTTCTATTTATTCAGCAAGAAAGAAAATAATAATAACAACTCCATATTTAATTCCCAGCGATGATTTGCTATATGCGATATGCTCAGCTGCTCAAAGAGGTGTAGAAGTAAGTTTAATCATCCCAAAGAGTAATGATTCTATATTAGTTAAATGGGCTAGTCGTGTTTTTTTCAGTGAGTTGTTAGAATCTGGAGTAAAAATTTATCAATTCGAAAAAGGATTGTTACATAGCAAAAGTATCTTAATAGACACGCAACTCAGTTTAATTGGTACTGCAAATTTAGACATGAGAAGTTTATGGTTAAATTTAGAAATTACCTTAGTAGTAGACAACAAAACTTTCGGAAAAGATTTATTTTTATTACATAATGAATATATTTCGCATTCTAAATTAGTAGATCCAAAATTATGGGCTATTAGATCTTACTGGGAGAAAGTAATAGAAAAATTATTTTATTTGTTAAGCCCTTTATTATAAAAAATTTATATTTTTATATACATAAGGAATTGATATATAAACAGAAATATATTAAATTGTCTGTTTTACTGCAGAATTATAGTATTATTGCTAACTTCTAAAATATAAACATACATATACGTATAATGATTATAAAAAATAAATTTATTTTACAACACAGATTAATACTCAAGTTTTTAAAGCTAAACATTCTAATATGTATTTCTAAATTTTAAGACTCAGAATACAATACATAAACGTTTTAAAAAATAAATTCACTATTCTAAAAATATTACATTATTTTTTTAAGTGTATTGTTATTATATAATGATTTGAATAAATTTTTAAAAATATTTTACATATTTAAAATGAAATTTAAAAAAATAAAAATGAAAATATTAAAAAAGTTATAATTACACGCAAATAATAATTGTAAATGAAATTTATTGTTCTCGATGTATCTCCTATTTAATTAATTTAAAAAATTTTAATATTTATTGTTTTTATTTACAATGTAATAGAAGTTGGTTATATAATTTTGTATTTATATATAAACACATTATTTTAAAAAATTTTGGTTCAATCAGTTATAAATATTAAAGTTTATGTTTAATATTATTTTTTGTGTCAAAATTATCACATAAAAAGTACATTAAGATTATCAATTTTAGATGTTTATTTAATATTACACCATGACTTTTTATAGTATTATATTTGAAATATATGTTATGTAGGCATGCGATAAATTGAAATAAATATAAGATGCCTACATATAGAAATAATCATTTATTATGAGTGATATATTTATTAATGTATTAATGAACTATTTTTAAAACATTTGAAGTATTCAATGGTGAATAAAAAACAAAGATTTTATTTTAATTAATACCTGTATTACACTTTATAACATATTTACAGATAAATATTTCATAAAAAATTAAAATCAAATTTTACAATTTGAAATGTTATTTATTTAAAATTGGTAAAATGTGACCCATTTTTTTTGCTTTAGTATTTAAATATTTGTAATTGTTGGAATTTCTTCCAACGATTAATGATATTCTTTCTATAATTTTAATACCATTTTTTTTTAATATTTTTACTTTTAACGGATTATTCGTTAATAATCGTATTTTTTTTATATCTAATAGTTTAAATATATCTGCGCAAAAAGTAAAATCCCTTTCATCTTTAGAAAAGCCTAAATAATGATTAGCTTCAACAGTATCTAATCCTATATCTTGTAATGCATAAGCCCGAACTTTATTGGATAAACCAATATTTCTTCCTTCTTGGCGGTGATATATAAGTACTCCACTACCAGCTTGAGCAATAGTCATTAATGCTGATTGTAACTGAAAGCCACAATCACAACGCAAACTAAATAATGCATCACCCGAAAGACATTCAGAATGAATTCTTGATAAAACTGGACGATGATTTTTGATATTTCCGTAAACTAAAGCAATATGATTTTTTCCTCCATTTTTCTCTTCGAAAACAATCATCAAAAATTCACCAAATATAGTAGGTAATTTAGTTTCTGCTATCCTTTTAAGCTGCATATACTCTCCATTTTTTTTTATTTTGTTAAAATTTTATTTTTTAATTATATTATTTTGTAAAAAAATATTTTCTTTGTTAATATAAATATATACAAATTATATATATTGTAATTTTGATAATGTTTAATTATCATATTAATGATAATTTTTTAATAAATAAATATATAGTTTATTAATTTAAAAAAATAAAAACTGAATTATTAAATGCATAGTGTAAGATTACAAATATTCTTTAATAAATTTATTGATGTTATTATAAATTTTACATTTATTAACATTAATTACAGATAATAATATTATTTATGATGGCATATTTCTATTTTAAAATCATTAAATGTTTCGAAAAAATGAATTATTAAAACTCGAGAATTCGTTAAAATATCTGAAATATATAAATATCTATAATTCAATGTTTCGTAATTTATATATTAAATATTTTAAAAAATAATTTGTGTCACTAATATAAGTCTAATAGATATGACTATTCAAAAACCAATTATTATTATTGCTTTAGATTTTGTTAGCAAAAATAAAGCCATGAAACTAATAAATACTCTTAATCCTAATATTTATGCACTAAAAATAGGAAAGATTATGTTTACTTTATTTGGAAACAAATTTATAAAAGAACTACAAAAAATGGGATTTAATATTTTTTTAGATCTAAAATTCTATGATATTCCTCATACAATATTTAAAACTATACAAGCAGTAGCTAGTTTAGATGTGTGGATGATTAGTATACACATCTGTGGAGGTATACAAATGTTACATTCAGCTAAGTTAGCATTAAAACCTTTCCATGAAAAAAAACCGCTACTAATGGGTGTAACAGCACTTACTAGTTTTGATGAATTAGATATTCGCAATATGGGAATTAATATGTCCATTCAAAATTATGTGTTAGTTCTATCAAAATTAGCACAAAATTGTAATTTAGATGGCATTATTTGTCCAGGAAATACAGTGTTAGACGTTAAAAAAAACCTAGGAAAAAAGCTAAAAATATTAGTGCCTGGAATTCGATTCCAAAAAAGTATGTGCTATGATCAAAAAAACGTTATTACTCCGCAACAAGCTAAAAAATATAATGTTGATTATATTGTTGTTGGAAGGGCTATTACATCTCTAAAAAATCCATCCATTGTATTAAAAAACATTTATTCTAATTTAAAAATTTAAAAGTTTCAAAATTCATATATTTTTTAAAATAGATTTAGAATGTTTATATTGGAATTCAGCATGATAAGATGAACGAACAAAAGGTCCGCAGAAAGCTTTTTCAAATCCTATTGATAATGCTTCTTTTTGAAATTGCAAAAATTCTAATGGATCAACATATCTTTGAACTGGAAAATGCGCAATACTAGGTTGCAAATATTGACCCAAAGTTAATATACTTGTACCACTATTAAACAAATCTTTCATAACCTGTATTACTTCGTTTTCAGTTTCTCCTAATCCCAACATCAAACCTGATTTAGTTGGAATCATTGGATTATTGATTTTAAATAGTTCTAATAATTTTAGTGATTTTTTGTAATTTGCTCCAGGTCGTACTAATTTATATAATCTCGGTACATTTTCTAAATTGTGATTAAATACATCTGGTGGAGATAAACTAATAGTTTTAATAGCATTTCGCAAAGCTCCCCTAAAATCTGGAACTAAAATTTCAATTATAACGTTTTTCTTTTGACGAATAGCTTGAATACAATTTAAAAAATGCTCTGCTCCTCGATCTTTTAAATCATCTCGAACTACAGAAGTAATAACAATATAATTCATATTTAGGTCTATTACAGCTTTAGCTAATTGTTGTGGTTCTTTTAAATTAATAACAGATGGATTATTTCCATGGTCTATTGCACAAAAAGGGCATCTCCTAGTACAAATTGCACCAAGAATCATAAACGTAGCTGTACCTTTATTAAAGCATTCAAATAAATTTGGACACAATGCTTGTTCGCACACAGTATTTAACTTGTTTTTTCTCAAAGTATATTTAGTACGACGAATTTTTTTTGTATCAGATGGAAATTTAATTTTTACCCAGTTAGGTTTTTTTAAAATTTGGTCACTAAAATTTGGCAAAACTTTTACTGATATGTTTTTTTTATATAATGTGTTAATATTTTTGTTACATAATTTTTTTGACTTTTTATCATGCATTTTTTAATCTTCCTATCAATATGTATTAATAAACAATATTTATTCTTTCAAAAATTTATAACGTTCTTATATTATAAATTTTTGAAATGCATTACCAGTAAATTATTAATAACCGTTAATTAATACTATATATTTACATTAAAATCATAAAAAATATTTTTAATGTTGTTTATTAATACTGATTGAACTATTCTAAAACTTAAAGAAGGTTGAATATCAATGACTTGTGTCATTTTAATGTTATTCCCGCAAGGATTAATATAGTTAAATGGAGACAGATTCATATCAATGTTTAAAGCCATACCATGTAGAGAACAACCTTTTTTAATACGCAATCCAAAAGAACATATTTTTTTATCGTTTACATATATTCCAGGAAATTTTTTGGAAGCATATGCATGAATAGAAAAACATTGCAAAGTAGACAATATTATTTTTTGCATTAATAAAATAAGTTGACTTATTTTCATTTTACGACGTACTAAATCTAATAAAAAATATACTACTAACTGACCTGGGCCATGATATGTCGTTTTTCCTCCTCTGTTACTAAATAAAATTGGAATATTTTTTGGAATAAACCAACGACATTTTTTTTCACTAATTCCAAAAGTAAAGGTAGGATAGTGTTGTACTAACCATATTTCATCTAACGTAAATTTATCTCTCGTAATAGTAAAATATTTCATATAATTTGATATAACTTTAATATGACGTAATCCTAAATTACGAATTTTAAGGTTAGATTTCACAACTATTGATAACCTATCAAAAATGAAAAGACTACAACATTTAATATTATAAATATTGTACACGACAAAGTATCTAAAAAAATTATTTTACATCAAAATTTATGAAATTAGTTATGACTTAAAAACTATAAAAAAGAAATTCAAATATAACTAAAAAAAATAGACTTTAAACCAGCGACGATAAATTCTATACCTATAGACATCAATAGTAAACCCATAATTCGAGTCATAATATTAATTCCACTTTCACCTATGATATTTGCAATTAAAGGTGCAATTTTGAATAGACACCAACATAATAACGAAAAGAGAATTATTGTAATAGTACATCCTAACGTATTAATCCAACTAGAATAGTGAGTACTCCAAATGATAGTAGCACTAATTGCTCCTGGACCCGCTATTAGAGGCATAGCTAGCGGAACCACTGCAATACTATCTGTAAAACTGTTTTGTACATTTTTGTTGTTATTATCTTTTATACTGGCTATTAACTTCCCATTTACCATAGAAAATGCGATAGAAATGATTAATATTCCTCCTGAAATCCGAAAAGAACTTAAAGAAATATTAAATAAATCTAAAACAATGTTACCAAAAAGTAAAGAAAAAAATAAAATAAAAACTACTGCTAAATTTGCAGTAAAATTTGTTTGATTTCTTTCCTCTATAGACTGAAAATTAGTCATACTGGTAAAAATTGGAATCATTCCGATAGGATTAACTAAAGCAAATAAGCTGAAAAAAAAACTTATATATTCGGACAAATCAAACACAGAAATATGCATGTTTTACTCCTAAATTATCATTAATTAAATAAAATATTAAATAGCTAATAGATAAAAATTAATAATTTTAATATAAAATAATAACATATCAAAATATTTAAATATGTTGGAATAATTCTTTTTAAATATTAAAAATATAATGTTCATTTTTCTAAATAGACTTCATTACATATTAGAAACTATAAAAATTTACAAAAATTGATGTTCTATATATATTAAATTGGTTTGCCTATTATTCTTCTTGTGTCTGTTTTTATGTCCGTTAATACAACTTGAATCATATTAGAAATAGTATAATATTCCTTTCCAGTAATATACACAATTCCCTTTTCTTTATCGCAAACTAATTCATGTTTGACATTATGTAAAAAGGGAGCTGGTATGAATACATTTGCTCCATTTTCCAACAATTTAACTTTCATTCCAGAACGAAATATATCAGTTATCTTAGCATTAAAAACTTTATTTTCACAATTTGTTTTTTTTAAAAAAGAAGTATACAACCAATTTTCTATGTCTCTTTTTGCAACTCTAATACGACGACGTATATCAGTAATTTTTGATAAAATTTCATTACTAGGTGGAAGAGCTTCACCAATACCTGTAATAATTATTTTTAAAAGACGATGATTAACTATATCTCCGTATTTTCTAATAGGTGATGTCCACGTAGCATAAATTGGTAATCCCAAAGCAAAATGAGGACTTGGTATACTATTTATTTCTCCAAAAGATAAAAATTTTTGAATACGATTATTAAGATATTCATTTGACATGTCATCCAACGTACGTCGTAATTTACAAAATCCTTCTAATGTTTGAATTTGATTAATATCAAATAAAAGGTCATATTTAGATAATAATGAAACAGCGCACTCTGCATTAATAGATTCAAATCCAGAATGTATATTATATACTCCAAAACCTAGTTTATCTGACAATAATTGAGCCGCACATACATTAGCTGCTATCATGGCTTCTTCAATAATTTTATTAGCTATACGTTTAGATTCAATACAAATTCCTAATACTTTAAAAGTATCTGATATTTTAAAAAAATACTCTGGACGTTCTTTAAACAATAATGCATTTTTTTTTCTCCATCGAGTTCTTAAAATACATAACTCATTTAATAAAGATAATTGATTAGCTACTAAATGAGATTCTGGACGCCATGTTCCCTTATGTTCTAACCAGTCAGATACAGATTCGTATGACAATTGAGATTTAGATTTGATCCACGTTAAAAAGAAATTAGTTTTTTCATGTAATATAGTTCCATCATAATTAAAAAAAATCTTGCATGCTACAGCAGGGCGACGTTGGTTCATCTTTAATGAACACTTATCTTCTGATAAAAAACGAGGTAGCATAGGAACATTTAAACCAGGTAAATAGTTAGTAAATCCTCTTTTGAATGCAATATCGTCTAATATACTTCCCAAAGGGATATAAGCAGTAGGATCAGCAATAGCTACAATTAAACTAAACATTCCTAATACTTCTTTTTCTATAAACAAGGCATCATCAATATCCTTTGTAGAACTATGATCAATAGTGATAAAATTTAAATTAGTCAAATCTATTCTTGAATGATGATCATGAAAAATTACCTCAGATTTATTTAATTTAGGTTCTGATATGTCTAATTTATGTCGTGAAAGAGTCACTAACCATGGTACTAATGGATTTTTATGTTCTGCAATAAACTTAATTAATTCAGCAGAAAATCTACAATCTCCTCTTAATTTGTGCTGAATTAATACAGCCATCACCCAATCTCCAGTGCGAATGTTGTTCAGAAATGAACCAGAAATAACACAAACAATTAGTTCTTTTAAAAATGGATAATCCGGTTTTATATAAAAAGTATTTTTTATTTTTTGAACTCTTCCAACAAATTTCGACAAAAATGGTTCTACTAACCTTTCTGGACAAACAATTTCTCGAGCATGTTCAATTTTCAATTGAGCTATAATACGATCTCCATGCATAACGCGTTTCATTTTTCGAGGTGGTATAAAATAACTAGTTCGTGAATCTATTTCTAAAAATCCAAATCCTTTTTCTGTACTTTTTACAATTCCTTCAATACGAGTTATCTTAGAATGCAATTTTTTTTTTAATCGTGACAGCAATGGATGATTACGAAACATGAGTATAAATCCTGTATTTAAAATGAAGCAAACACATCAAACACAATATTTATGAAAATATTAATAATGATAATATCTTAAATAAAAATGTTAAAAATACATTAACCATAATAACTATATTATCTACTTTATATATCTTATACGTAATTTTATAGACATAAATATGTGATATCAATCACTATGACTATCATTAATACTATAAAAGTTCATATTTGGTCGAGGCACATAAGAACCAATAATAATTTTTTTGCATATGTAAGACTAGGACTATCTTAAACTACGCAAAAATGCAAAAAAATAAAAAATGATTTATCAATGTGGTTCATTATCTAATTTATTCATAGTAGTAATATTAAATCCTCCATCTACATAAATTGTCTGACCAGTAATACCCTTAGATAAATTAGAACATAAAAATGCTGCAGTATTACCTATATCTTGAATAGTAACCGGGTGATTACTAAAAGTGATACTATTACTAAAATTTAACATTTTTCGAAAATTTTTTATTCCATATGAAGATAAAGTCTTAATAGGGGCAGATGATATTGCATTTACTCTGATACTGTCAATTCCCATACTATGAGCCATATATCTCACATTAGATTCTAAAGAAGCTTTAGCAACACCCATAATATTATAATTGGGTATCACTTTTTTAGAACCTATATAACTTAAAGTTAAAATTGAAGAATTTTTTTTTAACATTGATCGACATTCTTTAGCCATTCCAACGAAGCTGTAAGAACTAATATCATGCACGCGAGAAAAGTCGCTTCTAGTTATATTGCTAACATAATCTCCGGACATTTGATTTCGTGGAGAAAAAGCAATAGCATGAACAAAACCATCAAATTTTTTCCATTTTTTTGATATATTAAAAAACAATGTTTTAATACTTTCATCACTAGAAACATCGCACGGAAAAACAATGTTAATTCCTAATTCTTGTGCTAAAGAATACACTTTTTCTTTCACCTTATCGAGATGATATGTCAATGCTAATGTAGCTTTTTGTGCATGCATTGCTTTTGCTATACCGAAAGCAATAGAATACCGATTTGCTATTCCAGTAATCAAAATTTTTTTACCTTTCATAAAACCCATATTCTATTATCCTATGACAACAATTTATATTTTATTAAATTATACAAATTTTTACATATATAGATTTGTTTCTTAACGCATTAGCATTACATCAAATCGTAAATCATCATTATTTTTTCAAGATATTTCCAAGCTTGCAAGGCTGGATGTTTTTTTTTATGTAATGAAAAAATTCTCTTTTTGTCATTTTATTTATTTTTTTTACTGCTATTTTTCTATTATTAGATAAAATTTTTAACAACGTATCTGAACCATTTACATACGATACAATCGTAGCATATCTTAACATTTCTGTATTATTGATGCCTACTAAATCCCTATTTTGTAAAATATGAATGTATGCTGTTCCTATGTCAATATTAATTTTAGGATTATATAAATCATAAACAGATGGGTGACCATCTTTTTTTTTAAAACGATACACTTCTTTACCAGCACTTAAAGGTTTTATTTGCATCAATCCAACAGCATGAGAACGGCTAGTAGCTTTTTTGTTTCCAGATGATTCGATACAAATAATAGATTTAATTAATTTCGGATCAACATTATACTTCTTTGAAGACTTTTTAATTATGCTAGACCAAGACTTTATAAATTTAGTAGAACAAAATCGATTATTATTATGTGTTTTATAATAAATATCATGTCTTTTATCTACATGATATAATCCAGAAAAAAACATCGCACAAAATCCCATGCACGCTATAGATACTATTTTTTTTTTAAAAATTGATATTTATACATAAGTTATTGTTCTTTTTTATTTAAAAACAAAATTTAATTAGAAAATATAGTTACTTGAAATATATTAAAGTTGCTATGATGGCATAAATATATTATTCATAGTACTGTTGATTTTTAAAATTTTTTGCTAATTTTGTTGCTAATCCTAAATAATTCATGGGTGTTAATTGAATTAATTGTATTTTTTCCTCTTCTGGAATAGTTAAACTATTGATATAACTATGAATTATAGCTGAATTAATTTTATTTCCTCTAGTTAATAACTTCAATTTATCATAAGCATCTCTTATCCCATATTTACACATTACAGTATGAATTGGTTCTGCTAATATTTCCCAATGTTTATCTAAATCTTCTAATAATTGTACTTCATTTACTTTTAATTTTTGCATTCCTAATATCAGGGAATCATATGCTATTACTGAATAGGCAATTACCGATCCTATATTTCGTAATACTGTAGAATCACTTAAATCCCTCTGCCAGCGAGAAATAGGTAACTTGCTAACGAAATGGTTTATTATAGCGTTAGAAAGCCCGAGATTACCTTCAGATTTTTCAAAATTTATAGGATTGATTTTATGAGGCATAATAGAAGATCCTACTTCATTTGAATTATTTTTTTGAATAAAATAGTTTAATGAAATATATCCCCACATATCTTGGTTAAAATTAATTAGAATTGTGTTAACTCTGGCTATGCAACTAAAAAATTCAGAAATATAATCATGTGGTTCAATTTGAGTAGTGTAAGGGTTCCAAACCAATCCAAGAGAAACCACAAATTCTTGACTAATTTGATGCCAATTTACATTAGGATAAGCAGAAAAATGAGCATTATAATTTCCTGTAGAACCGTTAATTTTTCCTAATAAATTGATTTTTTTTAACTGTTTTAGTTGACGTTCTATTCTATAAGAAAAATTAACCATTTCTTTTCCTATAGTAGAAGGAGTGGCTGGTTGGCCATGAGTACGAGACAAAATAGGAAAATTATAATAATGAGATATAATTTTTTTTATTTCTTTAATGATATTTTCCCACATCGGAATGATAATTTTTTCTTTAGCAGTTTTCAGCATTAGAGAATAAGCTAAATTATTTATATCTTCTGAAGTACAAGAAAAGTGTACAAAGTTTATGATACGATGTGTTCCTAGAATTTTAAACAATTTATCTTTTAAAAAATATTCTATTGATTTTACATCATGATTAATAGTTTTTTCTAATTTTTTTATATTTTGAGCATCATTTTCATTAAAATTATTTATAATTTCATCAAGATGAAAATTAATTTTTTCATCTTCTCGTTCAAATAACTTTATTTCATGTAATGTTAACAGTTTTTTTAACCACAAAATCTCAACTTTTACTCGAAATTTTAAGAATGCATATTCGCTAAAAATTTCTCTCAGTTTAACAGTATGACTATTATAACGTCCATCAATAGGTGAAATAGCAGTTAAAGATGATAATATCATTGTGTATGTACCTCTTTAAAAAATATATGTAAATCTTAAACTTATAATTCAAAAAGTTTAAGAAGAAAATTTTTTAAATACATTGTTTGCTTGATTATATATTTGATTTCTAAAAAAAATAAATTGAAAAAAATTACCACCTACCTGCCTCCACAAAACAGCCGAACGAATTCCTGAAAATAAAGCACAACGAATTTTGTTCTGTATTAATATATTTTTTAGAATTTCTGGTGATCCAAATACTTGAATACGAGATCCTAACTTACTGATTATATTTAAATATATTTCTGATAAATGATCAGTTAATATATCATATGAACTAAAGCCATTAACATTTTTTTTAATTAATTCAGAAATACGTTGAAATAACATTTCATTATAAATAGCATTTTTTTTTAATTTTTTTTCTAAAATCATTATTTTTAATATATAGCGTAACATTTTTGCTGAAGTATCATAACTATTAGAATTATGTAATAAAGATAATAACGTTGTTATACCCAACTGTAAATTTTTTTCTGAATTCCCATATACAGATAATGTAGTTTCGGGATTAATATTTAAAATACTATCAATACTAATTTTAAATGCATCATTATTACAAATTCCAGTTTGAGACAGTTGACACACAATAGCAACAGATTGACATATTCCAGAAAGAGACAACATAATCGAATAAAAATTCTTTGTCACAATTATATATTTCCCTAAAATGTAAAAAATACTATGATTGATTTATAGTGATAAAATAGGTAATCTTGTTTTAATTATCCCCCCCCCAAGACATAACTCAGACAAATAGAACACTGCAGATTGTCCAGGAGTAATGGATGAAATTGGATTTTGAAACAATACCTTAACAAATTTTTTCTTATATAAAAATATTTGACATGAAACATCTTTATGACAATATCGAATTTTCACTGAACAAAAAAAAGGAACGTTACTTAGCTGAATACGATTTATCCAATGTAACTGATATGCTATCAATCCTATAGACATTAAATAATCATTATTTATACCTTGAGCAACAGTTAGAGAATTACGTACAATGTTTTTATCTACTACATACCATGGAATGTTTTGAATACCCTTAATTCCTCCAACTCCTAATCCTTTTCTTTGACCTAAAGTATAATGCGCTAATCCATTATGCTGTCCTATTATTTTGCCACAAGGTGTAACTATATCTCCTTTCTTTTGAGGAACATAAACATTTAAAAAATGATTAATATTCTTTGGATTTATAAAACAAATCCCAGTAGAATCTTTTTTATCAGACACAATTAAATTTAAACTTTTAGCTATATTACGCACTGTTTTTTTGGTAAATTTTCCTAATGGAAATAAACACTTATCAAGAATATTTTTATTAATGGTATATAAAAAATAACTTTGATCTTTGTCAAGGTCAATGCCACGTAATAAAAACGATGATTTTTTAAAATATTTTTTTTGCACGTAATGACCAGTTGCAATAAAATCAGCTCCTAAATTATTAACAGCAAATTCGTAAAATACTTTAAATTTTATTTCCTTATTACATAATATATCAGGATTAGGTGTTCTACCTAATTGATATTCTTTTATAAACACTTGAAATACATTTTCCCAATATTCAAAAGAAAAGTTTACTGTATTGAGATAAATGCCCAATTGACGACAAACATGCTCAGCGTCTTCCAAATCTTGTTTTGCAGAACAATAAAAATCGTTGTCACTTTCCTCCCAATTTTTCATAAACAAACCTTCTACGTGATAGTTTTGTTGCTTCAACATCCATGCAGATACAGATGAATCTACACCCCCAGACATAGCTAAAATCACTTTTTTTTTTAATTTCAACATATTATTTATTTTTTTAAATGTAAAATTTTCATTAAAACACTCTATATAACATTTTTTAAAATCAAAGTAAAATCATAAACAACATTTATTAATTTTTATCATGCAATAATACTTAAAAATTAATTTATATTATAAAGATTAACAAACAATAAAGTATATTTTAAAAAATATTTTAATTATTTACGTTTTTAAAAATTTTAACAACATAATTGATATATTAATATTATCAATAATCTATGTTAATCTTATTAAAGATATCATGACATATTTTAATTTATATATTGAATTGGATGGCATATAAATACAATGATATATACGAAAAACTTATATAACACCCATATTATTAAATATACTAATAATGTTGTAAATAATATAAATTTAATTAAAATAGTAAAATGATTTAATCTTATCAGGAGTTATTTTAAATTCAATGAAAGAAATAAGAAATTTTTGTATTATTGCCCATATAGACCATGGAAAATCAACTATATCTGACAGATTTATTCAAATTTGTGGTGGTTTATCAAAACGAGAAATGTGCTCCCAAGTATTAGATTCAATGGAATTAGAAAGAGAACGAGGCATTACCATTAAAGCACAGAGTGTTACAATACAGTATACATCCATAAAAAATAAAAAATATCAATTAAATTTCATTGATACACCAGGTCATGTAGACTTTTCCTACGAAGTATCACGTTCTTTATCTGCTTGTGAAGGTGTTTTATTGATTGTAGATTCAGTACAAGGAGTAGAAGCACAAACCGTATCTAATTGTCATAAAGCTATAAATATGAACCTAAAAATTATACCCGTATTAAATAAAATTGATTTACCCAATGCTAATCCTATTAAAGTAGAAAAAGACATAAAAAATATTATAGGAATTTCTACTGAAAATTCAATATATTGTTCAGCAAAAACAGGTGAAGGTATTACAAATTTATTAGAATGCATTATTCACAACATTGCACCTCCTAAAGGTAATATAAATAACGAATTTCAAGCATTGATTATTGATTCATGGTTTGATAATTATTTAGGAGTAGTATCTTTAATTTGTATTAAAAATGGAATTCTCAAAAAAAAATCTAAAATTAAAATCATGAGTACAGGAAAAATCTATTCTGTAGAAAAAATAGGAATATTTACTCCAAAACGCATATATAGAGATTATTTAGAATGTGGAGAAATAGGTTGGATTATTTGCGGAATCAGAAGCATTATTGGTGCTCCTGTAGGAGATACTTTGACTACCATTTATAGTAATTCAGAATATACATTACCTGGTTTTAAAAAAGTTAAACCAAAAATTTACGCAGGATTATTTACAACTAAATCTAATCAATTTAACACTTTTAAGAATGCATTAGAGAAACTAAGTTTAAACGATACGTCTTTATTTTATGAAATTGAAACTTCTATAGCATTAGGGTTTGGATTTAGATGCGGATTTTTAGGACTACTACATATGGAAATTATAAAAGAGAGGTTAGAAAGAGAATATAATTTAGAAATAATAACTACTGCTCCTACGGTAGTATATAAAATCATAACATCCGAAGATAAAATATTTTTTCTTGATTCTCCATCTAAACTTCCCGAACTAAACAAAATTAAGAAAATTCAAGAGCCTATTGCTAAATGTAAAATTCTACTTCCAATTCAATATTTAGGAAAAATATTGCTATTATGTTCACAAAAAAGAGGAATACAAAATAATATAATTTATTATGAAAATCAAGTATTATTGTGTTATAACATACCCATGTCAGAAATTATATTAAACTTTTTTGATCAATTAAAATCTGAATCGAGTGGGTATGCATCATTAGAATACGATTTTGAATCGTATCAAACTTCTGATATGAAAAAATTAGATATACTCATTAATTATAAAAAAATTGATTCTTTATCATTAATAATTCATAAAAAACAATCTACTATGCAAGGACGCGTAATAATAGAAAAAATGAAATCATTAATTCCTCGACATCAATTTAACATTGTTATTCAAGCCATGATAGGTACAAAAGTCATTGCACGTTCTACTGTCAAACAATTAAGAAAAAATGTATTAGCAAAATGTTATGGAGGAGATGTAACTAGAAAGAAAAAATTATTAGAAAAACAAAAAACTGGCAAGAAAAAAATGAAAAAAATAGGAAATGTCAATATACCTCAAGAAGTATTTTTATCTATTTTAAATAACAAAATGAACTTAAAATATGGTCAATAAAAGGAAATTATTATGAGTAATGATGATCTAATTATATTTCTATTAGTTTCTACATTGATTACTGGAATTTTTTGGATATCGCAAAGAATAAAACAAACTTTAAAAAAAAAACATAGTAGTTACTAGCATTAATTTTAATTCTAAAATCATTGAGTTGATTAAAAATGGAATTCAATTTTTAGCATCTTTTTTTCCTATATTCCTCATAGCATTTTTAATTCGATCTTTTTTATATGAACCATTTCAAATCTCATCTGGATCAATGATGCCTACGTTGTTAGTAGGAGATCTTATATTAGTGCAAAAATTCGCATATGGGATTAAAAATCCAATTACTAATACTACATTAATTGATACAAATACCCCCAAGTATGGAGATATAGCAGTTTTTAAATATCCTAAAAATATGCACTTAAACTATATTAAAAGAATAGTTGGATTGCCTGGTGATACAATTACTTATAATTCATTAACAAAAGATTTAATTGTAAAACATAGTAGCATGCATTCAAAAAACGACCAAAATAAAATCCTCATTTCTCATATTGATTTAAAACCAAGTAATTATATCCAAACATTTCATAACAATATTTTTCATTTAAATACATGTACAGAAAATATAAAAGATTTAAAATATCAGATATTATTTTCAAAAGAAATGATAGATCAAAAAATTATGTATTTCAAACAATTTAATCAAAAACAAGGAACTTGGATAGTTCCAAAAAACATGTATTTTGTAATGGGTGATAATAGAGACAACAGTTTAGATAGCCGCTATTGGGGATTTGTTCCAGATAAGAATTTAATAGGAAAAGCTACTTTTATATGGATGAGTTCAGAGAGAAAAAAAAATAGTTGGCTAACAGAAATTCGAATGAATCGTATCGGAAGCATATATTAAAATAATTTGCGAAACACTGATATTTCTTGTGATAAAATATATATAAAATCGTTAAATGGTATTCTAAATTACTACATCAGTATAATTGGCAACAATATGAATCATAATGTAGTTCGAAAATTACAAAAAACTCTAGGATATACTTTTGTTAAAAAACATTTGTTAATTCAAGCATTAACACATAGAAGCGCAAATAGCAAACACAATGAAAGACTTGAATTCTTAGGGGATTCTATTTTAAGTTTCGTTATAGCTAACGCTCTTTATCATTACTTTCCGAACGTTAATGAAGGAGATATGAGTCGAATGCGGGCAACTTTAGTTAGAGGGCATACTTTAGCGAAAATAGCACATGAGTTTAATTTAGGTTACTATCTACAATTAGGACAAGGAGAGCTCAAAAGTGGGGGTTTTAGAAGAGAATCGATATTAGCAAATACTATAGAAGCGCTTATTGGAAGTATATTTTTAGACAGTAATTTAATAACAGTTGAAAAATTAATTTTAAAGTGGTATCAAAAAAGATTAGAAAAAATTAGTCCTGGAGATACTCAAAAAGATCCAAAAACTAGATTACAGGAATATCTACAATCAAAACATTTACCATTGCCTTTATATTTAGTAGAAAAAGTATATGGAGAAGCGCATAATCAATTATTTACTATTTTCTGCGAAATTTCTGGAATCAATGAAAAATCAATTGGGATTGGCTCTAGTCGAAGAAAAGCAGAACAAGAAGCTGCACAAAATGCTTTAATAAAATTAGGATTGGAATGAAAAAAATAAATTATTGCGGTACAATTATTATTATTGGAAAACCAAATGTTGGAAAATCAACAATAATTAATAAATTGGTGAAATCAAAAGTATCAATAGTTTCTAAACGACCTCACACTACTCAAAGTAACATAATTGGAATTCAAAACGACGAGGGTATTCAGGCTATTTATACAGATACACCCGGTATATCTCGTAAATGCACAGAACTTATAAACAAAAAACAACATAATTGTATCAAAAAATTATGTAACAGTTCAGAATTAATATTATTAGTTTTAAATCAAACTCGTTGGACATTAGATGATGAATTAGTTTTACAAATGATAAAAAATAGTATTACTCCTACAATAGCCGTTATTAATAAAAATGATAAAATTTTACAAAAAATTTCTTTATTACCATATATGGAATTTTTAAGAAAAAAATATTCATTTCAAGAAATTATTCCTATTTCAGGAAAAACAGGAGACAATATTGATTTATTATCAAACATAGTTCAAAAAACATTACCTATATCTGAACCACAATTTTCATCTAATCAAGTTACAAATAATAGTTTACATTTTCAAATTTCAGAAATTATTCGAGAAAAATTTATATTTTATTTAGGAAATGAACTTTCTCATTCAATAAAAATTATTATTGAAAGTATAAATTTAAAAAAAAGAGTTTATATTATAAAAGGTATAATAATTGTAACAAATAATTCGCATAAGAAAATTATCATTGGATATCAAGGAAAAAAAATAAAATTATGCGGAACAATTGCTAGGAAAGAACTAGAAAAGTATTTAAAAAGTTCAGTGTATCTTTCATTATTTGTAAAAAATAAAAAAATACACTACGCTAATTTATATACATAATTAATATTTAATTAATTAAAATAATGATATAAATTTACCAAAATATAATTACTTAAATACGTATCATAAATTACGCGCCAAAATATTTGGATTAATAAAGGAAATTAAACTATATGAGTATTATTGGAATAGGTATAGATATCTTATCCATAACTAGAATTAAAAAAATTATGTATAAATTAGAAGAAAAATTTTTATACCAAATACTATCTAATTATGAATTAAACGAATACAAAAAAAGTAAAAATCCCGTAGTATTTTTAGCAAAAAGATTTTCTGTAAAAGAAGCAGCTTCAAAAGCATTAGGAACAGGAATCAAACATGGTGTAAAATTCAATAACTTTGAATTGTACCACAATCATTTAGGAAAACCAAATTTACGATTATTAAAAAAAGCCAAAAAAATAGCAAAAAATTTAAACATAAACTCAATTCATGTCAGTTTAAGTGATGAAAAATCACATGTATCCACTATCGTTATTATTGAAAAATAAATTTTAATGTAGAACCTGAATCATAATTTTTTCTTTCTTTTTTTTTAAAAAAAAATTTTAATATATTTTTGCATTCTTTATTTAAAATATTTTTTGTAATTATTATTTTACTTTTTTTAATTCTTTCATATTGATTTTCATTAAAATGAGTATAACTATTTTTATTATTGTAACTTGTTCCAAATACTAGTCTAGAAATTCTACTATGAATAATAGCTCCATAACACATAGAACAAGGTTCTAATGTAACGTATAATGTCGTATTTGTTAAACGATAATTCTTGAGAAACGCCCCTCCAGAACGTAATGCTATAATTTCAGCATGAGCAGTAGGATCATGTGTCGAAATAGAACTATTGGAACCTTGCCCAATAATAACATTATTTAGTACTAATACTGCTCCAACAGGAACTTCTTTATCTATTTCTGCTAATTTAGCAAATTTTAGAGCATGCTCCATAAAATACTCATCACATTTGTACATATTTTAATCCAAAACAATTTCTATTATATTAACATATTAATTATGCATTAAAAAATCAATTTATTTTTTAAAATTCGATTTTTTTCCAGTTTCCATTGAGACTCTTTTTTTGTTTCGCGTTTATCGTATTTTGTTTTTCCTTTTGCGATAGCTATTTGTATTTTGCACCAACTATTTTTTAAAAAAAGTGATAAAGCTATAGCAGTATAACCAGTTTTATATATTTTACTGTGCAAAGACGTAATTTCATTTTTATGCAATAATATTTTTCGATTTCTGCTAACATGATGTAAAGCATGTAAATTAGTGGTATAAAGAAAATTAAATTGTGATCCTATTAAATAAACTTCATTAAAATAAAAAGCAACATAACTATTACTAATATTTATATTTCCTGATTTAAATGCTTTTACTTCCCAACCTAATAATACTAATCCAGCTTCTAATGTTTCTTTGATAAAATATTTATGTTTAGCTTTTCTATTAACAATAATACTAGTTATCGGATTTTTAATGTTATTTTTTTTTATCATAATTTTAATCCCAAATCCAACATAAATTGTATATTCCAAATCATCAATTTTAACTAAAATATTTTTACGTTTATATATATTAATAATAATATAAATTATATTTTTAAAACAGTACCAATTAATGCGACATAAAATGAAACTAATTAAAATAAAAATTGTATATGCTCTAAAACATAAGCAATTTATTAAAGAGATGAAATTAAAAAACAAAATTTCTATAAAAGAAGCTATATTAACTTCTAATATTTTTGATAAAAAAGTGGTGGATATAACAAAAAACAATATAGGAATTTATGGAAATATAGTTAACTTAAAAGATTTAGTAAAAAACGGAGATAGAATTGAAATTTATAGACCATTATTAATAGATCCAAAAGAACTAAGAAGGAAAAAAATGTTATTAAAAAAATAAAAGACATTTGAATACATTCTTGCAGAGCAAAATATTCAATATTGTAATATTGCCTGCAAGAAAACGATATTATTATATGCTTCAGATTTTTGGGACTATAGTTTAGAAACTGTTACCATAGCTGGACGTAACAATCTACCATTTAGTAAATAACCCTTTTGCATAACAGCAATAACATAATTTTCTTTTATTTTTTTAGATGATTGTATAGTCATGGCTTGATGTATATCAGGATTAAATGGAACACATGTTTCATCTACTTGTGTTAAACCGAATTTTGTTAACAATTTCATTAAAGATTTCAAAGCTGCATTTAATTCACTAAATATAGGTTTTATAATATCATCTTTTTTCTCAAATAAATCTAAAGCACGCTCTATATTATCGATAGTAGGAAGTAATGCATTAAAAAAATCTTGTAATGCAAACTTATAAGTGTTATCAATTTCTTTTTTTACCCTATCATAGTACGATTTTAACTTATTTTTTGACAATAATTCTTGATCTAATAAATTTAACTCAAGATCTGAAATTTGTTTATTCAATATATCTATTTTTTCTATATCAATATTTACGTTTGATTTTAATTTGTCGTTTTTTATATCAGAATCGCTAATATCATGTTTATCTAATATTTCTTTTTTTATGTCCATGATTAAAAGTACCTAAAAAATGCAATATTTTAAAAATCTTTTACTAATGGAGATTGATAAGAAATCCCCATATCCCATGGTTGCTCCACCCATACTTGTTGCGGTATATCTATAATATATTTATCTACTAATAATTTGCCCATAGGCTTTGCAAAAATTGAAACAAATGTTGCTTTAGAATACATATAACGAATTATCTGACCTGTTCCACCAGTATCTACTAAATCATCAACTATAATAATTTTAGATTCATTTATGTTTTTTATAGAAGTATGCTTTAGAATTTTTAAATCGCGTAAACGATTATGATCGTAACTAGATATACAGATTGTATCTATGAACCTAATATTTAATTCTCTTGCTAATAATGCTGATGGTATTAATCCTCCTCTACTTACTGCAATAATACCTTCCCATTGTTTTGCTGGAAGTAATTTGTAAGCTAATTTCCTAGCATAAATTTGTAACATATCCCAAGTAACAATATATTTTTTACTCATAAAAAACCTAAAACAGCGTAATTTTAAAATTATCTAAATTGTATGAGAAAAAGTTACAAAATTTATGCTAAATATATTTTTTGTAAATTTTAAACTACCGTTTTTAAAAATAAAAAAAATTAAAAACATAAAAACGTATCGCAATATCTATTGATATAAATTACATATATATTTATTCATTTAAGTTTATTTGAATATTAATAAAAATGTTATATATACTATTCTAAAAATATTTTTTATTGTTTCAATTATTAAATTTTTTCATTTTTAAAAAATTTTATTATTTAACATTACATTTATAACAAAAAACGAAATTTAATTTAAAAAACTTTAAAAACGGTGCGGACGGGACTCGAACCCGTGACCCCCAGCGTGACAGGCCGGTATTCTAACCAACTGAACTACCGCACCATACTACTAAAATTCTACACTTAAATTATATAATTTAATATCATATCTGTCAACACTGTTCATATACATTTTACTTATCCATCCATACGCATTTTCCTGAATTTTGAATCATATACTCCAAAAATTTTTTATGAAAAATATTTTCTTGGTCTGTTGCCAACAAAATTTTTGATTGGATATGTTTTGAAGGTATAAACTTCTTGGCATAACGATAATACGAAACATCACGATTTAAAAAAGTCAATGATTCTTGACGATTAGTCATAAATATATATACTTTAGATAATAATTGAGCATCATAAATAGCACTATGGATACGTTTTTTTTTAATGTTAATTTTATATCGAGAACATAAAGCATCTAAAGTATTTTTCTTTCCAGGAAAAATCTTACGTGCCATTACTAGTGTATCAATAATATTACAATGTTTTTCAACATTTTTTATTTTTGAACTAAGCATGTTTAATTCATAATTAATGAAGCTAACGTCAAACTTAGCGTTATGAATAATCAAATCAGAATAGTCAAGATATTTTAAAAATTCTTTAGCTATTTCAACAAATTTTGGTTTATCTGATAAAAAATTATCAGAAATACCATGAATTTTAAAAGCACTATCATCTACTGATCTATCAGGACAAATATATGAATGAAAATAACTTCCTGTTACGCAATTATTAATAATTTCTACTGCCCCAATTTCAATGATTCTATGGGTTTTGTAAAAACACCCAGAAAAATTCATACCAGTTGTTTCAATATCTAAAACAACTTTTCTTTTATTATTTTTCATACATTTTAAACATCGTATTTTTAAGGAACTTACAATTATGACAAAATTTATTAAAATATTTTCAGATGGATCTTGTTTAGGTAACCCAGGTCCTGGAGGTTGTAGCTCAATAATTAAATGCAAAAACCATAAAAAAATTATTAGTTCGGGTTTTTATTTTACTACAAACAATCGAATGGAACTCATGGGGGTAATAATAGCATTAGAAAAAATTCGAAAACCGTGTAATATAGAAATTACTGTTGATAGTCAATATGTAAAAAAAGGAATTTTATTGTGGATAAAAAATTGGAAACGTAATAATTGGAAAACTACAAAAAACAAACCAGTCAAAAACATCGATTTATGGTCTCGTTTAAATACTATATCAAATTTGCATCATATGAATTGGCATTGGATCAAAGGTCATTCAGGACACATAGAAAATGAAAAATGTAATAATTTAGCACAATATTATGCAAGAAACCCAACTTTGGAAGATATCGGATACATATCTTAACCTTATTAAGGTTATACATCATTAAATCTGAAATACAATTAAATAATTTTTAAAAAAACTTACTAAATAATACAACAAAATATATATGAAAATAAAATACATTCCTATATTAAACGATAATTATGTTTGGATAATAATAAACCATAATAATTTATGTATCATTATTGATCCAGGTGATCATATACCTGTGATTAATATAATTAAAAAACTTAATGTACATCCCGTAGCTATTTTAGTTACACATCATCACTATGATCACATCGGAGGAATAGATAAATTATTAGAAATTTATCCTAATTTATTAATTTATGGTCCTAACGAAGCAAAAAAATTTGGCGTAAATAAAGTATGTAAAGATAATGATTGTATTGATATTTTAAACTATAAATTTAAAATTTTGTTTACTCCCGGCCATACTTCTGGACACATTTCTTATTATACAAAACCATATTTATTTTGTGGTGATACATTATTTTCTGGTGGGTGTGGAAAAATAAAAACAGGGTTGACATTAAAAATGTACAATTCGCTTAAAAAAATTATGAGACTTCCTGATAATACTTTAATTTACTGCGCGCATGAGTACACGTTTAAAAATTTAAAATTTGCTAACTCCATTTTTTCAAATAATAATGAAGTAACAAAATTTTACAAAAAAATTAAGATTATGCATTCCAACAAACGTTGCTCACTTCCTAGTCAATTAAACACAGAAAAAAAAATAAATCCATTTTTAAATTTAGATAAACAAGAAATTCAAAAGTCTACCAAAATTCATAAAGATTTGATGTTTCAATTAAATATATTACAGAAATTAAGAAAAATGAAGGAAGAATATAAAAAATAGAATTGGAGCTAAGCGGGATCGAACCGCTGACCTCCTGCGTGCAAAGCAGGCGCTCTCCCATCTGAGCTACAGCCCCATATTTAAAAATATTAACTAACTTATTTGATATATGGTAGGCCTGAGTGGAATTGAACCACCGACCTCACCCTTATCAGGGGTGTGCTCTAACCAGCTGAGCTACAAGCCTGTTTTTCATAAAAAACTGATCAGAAAATTTGTGTGGACACAACCTAAAAATTAAGAATCATTTATAAGGAGGTGATCCAACCGCAGGTTCCCCTACGGTTACCTTGTTACGACTTCACCCCAGTCATGAATCACAAAGTGGTAAGCGCCATCCGATAAATCTGGTTAAGCTACCTGCTTCTTTTGCAACCCACTTCCATGGTGTGACGGGCGGTGTGTACAAGGCCCGGGAACGTATTCACCGTGGCATTCTGATCCACGATTACTAGCGATTCCGACTTCGTGGAGTCGAGTTGCAGACTCCAGTCCGAACTACGACATACTTTATGAGGTTGGCTTATCTTTGCAGAGTTGCATCTCTTTGTATATGCCATTGTAGCACGTGTGTAGCCCTGGTCGTAAGGGCCATGATGACTTGACGTCATCCCCACCTTCCTCCGGTTTATAACCGGCAGTCTCCTTTGAGTTCCCGGCCAAACCGCTGGCAACAAAGGATAGGGGTTGCGCTCGTTGCGGGACTTAACCCAACATTTCACAACACGAGCTGACGACAGCCATGCAGCACCTGTCTCATAGCTCCCGAAGGCACTTTTTTATCTCTAAAAAATTCTATGGATGTCAAGACCAGGTAAGGTTTTTCGCGTTGCATCGAATTAAACCACATGCTCCACCGCTTGTGCGGGCCCCCGTCAATTCATTTGAGTTTTAACCTTGCGGCCGTACTCCCCAGGCGGTCGACTTAACGCGTTAGCTTCGGAAGCCACTTCTTCTAGGAAACAACCTCCAAGTCGACATCGTTTACGGCATGGACTACCAGGGTATCTAATCCTGTTTGCTCCCCACGCTTTCGCACCTCAGCGTCAGTATTCATCTAGGAGGTCGCTTTCGCCACAGGTATTCCTCTAGATATCTACGCATTTCACCGCTACACCTAGAATTCTACCTCCCTTTACGATACTCTAGTCTATCAGTTTCAAATGCAGTTCCTAAGTTAAGCTTAGGGATTTCACATCTGACTTAAAAAACCACCTACGTGCTCTTTACGCCCAGTAATTCTGATTAACGCTTGCACCCCCCGTATTACCGCGGCTGCTGGCACGGAGTTAGCCGGTGCTTCTTATTCGGGTAACGTCAGAAAAGCGCATTTATTAAACATGCTTTTTTTCTTCCCCGCTGAAAGTACTTTACAACCCTAAGGCCTTCTTCATACACGCGGCATAGCTGCATCAGGCTTTCGCCCATTGTGCAATATTCCCCACTGCTGCCTCCCGTAGGAGTCTGGACCGTATCTCAGTTCCAGTGTGGCTGGTTGTCCTCTCAGACCAGCTAGAGATCGTAGCATTGGTAAGCCATTACCTTACCATCAAGCTAATCTCGTCTGGGTTCATCTAAAAGCATAAGGCCAAAAAATTTGGTCCCCTACTTTGGTTTTCCAACATTATGCGGTATTAGCCATCGTTTCCAATGGTTATCCCCCTCTTTTAGGTAGATCCCCAGATATTACTCACCCGTTTGCCGCTTGCCGACAAGAAAAAATCTTCTTTCGATGCCGCTCGACTTGCATGTGTTAGGCTTGCCGCCAGCGTTCAATCTGAGCCATGATCAAACTCTTCAATTTAAAAATTCTTTTATAAAAAATAAAAAAACTATTTTTTAATAAATAAAAACATTAAAATAATTTTAATCTTAAGTTTTGGTGTGTCCACACAAATTTTCTAATATTTTTTTAAAGAGCATTACTTTTAACTTTTTATATAATTACATTTTTTATATATCTTGTCAACAACTTTACATACAAATTTAAATATTTTGCGTATATAATTTATATAATTACTATTAATACCCTCGAAGAAAAAATAAAAAATTGATATAGTGCAAATAATATTATTTAATTGCTCATTATTAAATCTATTGTTTCTAAATATTAGAATATACATAACCATTTCGGAAAAATGACTTATTCTAAAAAATTCATATATCAAAAAAAATAAAATAAAGCCAACATGAATATAAAATTAATATTAGAACAGCACGTAATCCAAGCTTTAATAGACAACGGAATAAGAAATACTGATAATCTTTTAATTAATAGTACTCGTCAAAAAAAACCATGGGATTATCAAATAAATGGAATAATTAAAATAGCTACAATGTTAAACATAAATTCCTATAATCTGGCAAAAAAAATAGCTTGCAAAATCCATATTCATAAAATATATCAAAAAGTTTACGTTTCTAAACCTGGATTTATTAATATTTTTTTGAATGATAAATGGATAATTGAAATGTTAGAAAAAAAAATGAAATCGACGCGATTAGGTGTTAAACGCGTAGAATCCAAAAACATTATTATCGATTATTCATCTCCCAATATAGCTAAAGAAATGCATGTAGGACACTTGCGTTCAACAATAATAGGAGATGCTACAGCTAGAATAATGGAGTTTCTTGGACATAATGTTATAAGGATAAGCCATATCGGAGATTGGGGAACACAATTTGGAATGATACTAGCTTACTTGAAAGAACAAAAAAAAACAATAATCATAAAAGATATAAATTTTAATAAGATTTATCAAAAATCAAAAATAAAATATGAAAACGATAAAATATTTTCAAAAAAAGCGAAAGAATATACTTTAAAATTACAGTCTGAAGATCAATTTTGTATAAATATCTGGAAAAAAATTGTTGATGCTACTATTCAAAATAATGAAAAAATTTATAAAAAATTGAATGTAACTTTAACTAAAAAACATATTATAGGAGAAAGTTTTTATAGAAATATGTTACCTGGTATCATCCACGATCTCAGAAATAAAAAGATCGCAGTAAAACATCGCGGCGCAACAATAGTATTATTAAATAATTTTAAAAATAGAAATGGAGAACCACTTGGTGTCATCATTCAAAAAAAAGACGGAGCATTTCTTTATGCTACTATTGATTTAGCATGTTTAAAATATCGTTATGAAATTCTTCATGCTGATAAAATATTGTATTATACTGATATTCGCCAACATCAATATTTAATGCAAATAATAGAAATAGGAAAATTAGCTGGATATATTCCAAACCATCTCATAGTAGAACATCATATGTTTGGAATGATATTATCTAAAAACAAACGCCCTTTCAAGACTCGATCTGGAGATAATATAAAATTGTCTGACTTATTAAACGAGTCAATAAAACGAGCTAAAATTATCGCAAAGCAAAAAAATCCTAAACTTTCTACTAATAAATTACATTTTTTAGCTAAAAAAATAGGTATTGGAGCAGTAAAATATTTCGATTTGTCTAAAAATAGATCCACTAATTACGTTTTTAATTGGGATAACGTTTTATCGTTGGATGGTAATACAGCTCCTTACATACAATATGCATATACTCGAATATTATCAATATTTAAAAAATTAAATATTTCAATGTTTCGAATAAAAGGAAAAATTCAATTAAAGGAACAATGTGAAAAACAGCTAGGATTAAAATTACTACAATTTGAAGAGATTATCTTAGAATCATCTAATAAAGGTATGCCACATATACTGTGCAATTACGTATATGAACTATCTACAATATTTTCAAATTTTTATGAAACATGTTCTATTCTATTTTCTAAAAATGTTAAAATTCGTGATAGCAGACTAATTCTGTCATCTTTAACTGCAAAAACAATAAAAAAAAGTTTGAATGTTATCGGTATTTCCACAACGAATTATATGTAAATAAAAACGTGACTGCGAAATATATAATTGTAATATTTTAACGTACATTATATTATTAAAATTAATAATACATTATATTATTATGTATATAAAAAGTGATACATAAACCTAAATATGTACCACTAAAAAAATAAATTCAATTATAAATATTATTATAAACATAAAATACAATAAAGGAATATAAACTTAATTAAGATCCTACAATGCTAGTAATATGTATTTTTTTATCATTTTCTTCTAATTCTAAATTAGATAAAATCACCAAATTCGGAAATATTTTTAATAATATTTTCGATAAATACATACGTAATTTATGATGGACTAAAAGTACAATAGAATCACTAAGTGATGTTTGATTATCAATTACTTTTTTTAGCTCTTTTAAAAAAAAGTCATATAACCCAGGTTCCAAGACACCACTGCTATTATTTTCATCTTGAAAAGTTTGTAAAAATATTTGTTCCAATTTAACGCCTAAACCTATCACTTTAAGTTCATTATTTTTAAACACTTTTTGAACAATCAATTTTTGTAAAGAAATACGAACTAAGCTAGTTAGCATTGATACATCATTTTGATAAGAAGTAGAATTAATTATTAAAGTTTCTAAAATAG
Organism: Buchnera aphidicola (Kaburagia rhusicola ensigallis); assembly: GCA_039830025.1. Taxonomy (NCBI): domain Bacteria; kingdom Pseudomonadati; phylum Pseudomonadota; class Gammaproteobacteria; order Enterobacterales; family Erwiniaceae; genus Buchnera; species Buchnera aphidicola. The sequence continues at coordinate 264,241 of CP140040.1, read as the reverse complement.
TTTGCATATCACTAATAGGAACACGTTCCAACAATAAGTTTTGAATAACTTTATGAAATGTTGTTAAACTAATTAAATTTGGAATTAAATCTTCAATGAGTTTTGGAAAATATCTACCGACATAATCTAGCAAGTGTTGAGCTTCTTGTCTTCCAAACAATTTACTGGCATTATTTAAAATAATTTGATTAAGATGAGTTGCAATTACAGTACTATCTTGGACAATATTATAACCCTTGTTTTTTGCCTGATTAAGTAAAGATTTATCAATCCAAAACGCACGAAAATTAAAAGTAGGATCAACAGTTTCTTCTGCTGGTAATGCATCTAACATATTTTTTGAGTCAATAGCTAAAAAATAACCATGTTTGATTATTCCTTTTCCTACTTCAATACCCTTAATTAATATATGATAAGTATCATTAGGTAAATAAATGTTATTTCTAATATGAATGAACGGTGGTAAAAATCCAATTTCTTTAGCACACTTTTTTCGTATACGTCGAATCTTATTCAATAAATTATCTTCTGTTTTACTAGTTATCATTGATATAAGATAACTACCTAATTCAATTCCTATAGAATCTTCTAATTTTACGTCATTCCAAGTAGCATCTTGAGCATAATTAGAAATATTTTCCTTGCTCTTCTTTAATGGTGATTGTTTAAACTTTGAAGGGTTTTTATATAACAACCAAGACAACATAAACAATAAACTAGTAAATAGCAAAAAAATTATATTCGGCATACCAGGTACTAATCCAAGAATTCCTAAAACAATCCCACTAAGTAATACTACTTTGGGATTATAAAATAGTTGACTGATCATTTGTTCACTAACATTTTGATCTGTGCTAACACGAGTAACAATGACACCAGAAGCTGTAGAAATTACTAATGCAGGAATTTGAGCTACTAATCCATCTCCTATCGTTAATATAGTATATACTTCTGCTGCTTTTTCAAATGGCATACCATGTTGTAGTACACCAATAATTAATCCACCAATGACATTAATTCCCATAATTAATATTCCTGCTATAGCATCACCTCTAACAAATTTACTTGCTCCGTCCATCGAACCGTAAAAATCAGCTTCTTGCGTAATTTCCAGTCTACGCTGTTTAGCTTGCTCTTCTCCTATTAAACCTGCATTCAAATCAGCATCAATGGCCATTTGTTTTCCAGGCATTCCATCTAATATAAACCTTGCACCTACTTCTGCAATTCTCCCAGCTCCTTTTGTAATAACCATAAAATTTATGATTACCAAAATAATAAATACCACAATACCTATTGCAAAATTTCCGCCAACTAAAAACTGACCAAATGCGTGTATCACATTTCCAGCAGAATAAGATCCTATATGCCCATGTAATAAAATAATTCTTGTAGACGCAATGTTTAAAGCTAAACGCAATAATGTAGAAAATAATAAAATTATAGGAAAAGCAGTAAATTCTAATGTATGAACTGTAAACATAGCAACTAATAATATTACAATGGACAAAGCGATATTAAAAGTAAAAAATAAATCTAAAACAAATGGAGCTAAAGGTAAAACCATCATTGACAAAATAATTAAAATTAATACAGGACCAGATAATACCTGCCATGGGATTGATTTTAATTGTTTTAAGAAATTTGATAATGAAAAAACACGAATCATTAATTTTTATCCTCTCCTAAAGTACGCAATTCTAAAGGAATAAAAAAGTTATTAGGCTGTTTAGGAAAAATCCCTCCTTCTTTTCTCCAACTTCGAATTTTCCACACCCATGCTAATACTTCTGCAACAGCTGTATACAATTTATTAGGTATGCACTGTCCAATATCAGTGTAATGATATAATACACGGGCAAGCGAAGATGAAAAAAGAACAGGAATAGAATGTTTATTTCCTATTTTTTGAATTTTCAGAGCAAGTTCACCAGATCCTTTTGCTAATATTTTCGGTGCTTTCATACTTTTCTCATTATATTGTAGCGCAATAGCATAATGCACAGGATTTATAATAATTACGTCAGATTTTGAAACATTTGACAACATACGACGACGTGCTATTTCTCGCATAATTCTACGGATATGAGATTTAATATGAGGATTTCCCTCTGTTCTTTTAAACTCATCTCTTACTTCTTGTCGAGTCATCCTAAGTTGCTTATAATAATTATATCTTTCCCAAAACACATCAAACACAACAATGGGAATTATAGTAACTAAAATAATTAAAATACATAAAAAAATTGTAAAAAAACTATTTTGTAACACAAAAAAAACATTTTTATTTATAAAATTTAACGATTGTAAAAAAAAATAGGAAATATGACAATAAACAACATAACCAACTAAAAATACCTTTAACATTGTTTTAAATAATTCTAAAATAATTTGACTTGAAAACAGTTTTTTAAAACCTGTTAAAGGATTTAATGTACTAAAGTTGACTCTCAAAAACTGTATATGAAAATTAAAATTGCTACAAATTATTGATAACAATGTAGTTAAAAACATAGGAAAAAAAATTACTTCAAACAGATGAAAAAAGGAATCAACATTGAAAATATACTTTTGTCTCAGAGAGTCATGATCAAAAACTAAACTAGAACGCATGATTGTTTCGAATGAAATTGCTATATCTTTTTTTTTAAACCAAAATATCATTAAAGCACTAACCAAAATTAATAATGAATTTAATTCACGAAAATGTCTTTTGTTACCTTTTTTTTTTGCTTCTTTTAACTTATGACTCGTTGGTTGTTCAGTTTTTTCTTCATTATTATCATCACTCATAATGACTACCTCTTATTATTCAATAATTTACTTTACATATAATATATACTTACATAAATATAAAAACTATTGTGCAATAATTGTACATAATAAAATTATAAATATACAAATAAAAAAGTTTTACACATAACGAACCATGTCAACAAACAAAAAAAATTAAACATTCAAAATTAACATAAATTTTAAATAACGTTTAAAATATATTACAAATATTATTTTATTTGAGAACTAAAATAAATGCGCGCTAAAAAATATCTATTTTCAACACTAAAAGACAATCCTAAACATACAGATAGTATTAGTCATAAACTCATGTTACGATCTGGAATGATACGGCAAAATTCTTCAGGTATATATACTTGGCTACCTACAGGATTACGAATACTAAAAAACGTATGTAAAATAATAAGAACTGAGATAAAAAAAATACATGCATTAGAAATTACAATGCCAATATTACAACCCGAATTTTTATGGAATCTTAGTAATCGCAAGAAAATTTATGGAAAAGAATTATTTGAAATCTTAGATCGTAAAAATAATAAATTTATACTAGGACCTACGCATGAAGAAATAATAACCAATCTAATTAAAAACGAATTACAATCATATAAACAACTTCCGCTACTACTATATCAAATTCAAACAAAATTTCGAGATGAAATTCGACCTCGTTGTGGAGTAATAAGATCTCGAGAATTTATTATGAAAGATGCATATTCTTTTCACATAAATTCGTTATCATTAAATAATACCTACAATTCAATGTATAACGCTTATAAAAATATATTTTCAAATATGAAATTGAAATTTCACATTGTAGAAGCCGATTCGAATTCTATGGGAGGAAACCAATCACACGAATTTCAAGCATTAAGTAAAAGTGGAGAAGATAGTATCGCATTGTCCACTAAATCAAACTATGCAGCTAATATACAGGTAGCTACTTATAAAACAAGTACTAATAAATGTCAATTATTAAAAGTTTCAAAAAAAACAAATGTTCCATCAACCCTTCTGCACCACTCAAACAAATGTCGTTCGCTAAAAGAAAATACTATTAAAACAATTTTAGTAAAACTAAAAAAAAATCAAGAACATAACTTTGTAGCAATATTAATTAGAGGAGATCACGAAATTAATGCAAAAAAAATTTCTAATATAGATTTCATATCTTACCCTGTAGTTTTTGCTTCTCAAAAAGAAATATTAAATATAACTGGTACTACATTAAAATTCTTAGGACCAATTGGTTTAAATTTACCTATTATAGCTGATTTTTCAGTGATTTCTCTTAAAAATTTTACCATTGGATCCAATACTACAGGAAAGTATTTTAATAATGTTAATTGGAATCAACATTTGTCTATCCCGAAAAGCTTCGACATTAGAAACGCTGTAGAAGGAGACATTAGTCCTGATGGTATGGGAACATTAAAAATTAAAAAGAGTATTGAAATAGGTCACATTTTTCAATTAGGAGACAAATATTCTCAAACAATAGGAGCTCAAGTTCAAGATCGTACTGGATATAAAAAATTTTTAAAAATGGGATGTTATGGAATTGGTATTACGCGGACCATAGCAGCTATAATTGAACAAAACAACGATGAAAAAGGCATCATTTGGCCTATTTCTATTACCCCATTTCAAATAGCCATTATACCTATTAATTTTTACAAATCTAAAATAATACAAAATGAATCACAAATTATTTATCAAATTTTAAAAAATCACAATATTACAACTATGTTAGACGACAGAAACGAACATCCTGGAGCCATGTTTTCTGAAATGGAACTTATCGGTATACCTTATAGTATCGTAATTAGTGAAAATTTGATAAAAAATAATAAAGTAGAATATCACAATAGATATGACGGTACAAAAAAAATTATTTCTAAAAATGAAATAATTCAGTTCATAATACAAACAATAAAAAAATATTAGCACAACATGGTTAAATTATTTTATTTTTAATAAAAAATTTAACCATAAATAAACAATAGTTTTTTAAAAAAATTTAAACATAATCCAATACTTCATTTAAATATTTTCTTAAAAATATTCCACTAACAATTATTTTACTTCGCTACTTCTCAATGCAAAAAAAATCATTATTTACATTCAAAACAATTAAATAAAAATATGATCTAATTTCAAAAACTAAAATATATACATATATTAAAACTTTTACAATTAACATGTACCGTTCTAAAAATAATATAAATAAAAAAATAACCTTTTATACTATTATATTTCCTAAACTTAAAATCTGATTTGCTAATATTACACATTTCTTATTCATCGGGTTAACTTTAACGCAACCAAAAACTATCACAACTAAATCATTATTTAAATTGAGTTTATACCTATCTAAAACGGCATTAAATACTATGACATCAAGGCGAGAAAAATAATCTTCTAAAAAGAACACCATCATTTTTTTATTTTTTTTTGTTATTTTAAGTTTTAATTCAGTGACCATACCTAGAATTATAACGTCTTTACCATCATTTAAAAAATTTGCATTTTTCGCACGAATACATTTTGGATACTTATGTAATATATCCAAATATTGATCTACAGGATGCTTAGTTAAATAAAATCCCAAACAATCTCTTTCCCAATCAAGTATTAATCGTTTGTTAATATTAACATTAGTGAAAGAAGAGTTATTATATGTTTGTTTTAAGTCTTCTAATAAAGATCCAAATAGTTCTATCTTTTTTGATTTTTTCGATTGCACATATTGATATGCCGATTGAATAATATTATTGCAATTATTTATTAATATAGATCTGTCTATCTTAAAACAATCGCAACTTCCTGATTTAATTAATTTCTCAATTACTCTTTTTGTTAATTTAGATGAGTCGACATGAACACACAAATCAAATAATTCAGAAAAAATTCCATAACACTTTCTAGCTCGAATAATAGCAGTAACAACGTTTTTTCCAATTCCTTTTATTGCTCCTAACCCATATATAATATTACCACAATTATCAACTCTAAAATAATAATCACTATTATTAACACTAGGGGCAACAATATTTAGTTTAATTCTTTTACATTCATAAATTAATGTCACTAACTTATCAGTATTATCTATATCAGCATTCATAGCAGATGACATAAATTCAGCTGGATAATACAATTTTAACCATAAAGTTTGATATGATATTAAAGAATAAGCAACAGAGTGTGATTTATTAAATGCATATCCAGCAAAATTTTCTAGTAAATTAAAAATATTCATAGCCAATTTAGAATCAATTCCATTCTTTTTTGCTCCTTCTTTAAACATAGTTCTTTGGTTTTTCATTTCCAAAGGATTTTTTTTCTCCATAGCACGACGTAAAATATCTGCACTGCCTAAAGTATAATTTGCTAATACTTGTGCAACTTTCATTACTTGTTCTTGATATAACACAACTCCATAAGTTGATTTTAAAACTGGTTTCAATAATATATGTTGCCATTTCTTATCAGGATAAAAAATTTTTTCATTACCATGTTTTCGATTTATAAAATTATCTACCATTCCTGATTGCAAAGGTCCTGGTCGAAACAAAGCTATTAAAGCAACTAAATCATCAAAACAATCCGGTTTCAAACGAAAAATTAAATCTTTCATTCCATAAGATTCTAATTGGAAAATACCTATAGTGCAGCATGATTGTAAAAAACAAAAACAATTTTTGTCATTCAAAGGAATGCAATTAATATCAATTGGACTTTTTTTTCGTATCGACAAGTTGTGGTTAATTACTTTTACTGAATTATGTATTATAGTTAACGTTTTCAATCCAAGAAAATCAAATTTAACTAATCCTATTAATTCAATATCTGATTTATCAAATTGAGTAATAGGATTACAACCATTTTCATCATAATGTAATGGCGAGAAATCAGTAATTTTTCCAGGTGAAATAACTAATCCTCCAGCATGTTTTCCAATGTTTCGAGTAATTCCTTCTAATTTTTTAGCAATGTCAATCAATACTTTTACATCTTCATCAGAATGATACAGTTTTAACAATTCTGATCGATTAGATAAAGCTTGTTGTAAAGTTATTCCTGGATCTAATGGAATTAATTTAGAAATACGATTCAAAAATCCATAAGGAAAACCCAGAACTCGACCTACGTCTCGTATCACTGCTTTAGCTGTCAAAGTACCAAAAGTAACAATTTGAGATACTGATTCTCGTCCATATATTTGAGAAACATGCTCAATAACTCTATCACGATTATCCATGCAAAAATCAATATCTAAGTCTGGCATTGAAACACGTTCTAAATTAAGAAATCGTTCGAATATTAAATCAAATCGCAAAGGATCTAATTCAGTAATATTCAAAGCGTATGATACTAAAGATCCAGCACCAGATCCTCTTCCCGGACCCACTGGAATTGCATTTTGTTTTGACCAATTAATAAATTCCATAACTATTAAAAAGTATCCAGGAAATCCCATTTTATTTATTACATCTAATTCCGAAAATAAACGAGAAATATATTTATCTAAATGAACATCTCGGATTTTTTTATCCGGATACAAATGAATAAGACGTTTAAATAATCCTTTTTTTGCTTTAATGACTAAATAATCATTAATACTATTACATCTTATAGGAAACTTTGGTAAAAAATGTTTATCAAATTTTAAAATTACATTACAACGCTTGGCAATTTCTACACTATTCGAAAGTGATTCAGGAATATCTGAAAATACTTCTAACATTTGAACTTCATTTTTTAAAAATTGCTGCGACGTGTAATCATGATTAATGTTCTTATTATTAATGACACATCTTTGGTTAATAAAAACACGAATTTTATGAACTGAAAAATCAATTTCATTTAAAAAACAAACAGAATTAGTAGCTACCAAAGGTATCCCTTCTTTTGCAGATAAACATTTAATTTTATCAATGTATTCTTCTTCATTAGGCTTTCCATTACGTACAATTTCAAAATAATAAAAATTTTGAAAATACTTATTGTAAAAAAATAAACTTTTGTACAATGCTGACTTATTACTTTGCAATATATTGATACCGATATCGCCATAACAACCACCGGACAACAAAATTATGCCTTTACGATATTCAATTAACCATGCTTTTTTTATTATTATTCCAATTGTGCTGTTGTATCCGTTATGATATGCTCGAGAAAGTAATAAAATTAGATTTCTATATCCCGTATTAGTAGAAGCTAACAAAGTAATTTTAGACAATTTATCTAATGAATATTCATCAACGTACATGTTAAAATCAACACCAATAATTGGCTTAATTCCTTTATGCAAAGCTGCTTGATAAAATTTAATGACACCATGTAAGTTACTAAAATCTGTGATAGCCATCGCAGGCATGCCAAATTTTGCAACTCGATTGACTAATAATTGAGGTTTTGATAATCCATCAACCATAGAAAAATCACTATGCACTCGAAGATGAATAAATTTTGGATCTGCCATTTCAACATTCCAATATAACATTTAAATAAAAAATTTTTTTAATTTTGTATCATGCATGAAAGACATTTTTGTACTACATACAACTTTATTTTTTACAAATACATTTCCCTGAAAACGAATAGCATGAGCACGGATAGTAATAATATCTACATAAATTGTCATTATATCACCGGGAAATATTTTGTGTTTAAATTTAGCGTAATCAATACTAGAAAGATAAAATAACTCTCTCTTGCATAATTGATGAGTACTTTTATATGCTAAAACACACGCTGTTTGAAATATAGACTCTAAAATTAATACTCCAGGAACTACAGGAAAATTTGGAAAATGTCCTTTTAAAAAAAATTCGTGTAATTTTACATGTTTTGTCGAAATTATATACTTTTTTTCTTTATATTTTATAATTTTATCAATAAAAATAAAAGGATTTCGATGAGGCAACAACATTAAAATATCTTTAAGTTTAAGTTCACACATTTAAAAAAATCACAAAAGATACCAATAATAATATTACTATTATAAATAAAAAAAAATATGTTTATAAGATTTTAAACAATATTTTATAAACATTATTTAGTTACTGTTAGATCATATATGATGATACATTAAAACATTATGTTCAAATTTTAATTTTTTACCCATAATAAAGATTATATTTTTAAATTAAATATCGCAGTAGTTGCAGTAACTCACATAAAGTAATTAATCTAAAGAACCAAAACGACGCTTTCTATTTATAAACGAAAATATAGCTTTTTCAAAAATGTTTCTATTAAAATCAGGCCAAAATATATTAGTAAAATATAATTCCGAATACGCAATTTGCCAAATAAAGAAATTACTTAAACGATATTCACCGCCTGTACGAATTACTAAATCTATAGGAATACAATTACTAATAGACAAATATTTAGAAATAGTAGATTCAGTAATATCGTCAATAGATAAATAACATTTTTGAATTTTAAAAAAAACCTTTTTTACTGCTTCAACAATATCCCATTTACCACCATAATTAGCTGCAATATTCAATATCAAACCATCATTTTTTGTTGTTAATTCTTCTACAGCATAAATTTTTTTTCTTAGAACAGAATTAAACTTTGTAATATCTCCAATCACTTTTAAACGAATATTTTGTTTATTTAAATTATTAATTTCGCTATGCAAACCATTAAAAAATAGCTCCATTAACACCATAATTTCTAAAAGAGGTCTCTTCCAGTTCTCACTACTGAACGCATATAAAGTAAGAACTTTCAATTTATAAAAAAGAGAAAAAGATACAGCACGTCGAACTGCTCTTAATCCTGCTTGATGACCAAAAATTCGCAGTTTTCCTTTTTTATTTGCCCATCTTCCATTACCATCCATTATGATAGCTACATGTTGTGGTAAAATATTTTTATAATTTTTGTTAATAGTTAAAAAGTGTTTTAATGACATAAAACTTACTATAACCTTATTTAAATGAATAAAATAATCAAAAAATTCATGTTTTATCTACAAAATTTGAAAGAACTTTTTGTGTTCTAATACGAGTTATTTTATCAATTTCTAATATTTCATTAAAAGTTTTAGGATTAGGATAAGATAATAAATTTAACGTAGAATCAATAATTTTATAAATATCGTTGAATTTAATTTTTGAACATAAAAATGCAGAAACAGCAACTTCATTGGCAGCATTTAATATAATAGTAGAAGCATGTCCACTTAAAAATGCATTTAACGCTAATTTTAAACATGGATATTTTTTAAAATCTGGTTCTACAAAAGACAATTTTTTAACTTTAGAAAAATCAAGATGAGGCACACCAGAAACTACACGATTTGGCCAAAACATAGCATATGAAATAGACAATTTAATATCATTAATTGATAAATTTGCTATTATATTTCCATCGCAATATCTTACCATAGAATGAATAATTGATTGAGGATGAATAACTAATTCTATTTTAATATCAAAAGCGTGAAATAACAATTTAGCCTCAATGTACTCTAATCCTTTATTCATCATAGTAGCAGAGTCAACTGAAATTTTTTTTCCCATACGCCAAGTAGGATGTGTACAAGCTTGACGAGGAGTGACATTGTTTAGTTTATGCAATGGAAAATTTAAAAAAGGCCCACCCGATCCTGTCAAAACCATAGATTTAATTCCATATTCACTAAGTTTTACTAATCCTAAATTTTTTTGAACGTCAATAGGTAAACTTTGAAATATAGCACTGTGCTCGCTATCAATAGGTAATAACATTGCATTATTATTAACTACTTCTTTCATCAAAATACTATTTCCTATTACCAGAGACTCTTTATTTGCTAATAATATTGTTTTTTTAGATTTAACTGCATATAATGTAGATATTAAACCTGCGGCACCAACAATAGCAGAAACAACATAATCTACCGATTCTAAACTAGCAAACTTACAAGCTGCACTATCTCCCGAAAGTACTTGAGTTTTAATATTTCTAATCTTAAGTTGTAATTTTAATTCTTTAGCTGCTTTTATGTTCTTTAAAGAAGCCCATTCAGGAGAAAAAAGTTCACACTGTCGTACCATTACCTTAACATTTTTATTCGCAGACAGAGCAATAACTTTAAATAAATGAGGATTTCTTTCAACAATTAATAAAGTATTAACTCCAATTGATCCCGTAGAACCTAAAATAGCCAATTTTTTCATGATCTCATTCCACACTATATAAATAAAATGAACTCAATAAAAATATTTTTAATTAAGTAATTAATGAATATTAAGCATCTTTCAATGCAATAAATATATAATTTGCATATAAAAGAACTTTATTATATGTTAATTAGATCTTGTTCTTTCTTTTCCAATATCTGATTAATTTTCTTTATAAAATTGTTAGTTATGTTTTGAATATCGTGTTGTAGTCTCCGTTCTATATCATGACTAATTAACTTATCTTTTAAAATACACTTTATTCTATCATTAGCATTACGACGAATGTTTCTAACACATACTCGACCTTGTTCTGCTACGTTTTTTGCTAGTTTTATATAATGTTTTCTTCTTTCTTCTGTCAAAATAGGAAGTACTATTTTTATAGCACTTCCTATAGAAATAGGATTTAAATTTAATTCAGAATTTTTAATAGCTTTTTCTACATCATTTTTAAGAGAAATGTCAAATAAATTAATTTTCAAAGTGTTAAAATTTTCTATAGCTATACTAGAAACTTTACATAATTGTACTTTTTTACCAAAATAATTTATGTAAATAGAATTTAAAATAGAAGGAGATGCTCTAGTTATACATAACGTACTAAGATGGTGTTTAAATAAAGTTATACAATTATCCATTTTTGTTATCGTAATTTTTTTAATGTTTTCAACCATAATAATTTCCTTAAAATATTTATCCGCGAAGTTAACATATGAAATATGTAATCTTTAAAACTTTGCATTATATATTTAAATTTCTAAAATTCAATTAACGTTCCTTCTTTTTTACCCTGTATAATCCGGCATAAAATTCCTGGATTATATATATTAAAAATACAAATGGGTAATTTATGATCTCTAGCTAATATAAAAGCAGATAAATCCATAACTTGTAATTCTTTAGTTAATACTTCATCATAGGTTATTGTTTTATATAACACCGAATTAATATTTTTTTTTGGATCGCTTGAATATACCCCGTTAACTTTAGTTCCTTTTAAAACAATATCGGCTTTTATTTCTATTGCGCGTAAACAAGCTGCCGAATCTGTAGTGAAACATGGATTTCCTAAACCTCCCGAAAATATCACTATGCATTTATTTTTTAACCAATTTATAGCTTTTTCATAGTGATAAATCTCGCATATTGAACCAATTGGAATTGAAGACATTAAATACGCATTAAGATTCATTTTTTTCATGGAATTGCACAATATCAATCCATTAATAATAGTGGATAACATACCTACATTATCAGAAACAATTTTATTAATGCCAAAACTTTTTAATTTTTCTCCTCGAAATATGTTTCCTCCACCGACAACAATACCTACTTGTATTCCTAAATTCACAACATCTTTTATTTCTTTTATAATACAATTTAATGCATCTATATCTATTCCAAATTTATTACTACCTTGTAAAAATTCACCACTTAATTTTATTAGTATACGTTTAAATCTAAATACTTTATTATTTTTTTTTTTCATATATAACTCATGACTAAATTAAATTTAAGAACATAATATTCTCTAAAACCTGTATTTCTTTAAATAAAAAGACATATTAACCGCCATTAGGCGGTTTATAAAAAAACGATTTATTATTTATTTTAAATTACATACTCCTCATAGTTAATAAAATCTTATTTACAAGCTAATTCTCCCACTTCAAATCGAACAAACGAAGCGATATCAATATTGTTTTCTATAACAATTTCACCCACAGTTTTTTGTGGATCAAATACAAAACTTTGACCAAACAATGATTTTTCATTAGAAAATTTAATCATTCTTCCTTTTACTATTTTTTCTACAATCGATTCAGGTTTATTAGATTGCATAGCTAATTCTAACTGTATTTTGTATTCTCGTTCTATAACAGAACTAGGGATCAAATCAGGTCGTAGATATTCAGGTTTACTAGAAGCAATATGCATAGCAATATTTTTCATCAACGTTTGATTACTTTGTGATGTAGTTTTTACTAGTACACCAATTCGATTATGATGTAAATAACTAGTAATATTTGTTCCATGCAATATTACTATGCGACGAATAATAATGTTTTCACTCAATTTCGAGACTAAATACATCCTTTCTTCTTCAAATAATGTTTTCAGTAATGATGAATCATCATTCGTTTGTAAAGTAATAGCACGATGTATTATGTTGTTTCCAAAAGAAAGAAAACTATCTTCTTTTGAAACAAAATCAGTTTCGCAATTTAGTTCTACCATAGCAGTACATTTATTATTAGCACCTATAAATATAACACCATGAGAAGTAAAAAAGGACTGTTTTTGCTTTGCTTTTACACGGCCTAATTTTCTTAAAACATCAACAGACTTTTCTATGTCTCCCTGCGTTTCTATCAACGCTTTTTTACAATCAAGTATCCCTGATCCAGTTTGAATACGCAATTTTTTTACTAAAAGTGCAGTAATTTTTTTCATTAAACATCCTTATATAAATTTTATCGCTTTAGTTATTAGATGTTACATTATGAGATTGATCGCGAAAACAACATTTTAATATAGTTTTAACAACAATACTAAGATATAAGTTGATTGCTCTGATAGCATCATCGTTACCTGGAATAATAAAATCTACACCATCAGGATTAGAATTAGTATCTACTATAGAAAATACTGGAATTTCTAAATTATTTGCTTCTCTTATAGCTATTTTTTCATGCTCTGCATCTATCACAAACAATGCGTCAGGTAAACTTCCCATATTTTTAATACCACCTAAACTATTTTCTAACTTCGATAATTCACGCATACGTAATAACGCTTCTTTTTTTGTCAATTTGTTAAAAGTTCCATCTTTAGATTGTATCTCTAAATCTTTTAATAACTTTATAGACTGACGCACTGTTTTCCAATTTGTTAACATTCCACCTAACCAACGACGATTGACATAAAATTGTTTGCAAGATATCGCAGAACTTTTAACTATTGCACTTGCTGCTTTTTTTGTACCTACAAACAATATTTTTCCTTTTTTTAATATAATCTTTTTTAATTCAGATAAAGCAACGTTAAACATTAACAAAGTCATTTCTAAATTTATAATATGAACTTTATTTTTTGATCCAAAAATAAAAGATTTCATTTTAGGATTCCAATAACGAGTTTGATGACCAAAATGTACACCTGCTTTTAACATATCTTTTATCGATATAACAGACATAAATACTCCAAAACGAATGTGAATTAGATTAACCAGATAATCTGACGTATTAAAAATTCCATTACATCATTGTCATTTTATACAAATATTTGCAAAATATACTCTACGTAATATGTCTTATTCATTAGAAATTTTTTAATATAATTTAATCTATAAAATAACATATATAGATAAATATACTCAAAATAGTACTAAACATGAAAATAATAAATTTTTTATTAAATAAGAATACTTATATTAAAAGATATAATTATCTAATGATATATGTTTTATCAAAAAACATTTATAATTGTATTTATAAAAAATAAACATATAAAAAATTATGACTACTATTTCTATTAAAAATGAAATTGAAATACAAAAGATGCGAGTAGTAGGAAAACTTGTAGCAGAAGTATTAGAAATGATTGAACAATATATTGAACCTAATATTTCTACAGGAGAATTAGATTCAATTTGTCATGATTACATAATAAATAAGCAACAAGCTAAACCAGCTTGCTTAGGATACAATGGATTTCCAAAATCTGTTTGTATTTCTGTTAACAACGTTGTATGCCATGGAATTCCTAATTACAGCGATAAATTAAATAATGGCGATATTATAAATATTGATGTTGCAATTATTAAAAATCAATATTATGGAGACGCATCTAAAATGTTTTTTGTAGGAAAACCCAACCCGCTAGGAAAACTATTATGCAAAGTAACCCTGGAAAGCTTATATTTATCGTTATACGCAGTAAAACCAGGAGTACACCTTAATAAAATCGGTACGATAATACAAAAACACGTAGAAAAACATAGTTTTTCTGTAGTAAAAGAATATTGCGGACATGGCATTGGAAGAAATTTTCACGAAGATCCTCAAATATTACATCATAATTATTATGACAATAAAAAAGTAATATTACAATCAGGCATGACATTTACAATAGAACCAATGGTAAATGCAGGGAATAGTCAAGTAAAATGTATGCATGATGGATGGACAATAAAAACACAAGATAATAGTTTATCTGCACAATATGAACATACTATTTTAGTAAATGAAAAAGGATGCGAAATACTAACAATACAAAAAGAAGAAAAAATACCAAAGATATTGAACAATTGTGATTAATATATAATCTTCAGAAGTTGATATTAATTATTTACGTTACATTTTTAAATAATTAACTTTCTCTTAAACACAAATAAAATTATGACTACATATGAAAAACTTAAAAAAAATAATTAAATATACATTTGAAAATAAAAATAATATTGATTTTAAAAATATTGATAACACTACTACCAATGCTATTAATCAAGTAATATCCATGTTAGACCAAGGAATATTGCGAACTGCAGAAAAAATTAAAAATAACTGGATTACTCATCAATGGATAAAGCAAGCTATTTTACTTTATTTTTGTATACAAAAAAATAATCTTATTAAAAACAATGAAACGCAATACTATGATAAAATTAAATTGAAGTATTCTGAATACCAAGAAAAACATTTTATTCGAGACAAAATAAGAATAGTACCTCCAGCATCAATCCGATATGGTTCTTTTATTGGACAAAATACAATTTTGATGCCTTCTTTTATAAATATCGGAGCGTACGTTGATTCAGGAACCATGATAGATACATGGGCAACCGTCGGATCTTGTGCACAAATAGGAAAAAATGTACATTTATCAGGCGGGGTAGGAATAGGAGGTGTATTAGAACCATTACAAAATAACCCAACAATTATTGAAGATAACTGTTTCATTGGAGCTAGATCAGAAATTGTTGAAGGAGTAATTATTGAATCAGGATCAGTAATTTCAATGGGTGTTTACATCGGTCAAAGTACTAAAATTTACGATAGAAAAAATAAAACCATCTCTTATGGAAGAATTCCAAAAGGATCTGTAGTAGTTCCAGGAAGTTTACCATCCAAAAACAAAGATTATAATCTCTACTGTGCTGTTATCGTAAAAAGCGTAGACGAAACAACATTAAAAAAAACCGAAATTAATAATATTTTAAGAAATATTGATTAAAATTCATTTCTTAAAAACTCCAACAATTGTTTAAATAAAAAACCTACCTAAAAAAATATAATATTTTTATTATTTCTCTAGGTAGGTTGTACTAATTTAGTCTTTCATAACTAAATATATCATCTCATTACCACGCTTAACATGAAAAACTAATGCTTCTGGTTTCATGCGGAGTAATTGTCTAAAATCTTCTAAAGATGATATAGAATTCTTATTAATATCAATAATAATGTCATTTTTTCTTAAGCCTATGCGAAAAGCTGCTGTGTTTTTTTCAACATATTCAACATAAATTCCCTTTTTTTGTCCATTTAAATAAAAATCACTTAATTCAGCTCCTGCTATATCAGGACATAAATCTGAAGAATAAACTTTATTTGTTACATACGGTTTTAATTCCACTATGACGGACTGCAAACTTCCGCTTCTTAATAAACCTAATTCCATTTTTGTATTCGCTGGTAAAGAAGCTACTTCAGCTCGTAATGCTAAAAAACTAAAAACAGGTTTTTTGTTTAAAGAAACAATCACGTCTCCAGGTTTTATTCCTGCAATATCAGCTGATGATTTTAGCAAAACTCGACTAACAAAAGCTCCTCTATGCACATTTAATTTCATTACTTTCGCTAAATCAGAATTAAGTTCAATACCCATAATTCCTAATTCATTACGATGAACTTGACCATAAGCTATCATCTGATTAGTCAAACTTTTAACTATATTAGTTGGAATTGCAAATCCTATACCTATGTTTCCACCATCTGGAGCTAAAATAGCCGTATTAATTCCAATTAATTCTCCTTGTAAATTAATTAATGCTCCTCCAGAATTACCTCTATTAATAGCTGCGTCAGTTTGAATAAAATTTTCATAATGTTCAATATTTAATCCACTACGATTCAAAGCCGAAATAATTCCTGACGTGACAGTTTCACCTAATCCATAAGGATTTCCAATAGCAACAACATAATCCCCTACTTTTAATAAATTCGAGTCAGACATCTGTATTTCTTTTAAATTCTTGATTTCATCTAATTGAATTAAAGCAATATCGAAACGCGCGTCTCTACCAATCACTTTAGCATTATACTGACTACCATTACTCAATTGAACTTGAATTTTATTAGCATGATCAACAACATGATTGTTAGTAACCACATATCCTTTGCTAGAATTAATAATTACTCCAGATCCTAATGCACGAAATTTATCTTGATTGGAATCATCATTAAAATCATCTTGGCACAACGGAGAATCCTTCAATAAAGACTCTGTTTGGCAAAACGGAAACATATTTCCAAAAAAAGATTTAAATCGATGAGGAGGAGCATAAGAACTATGAATAGCAGTACTACCTTCAACGTTTATGCTTACAACAGAAGGCATCACTCGTTCTATCATCGGTGCTAAACTGGTATTCATAAATTCTAAACGCGGAATAGCATGAAAAGATGATGGGGTATTCCATGATAAACCTAAGTTTAGAACTAAAATTGTAAATATAGATACTATGCGTAATACTAACTCTTTAATTTTCATTTTTTTCTCATAATTTAATTAATACTAGGTATTATAAAATTAAAGCTAAATTATTATATTTTACTTAATTGTATGGAATAAATTATGTTAACAGAAAAATCAATGAACTCTATAAATTTAGAAGTATACTTTATATAACTCAACGATGTTTTTCTTTCTATAAAGATTTTAACATACATAAAATGTTAATCTAAATATAAAATTTATATAATATTAATATAAACATTCGAATACACAGTTACATTTTTTTATTTTAATTTGATATAGTAATATGATATGCATTATAATACTTTTGCATAAAAAATATGTATAAAAAAATAAATTTATATATCACCAATATTTTTAACAATTTTCATTAAAACTCGCATAATATACAATAACTGTTGTAATCAACGATTACATAATTTCAATTAAATAACTTTATTATATTCGCCTCTAAAATATATGAATATTCCATATCAATATAACTTTTTTAAAATGTTTAGAAAAATTGTAAAAATATATTTTAAAAACATTTTTTTTTTGCTTATATTTCTATACATAAATTCATATAAAAAAGAAAAAACAAAAACAATTTATTTGTCTGGAAAAACTATGGGAACAACATGGCAAATAAACCTTATCAACACATATTCAAATGAAAAAAAATTAATAAAAGAAATTAATCAACAAGTATATTATGATAACAAAGAATTATCTTTTTGGGAAAAAAATTCTAAAATTTTAAAATTTAACAATTATCACGGCACTAAACCTCAACGCATTAGCAAAAACTTTGCAAAAATCATGTTAACAGCATTATTAGTAGGAAAAAAAACATCTTACGCTTTAGATGTTACTATAGGAAAATTAGTAAATATATGGGGTTTCGGACCAAAAAAACCTCCAAAAAACATTCCTAAATCAAAAACAATTAAAAACGCATTATTATCGACAGGATTGAAAAATATACAACTTATTAAAAAAAATAAAAAATATTACTTAAAAAAAAACATAAAAAAAATAACATTAGATTTTTCTACACTAGGAGAAGGCTTCATTGCTGATCATTTAAGAGAACTACTCATAACGAAAGGAATAAAAGATTTTGTTATTTCTGTTGGAGGAGCAATTACTACTCATAGTAAAAACAATTTTTCTAATCCTAAAATAATAGCTATACAAAAACCAACCGACGAAAAAATTAACATTCATATGATTGTAAAATTATATAATCATGCCATCAGTACATCTGGTACTTATAGAAATTATTATTATCTAAAAGGAAAAAAAATTGTACATTTACTTGATCCTACTACAGGATATCCCACTAAAACTGATTTAGTTTCAGTAAGTGTAATCACAAAATCAGCATTAGAATCAGATGCATGGGATACAGGATTAATGATATTAGGATTTGAAAAAGCTAAACAGTTAGCTATTAAAGAAAAATTAGCAGTATGTTTAATAAAAGAACATAGATCTAAATTATTTACATGGATTTCGCCTCAATTTCATTTTTTTTTAAAAAAAGATTTCTAAACACATTTATTTTTTTGAATAACAATATCTTATGCTATACAATTTAACAACATTAAAAATTAAAACTAATAACAATAATAGATAATAAACGAAAAAAATTTTAATATTAAAGCTAATATATATCGATTTATATTTAAAAACAAAATTGGAGAAAAAATGGAAATTCTATCAGGATCTGAAATGGTTATTCAATCACTGATTGACCAAGGTATTCAACATATTTTCGGATACCCAGGAGGAGCAGTATTAGATATATACGATTCTCTAAAATCCACTAAAAAAATTCAACATATTTTAGTTCGCCACGAACAAGGAGCAACACATATGGCTGATGGGTATGCGCGAGCTACTGGAAAGGTAGGAGTCGTTTTAGTAACTTCTGGACCTGGGGCAACTAACGCTATAACAGGTATTGCTACAGCATATATGGATTCCATTCCTATAGTAGTAATATCAGGACAAGTAGCATCTTCTTTAATAGGATATGATGCATTTCAAGAATGCGACATGATAGGAATTTCGAGACCAATAGTAAAACATAGTTTTTTAGTAAAAAAAACAGAAGATATTCCCATTACTTTCAAAAAAGCGTTTTGGTTAGCGTCTAGTGGCCGACCAGGTCCAATAGTTATCGATCTTCCAAAAGACATTCTCAATTCAAATAATAAAAAACCATATATATGGCCTAAAGAAGTGAATATAAGATCCTACAATCCCATCATTAAAGGACATCCAGGTCAAATAAAAAAAGCTATCGATATTTTAAAAACAGCAAAACGACCCGTAATCTATATAGGAGGTGGAGTTGTTAGTTCTAATAGTCATGTAGAACTAAAAAAATTTGTAGAAACACTTAATATTCCAGTTACCACTTCTTTAATGGCTTTAGGTGCATTTCCTGGAAACCATCCCCAAAATCTACATATGTTGGGTATGCATGGTACCTACGAAGCTAATATGGCTATGCATCATTCAGATGTAATTTTAGCGATTGGAGTAAGATTTGATGATAGAACTACTAATAATGTAAACAAGTATTGTCCTAATGCAACAATTATACATATCGATATTGATCCTACTTCTATATCAAAAACTATTACTACACATGTTCCAATTGTAGGAAACGCAAAAAATATCTTGAAACAAATGTTACAATTCATAAAAAATAACATGCTTATACAAGAATTTTGCTGTTTAAAAAAATGGTGGATAAAAATTCATAGTTGGAAAGATATAAATAGTTTGCACTTTGATACAGACAATAATAACATAAAACCACAAAATGTGATTCAAACGATCTGGAAACTTACTCAAGGACAAGCTTACATTACATCAGACGTTGGACAACATCAAATGTTTGCAGCATTATATTATCCTTTTTTTAAACCGAGAAGATGGATTAATTCAGGTGGTTTAGGAACTATGGGATTTGGATTACCAGCAGCACTAGGTGTTAAACTAGCATTTCCAAAAGAAATTGTTATTTGTATCACTGGAGATGGAAGTATCCAAATGAACATTCAAGAACTATCCACAGCTATGCAATATGAATTGCCAGTATTAATATTAAATTTAAACAACAAATCTTTAGGGATGGTAAGACAATGGCAAGATATAATTTATTCAGGTCGACATTCTCATTCTTATATGAAATCACTTCCAAATTTTATAAAATTAGCTGAGTCCTATGGTCATATAGGAATTTCCATCCAACACCCTAAAGATCTAGAACAAAAATTAAAATTATCTCTAGAAGAACTAAGTAAAGGACATTTAGTTTTTGTTGATATTACTATTGATGCTTCAGAACATGTATATCCCATGCAAATTCGAGATGGCGGGATGAACAATATGCTATTAAGGAAAAAAGAAAAATAAATCTTATGAAAAGAATTATATCTATTTTATTAGAAAACGAATCTGGAGCGTTATCAAGAGTAGTAGGTTTGTTTTCGCAACGAGGATACAACATAGACAGTATTACTGTAGCACCAACAGAAGATCCGTCTTTATCAAAAATGACAATACAAACAATGGGAGACGAAAAAATAATCGAACAAATCGAAAAACAACTACACAAATTAATTGATGTTTTAAGAGTTACTGAAATAGAATACGAAAATTATTTAGAACGAGAAATTATATTAGTGAAAATTAAAAGTACAACTAGTATGATTCGAAAAGAACTAAAACACATTACAGATATTTTTCAAGGAAAAATCGTAAACGTTACATCTTTACATTATACTGTACAATTATCAGGAACTAGTAATAAATTAGACTCATACTTAGCAGTCATACGAGATATATCGGAAATTATTGAAATTTCTCGTTCAGGAATCATAAGCATCTCTAGAAACTAACGCTTATAATTTACGTTTGAAGATAATTTAAAAAATAACGTTATAAAAATCATTTTTTTAAAATATCTTTCTTATTGTACTAATTTTTCTAAACATATATATCAATAAGAACAAAAACTATAAAAATTACATCATTAGAATATTGAAGTGCTGAACTATAACTATGAACAATATACATTTAACTCATATTCCTGTTCTAAAAGAAGAAGCTATTACATCGTTAAACATTAAACAAAATGGAATTTATATTGACTGTACATTTGGATGCGGAGGTCATTCAAAAGAAATATTAAAAAATTTAAACCAAAATGGAAAATTATATGCTATTGATAAAGATCCATTTTCCATCAATATAGCATCTAAAATTCAAGATCATAGATTCTATTTTATTTCAGATAATTTCTCTAACGCTTTACAATATTTCCAAGAAACAAATATAACAAAAAAAGTCGATGGAATACTATTAGATTTAGGAGTATCATCTATACAAATTAGTAATTCCAATCGAGGATTTTCTTTTTTATTAAACGGACCACTGGACATGCGTATGAATCCAAAGATAGGAATAACAGCATCGCAATGGTTAATGAGAGCCAATATTAAATCGATTACAAACGTACTATATGAATTTGGAGAAGAACGTTTTGCAAAAAGAATAGCCAATCAAATTGTAAGACAAAGAAAAATTAAACCAATTGTTAAAACTTTGGAATTAGCTGATCTCATAAAAAATATTGTTCCAAGAAGGAATAAACACCCTGCTACGAGAACTTTTCAAGCTATCAGAATACATATTAACCAAGAATTAATGGAACTTAAGAAAGTCCTAAAATATGCGTTAACACTATTAAATTCTGGAGGTCGACTCGTAATAATTAGTTTTCATTCATTAGAAGATCGTATAGTTAAAAAATTTTTTATAAAAAACAGCAATACACCTTTGATTCCTATGGGAATTGCTATTAATGAAATACAATTAAAGAACCTAAAAAAAACAAAATTAAAAATTATTAATAAAATTATACCAACTAAAAACGAAATTAAAAAAAATCTGAAATCACGTAGCGCAATTTTAAGAACCTCGGAAAAAACATAGATGAATGACGATATTTATAATTTACCTAAAATAATTTTTAATGATGTTATAAACATACACAAACAAGTATTAATTTTACTTATAATCATTACAGTTTTTTCAATATTAATTATTACTACAGTTCATAAAACAAGATTACTAATTGCACAAGGAGAACGATTAAATATTATTCAAAAGAAAGCAGAAATAGAGTGGAATAATTTAATTTTAGAAAGAAACTTGTTATCCTCCCATAGAAAAATCGAAAAAAATGCTATAGAAAAATTAAATATGATCTATATTAACCCATTAGAAGAAAATATTTTTTCACAATAATTACTGAAACAATAGGAAATGTACAAATTCATGAAATATTTTTTTAACAACATTCCATTTAGTTATCTAAAAAAAAAATTGTTGTTTCAATCATAGACTTATTATACTGCTTAGCATAATTACTATTTCTATCGTTATAATTTTACTTAAAATAACTATATTGCAACTATTTAAAACTAAACAATTAATTAAAGAAAGCGATTTAAGATCGTCAAGAATACAAGTAGAAATAAATTCAAGAGGAACTATTAAAGATAGATCGGGAAATATATTAGCTCTAAGTATACCTACAAATAACATTTGTATTGATCCAAAAGTATTTTTTTTAAAAAAAAAATAGTTATAAATGCGCAGTGGAAAGCGTTATCAAAAGTACTATCCACTCCTCTAGAAAAAATCATATATAAAATTAATCATTTTAAAAACAATCGCTTTACATATCTAGCACGAAAAGTTAGTCCAGAAATTGGGGAATATATAAAAAAATTAAACTTACCAGGCGTATATATTATTGAAGATTTCAAGCGATATTACCCTTCTGGAAAAATAGTTTCGCAATTAATTGGATTCACTAACACAGATGGAATAGGAATCGAAGGAATAGAAAAAAGTTTTAACAAAATACTTCAAGGAGTGCCAGGTAAAAGAAAAATTAGAACCGATAAGTTTGGAAATATTATCGAAAGTGTTTCATTAATTAAAAAAAATGTGCCGCGCAATATAAATCTTAGTATAGACATACGATTACAAACAATTATATACCGCGAACTAAGTCATGCTGTTAGTTTTCATAAAGCTCAATCTGGAACGGCTATTTTGACAAATATTAAAACTGGAGAAATTCTAGCTATGGTCAATAGTCCTGCATACAATCCCAATAATTTAAAAAAAATACCTATGGATTTAATTCGTAATAGAGCCGTTACTGACGTATTCGAACCTGGATCAACAGTTAAACCAATGGTAATTATGAAAGCGCTACAAAAAAAAATAATAACACCAAAATCTATTATTGATACAACACCATTCGTAATAGATAAACACATAATAAAAGATGTTTCGTATAATAAACAATTATCAGTTACTGATATTTTAAAAAAATCAAGCAATACAGGTGTATCTAAAATAGCACTATCTATGTCAAAATCTGAATTAATCGATATTTATTCCAGATTTGGTTTAGGAAAATTGACGAAGTCAGGATTGATAGGAGAAAAAAAAGGAATTTATCCCAAAAAAAAACATTGGTCTAACTTAGACAAAGTAACATTTTCTTTTGGATATGGATTGATGGTTACACCACTACAATTAGTTAACGTATATACAATTATGGGTAGGTATGGATTATACAAACCATTATCTATTATTAAAACTAATAACAAAAAAAACGAAAAGCAAATATTTTCCAAATCTTTAGTAAAAATCGTATTAAACATGCTCGAATCAGTAACTCAACCAGGAGGTGTAGGAGTAAAAGCAGCAATTAAAGGCTATAAAGTTGCTGTAAAAACAGGTACTGCAAAAAAAGTCGATTCGCACGGAAAATACGTAAATAGATATGTATCATATGCAGTAGGACTTGCTCCAATTAGTAATCCGCAATTTTCCTTGCTTGTAATGATTAATGATCCACGAGCAGGACAATACTATGGAGGCACTATTTCTGCTCCAGTATTTAGTACAATTATGAGCTTTGCATTAAAAATTATTAATATTAAACCTGATAATTTATTTATATATTAAATAAATCACAATATTTTGGATTAGAAAATGAGCAAGAACCTAAAAACCCTATTACAACCTTGGACTAAGATAGTACAATCATATAATATAACTGGAATAGCATCAGATAGTCGAAAAATTACTACAGGAAACTTATTCTGTGCACTACAAGGAAATACTTGTCATGGAAAAAAATTTATACAAGAAGCTATTGATAATGGAGCGATAGCTATTCTTTGCGAAATAAAAAAAAAGAACGTCACGGACATATAACATATACAAATAAAAACATTCCAGTGATTCATTTTTTAAAATTGTCTAAAAATTTGTCCAAAATATCTAATAGATATTATGAAGTGAACGAAAAATTAACACTTATTGGAGTCACTGGAACTAACGGAAAAAGTACCGTGACTCACATTATTGCTCAATGGAATTACTTACTAAACCAAAGAATAGGAATTATGGGAAGTCTAGGAAACGGAACTTATAATGATCTAAAACCGTCTAAAAATACAACTGATTCTCCTATAAATATACAAAAATTCTTAAAAAAAATGTTGATAAACAACATAAAAACAATTGCTATGGAAATATCTTCGCATGGAATCGCACAACATAGAGTGTCAGATTTAAATTTTTCTATAGCAATTTTGACAAATATCACATCAGACCACTTAGACTATCATAAAACTGTAGAAAACTATGTTAAAGCAAAGTGGACTTTTTTTTCTAAAAATAATATCAACACATTCATAATTAATATAGACAACAATATTGGAAAACTATGGACAAAAAGATTATCTAAAAAAAGAACTATCGTCGTAAGTATAAATAAAAACTTTAATTACTCATTATTCAAACGATGGATACATGCATATCATATAATATATGATACAAATCATACTTATATTTACTTTAAATCTAGTTGGGGAAAAGGATTATTAAAAAGCCAATTAATTGGAAACTTTAACGTTACTAATTTACTACTAGCTTTAGTTGCATTATTAGACTTAGGATTTTCATTGTCTTCTCTGATAAACGTATGCGAGCATATAACAGCTGTTCCTGGTAGGATGCAATTTCTTAAAGTTCCAAATAAACCAAATATTATAATTGATTATGCGCACAATGAAGATGCCTTTAAAAATGTACTACAAACTGTTCGTGAAATATGTCATTACAATATATGGTGTGTATTTGGATGTGGAGGAAATAGAGACAAATTCAAAAGATCCCTAATGGGAAAGATTTCTGAAGAGATTGCTAATAAAATAATTCTAACTAATGACAATCCCAGAAATGAAAATCCAAAAGAAATTATAAAAGATATCACACAAAAAATTCAAAACAAAAAAAATATACATATTATATTAGATCGAAAACAAGCAATTAAATTTGCCATAAGGAATGCTAACATCAATGACTACATAGTTGTATTAGGAAAAGGTCATGAAAGACATCAAATAATAAAAAATAAGACTTACTATTTTTCTGACTATGAAATAATTAAAAAACTATTGGAAAAAAAATATGATACCAATATCTTTTTATCAAGTATGTCGTATCACAAAAGGTTACTTTTTTAACAAAAATAATGTAAAAATAAATAACCTAATTTTTCACGTCATAAGTACTGATTCAAGAACAATTACTCCAGGGTGTTTATTTATCGCTTTGATTGGAAAAAATTTCAATGCACATGATTTCGTTTATGAAGCAATAAAAAAAGGAGCTAAAGCAGTAGTGTTAGAAAATAAACTTGATATCAATTTACCACAAATAATTGTGCAAAATACCACTTCAGCCTTAGGAAAGATAGCATTCTGGATTAGACAAAAAAGCAATGCTAGCATCATAGCATTAACTGGATCTTCCGGAAAAACATCTGTAAAAGAAATTACTACTTCTATCTTGCAATGTTATGGAAAAACTTTATCTACCTTTAAGAATTTTAACAATAATATTGGAGTGCCATTAACTCTACTAAACCTTGATCTATCATATAAATACGCTGTGATTGAAATCGGGGCTAATCATCCTAAAGAAATTTTATATGCAACACAATTAACCAATCCTAATATTGTATTAATAAACAATATTTATTATTCGCATTTAAATGGATTTAAATCTTTATTAGGAATTTCTAAATCAAAGCAAGAAATTCTTTGTACATTACCTGAAACTGGTACAGCTATATTTAATGCTGATAGTCATCATTGGTCAAGATGGAAAAAAAGTATAAAAAATCAAAACATTATTTGGTTTTCAATAAAAAAAAAAAGCCAACTTTTTGCAAGTAACATCGTTATTAGTAATACAGGTTCGTCTTTTATTCTACATTCTCCAAATGGAGTTATAAATATTAATTTACCTTTACTTGGATTTCATAGTATTTCTAATGCTCTAGCTGCAGCCGCTATAGCAACAGCATTAAACATTCCGCTTCAATTCATTCAACTGGGATTATCTAAAATTCCAATACTCTCAGGTAGATTAGAAACTATTACACTAAGCCAATATAAAACTATTATAAACGATACTTATAACGCTAATGTTGCATCAATGATTGTAGCAATTAAAGTATTAGAAAACATGCCTGGATATAAAATTTTTGTATCTGGTGATATGTCTGAATTAGGAAAAATGAGTATTATGTATCATAAAATAATTGGTAATGCCATTTATATATCTGACGTAAACGAAGTTATGAGCGTGGGAAAATTAAGTAAATCTATCAGTATTAATAGTAAAAAAGGAAATCATTATACTAATGTTAATGCATTAATTAAAGATTTAACTAAAAAAATTTTTATATATGAAAAGATCACAATTTTGATCAAAGGATCTAGAAGCGAAAATCTAGAAAGAGTAGTAAACAAATTAGTTGAGGAATATAATTATGATCGAATTCATCATTAAATGCTATTTTCATATAAATTTTAATAAGACATCATATTTAGTTTATCGTTCTATTATTAGTTTACTAACATCACTATTTTTTTCTCTAATAGTAGGATCGCACCTAATCAAATTTTTAAACAAACACCAAATATACCAAACTATTCGAAGTAATGGGCCTAAAATACATATTAACAAAAAATGTACGCCTACTATGGGAGGGGTACTTATATTATCTTCTATCATTGTATCTACTTTATTATGGTCTAATTTATCAAACATATATATATGGTATGCACTAATGATTTTAATAGGATTTGGTGTAGTAGGATTTATAGATGATTATAAAAAAATTTACTTCAACACATCCACGGGTTTACAACCTCGATGGAAGTTCTTTTTTCTATCCATAATTACTATTCTTGTTATTACCTTAATGTATCATAATAATAACAATAATTTTATAATTCAATTAATATGTCCTATCCAAGAAAATGTTGTTATAAACATAGGTATAGCATATATATTTTTATCATATGTTATATTGATAGGTTCTAGTAACGCTGTAAACTTAACAGACGGGTTAGACGGGTTAGCCATTGTTCCTGTCATCTCAATAACTGTAGGATTGTATTTACTATCATTTATTTCTGGAAATTCATATTACTCAACACACTTGAATATCGTATATATTCCTAGCGCAGAAGAGCTAACTGTTCTTTGCTCAGCCATTATAGGATCAGGATTAGGATTTTTATGGTTTAATACCTATCCAGCACAAATATTTATGGGCGATATAGGATCTCTATCTTTAGGAGGAGTAATTGGAATAATAGCAATATTACTACACCAAGAAATAATATTTTTCATTATGAGTGGAATTTTTATACTTGAAACTACGTCAGTCATAATTCAAGTGACATACTTTAAGTTAAAGAAAAAAAGAATGTTCAAAATGACTCCTATTCATCATCATTACGAATTAAAAGGTTATCCAGAACCAAGAATAGCAGTAAGATTTTGGATTATATCTTTAGTATTCGTGTTGTTAGGATGTTCTTTCATATTTAAGGTCAATTAAAAATGTATAATTATTATAAAAAAAAATACTAATATTTGGAATGGGATTAACAGGTATATCTTGTCTACATTTTTTTATATCACGGAACATTTATCCTAAAATTATGGACTTCAACAAAAGTCCAAAATACATTCATAATGTACAATGTTTGAAAAATATACAATATCACGTGGGCTCAATACATTATCCATGGATTCAAGAATCCGATTTAATCATTACAAGTCCTGGTATACAATTATTTCATCCAGCGCTAATGTATGCCAAAAAAAACAAAATTGAAATTATTGGAGATATCGAATTATTTGTTAGAGAAACTAAAACTCCAATAATAGCCATTACTGGTTCAAATGGAAAAAGTACAGTAACCATGATGGTAAGAAATATACTACAACTAGCTGGATTTAAAGTATGCGTAGGTGGTAATATAGGGATTCCTGCATTAAACATACTTAATTATCCCTCAGAACTATACATATTAGAATTATCTAGTTTCCAATTAGAAACTACTTTGAATTTGAAAGCAAAAGTTGCTACTGTACTCAACATCAGTTCAGATCATATGGATCGATATCCGCTAGGTATTACTGAATATGCAAAACATAAGTTAAAAATATATAATCAAGCCGAAGTATCTATTTTAAACTTAGACGATCATTTATCATTTAATCCGAGCATTAAAAAGCAACCTAATGTTACATTTGGAATTAATAAAGGAGAGTATAATCTATATAGAAACAATTGTAATGTGTGGTTATGCTATAAAAAAGAAAAATTGTTGAATACTGATAAATTGCTAATATCAGGTCAACATAATTACATTAATGCACTATCTGCTTTATCAATAGTTCACATTTTAAAAGTTAATATTCAAACTAGCTTAGTAGCATTAAAAAAATTTTTAGGATTACCTCATAGATTTCAACTAACATATCAAAAAAACAACATAACGTGGATTAACGATTCTAAATCTACGAATATTGGAAGTACGAAATCAGCTATAAATAATATTTTACCTTATGTAAAAGGAAAAATAAGATTAATATTGGGAGGAGATGGGAAATTAGCCAATTTTTCTTTATTAAAACCTTATTTAAAAGATGAAAAAATAATTATTTATTGTTACGGAAGAAGCAAAAAAATACTTTTCTCATTATATCCAAAAAAATCAATATGTTTCAATACACTGACAAACGTAATATATTTTATAAAAAAAATAGTGAAACCTGGTGATGTAGTATTATTATCTCCTTCTTGTAGTAGTTTAGATCAATTTTCTAATTTTGAAGAACGTGGTAATACTTTTGTAAAGTTAATAGAAGAACTATATTCATGAAAATAAAGCATTTATTATTAAATAAAATAAAAAACATCTTAACAAACAATAAAATGCATTACAAGCCACAATTATATGATTCTAAATTAGTATGGTGCACTATAAGTTTACTATTAATTGGATTAATTATGGTAACTTCTGCTTCTATACCAATAGCTAGTCATATATATGGAGATGTATTATTTTTTACGAAAAAAGAAATAATATATTTAATATTAATTCTTTTTTTAACTAAAATATTTCTTAAAACTCCTATCATATTTTGGAAAATGTATAGCACAAAAATGCTTTTAACTTCTATCATTATGTTGCTGCTCGTGTTAATAATAAGTACTCCTATTAATGGTTCTTTTAGATGGATAAAAATAAGTTTCATACATATACAGCCCGGAGAACTATCTAAACTTACTGTTTTTTGCTATTTATCAAATTACCTATCACAAAAACGTTATGAAATCATGAATAGTTTTTGGAGTTTTTTAAAGCCTTTAGGAATAATAAGTATTATATCGATATTATTATTAACAGAACCTGATTTAGGAACAGTAGCTATATATTTCATAACTATATTATCTTTATTATTTATTTCAGGGGTTCAAATTTGGAAATTTATACCTATTATATTTTTAGGGATTATCATAACTATTCTATTAATAATGATTACGCCTTATCGTAGCGAACGAATATTATCATTTTGGAATCCCTGGAAAGATCCATTTGGAAAAGGTTATCAACTCACACAATCATTAATGGCTTTAGGTAGAGGAAATTTTTTTGGAGTAGGTTTAGGACATTCTATTCAAAAATTAGAATATTTGCCTGAAGCACATACTGATTTTATTTTCTCAATTATTGGAGAAGAATTAGGATATTGTGGAGTTTGTGTCATATTATCTATGATACTGTTTATTTCTTTTAAGGCAATAAATATCGGAAAAAACGCATTAAAAAATAATGATTGTTTTTCTGGTTATTTTGCTTTTTCAATTGGGATATGGCTAGTATCTCAGACGTTAATTAACATAGGTACTGCTGTGGGAATATTACCAACAAAAGGATTAACATTGCCACTCATTAGCTATGGTGGATCCAGTTTACTAATTATTTCTATTGCTATTTCTATATTATTACGTATAGACTTTGAAACACGCATAAAAAATAAATTTTATCAAGGTTTGTAATGAGGAAAAAAACGATAATAATTATGGCAGGTGGTACTTGCGGACATATTCTACCTGGACTAATAATTGCTGATGAATTAATAAAAAAAGGATGGGATGTATTTTGGATAGGAACACCTAATCGTATTGAAGCTAAAATTATTCCAAAGAATCACATTCCTATTAAATTTATTAATATAAATGCAATTAAAAGAAATATTTTTAGCATGATAAAGTTTTTTTTTCAACTGTTAAATTCCTGCTACAAAACTACGACAATTATAAAACAATTAAAACCCAACGTAATACTAGGAATGGGAGGATATATATCTCTTCCCGGTGGTTTAATGTCTATTTTTTTTAGAATGCCACTATTAATTCATGAACAAAATAGAGTTATGGGACTATCTAACAAAATATTATCTCGATTTTCAACTAAAATCATGCAGGCGTTTCCAGAAACAAAGCCACATGCCATTACAGTAGGTAATCCATTAAGAAAAGAAATTATAAATCTACCCAACCCTACTTGTCGTTTTAAAAATAGAATAGGTCCACTTAGAATATTAGTTATTGGAGGAAGTCAAGGAGCTCAAATACTTAACTCTATTTTACCTGAAATAGCATATAAATTAAAGAAAAAAATCATAATTTGGCACCAAGTTGGAACAAAAAATAAACAATTTACAATAAACCATTATAAGAAATTTAAATTATATCCATATAAAATGACTTCTTTCATCGAAAATATAGCAGAAGCATATAACTGGGCTGATCTAACTATTTGTCGCTCCGGTGCTCTTACAGTAAGCGAACTGAAGTACATTGGACTTCCAGCTATATTTATTCCTTTTCCCCACAAAGACAAACATCAATATTGGAATGCTTATCCACTACAATTACAAGGAGGAGCTATAATAGTAGAACAAGATCTACTGAGTACTAATAAAATAATTAATATATTAAGCGAAATAGATCGAGATAAAATAACTATTATGGCAAAAAAATTATATTCTTCATCAAAAATTAACCCTGTCACAAAAATTATTGATATAATTGAAAGTACAATGCGCATGCACTAAACATCATGTTCATTTTTATTAAAAAATTAAAAAACAATTTTATATAATACCGTTATAGAATAGTAAAATGAAACAGCTAAATTTTCTTAACACCAAAACAAATCATATTCATTTTATCGGAATAGGTGGTATAGGTATGAGTGGAATAGCCGAAACATTACTAAAAAACGGCTATATAATAAGCGGTTCTGATTTGACATCCAGTGATATTACCAAAAAATTACAAAAATTAGGTGCTAAAATATTTTTTAATCATTCTAAATGTAATATTAAAAATGCAAACATAATAGTAATATCAAGTGCTATTTCACCATATAACCCTGAAATTGTTCAAGCTAAAAGTTTAAATATTCCTATTATAAAAAGAGGCAAAGTTCTAGCAGAGATAATACGATACAAACATGGAATAGCGGTATCTGGCACGCATGGAAAAACTACTACTTCTGCAATCATTTTTAGTATATTCTTTAAAAGCAATCTAGATCCCACTCTCATTAATGGAGGACTCGTAAAAGAAATAAATAGTAATACTAGATTAGGGAAAAGCCCTTATTACATTGTAGAAGCAGACGAAAGTGATGCTTCTTTTTTATATTTACGACCAATTGTTGCTGTAGTAACAAACATTGACAATGACCATCTAGACAATTATTGCAAAAAATTTAATAATATTAAACTAGCGTTTATTAAATTTGTTCAAAATATTCCATTTAACGGAACAGCAATCGTGTGTTTTGACGATAAAAATATAAGAAAAATCATTCCATTAATACGTTGTAATGTTATTACTTATGGATTTCACATAAAATCTGACATACGAATAAAAAAGTACACACAAAAAAAATTCTCTAGTTATTTTAAAATAGTTAGAAAACATCAACTTAATTTAAATGTAACTTTGAATATACCTGGAAAACATAATGCTCTCAATGCAGCAGCAGCAATAGCAGTTGCTACTCAAAAAAATATTAGTGACATTAATATTCTCAAATCACTAAAAACTTTCAAAGGAGTTAAGCAAAGATTCGAACTATGTGGAAAATTTTTAGCATATAATGCATCTAAAAAACATAATATCATTACTATTATTCAAGATTATGGACATCATCCTAACGAAATTTTAGCTAGCATTAACACTGTTAAATCAGGATGGCCAAATAAAAAATTAATGATGATTTTTCAACCTCACAGATACACAAGAACTTATTATCTATTTGAACAATTTAAAAAAGTACTACTTAAAATCGATGAATTATTGCTTTTAAACGTTTACTCAGCTAACGAAAATCCCATCTCAGGATCAGATAGTTTTGATTTGTATAACGCACTACAAAAATGTAAAAAAACATCAGTAACATTAATATCTAATTATAATGAAATATTTAAAACATTAGTTGAAAAACTATCAGAAAATAACGTGCTCTTAATACAAGGAGCCGGAAATATACATATTATAATAGAAAATTACGTTATTAAAAAACTTAAAAAAATAAAAAAGAAATAATTATTATGATTGAAAAAGTAGCCGTATTGTTTGGTGGTACATCGAAAGAGAGAAATATATCCTTATTATCTGGAAAAAATATATTAAAATACCTATTTAAATCTAAAATAAACGCGTATCCCATAGATACAAAATATTTTCCTATTACGCAATTGCCAAATCAGGGATTTAAAAAAGCATTTATTGCTCTTCACGGAAAAGAAGGTGAAGATGGAACTATACAAGGATTATTAACTCATCTAAAAATTTCATACACAGGAAGCAAAATTTTACCATCAGCAATTTCAATTGATAAAATAAAAACCAAATTACTATGGAAAGGTGCTAATTTACCTGTAGTTCCTTGTTATTTTATTAATATTAAAAAATTTCAAACCATGATTGAAAAAGACTTTAGAAAAAAAATCCTTATGTTAGGATTCCCTGTAATTGTTAAACCTAACACTGAAGGATCTAGTATTGGAATATCACTAGTTTACTCATATCAGTGTTTATATCATGCATGCAAAATAGCATTTCAATATGACAACAACATACTCATAGAAAAATTTATACGCGGATCAGAATATTCTGTCGGAATTTTAGAAGACAAAATCCTCCCATCCATTCGTATATCTTCAAACAACGACTTTTACGATTACGAATCTAAATATATGTCTAAAAAAACAAAATATTTTTGTCCAAGTGGATTAAAAAGAAATAAAGAAATAGAATTGAATAAAATAATAAAAATAGCTTGGAATACTCTTGGATGCATAGGATGGGGAAGAATCGATTTAATCATGGATCGTTCTGAGAAATTTTGGCTATTAGAAATGAATACGTGTCCTGGCATGACTAAAAATAGTTTAATGCCTATAGCTGCCAAGAATGCTGGAATATCCTTAAAATTATTAGTTTTAAAAATTTTACAATCAGCTAATTGAAAAAATTTAAAATAAAGCTATGTATAAAACGAATACATATATTATGTCAAAAAGAATACCAGTCTTACTAAAATATACTATAATATTATCTTTAATTGTTTTTATAATACTTAGTAGTTTCATAATTATAAAATTATCTAAACAATGGTATAAAAAAAAGTTATCTCATTTTATAATTTCAGGACAATTTAGTTATTTAAACAGAAAAGAAATAAAAGATTTTATTTTGTCCTTAAAAACTTCATGCGATTTTTTTTCCCCATGTAATTTTTTTATAAAAAATAAGTTACAAGAATTCACTTTTACACAAAAAATTAAAGTTCAAAAACAATGGCCAGATAAATTACTAATTTATATTGTAAGCACTATTCCCGTAGCATATTGGAATAATGAATATATACTAGATAAAAAAGAAATAATATTTCATATTATAAAAAAAAAACAAAACATTAAAAATATTCCATACTTTTATGGACCACAAAATAGTGAAAAAGAAATTTTAAAAAATTACGACAAAGTAAAAAACGTGCTAAAGAAAAATAAAATTGTATTGAGATCTATCACGATCACACCTTATCATTCATGGAAACTAGTAATTGAAAATAACATTGAAATAGCTTTAGGAAAAATAAATAATATTATTCAATTAAAAAGATTAATGATGATTTGGAAAACTTTAAAATATGAAGAAAAAATCAAAAGAAAAAAAATAAAATACATCGATTTACGATATGAATCAGGTATAGCAATAGCATGGAAATAATGAATACAGGCTAAAATAAATATGAAAGAAAGAGATAGAAATTTAATAGTTGGACTTGAAATCGGAACTACTAAAGTAATTACTTTAGTAGGAGAAATTCTTATAGACGGTATAATTAATATTATTGGAATAGGAATCTGCCCCTCATACGGAATAAAAAAGGGCATCATAAATGATTTGAAATCAATTATAAAATGTATTAAAAAATCTGTAAACCAAGCTGAAAGTATGGCTGATTGTAAGATTTCTTCTGTATATTTAGCTCTATCTAACAAATATATTAACTGTCAAAATGAAATAGGCATTGTTCCTATATCTGAAAATGAAGTGACAATTGAAGATATGAACAATGTAATACACACAGCAAAATGTGTACAAATACGAAATGAACATCATATTTTACATATTATTCCACAAGAATATTCTATTGATCAACACGTAGGTATAAAAAATCCAATTGGATTATCTGGCAAAAGGATAAAAGCGCAAGTTCACTTAATTACATGTCATACTGAAATAGAAAAAAATATCATTAAAGCAGTAAAAACATGCGGACTACACGTTAACCATACTATTTTTTCAGGACTAGCTTCTGGAAAAGCGGTATTAACAAAAGATGAATATCAATTAGGAGTATGCATAGCAGATATCGGAAGCGGAACAATAGATATCGCTATGTACACAAATGGAGTATTGCAGCATAGTTGTGTTATTCCATACGCTGGAAATACTGTAACCAATGATATATCCTATGCATTTAATATTCCTTTTATAAAAGCTGAAACGATAAAAATTCAATACGGACAGGCTGAAATCCTTTCTAATACAAAAACATGCGAACAAATTGAAATATCTAATATAAATAATAAATTAATTAAAACATTTAAAAAAAACACTTTAATAGACGTTATTGAACCACGATATACCGAATTATTAAACTTAATAAATAAAAAAATTTTAAACGTGCAAGAAATACTCAAACAATCTAATAACAATTATAATTTTGGAGCAGGAATAGTGTTTACTGGTGGAGCTTCCAACATTAAATATCTTAAAGAAAATGCTGAAAAAATTTTTACAATACCAATAAGAATAGGTAAACCAAAAAAAATTAGCAGCTTAGTAAACAATATTGAAGAAACAAACTGTGCTACTGCAGTAGGATTACTGTACTATGGAAAAGAACATATCAAAAATTATAAAAAAAATCATGAATCTAAAAATATTTTTAAAAAATGGTTTCAGTATATTAATAACTGGATAAAAAAAGAACTATAATGATACCTAAAAATAATGGATATAAACTTATGTTTGAACCTATAGAAAATAATAATGATGCAATTATTAGAGTAATTGGAATAGGAGGAGGAGGAGGTAACGCAGTAGAATACATGGTACGAGAGCATATTGAAGGAGTAGAATTTTTTGCTATTAATACAGATACACAAGCGTTAAGAAAAATAGAAGTTGGAAAAACTATACAAATCGGAAGTCATATAACGAAAGGACTAGGAGCTGGAGCTAACCCAACAATAGGACGAAATGCAGCTGAAGAAGACCGAGAAAACTTAAAATTAGTATTAGAAGGTGCAGATATGGTTTTTATAGCAGCTGGAATGGGAGGAGGAACAGGTACAGGAGCTGCGCCAGTGATTGCAGAAATAACAAAAGAACTAGGAATATTAACAGTTGCTGTAGTCACAAAACCTTTCAATTTTGAAGGAAAAAAAAGAATGGCTTATGCTGATCAGGGTATAATAGAACTATCAAAACACGTCGATTCACTAATCACTATTCCAAACGATAAATTACTAAAAGTATTGAACAAAGGTATTTCTTTACTAGATGCATTTAGCTCAGCAAACAACATATTAAAAGGAGCAGTGCAAGGAATAGCGGAACTAATCACTAAACCCGGATTAATTAATGTAGATTTTGCTGATATACGTACTGTTATGTCTGAAATGGGATACGCTATGATGGGAACTGGAATTTCTTCTGGAGACAATAGAGCCAAAGAAGCAGCAGAAATTGCTATTTCTAGTCCATTATTAGAAGATATCGATTTATCTGGTGCTCAAGGAGTATTAGTAAATATTACTTCTGGGTTTAATATGAGATTAGATGAATTTGAAGCTGTGGGGAACACTATTCGATCTTTTTCTTCAGATAATGCTACTGTAGTAATTGGTACATCACTAGATACTGAAATGGATGATAATCTTAGAGTAACCGTAGTTGCAACAGGAATAGGAATGGAAACAACATCTATAGATCTATATCTCTCAACACATACATATCCAAAAAAATCACTGTTTAATCATGCAAATAAACAAAATGAACTTTTAAATACCAATAAATATGTCAGAACATCTAAAAAAGAAAAAGTAAACCGTGAATCTGAAACGTTATTACAAGACAATGATAACGATTACTTAGACATTCCAACTTTTTTAAGAAAAAAACCTAAATGAAAATACTTTATTGTATTAAAATAATAAAATTTAAATATTAAAATCTATACAAATAGATTCAAATACGCGCATACTCAGAAATTTAAATCAAATATTAAAATACATTTTATTCTTTATGCATCTTAACATTTTAAAAACATTAAAATATTTTATAAACTAGGAGACATTATATGATAAGTAAAATTAAACTATCATTATCTTTTTCTGACGCAGCAATTAAAAAAATTGATTGTATTACTAAAAACAGAAACACACCAAATTTAAAACTAAGAGTTTACATTACTGGAGGCGGATGTAGTGGTTTTCAATATAATTTTAAATTTGACAAACATCAACATGAAGATGATATCATTATCACTCAATTAGGGATTTCTGTTATAGTAGATCCTATTAGTTTTCAATATTTAATTGGTGGAAAAATAGATTATCAAGAAAACTTAAATGGTTCAAAATTTATTATATTTAACCCTTCAGCAAAAACTACTTGTGGTTGCGGATCTTCATTTAGTATTTGATTAAACATAATTATTAGTTGATACACAGCGTAAAATGAAAATTAAAAAAAATATTAAAATTGGTATTATTGGTGCTTTAAATGAAGAAATCATATTCTTACGTCAAAAAATTAAATATTTAAAAAAAACAAAAGTCCATAGTCAAATATTTTATACAGGGCAACTAAATTGTATAGATATCATATTAACAAAATCAGGAGTTGGAAAGGTTTCAGCTAGTATAACATGTACTATGCTATTAAATTTGTATAAAATAGACTTAATTATCAATGTAGGAACAGCTGGAAGTTTAGATATAAAACTAGTTCCCGGAAGTATAGTCCTTCCTAATAATACATGCTATCATGATGTTGATCTTACTGCTTTTGGTTATGAATTAGGACAAATCCAAAAATTACCTCAATTATTCTCAGCAAATAATTATATGATACGATTAACTGAAATATGTATGTTAAAATCTAACATATACTATAACAAAAATCTTATAATCAGTGGAGACTCATTCATTAATAAGAAAAAATATAAAAAAATATTAAAAGAAAGGTTTCCAACAGCAATTGCTGTAGATATGGAATCAACAGCGATTGCTCAAGTTTGTTATCAATTTAAAAAACCTCTTTTAATTATTAAATCTATATCTGATTATTCAGATAACTATGCTTTATCCAACTTTAAAGAATTTTCGAATTTAGCATCTAAAAAATTTTCAAAAATCACTCAAAATATATTGAAAAATTTATACAAAAAAATAATAACTGAAACATAATTTCTTATTATAAATCGTTTTAAACGATACCTTACATGCAAATTAATTTATATTACGAAAATGTATAATAACAATAAATGTTCTTTGTTTTTAAAAAATATAATATATATGATATAATTTTAAAATATCCATCATGTATTAATCACATACCAATATTAATTTTTTTTTACATTCATCAAATCAGTAACAGTTCCTTGAAAAATTTGAGCTGATAAATTTATGGATTCATATAAAGTAGGATGCGCATGTATAGTTAATGCAATATCTTCTGCATCACATCCCATTTCTATAGCTAATCCAATTTCTCCTAACAATTCACCAGCATTATTACCTACTATACAACCACCTATGATTTTATTTGTTTGTACATCAAAAATTAACTTAGTCATTCCATTGGAATAATTAGAAGAAATCGCCCGCCCCAAAGCTTTCCATGGAAAAACAGCAGCTTCATATTTTATATTATTTTTAATAGCTTCTTTTTCTGTCATACCTACCCAAGCAATTTCCGGATCAGTATATAGTATACATGGAATAACATAAGGATCAAAACAATGATTTTTACCAGAAATAATTTCAGCTACTATATGTCCTTGATGAATACCTTTATGCGCCAACATTGGTTGTCCTGTAATATCACCAATGGCATATATATTAGATACATTAGTACGTAACTTGTTATCTACTTTTAGACATCCATTATCGTCAATGTTAAGCCCTACTTTTTCAATATCTAACATATGTAAGTTTGGTATTCTTCCTACAGACACTAAGATAGCATCATATAACTTATTTTCTTGAATATTATCTTTTTTGATATTAATAGAAACCAATAGACCTTCTTTATGCGATGTAATTTTACTAATTTCAGAATTTAAAATAATGTTAAAATCTTTACTTATTAAATTAGAAAATACATTAATGATATCTCTATCTAAATGAGATAATAAGTCACGAGAACTATCTATAATATCTACTTTTGAACCCAATGAACTATAAATAGTAGCTATTTCTAAACCAATTACTCCTGAACCAATAATTAATAAATTTTTTGGTATATTAGGAATAGATAATGCAGAAGTAGAATTCCAAATTCTCGGATCATTATGAGGAACATAAGACAATTTTCTAGCATGAGAACCTACTGCTAAAATTATGTTTTCAAAAGACACAATAATATTTTCTTTATCCCCTTCAATAAGAATACTATTCGAATCTAAAAATTTAGCAAGTCCGCAAATTACCTTAACATTACGTTTATTTGCTAGATTTTTTATACCAGAATTAAGATTACTAATAACTTTATTTTTCCATTGACATATTTTGCTAATATTAATTTTCGGTTCTTCAAATTTTACACCTAAATTAGACAAATTTCTTGATTCTTTTATCACTTTAGCAATATGTAGTAAAGATTTAGATGGTATGCAACCAACGTTAAGACAAACCCCACCTAAATTAGTGTATCTTTCTACCAAAATAGTATCTATGCCTAAATCAGAACATCGAAATGCAGAAGAATATCCTGAAGGACCAGATCCAATAACAACTACTTGAGTATGTATCTTTTTATATGACATATTTTTACCTATCTGAGAAAGATTATCATATGAAGCTTAATTATAATACAAAACTTTCAATTTGCTATAGTAAACATTACCAGTTAAGTTACAAGTATCACGCTATTAATACATACATACTATATAAAAATAATGATCAAACGTTTAAAGTAATAATAACCTAATATCAGATAACAACTTTTTAACATAATTCATAAATAAAACAGCTTCTACTCCATCAATAACACGATGATCATAAGACAAAGACAACGGAAGCATTAAGCGTGGTACAAATTCTGTACCATTCCAAAATGGTTTTATCAAAGCTTTAGACATACCCAAAATTGCTACTTCAGGATAATTTATAATAGGCGTAAATCCAGTACCACCAATTCCACCCAAATTAGAAATAGTAAAACCTCCACCTGACATACATGATATATTTAAAGTTCCTAATTCAACTTTTTTTGACAACGAAGTTAATTCCACCGATAGCTCTACTAAACTTTTATTATTTACATTATTAATAACAGGAACTAACAATCCATTTTTAGAATTCACTGCAATTCCTATATTAACATCTTTTTTTAATATTACTTTTTTTTTAATTTTAGTACATAAAATACTATTAAATTTAGGAAAAATTTTTAATGACTTTGCTATCACTTTAATTACAAAAACTAATGCAGTCAATTTAGAATTAATATTTTGGTTATCTAAATTAGAATTATAGATTTTTCTGAATTTTTCTAAGTTCGTAATATCCGCATCATCAAATTGAGTTACATGAGGTACTATAGACCAACTTTTAAATATATTTTTACCAGATTGTGCTTGTATATTAGTTAAATATAACTCTGCAACATCACTAGACTTATGAGAATCATATTTAACAAAATCTTTCATATCATTTTTTGTATCACATTTTATATAAGAGTCATCTTTATGTATCATTTCTACTTGATTAATATATGACATGATATCTTCTCTAATAATGCGACCTTTTCTTCCACTTCCTATTACATTATCTAAATTAACATTTAATTCTCTAGCTAGTCTCCTAACAATAGGAGTAGCATGAACTAATGTTTCTGTTTTATTTCGATACGTTTTAAATATTTCACGACTAGAAAAATTAGTTTTATTTTTAAATTTTGTATCATATAAACACATATTTTGTTTGTTATTTAATATATTAAAATTATCCAATAATGTTAGAAAAGCAATCGAAGAACCAGTTTTTACTTTATGCCCTATATTTACTAAGATAGATTTTACAACGCCGAAATGAGTAGACGGTACTTCCATAGATACTTTTTTCCCTTCCACTGTTATTAAAGAATCATCTTTTTTTACTGTATCTCCTACTTTAACTAAAATCTCAATGACTTCGACTACATCCACTCCAATATCAGGAATTTTAATTTCAATATCCATGTTATCTCCTATGCTAACCTTGGATTTACTTTGCTTACATTAATTTTAAACTGATTGATAGCATTAGTAATCACCGCTTTATCAAAATCATTACATTTAGATAATTCTACTAAAGCAGCAATAACTATATAAAATTCATTAATTTCAAAATAATTCCGCAAATTTGTTCTACTATCAGAACGTCCAAATCCATCCGTTCCTAACACACGAAAACTTATGCCAGGTACATAAGCTCTTACTTGTTCAGCAAAGAGTTTCATATAGTCAGTAACAGCAATAGCTGGTGAACTATTCATTATTTTAGTAATATAAGGAACTTTTTTATCTTTATTGTCTGGATGTAACAAATTCCATCGTTCGCAATCTTGTCCATTTCTAGCTAATTCAGTAAAAGATGTCACACTATAAACATCTGAACTCACATTATATTTTTGTAATAACATTAAAGCAGCTTTACAAACACATGGTAAAATAGATCCTGATCCTAATAATTGGACTTTTAGCTTGGTTTTTCCTATACTTTTTAACTTATAAATTCCTTTTCGAATTCCTTCTTCGGAACCTATTGGCATAGCAGGCATCATATAGTTTTCATTAAGTGTAGTAATATAATAATAAATATTTTCTTGTTTATCACCATACATTCTATTTAATCCATCATGAATAATTACTGCAAGTTCATACGAATAAGCAGGATTATAAGATATACAATTTGGTATAGTTAATGATTGAATATGACTATGACCATCTCCATGCTGTAAACCTTCTCCATTCAATGTTGTTCTACCTGAAGTTCCACCTATTAAAAAACCTCTAGCTTGTTGATCTCCTGCTGCCCAACATATATCACCTATTCTTTGAAATCCAAATATAGAATAATAAATATAAAAAGGAATCATAGGAAAATTATTGGTACTATAAGAAGTAGCCGCTGCTAACCACGAAGCGAAAGCGCCTAGTTCACTAATTCCTTCTTGTAAAATTTGACCTTGTCTATCTTCCTTATAAAATGCAAGTTGTTCTTTATCCTGAGGAATATATTTCTGACCATTTATATTATAAATTCCTATTTGACGAAATAATCCTTCCATTCCAAATGTACGAGCTTCATCAGCAATAATAGGAACTATTCTTTTTTTTATAGGAATAATCCTTAAAATAATATTTAACATACGTACGAAAGCTATTGTAGTAGAAATCTCTTTTTTCTGTTCAATCAAAAGCATATTGAAATCGCTTAATTTCGGTAGTTCAAGTTTTTCAGTAAAACGAGAAATGCGAAAAGGAAGATATCCTCCTAACTTCTTTCTCCTTTTATGAAGATATTTGTATTCTTTACTATCCACTTTAAAAGAAACATAAGGAAAAGAACCAAGATCTTTATCTTTTATCGGAATGCAAAATTTATCACGAATATTCCGTATAACTTTTTCATCAATTTGTTTTAATTGATGAGCAATATTTTTTCCTTCTGCAATATCTCCTAATCCATAACCCTTGATAGTATGTATCAATATTATCACCGGTCTATCAACGACATTATTAGCTTTTCT
The DNA here is from genome assembly GCA_039830025.1 of Buchnera aphidicola (Kaburagia rhusicola ensigallis). Lineage (NCBI taxonomy): Bacteria > Pseudomonadati > Pseudomonadota > Gammaproteobacteria > Enterobacterales > Erwiniaceae > Buchnera > Buchnera aphidicola. Next base: position 220,408 of record CP140040.1, on the reverse strand, counting down.
AAACGCTGCATAAACTTTTTTAAAATCGTGCCCTCCTCTGTTCAAATCCCAAATTTGTTCGTCAGTCATATTCTTTACTAAATGCATTGTTTCTTTATATTTTCCAAAAAAATGCTTTCTTACATAAGCTCCATTCTTAGACTTAAATGTTTGATAGTCACCATCTAAAGTCTCATTCATTAATTTTACTAATGTTCCAGTTGTATCTTTTTCTAACAACCGATCCCATGCACTACCCCAGATCACTTTAATAACTACCCAACCTGCTCCTCTAAAAATACTTTCTAATTCATTAATAATCTTTCCATTTCCCATTACCGGGCCATCCAATCTCTGCAAATTACAATTCACAATAAAAACTAAATTATCCAATTTTTCACGAAAAGCAATGGAAATAGCTCCTTTAGATTCTGGTTCGTCCATTTCTCCATCCCCTAAAAAAGCATATACTTTTTGATTAGATGTATTTTTCAAATTTCTATTTTGCAAATATTTTAAAAATTTTGCTTGATAAATAGCACATAATGGACTCAATCCCATAGATACTGTAGGAAATTGCCAAAAATTAGGCATACACTTAGGATGTGGATAAGAAGGAAGGCCATTTCCATTTACTTCTTGTCTAAAATTGTCTAATTGTTCTTGATTCAATCTCCCTTCAACAAACGCACGAGAATAAATTCCTGGAGAAATATGTCCTTGAAAATAAACTAAATCTCCACTATCTTTTTGATTGTAAGCACGGAAAAAATGATTAAAACATACTTCATAAATCATTGCTGCTGATTGAAAAGAAGACAAATGACCACCTAAATCTAAATTTTTTTTTGACGCACGAAGTACAATCATGATCGCATTCCATCTTATTACAGAACATATTTTATGCTCTATAAATAAATCTCCTGGATATATAGGCTCTTTTGAAACAGGTATAGTATTAATATAATCACTCGTAGTCTTATGTTGTATAACTTTTGAATTTTCTCGTTCTAACCTTTCGATAACTGATTGAACAATAAAATTTGCCCGTTCAATTCCTTCTTCACGAATTACTGATTCAATTCCTTGCACCCAATCGTCTGTTTCAATAGGATCGATATCATTAAACAAAAATTCTGTCATATTCCCCACCCTTATAAATTATGTATATAAACTATTAATTAATTTACTTTTTCGTAGTTATCAAAAGAATATATTAATATATCTAATTAAATCTTTAAAAAAATAAAATCTAAAAATTAATGATCCAATAAATAAAAATGTTTATTAAAAATTATTTCACTCATTACATCAGTACACATTAAAAAAATTAAAAAATATATTCTTACAATTAAATGTACATGCGTTACTCTACTTGAAACCATATATTATTAATTTAACTTTTGCATTACGATAATAAAAACTATAAACGAAATATTTAAAATAATAAAAATTTTTAAATAACTTTTGTATTCATACTAATTTAGTAAACATATCAAAATAGTCTATTTAAAAAAAACAATTTCATATTTCTTGATTATTAAATATTTTATTTTCTTGTTCAGAAACTTTTATAAACGTAGTACGTTTTGTTAGTTCTTTTAAACTCGCAGCTCCTACATAAGTACATGTAGAACGCAAACCTCCCAAAATATCACGTATAGTTTTTTCTACTGAACCACGAAACAATAATTTTACTGTTTTTCCCTCCACAGCTTTATATCCGGCTACACCTCCTATATAACGATCCATTGCCGATTTAGAACTCATACCATAAAAAATCATATATTTTTTTTTATTTTCTTCAAAAACAGATCCTTCGCATTCATTATGTCCTGCTAACATTCCACCCAACATAACAAAATCTGCTCCACCTCCAAAAGCTTTTGCTATATCTCCTGATACAATACAGCCACCATCACTGATGATTTGCCCACCCAAACCATGAGCAGCATCTGAGCACTCAATAACAGCAGACAATTGCGGATATCCTATAGCTGTTTTAATTCGTGTAGTACAAACAGATCCAGGGCCTATACCTACTTTGACTATATCAGCACCAGACAAAATTAATTCTTCTACCATCTCTCCAGTAACTACATTTCCTGCGCAAATAATTTTTTCTGAAAAACAGTCTCGTACTTTTTTTAAAAAATCAACAAAATGTTCAGTGTAACCATTAGCAGCATCTATACAAATATACTGTAATTGAGGAGACAAAGAAAAAATTTGCTTCAATTTTATAAAATCTTTTTCTGATGTACCAGTAGATACAATAACGTAATTTAATACCGAATCAGAAATACTACGTACAAAACGCTTCCAATGCGCATATGAATAATATTTATGCACTGCAGTTAATATATGAAATAGTGATAGTACTCGAACCATACTAAAAGTACCTATAGTATCCATATTAGCAGCAATTAAAGGAACACCCGTCCATAATTTTCCAGAATTTTTAAAAATAAAGCTACGAGTGAGATCCACTTGTGATCGACTTTGTAATATAGAACGTTTTGGACGAATAAGAACATCCTTAAACCCTAGCTTAATATCTTCTTCGATACGCATAAATTAATAATCTCTAATTTTAAACAAAACAATATTTTCTCTACTTTTAACAAGAAAACTAGTTTATAATTAATATCATTATCGCATAACAAAATTCATTTATAAAAATTTTAAAATAAAAAATTTTAAAATTAAATTTTATGACTTATATTGTAGCTCTTATTGGAGGGATTGGTAGCGGAAAAACTACCATATCAAATTTATTCAAGGATATTGGTATACGCATTATCGATGCTGATATAATTACAAGAAATATCTTAAAAAATAACAAAATTGTAATAAATGCAATTATAAAAAATTTTGGAGTTCGATTTTTAAAAACAGATGGATCAATAAACCGAAAACTTTTGAGAAATGATATATTTTCTTGTAAAACAAAAAAAATATGGCTAGAAAAATTATTACATCCCATAATTATTAATACTATGCAAAAAGAGATAAAAAGGGTTACATCTCCATGGTGTTTGTGGGTAGTTCCTTTGTTAATAGAGATGAAACTATGTAAATATACCAATAGAATATTATTAGTTGACGTACCTATACAACAACAACTAGAGAGAACCATAAAACGAGACAATGTTAATAAAATTCAAGCCAATCTTATTATTTCTTCTCAGTCTACTCGTCAAGAACGTCTATTAATTGCAGATGACATTATACACAACATTAATACAATACAATCTTTAAAAACATATGTAAAAAAATTAAATAAATATTATTCTGAACTAGCTAAACAATATAATTTTCTGAATTAAGTATTTTATACAACCGAAATACGTTTATGATAATTTAAAGAAAAATATTATTACATAAAAATATTCTTTACAAAAATAGCTTTTTGCATAAAACATTAAATACTAATTTTACGACTATAATAAGAAAAACAAACTATTTTTAGACTAATTTATTTTTATAAATATACATATATATTTACTTTTATAAACAAAAAATAATTTAAAAACGTAACGAAAAAATAGAAAAAATAATCAAAAATTTTAAATAACATCACTTTAAAATTTAACATTTCATTATAACAAATCTTGATCCGCAATATTATAACTTATGTTGATTAATTCTATCATGCATGATGATTTGTATTAAAAAAATTAATTTTAAATAAGATAGACACTACTTCTTTTTTTAATAATTTTAACATAGAAGAAAACATGATAAATGACTCTCTTTTATATTCTTGTTTAGGATCTTTTTGCGCATAACTTCGCAAATGAATACCCTGACGTAAACATTCCATAGCTGATAAATGCTCTTTCCAAAACATGTCTAATGTTTCAATCATTATTGATTTTTCAAGTTGGTTCATATTTTTTATTCCAACTAAATCCCGTTTTCTTTTATAACTAATATTAGCAAATTTTAAAATTCTCTTAGTTAATTCTTCTTCATACAACGTATTATCATCGTGCAACCATTGTACAATTGGACAAACTAAATTAAAATCATTATATAAGCATAATTCTAATTTAGATGTTTTCCATGTTTCTTTCAAAGAATCTTTTTTTATATATTTATTGATAACATCAATAAATATGTCATAGGAAATTCTTTTAATAACATCGTTAATATTTCCAGAATCAATTATACGATTTCTTTGATAATAAATAATACAACGTTGTTCATTTGCAATGTCATCATATTCTAGCAGTTGTTTACGAATATCAAAATTTTGGTTTTCAACTTTTTTTTGAGCATTAGCAATTGCTTTTGTAATAAAAGAATGAGTAATAGCTTCACCATGTTTTACCCCTAATGCTTTCATGATACTAATAATACGATCTGAAGAAAAAATTCGCATTAAAGAATCTTCCATAGACAAATAAAATCGAGAAGAACCAACATCACCTTGACGACCAGATCGACCTCTTAATTGATTGTCAATTCTTCTAGACTCATGTCTTTCTGTTCCTATTATATGCAATCCACCAGATTTTAAAACGAGATCATGTTCTTTTTTCCATTTATCTTTAATATCTTGTATTTTTTTCTCATTAAACGTCTTTCTCTTAATGAAGTTCAACACTAAACTACCACCTAATACTATATCCGTACCTCGTCCTGCCATATTAGTAGCAATAGTAACTGCTTTTAACTTTCCTGCTTGAGCAATAATATCTGCTTCTTGAGAATGAAAATTTGCATTTAAAACATTGTGTTTAATACCTAATTGTACTAAACGTTTAGAAATTAACTCAGATTTTTCAATAGATACTGTTCCTACTAATACAGGTTGATTTCGTTTAATACATGTCTGAATATCTTTTATAATTGCATCTATTTTTTCTAATTCAGTCATATAAATTAAATCAGGCATATCATTACGTATCATAGGACGATTTGTTGGTATAACAACCGTATCTAAATTATAAATAGAACGTAACTCCGATGCTTCTGTAATAGCAGTACCAGTCATTCCTGACAACTTATTATATAATCGAAAATAATTTTGAAAAGTAATTGATGCTAATGTTTCACTTTCACTTTTTATTTCTACTTTTTCTTTTGCTTCTATTGCTTGGTGTAAGCCATCTGACCATCTTTTTCCTTCCATAGTCCGACCAGTATGTTCGTCTACAATAACTACATTTTTATTCTGAACAATATAGTCTACATTTTTAAAAAACAAGTTATGAGCACGCAAAGCTGCTATAACATGATGCATTAAAACAATATTTTTAGAAGAATATAATGATTCTGCACTTTTTATCAAGTTTTCTTTTAATAACCACTGTTCAATTTCTACTAAACCTTTTTCAGTCAAACTAACTTGACGCTGTTTTTCATCAATTAAAAAATGTCCTATTCCAAAAGATATATCTGAATCTTCTTTTTTTTGAGATATTAGCTTAGGTATAATCTTATTAATTCTAAAATAGAGTCCTGAACTGTCTTCCAAATCTTTAGAAATTATTAGCGGTGTGCGTGCTTCATCTATTAATATAGAATCAACTTCATCTATCAATGCAAAATTTAAACTTCTTTGTACTCTATCTTTTTTATCAAAAACCATATTATCTCTTAAATAATCAAAACTATATTCATTATTAGTACCATATGTTATATCAGAAGAATAAGCTTTTCGTTTTAATTCAGGAGACATACCTGAAATATTGACACCAACTGTCAAACCAAGAAAATTAAACAAAATCTTATTATTATCAGCATCTCTCTTAGCAAGATAATCATTCATAGTAACAATATGAACACCTTTTCCTTCTAAAGCATTCAAATACGCTGGCAACGTAGCTGTTAAAGTCTTGCCTTCTCCCGTTCTCATTTCTGCAACACATCTATGATGCAATATAATTCCACCCAATAGTTGTACATCAAAATGACGCATTCCAAATACTCGTTTACTAGCTTCTCTAACTACAGAAAACGATTCAGATAATAAACTATTTAATGTATAACCGCTTTTCAAGCAGTATCGAAAAAAATCAGTTTTATTGCGTAATTCTGTATCTGATAATTTAGAAAATTTACTTTCTAAACTATTAATACGTTCTATTGTCTTTTGAATTTGTTCTAATATCCGATCATTACGATTACTAAATAATTTACTAAAAAATTTAATTATCATATTAATTTATGCTCACGTTTGAATAGAATATTAAAACATTATATTTTATATGAAATGTATTAAAACCACATAAAATATTGTATAAAATAAAATAAAACTATTTTTATTTGCTATCGAATTATAAAAATTATTTCAATATACCAAGTTGTATCAAATAAAAAAATGAATAAATTATTATTGTGATTTTACAATCAAATATTTCATTTAATATTTTATAATTACACATCTACTGTTACTGCAAACAATTTTAATAAACCTAATTACAAAAAACTATTCCGTTTTTATTCCATATCGGTAAATAACGATAAACATTATTAGATTGAATATTACATACTATGTTGCCTTTAAAATTAATACTGAATAAATTTACATCTATAGGAGGTATCAAAACAAGAGGTTGAGGTTGATGAAATTGTAAATAACGACGATAAATTTGCATTGCGCCAGAAGATCCATAAAATTTAGAAGATTCATTATTGTCTCTTCCAATCCAAATTATTACCACTTGTTTTCCATCAATACCAACAAACCAACTATCTACTAAATTGTTTGTCGTTCCCGTTTTACCTGCTAAAAAAGTATCTTTAAATAGCATCCCTAATTGCTTTGCAGTACCATACTTAACTACCGATTGCATAGCATATAGTGTCAAATATGCAGCTTGCTTAGAAATTATCCTTTCAGATTGAGGCAAACTACTGTATAATGTAATATCATCTTTGGACATTACTGATTGAATAGAAAATAAATTCGATTTATTTCCACCACTAGCTATAACTTGAAAAATTTTGGCTACTTCCATAGGAGTTAAATTAATTGATCCCAAAGATATAGCAGGACTAACAAGTAATTGATCATGATGTAAACCTAATTTTATCCAAGTTTCAACTAATTTTTTTAATCCCAATTTCATGCTAAGATTAACTGTAGGAACGTTAATTGAATGACTCAAGGCATCAATTAACATGACTTTATTCATAAATTTAAAATTACTATTTTTCGGTTTCCATATTTTTCCATTACGTAATTTTATAGTAATAGGTGTATCTGCAATCCAAGTACTTAAATTAAAATTTTCTGGCTGAGCTAAAGCAGTTAAATATGTTATAGGTTTAGACAATGATCCGATTGAACGTCGTGCTTGAATTGCTCGATTATATCCCAATGCATCTGGATTAGAACTACCTAACACACTTTGAATTTCTCCATTAACTCTATCAATAACAATGATCGCTGTTTCTAAATCTTTAAGATGTTTTTTTTTCTTTAATATAGGTATAATACTTCTTGCAGCATATTCTGCAGAAATTTGAGACATGAGATCTAATGTAGTAAAGATTTTTATTCCTGATAAATTGTTAATATCCTTACCTAATTTTTCTTTAAATTCTTTTTGAACAATTTGTATAAATGCAGATCTAGATGAAAAAATGCTACCTCGAGATTCAATATTTAAAGATTTTTTTACAAGAAAACTATACAAGTTTTTGTTAATAATATTTTGTTTAAATAACATGTGTAGAACTACATTACGCCGATTTAATGATAAAATAGGATTATTCCAAGGATTATACAAAGAAGCTCCTTTCATCATACCAACTAATAATGCATATTGATCCAAACTTAATTCATTTATAGGACGACCAAAATAGTATAAACTTGCTAACGGGAACCCTCTAATTTCGTTTTTACCATCTTGTCCTAAATAAACTTCATTCAAATACAACTCTAAAATTTGATCTTTACTATATTTCCAATCCATAATTAATGCCATATATATTTCATTAATTTTTCTCCAGAATGATCGAGTATTAGTTAAAAATAAATTTTTTACCAACTGTTGTGTTAGAGTACTTCCACCTTGAACAGTACAACCAGCATGGACATTAGCTAAAAAAGCACGAACAATAGAATAAATATTTATACCATCATGATTATAAAAATATCGGTCCTCTACAGTTAGCAATGCGTCAATTAACATCTGAGGATAATGTCGTCTAGATAAAAATAATCGTTGTTCCCCATTTGGAGAATTTAACATAGTAATGAGTTGAGGATCTAAACGCAATACACCAAAATTATGATTATTAGATAAATTTTTAATTCTTGTTAACATATTACGCGAAAAATACAATTTAGCATAAACTTTATCTTCTCTTCCATCAGGAAAGCAAAAAGGTCGTCTGATTAACGTTATACTACTCTCATCTACAATAAACTCTCCAGATGTTTTTAAAACAGATACATAGTTATATCGAATTCCTTTTAATATAGATATCATCTCTTGTTTAGTATAGTGATTTCCAGGTTCTAAAGTAATAACTCTACTGTATATTGATACAGGTAATTTCCATATTTTTTCATTAATAAAAAAACTTATTTTAGTATATAAAAAAAAGCCATATAGTATTATTGAAAAAAACAATAATAAAAACATCTTTATTAAAAAAATCGCATTTAATCTTATATTAATTTTATACATTACTAATAACCTTTACATCACATATAAAACTTTCAATATACTGTCAACATAATACCGATTTCAAAACATAGATTGACACTAATAAAGAACTATCATATGCCAGATTAAAATTATCATAAAAACAAAAATAATGTATTTATTCATATAAACATAAAAAAATTAATATCATAAATTCATACAAAATAACACATAAGTTTTTTATTACTTTAACAAGTTAATAAACAATGTCTTTGTCAACATTAATATGACATCGGTTTACATATAAAAAAAGGACCGATAGAAGTATTCGGCAAATTAAAAATACTAGGATACCGTACTTTAACTAAATATAAACCTTCTGGTTTAGCTGTGGGAGACGCTAATTTTCTGTCTCTAGACAATAGTAATTCTTCCATCCAATATTCACTATACTTGGATATACCGATATCGATTAGACATCCTACGATATTGCGAACCATACGATATAAAAACGAATTTGCTGTAATATCAATAACTACTAATCGATTTATGCTAAACACCTTTAAGGAAATAATTCTACGAATAGGTGTACATGACTGACAATCTACTGCTCTAAACGAAGTAAAATCATGTTCACCAATTAAACACTTAGCAGCACGATTCATTTTTAGTACATTTAATTCTTTATAAAAACTATATAATCCTTTTGAAAAGATAGACGAACGACACTGATAATTATAAATTATATAACGATATCTACGAGATAAAGCGCTATAACGCGCATGAAAAAATTCCGGAACTTTTTTTTTCCATAATACAGAAATATCTTTAGGTAAATATCGATTTACTCCGATTACCCAAGAACTATATTTTCTAATAGAAGAAGTATAAAAATGAATTACTTGCTCAGTGCTATGTACACCAGAATCAGTTCGTCCCGCACAATAAATATCTACTGAATGATTAGCTACAATTGATAATGCTATTTCTAACTTTTCTTGAATATTTGATACCGATTTTTGATATTGCCATCCATGATAATTACTTCCTTGATATTCAATACCTAATGCAATTTTTATACAATTATTTATTTTTTTCATTAAGTAATCACCTAAATTAGAATAAAAATGCATAATACCACTTTTATCTGAAATTAATATTTCACCAATTTCTATAATTATTTTAATTTAAAAAATGATTACTTTAAATACGAAATAAATTTATTTTTTAAAAAGTATAAAATTTACAATAAATTTATATTTTGATATTATCGACGTACTGTAAAACAAACACTTTTAAACACGAGATCAGTATTATATTATTTATGGTGTAATAACTATATAACATCAAAAAATAAAAAACTAAATGCACACATTTAATTCAAAATATTTGTTTTAAATTATACAGTTATAATTTTATTTTAAATATAATTAGTTCATAGGAATATATCATGCAAAAAGAAAAAGATAAAAAAGTATCTTCCTTGAGTATACTATTTATGGCAGGAGTGCAACCTTATGAAAATAAAAAAAACGAAAAATATATGAATACCAAACAAATCAATCACTTTAAAAAAATTCTTCTTGCTTGGATTACTCAGTTAAAAAACGACATACCTAAAAAAAAATTGTACACACAAGAAAAAACTACAAATTTTCCAGATCCAATTGATCGTGCTGTGCAAGAAGAAGAATTTAGCTTCGAATTGCGCCATCGAGATAGAGAAAGAAAATTAATAAAAAAAATAGAAAAAACTTTAAAAAAAGTAGAAGAAAACGATTTTGGATATTGTGAATCATGTGGAGTAGAAATTGGAATACGTAGATTAGAAGCAAGACCTACTGCTGATTTATGTATAGACTGCAAAACATTAGCAGAAATTAGAAAAAAACAAATATTAGGATAAAATTTATATAATATATTATAAGTGAGCGGGGGTATAACCCGTTTCACTTTAACACTATATTAGAACATTAAACAAGAAGTACACACTTTATCCTTATCAACGATACCCAAGTTATATTATACGATACCAAGCTATTTTAATTTTATTATACTTCTGATATAAAAACAACAATATAATTTAGTGTAATGGATTTTATAATTTATTATAAAATTATTTTAAATAAAGCAACTAATAAACATCTACGCGAGTTTTGGCTCTGTAATACTCATACTTGTTTCATAATAAAAAAAATAACACACACTTTAGCATGTATAATTTTAATATTTTATTTATATTAAATTGCAAATTAATAATATCATCATCATTATGATATTCTTAAAATAAATGTTATTCTAAATTTTATAAGATTTTTATTTTTTATTCAAAAAAATATCATTTCTACAACTAGAAAAAAAATAAATTTTATATTAAATATTAATAACTCAATATAAATTAGTCACAAAAATTAACGAACTACAACAATGCTATTAAAACTGTTTTACTACTGCTATTGTAATACTTTTTAACTAATTTTTTGTCTAATTTACCAATTTTTTATATTTAATTTTAATTGAACAAATGACTTAAATACTATTATTTTTTTATGTTATTTTTTATTATAACAATAATGTTAACACTCTAAAATATCACTAGTAATAATTAAAATGTAAACTCTATTTTGAAGATATATAATATAAAATATTTTAAAAAGTAAAATTTTTATTATATGAAAAAACATTTAATTAAATGTCTTGTATATTTCATGAAATAAAAAATATTTTTACTATAGATATGATAATATATTAAAATAATAAATTTATCATACACTATCATAATAGTTCAATACATTTTTAAATTAAAAATTATCATTAAATATAATTGATATACTTAAGAATAAAAATATACAATTTTTATTCAAAATATACATATATTAATTCCAAAATACATTTAAAATTAGTTCAAACTAAGCTATATACATAAAAAGAGCTTACTCTTTTGTAAAGTGTGGGCTTTTCTTATATATTTCTTCAGGAATACTATAAATATGAAAATACTTAAATTTGGTGGAACTTCATTAGCCAATGCAAAAAAATTTTTATCTGTATCGAAAATTATTAAAGCAAGTTTTGAAAAAGAACAAGTAGCTATTGTACTCTCTGCACCTGAGAAAGTAACTAATCTTTTAATTAATTCCATAGAAAGAGCTATTAGTAAAAAAAATACGCAATTAGATATATGTATAATAAAAAATATTTTTTCTAAGATAACTACTGATATATATGCAACAAATAGTAATTTTCCATACAAAAAAATCGCAGATATCATTGAACACAAATTTTTAAAACTTAAACATATTTTTCATGGAATAAGTTTATTAAACCAATGCCCTGACAATATTCGGGCCAAAATAATTTGCTTCGGAGAATTACTATCTATAGTCATCATGGATGGTATCTTAAAATCTGAACTTTACGAAATTACTATTATTGATCCAGTAAAAAATCTTTTAGCAATAGGAGAATATCTAAATTCTACTATCGATATTAACACTTCTACACAAAGAATCAATGCAATTAACATACCTAAAAATCATATTATATTGATGGCTGGCTTTATTGCTGGAAATAAAAATAACCAATTAGTTGTTTTAGGACGAAATGGTTCTGATTATTCTGCAGCTATTTTGTCTGTATGTTTGAAAGGACATGTATGCGAAATCTGGACAGATGTAGATGGAATATACACATGCGATCCTAAAACAGTAAAAAGCGCTAAATTATTAAAATCCCTTTCATATCAAGAAGCTATGGAATTATCTTATTTCGGAGCAAAAGTGCTACATCCTAAAACTATTGCTCCTATTTCAAAATTTCAGATTCCATGTTTAATTAAAAATACCGAAAATCCAAATTCTGTCGGAACAATAATATGCAAAAACCCAGACGACGCCAAAATGCCTATCAAAGGCATTGCGCATTTAAATGACATTGCTATGTTCAATGTATCAGGATCTGGAATACACAGCATGACATCAATAATATCTCGAATATTCTCTGCTATGTCTTTAAGTAAAATTGAAATAATACTTATTATGCAATCCTCTTCAGAAGCAAACATTAGTTTTTGCATATCTCAACACCATGCTAACACAGCGCGAAATATATTAGAAAATGAATTTCAGTTAGAATTAAAAAATAGACTATTAATGCCAATACAAATTGTAGAACGATTAACTATTCTATCGATTGTAGGATCAGGAATAGAGATACAAAAAAATGTCTTGTATAAAACGTTTTTAGCACTATCTAAAACTAATGCAAAAATATTGGCTATCGTGAAAGGATCATCCAAATATTCTATTTCAATAGTAATAGAAAACAATTTTTCCATATCTGGAATTAAAATAATCCATCACATATTATTTAAAAAACATCGTATTATCGAGTTATTTTTAATTGGTGTTGGCGGTGTAGGAGCTACTTTATTACAACAATTAAATAAGCAACAATGTTCACTAAAATCAAAAAATATCGATTTAAGAGTATATGGAATCGCGAATTCAAAAAGATTCTTAGTAAATATGAACGGAATTAATTTAAATAGTTGGAATCAATCTCTTTCTATGTCAACTCAATCATTTGAAATAAATGATTTAATACAAATATCTAAAAATAATACTTTGGTTAATCCAATTTTAGTAGATTGTACTTCTGACCAAAAGATAGCCCATCAATACCCTATATTGCTTAATAATGGATTTAATATAGTAACATCTAACAAGAAAGCTAATACATCTAGTTTAAAATATTATCAAGAAGTCAGACTAGCAGCATTATACGCTAATAAAAAATTTTTATATGAAACTAATGTCGGAGCTGGTTTACCTATAATAGAAAATTTAAAGAATTTATTACATTCTGGAGACAAATTAATACATTTTAGAGGAATCTTATCAGGGTCATTATCTTTTATTTTTGGAAAATTAGAAGATAACATATCACTTTCTGAAGCAACAAGACAAGCACAAAAACTAGGCTTTACCGAACCTAATCCAAAAGATGATCTTTCTGGAATAGACGTAGCACGAAAATTACTTATATTAGCTCGAGAAACTGGGCTAAAATTAGAATTAAGTGATATTAAAATTGATCCTATATTACCTAAAGAATTCAACTTCATTTCTAATACTAATGATTTTATGATACAACTAAAAAAATTAGATCAAATGTTTTTCAAAAAAATGGAAAAAACAAAAAAATCAGGAAAAACTCTAAGATTTATTGGAATTATTGAAAAAGGAGGGCATTGTCAAGTAAAATTAGATGAAATTGATAAAACAGACCCATTATATGAAATTAAAAATGGAGAAAACGCATTGGCTTTTTATAGTAAATACTATCAACCAATTCCATTAGTATTAAGAGGATATGGAGCAGGAAACAACGTTACTGCTGCTGGAGTTTTTTCTGACATACTACGAATATTGTTATAAAACAAAGGGTATAAATAATGATAAAAATTTATTCTCCTGCGTCAATTGGAAATGTAGGAGTTGGATTTGACGTATTAGGTGCTGCCATTGCACCAATAGATGGATCGTTTTTAGGAGATATTGTCACTATAACCCCTTCAAAAACATTTAATTTAATAAATAAAGGAATATTTTCAAATCAACTACCAACAAACATTAACAAAAATATAGTTTGGAAATGTTGGACTTATTTTTGTTCACTTTTAAAAAAAAACGTTCCAATTACTATAACCTTGGAAAAAAATATGCCAATTGGATCAGGACTAGGATCTAGTGCCTGTTCTGTTGTTGCTTCTATTATTGCCATGAATACATATTTTAATAATCCTATTAAAACAGCTGATCTTTTACTTCTTATGGGAAAAATAGAAGGGAAAATATCTGGTAGCGTACACTATGACAATGTTGCACCTTGTTTTCTAGGGGGGCTTCAATTAATAATTAATAAAAACAACGTTATATGCCAACAATTACCAATATTTAAAAATTGGTTATGGATTATTGCTTGGCCTGGAGTAAAAATAACAACAGCAGATGCAAGGACTATTTTACCTCTAAAATACAGTAAAGATATCTGTATCAAACATAGCCGTTATTTAGCTGGATTTATCCATTCTTTATATACAAAACAACCTAAATTAGCTGCTCAGCTCATGAATGATGTTATTGCTGAACCATATCGAATTAAATTATTACCCAACTTTTTAAAAACGCGACAAGAAATCAAAAAGATAGGATCTATAGGATTTGGAATATCAGGATCAGGCCCAACAATTTTCGCTATTGCTAATGATATAAAAACCGCAAAAAACATACAAACGTGGCTTCATAAAAACTATCTCCAAACTGATCAAGGATTTGTTCATATTTGTAAATTAGATGCCATAGGTACTCGACAAATAGGATAATGCATGAAACTTTATAATATCAAACACATAAGAGAAGAAGTTAACTTTTCAGAGGCTGTAAAACTTGGATTAGGAAAAAATCAAGGGTTATTTTTTCCAAAAGAACTACCGATAATCTCCAAAAATAAACTTTCAGAATTACTAGAAATGAATTTTCTTCAACGAAGCAGTGAAATACTTTCTATTATCATAGGAAATGAAATTGATAAATCAGAGTTATCAGAACAAATTAACGCAGCGTTTTCCTGCATCACTCCAATTATGGTACCAATTACAGAAAACATAGCTTGCTTTGAACTATTTCATGGACCTACACTTGCTTTTAAAGATTTTGGAGCAAGATTTATGGCTCAAGTTATTTCTTTTCTAAACCACAATAAAAACGACATTATAACTATTTTAACTGCTACATCTGGAGATACAGGAGCAGCAGTTGCTCACGCATTTTATAAAATGAAAAATGTTAGAGTTATAATTCTTTATCCTAAAGGAAAGATCAGTGAATTACAAGAAAAACTATTTTGCACGTTAGGAGAAAATATAACAGCTATTTCAGTTAATGGTAGTTTCGACGAATGCCAAAACTTAGTTAAACAAGCTTTTCAAGACTATGAACTAAAAAAATTAATAGGGCTTAATTCTGCAAATTCAATTAATATCAGTAGATTATTCGCACAAATATGTTATTATTTTGAAGCATTTTCTTTAATAACTGATGAACAAAAGAAAAATCTAGTTATATCTGTACCATGCGGAAATTTCGGTAATATCACTGCTGGATTATTAGCCAAATCTTTAGGACTTTCTATAAAATATTTTATAGCTGCTACAAATTCTAATGATACAGTACCAAGATTTCTTAATACAGGTAGATGGTCACCTAAAAATACTATATCAACTATATCTAACGCTATGGATATAAGCCAACCAAACAATTGGCCAAGAGTAGAAGAACTATATAAAAGAAAATCATGGTCCTTAAAAAAACTTGGATTTGGTAGTGTATCTGACCTATTAACAAAAAAAAGTTTGAGAGAACTTAAAGAGAAAGGTTACATTTCAGAACCACACGCAGCAATAGCATATCACTTATTAAAAAATAAAATAAAAGAAAACGAATTTGGTTTATTTTTAGGTACTGCTCATCCATCTAAGTTTAAAAATACTGTAGAACAAATATTAAATATAACTTTATCTTTACCTATAGAGTTAGAAAATAGAATTAAATTACCTTTATTATCACATAATATTCATCCTAACTTTCCTATATTAAAAAACTTTTTATTACAACAATAAAATATTATTTGTATATAGAGATACAATTTTTCTCTATATACAAAAAAAATAATGAGCATAAAACTCTATTAATTTTTTTTAAAACTATTTTTAAAATACTTGTTGCTGGAAATAATAATGTATTTTTATACTTTGTATAGAACATTAATGATATCTCCATCATTTATATAATAATTTTTTCCTTCCATTCTCATTTTTCCAAATTTTTTAACATTTTTTTCTCCTTCATATTTAATAAAATCAGAATATGCAATAACTTGAGCTCGAATAAAACCTTTACTTAAATCCGTATGAATACATTTTACTGATTTATAAATTTCAATATCACTTGTAGTAGTCCATGCACGCACTTCTTTTTTTCCAACAGTAAAAAAAGTTTTTAAGTTTAACAATGCATATCCAGAATTAGGAATAGCACTTAATCCTGATTCATCTAAATTTAACTCGCAACTATTTAAAATTTTTTTTTCGCTATTTCGAATATAATTATTATTTATCACATCCATATAAACCAACAATACGTTAGAATTGTCTTGTTTGGATAATTCATAAACTTTTTTAAGACATGCATTATTATTAGCATTTTTACTCATATTAACAATATACATCATTGGTTTTAACGTAATAAATTTTAAATAACTAATTACGTTTATTTCTTCTTGAGTTAAATTCAATAATTTTAAGAATTTATTTTTTTTTAAAAAGTCCAAACAACGATATAATATTTCAATTTCCATATCTAACGTATTTTTATTTAATAAATGACTTTTTTGAAGTTTTTTTATTCTATTTTTACAAATTTCAAGATCAGATAATATTAATTCTAAATTAATTATCTCAATATCTTCAATAGGGTTTACTTGACCATGTATGTGGACAATTTCATTATTTTTAAATCCACGTACTACATGAATAACTAAATCTGTTTGTCTGATGCAATTCAAGAATTTATTACCCAATCCTTCCCCTTTATAAGCGCCCTTTACTAATCCAGCTATATCTACTAATTCTATGTAAGTTGGAATAATACGGTTAGAATTGACTAACTTAGAAATAACATTTAAACGACTGTCAGAAACTGTAATCCTTCCAATATTAGGCTTAATAGTACAAAATGGAAAATTATCTGCTGATACTGTTGAATTTGTTAAATTATTAAATATAGTTGATTTGCCAACATTAGGTAATCCTACTAGTCCACATTTAAAACTCATAATGATACTTACCTTATCTATGTTAAAAATAAAATATTAAATTTTAAGATTTATGCTTTAAATATTTAAAATAATTTGTTTAACATTTATGTTTTAATATCTCTTGTACTATTTTTACATTTTTCTCTTGTATTAACAAATTAGTAACATATATTGCATTAAATATAGACTTTTCAATTAAACATTTTTCTTCTAATGTTGGCCGAGACAGCACAAAATCAGCTACTGATCTGGATCTTTCAGGACGACCAATTCCAATTTGCATTCTTAAAAAATTATTTTTTTTTGCCCATACGCTAATAATATTTCTTATTCCATTATGCCCATTATGCCCGCAACCCAACTTTAATTTAATACATCCAGGATTTAAATCTAATTCATCATGAATAATCAAAATTTCATCTAATGCGATTCGATAGAACTTAGAAATAATAAAAATAGATTTTCCACTTAAATTCATAAACACGTTTGGTATAAATAAACGCACTTTAAAATTGACATAAAAAAAAGACCCAGTATATCCCAAAAACTTCTTATTTTCTTTTAAAGTTTGATTGTGATAACGAGCTAGAGTCTGAATAAACCAAGAACCCACATTATGTCTAGTTTTATCATATGCGACGATTGGATTGGCTAATCCAACTATCAATTTAATATTTGTCAAATTTATCTCATGATACTACAATTAGAAAACGATTTAATAAAATAATTTTGATTATATTGGAAAATTTATACTCACAAATATTAATATGTGAAAACGTTTATATCACGGTTATATGAAAATTTTTTTTAAAAAATTAAGCGCTAATTATCTATTAAATCTCTTACTCGCTTCATCCCAATTTATTACGTTCCAAAAAGCGCGTATATAATCCATACGTCTATTTTGATATTTTAGATAATAAGCATGTTCCCAAATATCTAAACATAAAATAGGAAATCCTGATACTCCCGATATATTTTGTCCCATTAATGGATTATTTTGATTAACAGTAGTAACAATAGATAATTTCTCATTGTTTTTTACTAACCAAACCCAACCAGAACCAAAATGATTTATAGCTATTCTTTCAAATTCTTCTTTAAAATTAGTTATAGAACCAAAATTATCTTTAATAGCAATCTTTAAATCACCTTCTAAAACTGTTCCAAGTTTTAAAATAGTCCAAAATAAGCTATGATTTGCATGTCCGCCTGCATTATTTTGTAACTTTATTTTATTACTAACGTCTATAATATCTAATTGAGAAATTAAAATATCAATAGATAAATTTATGAAATTACTATTATATAGTATATCATTTGTATTATTAACATATGCTTGATGATGTTTAATATGATGAATTCTCATCGTTTTTTCATCTAAATACGGTTCCAAACTATTATAAGCATAAGACAAAGCAGGTAAAGTATATTTCATTTTTATAATCCTACAAACCTTAATATATATTATTTGACTACAGTTACATCTTAAAAACTTATGACGTTATTGCGAAAAAATATAATTCTATATCAATCATATAGCATTAAAATTATAAATTATATTATCTAATAATTTTCACAAAAACGCTCTTAAATTGATATTGTACAGTAAACAAGAAAAGAATTAAATACATTTTAATATAAACTGGACAGCTAATGTACAAAATTAAACAACAATGTTTTTTAAATAAACGTTTTCGAACTTTTTATCCTGTAATAATAGATATTGAAACTTCTGGGTTTAACTCAAAAACTAATGCGTTATTAGAAATTGCCGCTATTACATTAAAAATGAATTCATCAGGGTTTATAAAACAAGAGAACTTTTTACATTATCATATCAAGCCTTTTATAGGATCAATAATTGATCCTAATGCCATTGCATTCAATAAAATTGATCCATTCAATCCATTACGAAATGCTATTAATGAGTGTAAAGCATTAAATTCTATGTTTCAATTAATTAATGCAGGAATTAAAAAAAATAAATGCAAAAAAGGAATTATTGTCGCTCACAATGCGATATTTGATTATAGCTTTCTCATGGCTGCTATTGAAAGAAATAACATACAAAATAATCCGTTCCATTTATTTTCCGTTTTCGATACAGCTACATTAAGTGGTTTAGCTGTAGGACAAACGGTCTTAGCCAAAGCATGTAAAGCTATTGGATTAAAATTTGACAATAATCAAGCACATTCGGCTATATACGATGCAAAAAAAACGGCTAATCTTTTTTGTGAAATAGTTAATCGTTGGAAAAAATTGGGTGGATGGCCACCCAATAATGAACAATAACATATATTTTCTTTAAAAGTACTAAATTATTATTTAATTATTTCTCATATAAACATTGTTAAAAATTTCAAAAAAACTAAACTTTAGATATATTATTAGGCACTGCAATGTTATCAAAAGCCTTTGCGACTAAATTTTGTAATTTACCAGTTTCAAACAATTCTAAAATAATATTGCAACCCCCTACAAGGTTTCCATTGATCCATAATTGCGGAAAAGTTGGCCAATTAGCATACTTTGGCAACTCAGTTCGAATATCTGGATATTCAAGAATATCAACATATGCAAATTTTTTACCGCATGATAGCAATGCTTGAACAGCTTGAGCAGAAAAACCACAACTAGGTGAATCAGGTGATCCTTTCATATAAATTAATACAGGATTCTTTTTAATTTGATCTTTAATTATATTAATAGTGCTCATATTAACTTTTCCTACATAACTTTTAAAATTATTATTAAAATTGTATAATTTATAAATTATACATAAAATTCTTATACAATTTATTACTAGATTATAATTGTTTTTTATTATACAATTAATAAAAGGGGCTGATTTTGGATTCGACAAAATTATTGAAAACTAAAGTGCATGCCGAGGAACGGTTTGCCTCGATAAAAGCCGTAAAATATAGTAGCAAAAAATAACAACTACGCTTTAGCAGCTTAATAAGTTAAACTAAAGCTTCCTAATTCTTTTTTCTCTTAGAAAGAGAACAGGATCAAAAAATAAGAGATCGCGCATTAAAATTATACTTATAAATTTTAGTCGTTAAAAATATAATAAGAAAAAATTTATAATGTGTCTATACGTTTATAGATTGATTAAATATAATAGACTAAGCATGTAGTACTGAAGTCGTAAAGATTTTGGACGCGGGTTCGAATCCCGCCAGCTCCATAAATACTAAAATATCTTATCTTAAATACGCAAATTAATATTATTCGATCAAAAAGTTAATAATACACATTAAAACTTTTATGTATATGTTTACTACACAAAATATCATGTTCTTCTAAAAAATAATGTTATAATTCACACTAAAAAATATTTGATATATTGCATTAATTACTATTATCTAGACCAATGTAACTTAGAACTTAAGGTTTCGAAATAACTGTAGTTTTTAGGATGTATTAAAAATAAAAAATCATTACTTTTTTGAATCAAAACAATGTCATGTTCTTCTACTGATAATACTATTTGACTATCACAACTAATTCTTAATTCTGATACAGTTTCCATAAATTTTAGACAAACTGTACTAGTGCTATTTATTACTAAAGGACGAGAAGACAAAGTATGAGGAAACATAGGTACTAATACAATTGCATCTAATGAAGCAGCTAAAATAGGGCCTCCAGCTGACAATGAATACCCAGTAGATCCTGTAGGAGTTGAAATAATTAAACCATCAGAACGTTGAGAGAAAGCTAAGTCATTATTAATATATACTTCAAAATTTATCATACGAGCTACGTGTTCAGCATGTAATACTATCTCATTTATAGCTTTACTTATCGAAAACAATCCATTTTTTTTAATAATTTTCACTTCTAATAAAAAACGACGTTCTTGAATATATTCTCCGGACAATACGCATAACAACTGCTTTAATGCAGTGTTAGGATTCAAATCAGTTAAAAAACCCAAATTTCCTCTATTAATACCAATAATTTTTATCTTATAAGCAGACAATATACGAGCTGCATGCAACATGTTTCCGTCTCCGCCTACCACTATTACTAAATCGCACTGTTTACCAATATTAGGTAATGAATCTGCATCTATTCCTTCTAAACCTAATTTACTAGCTACTTTATCTTCAACAATAACATTGTATTCTTTTTTTTTTAACCAATTATACAACATTTTGTGTGTAGAAAACGCACTAAAATGACGAGGATAACCTACTATTCCAATACAATAAAAAAATTGTTTCACGAAATTGGTTCCTTTATAATGCAATTATAAATTATTATTTAATACATAATATTGAATAATTTATTATGATTCTCCATACTTAATAAATATGGAATCTTTCAAACAAATGTAGAGAAAAATTTTATGAACAATAAAAATAAAGATTTAGATTTTATAAAAAATAATAATATAGATGTCAAAAAAAAAGAAGCTAATGAAAATAGAAATAATACTATTGAAGATGAAAATGAATTGAACCAAAAAATACTTAAAATTAAAAAAAACATCATAAATATTAAATTACGAGAACAAGCTGAAATCGAAAATATAAAAAAAAATACTTACAATAAGATAAAAGAAATAAAAAAAATGCAATTTCAATATTTTTGCATTAATTTTATTCCAATATTAGATAATTTAAAAAATATAAAAAACACTGCATATAAACTTAATATTAAACATAATAAAATAATAGAAGGAATCACATTAACACTGAAATTACTATTAGATACAATTCAAAAATTTGATTTAACTATAGAAAATCAAAAACACATAAAATTTAATGCATTATTGCATCAAACCGAATCCAACGAAAAATTAGATGATATTCATACTTATTATGTTTCATCAGTTATTAAAGACGGTTATATATGTCAAGGAGAGATAATACGAAAAGCCACAGTAAAAATACACAAAGAGAAAAATAATATTTAAAATAAAGATATCAAAATAAAAACATTATATTTTTTAAAAATACATGATATATAACATCATATTATAAATACATAACATAATATCAGTCATATAAACCAATTAATTGGAGTTTTATTCTGTTTTTTTAATAAAACATTTGTCTTTGAAAAATGGCGGCATCCAAAAAAACCGTGATAAGATGATAACGGTGATGGATGCGATGCCAACAAAATATGATGTTTACGAATGCAAATATGCTCCATTTTTTTTTTAGCATATGATCCCCATAACAAAAAAATAACTCCTGTGTGATAATCGCTAATAATTTTTATCACTTTATTAGTAAAATTTTCCCATCCTAATTTAAAATGAGAACCAGGTTTGTTCGATTCTACTGTTAAAACAGAATTTAATAAAAATACACCTTGACGAGCCCAATTTTTGAGACATCCGTTTTGAAATAAAAAATTTTTACCTATATCGTTAACTAATTCTTTGTGTATATTAACTAAAGAGGGGGGGATTTTAACGTGTTTTCGCACGGAAAACGCTAATCCATGCGCTTGACCTTTTCTAAAATACGGATCTTGACCAATAATAACTACTTTTATATTAGAAAAATTTGTTAATGCAAAAGCATTAAATACCTCATGTTTAGGAGGATATACTATTTTAGTTTTTCTAATGTTAGCAAGATTTTTAATGATACTAACAAAATATAATTTTTTTTTTCTTCTTTTAATACATCTTTCCAATTCATGATACAATTACTCATAAAAATATCAAAACTTAAATTTTAAAAATACCATTACCATAATAACATTATGCACTGTATTTCTATATTATACTATTTCATTTATCTAAAAATATTCAAAATAAAATACAAAACTAAAACATTAAAAACTGTTTACAAAAATTTTTTACAAAATACAATATTTTAAAATGAAATACCTTATACTTAAAAAAAGTATACCAATCAATCAAGGAAATAAACATGTTAATAACACAACAAGCTCCCGATTTTACTGCACCTGCTATTTTAAATAACAATGATATTGTAGATTACTTTAATTTTAAAAACCATATTAATGGAAAAACCACAGTGCTATTTTTTTGGCCAATGGATTTTACATTTGTATGTCCTTCAGAGATTATAGCATTTGACAAGTCTCTTCCTGAATTTACAAAAAGAGATACAGAAGTTATAGGAGTATCTATTGATTCAATATATGTACATAAAGCTTGGCGTCAAACTAGTCTAAATCAGGGCGGTATCGGGCAAATAAAATATATAATAATATCTGATATAAAAAGAGAAATACAAAAATTATATAATGTTGAACATCCAACATTAGGTGTTGCACTAAGAGCATCTTTTCTCATTGATAAACAAGGAATAATTCGCCATCAAGTAATAAATGATTTACCATTCGGAAGAAACATTTCAGATATGATAAGAATGATAGATGCACTAAATTTTAACGAAACATATGGAGAAGTTTGTCCAGCTAATTGGATACCGGGAAGTCACGGAATGAAACCTACTTCAGACGGAGTGAAACAGTATTTAAAAAATACATATAGCGAAAAATAAAATAATAAAATATTAAATAATTCCTATTAATAAATTAACATTATTATTTACATGAACCAGCAGAAAAATAAGTTCATTGCTGGTTTTATGCATTTTTTATAAAACATTTACAACATGAATATAAGACATTTAAATAAAATTGTCGTCTTCAAAATTGTCATAATCATTATCATCATGAACATCGCAATTCAACGGATGACATTCTTCAACATGATTGTCTGAATTTGTTCTATCATAGTTAATATATTGATTATGCGTAGGATCATTATCTACAGAGTTAGATTCTACATGCGAAGAATCAACGTTATGAACCGAATTTATTACCTCTTCTTCAGATTTTTTATTCTGAAAAAGATTCGTTAACATATTTGCCATCACTACACCACCAGCTACTCCTGTAGCAGTTTGAAGCGCTCCACTAAAAAATCCTCCTGTGTTATTAACAGCTCCTATTTGAGATAAAGCGCCAGAACGAGTTTGTGACGGAAAAGAACTAGCATTAGAATCAAAAGCTCTATTATGTAATGGATTAATAGAACTATTAGAATATGTTTCTGAAACACTTTGATTTTTTTTTGTCCCAAATAAATTTGATAAAAAACCAACAGATATGTTTTTTTTATCCTTTTTATCTTTAAGAACGCTATTTTCTAGTTCAGAAATTTTATCATTCAATTTCTTTATCGCTGTTTCTTGAACCAATATGGTTTGTGCCATATAGTAAGGAGAATTTGGATATTTTTCTAATAAATTTTTAATTAACTCTTCAGCAATATTATCTCGATTAGAAGATTGAATTTCAGTTTGATGTAATCGAAAAAACAAATCTTCTATTAATTTTTTTTCATCAGTACTCATATTATCCTCGTGATATTACATTATAAAATAACATTATTTTCATAATTTAATACAAAACTATTAAATATTAAAAACTATAAACATAAACATAAAACTCCAAAATACTTACATACAATAACATTAAAAATATTTAAAAAACTAACTTTTAAAATATAAATATACTTCACTTACTAAGATTTTTATTTTTATAAATTTACTCGTATTTAGCTTACAATATCATACAACAAAAAATTTTACTTCTGATGTCAATTCTATCACTAAACAAGAGAATACATCATATGATATCGTAAAACAATATTTTATATCAGTTTCAATCCGTATTTAAAACGATTTTTTTAAAAAAACATATAAAAGTGATATTTATATAAAAATGATACTAATCACCATAAAAAATATAATGTATATTCTATATATTACGCATCATAAATTGTAAGTTTTCTAGATCATTATTTATCCTTTGAATATTATTATATTACTCAAATTCCTCAATAACCAAAGAATAAAAATAATATTTTTTCAAATCCTTAGCAATTTGATTGTCTTTATAAAATAATATTTTTTATTAATCAAATTTTCTATTGTGATAACATTACTATCCTAAACATCATTAAAAAGATAAATATAACTATGAAAAAAATTGCAAAAGAAATTATAAAAATCAACATTGAAGACGAACTTAAAAGTTCTTATTTAGATTATGCTATGTCAGTAATTATTGGACGTGCTTTACCAGATGTAAGAGACGGATTAAAACCTGTTCATAGAAGAATATTATTTGCAATGAATGCATTAAGCAATAATTGGAATAAACTATACAAAAAGTCAGCTAGAATAGTAGGTGATGTTATTGGAAAATACCACCCGCATGGAGATACTGCTGTATATGATGCTATAGTTCGTATGGCCCAATCTTTTTCATTGCGATATACACTTATTGATGGACAAGGTAATTTTGGATCAATAGATGGGGATTCTGCAGCAGCAATGAGATACACTGAAATTAGGATGTCTAAAATTGCATATGAATTGTTAAGCGATTTAGACAAAGAAACAGTAAAATTTTTCCCTAATTACGATGGAACAGAAAAAATTCCTGAAGTGCTACCTACAAAAATACCTAATTTACTTATTAATGGTTCATCTGGCATTGCAGTTGGTATGGCTACTAATATTCCTCCGCATAACATCATAGAAATAATAAATGGTTGTCTTGCTTTTATAGATAATAATCAAATTACTTTGCAAGAACTCATGAAACATATTCCGGGACCTGATTTTCCTACCGCAGGCATAATTAATGGATGCACAGGTATTACAGAAGCATATCAAACAGGAAGAGGTAAAATTCATATCAGAGCAAAAAGTAAAATAGAAATTCAAGAAAAAACAAAAAAAGAATCCCTAATTATTTTTGAATTACCATATCAAGTAAATAAATCACGCGTAATTGAAAAAATTGCTGAACTAGTGAAAGACAAAAGAATTGAAGGTATTAGTGGTTTACGCGATGAATCAGATAAAGAAGGAATGAGAATCGTTATCGATACAAAAAAAGAGGCAAAACCAGAAATTATCCTTAATCAATTATACATTTTAACTCAATTACAAGTTTCTTTTGGTATTAATATGGTTGCATTATCTAACGGGCAGCCAAAAATAATGTCGTTAAAAGATATTTTAAACGAGTTTATATCTCATCGCAAAAAAATAATAACTAAACGTAGTTTATTTGAATTAAAAAACATTAAAAATAAAATACACGTTATTGAAGGATTAATTATCTCTTTAGAAAATATTGATATAATTATTGCATTAATTAAAAACGCAAAATCATTATCAGAAGCAAAAAAACTATTACTTTCAAAAAATTGGTACTCAAAACGTTTCCAAAAAACCAATGTACTAAATAATACTTTAAAAGAATACTCAACGAAAACTCAATACAATAAAGACAAAACTTTATTTTTTACTCCAATTCAAGTAAATGCAGTACTAGAACTACGCCTTCAAAAACTCACTAATTTGGAATCTTCTAAACTTATCGCAGAACATAAAAAATTTAAGGAATCCTCTATAATATTAGAAAATATCTTAAAAGATACTCAAACACTCACTAACGTTATGAAAGAAGAACTAATAAATATTAAACAACGTTTTGGAGATAAAAGAAGAACTCAAATCATTACAAATTATGAAGACATCAATATTTCCGATATGATAAATCGAGAAGATGTAGTGGTTACTCTATCGCATTCAGGATATGTAAAATATCAACCATTATCTACTTATGAAGCACAAAAAAGAGGAGGAAAAGGAAAATCAGCAGCAAAAACAAAAGAAGAAGATTTTATAGAAAATTTACTTGTAGCTAATACGCATGACACAATACTATGTTTTTCTAGCCGAGGAATAATATATTGGATGAAAGTTTATCAACTACCAGAAGCTAGTAGAAATGCTCGCGGACGTCCAATAGTTAATCTTCTACCTCTTAGTACTAAAGAAAGAATAACAGCTATATTACCTATTTCAAAATATAAAGATAGCATAAATATTTTTATGGCTACCGCCCAGGGAATGGTTAAAAAAACCAATCTATGTGAGTTCAAACGACCAAGAACTGCTGGAATAATTGCTATTAAATTAAAAGAAGATGACGAATTAATTGGCGTATCTCTTACAAACGGAAAAGACAAAATAATGTTATTTACTGCAGCAGGAAAAGCTGTCCACTTTTCTGAAAAATTAGTTAGAACCATGGGAAGAAATGCTTCTGGCATGAAAGGAATAGCAATAAAAAAACAAGACAAAGTAGTATCTTTAGTAGTACCAAGAGGAATTGGAAACATATTGATTGTTACTGAACACGGATACGGAAAACGGACTGAAATTAGTGAATTTCCAATGAAATCTAGAGCTACTCGAGGAACTATTGCAATAAAAATAACTAAAAAAAATGGAATAATGATTGGAGCTATGCAAGTAGTAGAAAACGATCAAATCATGATTATAACTAATGCTGGAACATTAGTCAGAACAAGAATATCAGAAATTGGAATTCTTGGAAGAAATACACAAGGTGTTATTTTAATTAGAACATCAGAAAAAGAAAAAGTGGTAGCTGTGCAAAAAGCAAATGAATCATTTTTATAAACCATAATACAAATCATGATATAAGTTAACAAGATATTCGTTAATATTAATTTAAAAACATACATTTGAAAAAATATTTTTTAAAAAAAATAAAAAATATTAGTTTTATAATATGAAATGTTTACTTTATTTAAAAAAATACAAATTTATATTCAAAAATAAACCGAGAAATTGAATGTATATTAGTTATTTTTCAAAATTGTATTTCTTTTTGAAAATTATTTATAATAGTAAAATTAAAACTTGCAAAAAATAACCAAAACATATCGAATTCAAAATCATTAACATAATTACGTTTCAAAATAGGAAAAAATAAAATGAATCCAATACTACTAGTCACAAAAAGAGATGGACAAAAAGAACTAATTAATTTAGATAAAATTCATAGAGTATTAAATTGGGCAGCAAAAGATTTAAACAATATTTCTGTATCTCAAGTAGCGCTAAAATCTAGAATACAATTCTATAATTTTATAAAAACTACTACTATACATGAAACTATTATAAAATCTGCAGCAGATCTCATTTCTGAAAATTCACCTGATTACCAATATATGGCTGCCAGATTAGCTATATTTCATCTTCGAAAACAAGCTTTTGGTCAATTTACACCTCCTGATTTATATACGTATATAAAAAATATGGTAAAATTAGGAAAATACGACAGACATTTATTAAAAGATTACTCTGAAACCGAATATATACAAATGAATTCCTTTATCAAACATTGGCGTGATATGAATTTTTCTTATGCGGCAGTAAAACAATTAGAAGGAAAATATTTAATACAAAATAGAGTAACTAAAAAAATTTACGAAAGTGCTCAATTTTTATATGTTGTAATATCAGCATGTTTATTTCATAAATATCCAAAAGAAAATAGAATGCAATATATAAAAAAATTTTATAATGCAATTTCTACTTTTAAAATTTCCTTACCAACTCCTATCATGGCGGGATTAAGAACTCCTACGCGACAATTTAGTTCTTGCGTTTTAATTGAATGCGCTGATAGTTTAAACTCTATTAATGCTACTGCTAGCGCAATTGTGAAATACGTATCTCAACGCGCAGGAATTGGAATTAACGCAGGTCAAATTAGAGCCTTGGGAAGCCCTATTAGAGGAGGGGATGCATTTCATACTGGATGTATTCCTTTTTACAAACATTTTCAGAGCGCGGTCAAATCATGTTCACAAGGTGGCGTTAGAGGTGGTGCGGCCACTATATTTTATCCAATCTGGCATCTCGAAGTAGAAAGTTTATTAGTATTAAAAAATAACAGAGGAATAGAAGAAAATCGAGTTCGCCATATGGATTATGGAATACAAATCAACAAATTGATG
Source organism: Buchnera aphidicola (Kaburagia rhusicola ensigallis) (assembly GCA_039830025.1). Taxonomy (NCBI): domain Bacteria; kingdom Pseudomonadati; phylum Pseudomonadota; class Gammaproteobacteria; order Enterobacterales; family Erwiniaceae; genus Buchnera; species Buchnera aphidicola. The sequence goes on along the minus strand of CP140040.1, from coordinate 191,077 downwards.
TATCAACGCATGATATCAGGAAAATACATTACGTTGTTTAGTCCATCAGATGTTCCAAGACTATATGATTCTTTTTTTTCTGATCAAAAACAATTCGAAAAATTATATGTTAAATATGAAAATAACAAAAAAATTAGAAAAAAGAAAATAAAAGCCACTAATTTATTTTCTCTCATTATGCAAGAAAGGACATCTACCGGAAGAATTTACATACAAAATGTTGATCACTGTAACACACACAGCGCTTTCAATCCAAAACTTGCACCTATTAGGCAATCCAACTTATGTTTGGAAATAACACTACCAACTAATCCATTAAATGATATCCATGATCCCAACGGAGAAATTGCGCTATGTACTTTATCTGCCATTAATTTAGGTTCTCTCAAAAATCTTGAAGATTTATCTGAACTCTCACACTTGATAGTGAGAGCATTAGATTCAGTATTAGATTATCAAAATTATCCAATCATAGGAGCCAAAAAATCAGCATTGTCCAGAAGATCGCTAGGCATTGGAGTAATTAATTTTGCATACTATTTAGCCAAAAACAAAGTACGATATTCAGATGGAAGCGCAAACTCTCTAACTCATCGAACATTTGAAGCTATACAATATTATTTATTAAATGCATCATGCGAATTAGCAAAAGAAAAAGGAGTATGCACTGGATTTAATCAAACAACATATTGTCAGGGTATTTTACCTATAGACACTTATAAAAAAGACGTAGATAAAATTTGCAACGAACCATTACATTTAGACTGGGAATTTCTAAGAAAAAAAATTAAAAAATATGGATTACGCAATTCTACAGTATCAGCATTAATGCCTTCAGAAACATCTTCTCAAATTTCGAATGCTACTAATGGTATAGAACCACCTAGAGGGTTTATTAGCATCAAAGCATCAAAAGATGGTATGCTTCGACAAGTAGTACCTGAGTATAAAAAGCTAAAATCACATTATGAACTACTGTGGAACATTCCTAATAACACTGGATATTTACAATTAGCTGGTATCATGCAAAAATTCGTAGATCAAGCTATTTCTACTAATACTAATTATGATCCTAGATCATTTTCTAATGGGAAAATACCTATGAAACAATTAATAATAGATTTATTAACAGCTTATAAGTTAGGTTTAAAAACGCTATATTACCAAAACACTAAAGATGATGCTAAAGATAATCAAATCGAAATTCCAATTTTCATAAATAATGACAATTGTGAAAATGGAGCTTGCAAAATATAAATTAATAGCTTTACTTTCATTTAAGACACAATATATTTATTACTTATATAGGACAATCACATGACATACACTACTTTTTCTAAAAATAAAAATAACCAACTTTTTGAACCTATGTTTTTTGGACAACCAGTTAACATATCGAGATATGATCAACAAAAATATGAAATTTTCGAAAAACTCATAGAAAAACAACTATCTTTTTTTTGGAGACCAGAAGAGGTAGATTTATCGCGAGATGCAATTGATTTTCAGAATCTTCCAGATCACGAAAAACATATTTTTATTAGTAACTTAAAATACCAAACACTATTAGATTCAATTCAAGGGAGAAGTCCAAACGTTGCTTTTTTACCAATTGTTTCACTTCCTGAATTAGAAACATGGATAGAAACATGGTCATTTTCGGAAACTATTCATTCTAGATCATATACTCACATTATAAGAAATATAGTTAATACTCCTTCTGTAATCTTTGACGATATAGTTAATAATAAAAATATAGTAAATAGAGCTCAAGACATTGCTAAATATTATGACAATCTTATAAAAATGACTAGTTATTGGCACTTATTAGGAGAAGGAACACACATAATTAACGGAAAAAGCATATCCATTAATCTACGCGAGATTAAAAAACTGTTGTACCTTTGTTTAATCAGCGTAAATGCATTAGAAGCTATTCGATTCTATGTAAGTTTTGCTTGTTCTTTCGCTTTTGCGGAAAGAGAAATAATGGAAGGAAACGCAAAAATAATTAGATTAATTGCTAGAGACGAAGCACTGCACCTTACTGGAACCCAACATATTTTAAATATATTAAAAAATGATAATAATCATGAAGAAATGTCTAAAATTACTCAAGAATGTCATAAAGAATGCTGCAATTTGTTTATTTCAGTATCAGAGCAAGAAAAATCATGGGTAGAATATTTATTCCAAGATGGTTCTATGCTTGGATTAAATAAAGAAATTTTATCGCAATACATTGAATACATTACTAACATCCGCATGCATGCTATCGGACTACCTATGCCTTTTGAAATTACCTCTAATCCTATTCCATGGATAAATGCTTGGTTAATTTCAGATAATGTTCAAGTAGCACCTCAAGAAATTTCTGTAAGTTCTTACCTAATAGGACAAATTGATTCTGATATTCATGATACTGAATTTAATAAGTTTAAATTATAAATGTCTTATTCAACTATTGAAATTTATAATAAACAACATATTATCTATTATCAATTCAAAAAAATTCCATTACGCCTTGTATTAAAGCAACACAATATACATATAGAATATCAATGTAAACAAGGATATTGCGGTGTATGTAGAATTAAACTACTAAAAGGTAATATATATTACACAAATGAAATGCGTCCCCTAGCTTCATACAACACAGGAGACATTTTCCCATGTTGTTGTATAGCAACAGGAAATATTATAATTAAAATTTAAAATAAAATACCATTTCATTGCAATGTTATACTATTAACTGTCAAAACTATTTAGATTGCACAGCTGTAATAGCAATAGTATATACTATATCTTGTACTGAAGCTCCTCGAGATAAATCATTAACTGGTTTTTCAATACCTTGTAATATTGGACCAATAGAAATAATGTTAGTAGATCTCTGAACTGCTTTGTATGTAATATTACCTGAATTAAGATCAGGAAATATAAAGACCGTTGCATCACCATCAACAGAAGAATTGGGACATTTTAATTTTGATATTATGCTATCTACTGCTGCATCATATTGAATGGGGCCATCTATGATAAGATTAGGACATTTTTTTCGTACTATAGCAGTTGCTTCTCTTACCTTATCAACTTTTATACCACTACTAGATATTCCTGTAGAATAAGATAACATTGCGATTTTTGGAAATATTCCAAAAGATATAGCAGTATTAGCAGACTGAATTGCAATTTCTGCTAACTGATTAGAATTAGGATTTGGATTAATAGCACAATCTGCATACAACAAAACACGATCTTGTAACAACATAAAAAACACAGACGATACTAAAGAACAATTCTTGGATGTTTTAATTAATTGTAGAGCAGGAAGAATTGTATTAGTCGTGGTGTTTACAGATCCTGAAACTAATCCATCTACTTTACTAGATTCTAATATTAAAGTAGATAAAACAGAATTATCTTTAAGCATTTTTTTTGCATATGTAGTAGTAATTTTATACTTTTTACGTAATTGTATAAAACGTTCTATATAATTATTTCTTATTAATTCTGGGTTTAAAATCTCTATGTTTGATTCTAATCTAATATTATTGAGTTTAGCAATATTTCTAATTTCATTTTGATTGCCTAATAGAACACATTGTGCAATATTCTTACTTGCGCAAATAGAAGCAGCCTGAATAATGCGCAGCTCACTTCCTTCAGGAAGGAGAATTCTTTTTTTATTTTTTTTAGCTAACTTCCGTAAATTATAAATAAATACTGACGAACACATCGGATATTGGGGATCATGCTTATCACTTAAATAAGCTATAAAATTATTATCAATATGTAAAGAAACATGATTTTTCACTATGTTAAACTTGTTATTGTTTTTTATAGATACTTTGCAATTAAACTCTCTTAATAACAAAATTGTTTTTAACATGCTTGTCTTAACTAACAAAATTGGAATACGTGTTACTTTAATAAAAGAGCATGATTCCACCAAACGCATATAAAATTCATTACTATCTGTTAGCAATATAGAAAACATGAGATTATTGCTATTTACAATAGTGCATATTGTTTCTAAATTATAAAAATGATCTGATGACAGTAACAAAATAGTATGAGATAAAAATTGATTATTATATTTAAGAAAATCACTATTTTTATATACAATAACAGATTTAATATACAAAGAACTTATCTTGTTTTTATTTATAACATACGCTTGAAGATAAAATGATATCTCTTCTAAATTAGGTTCTATCAATTTTGAATTCCATGGAATACAACCTAATATCGGTATATTGCAACACTTGGATAATATACTCTTATCAAGAACGTTAAACCTTTTTCGCTTTAACGTAAGATCAAATATATTAAAATAACTCATAAAATTTCCAGATGAGTCAAACTGTATCATTTTAAATTCATTAATTATAATACCTTTGATGTGTATATATTGTTTCTCCATAAAATTTCTTTTAATCACGCTCATAACATTGTTAATTTCAACTATACTGTTATTGCGTATAGTACATACGAAAATAACTTCTGCATTAGTAATGCGTGAAATTTCGTAATTTATTTCATTAGAAAGTAAAGTAAATGATCTTAAACATATTCCTTCTAATAATAAAACATCATTACATTTTACTTTAGAATGCATTTCTAACAAAATATTTTCTATAATGGTTTGTTTTTTGTGTTTTATTAAAAAATGATGTATATGATTTATTTTAATAGGTTTAAGACATACGACAGAACTCATTTTTTCTACAATACTTGTAGTATGATCAACACAACAATGATCATGTGTACTATAAAAAACTGGTTTAAAAAACTTGACATGAAAGTTATTATCTTGTATTTTTTGAATTAATCCTATACTAATAGTAGTTAATCCAACATTAATTCCTATAGGAATTAACATTACAGTACGCATTGAAATTTACTCCAAAAATAACTGCTATTTGTAAAAAAATTATTTTCTGAAAAATAATTATATTACATTAATTACTAATTAATGATACCGCTTCTTTTGCTATTACTAGTTCTTCATTAGTCGGTATTACTAATATAGATACACTATCTTTAGCACTAATTAACCCCTTTTTACCAAACTTAATTAACATATTTGATTCTTTATTAATTTTACAATTTAACAAAGATAAATAAGAAACAGTAATAGTTCTAATTAAACAAGAATTTTCTCCAATTCCACCAGTAAAAATAAGAGCATCTAATCTTCCTTCCATTAATGAAGAATAAGAGCTAATGTATTTAGATAAACGGTGACAAAATACGTCAATAGATAACTTTGCTTTACTATTACAAGAATATTTATCCTCTAAATCACGCAAATCACTGCTAAGTTCACTTAATCCTAATAATCCTGATTTTTTAATCAAAATATTTTCAATGTCTTTCATATTCATCTTTAATTTATTATACATAAAAAAAATAATTGCAGGATCTATATCTCCACTTCTAGTACCCATAACTAAGCCTTCTAATGGTGTTAAACCCATTGAAGTATCTACACAAATGCCATTTCGAATAGCCGCTACTGATGCACCATTTCCTAAATGACAAGTAATAATATTCAACTTCGGTACTGGAATTTTTAAAAATTCAGAAGCACCATGCATGACATAAGAATGACTAATACCATGGGCTCCATATCTTCTAATACCATATTTTTTATAAAAAGCATAAGGAATAGCATACAAATAAGATGTTTTTGGTATCGTACTATGAAATGCTGTATCAAATACAGCTATATTTTTTTTTTTTAGATGAGGAAAACAAACTGATGCAGCTTGAATGCCTAATAAATTGATAGGATTATGCAACGGAGCGAAAAAAGAAGCATTTCTAATATGTCGTATTATTTTTTCAGTTATTATTTCTGACTTTTTCAGATTTGATCCACCATGAACTACACGATGTCCTATACATGAAATGTAATCATACATTTTTAAATCTTGTTTTAGGATATTACATACAATAAAACGAATGATATCTAAATAGCTTATTGATTTTTTAAATTTTTTATTGTATTTTTCAGATTCTATTACCCATGAAATGCTTATTTCAGAAAAACCTAAAAAATCAACTAGTCCTGACAATACTATTTTATTTTTTACCGAATTTATAACAGCGAATTTTATAGATGAACTACCACAATTTAAAGTAAAAACTAACGGATTACACATAATAGTATTCCAAATTTATGAGATACATTGTTGTTTTATTTTTGAAAAATATGTTCTACAAAATTCATTATAAAACAAACATTTAAAATTAAAAATTTTAAATACTAACTAATATTTTCTACAAATATATTAAAATATCGTTATTAATAATTACATTTATGATTTAAAATATTATCTATATAATATAAATTGACTTGTTTATAAGAAATGAATTATGAGTTTACAAAAAAAAATTATCGATATTTTAGGTGTAAAATCTAATATTAATCCTAAATTTGAAATTCACAGAATAATTAATTTTATTAAAGAATACATACTACATCATGATAACATTGAAACATTAATATTAGGCATTAGCGGTGGACAAGACTCAACACTAACTGGAAAATTATGTCAACTAGCTATAAAAAAACTTAATACTATTTCTCATTGTAAAGCTTATAAGCTTATTTTATTATGCTTACCCTACGGAAAGCAAATAGATTCAAACGATTGCCAAGATGCAATAAACTTTATTAGACCTCAAATAACGTTGAACATCAATATAAAAAAATCTGTGTTAAACACTGAAAAAGCGCTACAAAAATCAGGAGTACATGTATCTAATAATATGAAAGAAAATAACAAAGCTAGAGAAAGAATGAAAATACAATATAACATTGCTAGTGCATATAAAGGTATCGTTGTTGGAACTGATCACGCTTCTGAAGCAATTACTGGATTTTTTACAAAATATGGAGATGGAGGAACAGATATTAATCCTATTGCTGAATTAAATAAAAAACAAGGAAAATTGCTGTTACAAGAGCTAAAATGCCCACCTCATCTTTATCTCAAACAACCTAGAGCAAATTTAGAAGATATGCATCCATACAAAACTGATGAAGAAATTTTAGGTGTGACTTATTTAGATATTGATTCTTATTTAGAAGGTAAGAAAATTAATAAAAAAAGTCAATTAGCAATTGAAAAATATTTTATCAATACTGCGCATAAACGTCAAATGCCAATAACACCTCAAACATGGTTAAAAAATATTACAAATCTCGCATGACTTTTATAATGATTAAAAACAAAAAAACTAAAACAATACTAATACTTTAAAAAATGGAATCTATCTTATTAAGATCTCGAATAACATGAACAACACACCTAATCATATTGAATACACATTAACATACAAAATATACAACATAAATTAATTTTTTAATATAATAACACTTATCATACATTTTATTATAAAACAATGCATTTGAAAAAATTTTTACTTTAAAATACATAAAATAATTTTAATGTAATGTAAATTTTTTCTTTTCTATTGCATGAATTTGAACTTTTATTATTTCACTAATAGGATCTTCAGGACAATGTTCTACGAAATAAATAAGATCAGCTAATGCAACATGGTTACATTCTAATTGAGCATATATTAATCCTCGATCACGTATTTCATAAGGATCATTAGGATTAATTTTTAATAACGCATTACTCACATTTAATGCTAATTCCATTTTTTTTTCTTCTATTAACGCATTTTTCAATGTATCTAACATTTTCCTTATAACTGTCAAATTTTGAGCTTCATATAAATCATTTTCGTATAATTCTGCTATAGGACTAATGTTACCTTTCAACCATGCTTCTAGTACGTGTTCGTCTAATGTATCTCCATTAAATGGATTTATCAACCACATTTTTTTATTTAATTTATCAACACGTAAAATTAATTGAGTAGGAAAAATTACCGGAATAAGAGGTAAACAGAGCTTCTGAGCAATATGTAATAATATTACTCCTAATGAAACTGCAGTACCTTTACGAGTTTTTAAAACATTGTCTAACCATAAAACATCAGACAACTTATATACTCCAGTAGCTCCACCAAATTTCCAGTGATCATAAAACAATTCTATTAACTTTTTTAGCTTACAATACATTTCTTTTTCAGGTGCTATATACGATCTAGCTTCTTCTACTCTATTACTTAATTCTTGAACTACAAAATCAGTAGGAAAATCTGATCGAATAAGACGTAATATAAAAACAATTGATTCGCATAACGGTGATTTAGACACATCACAACCAAAAAAAGATGTCATATGATTTCCAATAATTACATTATAAATTTTTATTTAATTGAAAAACCAAATATAACCGTAAAAATTATACGTAATAAAAATATTATTATAACATAAAACAACTAAAATTTACTGAAATACCAACGTAAATCGCATATTAACATGTAAAAATAACATCAAAATCTATCTCTTCTGTCCAACAGTAATTCTATTATTTCCAGAATAATCTTGATAAGTAACTATATTAAAAAAATTATATTTCTTAAATAATTTTTGTACTCGTACTTTTTGCATCCAGCCATGCTCTATCAACAACCAACCCATATTTTTTAAGTATTTTTTAGAATTTTTAATAATATAACGAATAGAACCCAATCCATTGTCCGAAGAAACTAATGCTGCCAATGGTTCAAATAACAATTCTTTTTCTAAATTATCAATTTCATTCAAACTAATATAAGGAGGATTGCTTACAATAATATCAAATGTTTGATTGACAGAAGAAAACCAAAAACTATGAAAAAATACAACATTATTTAATTGCAATATTTTTGCATTTTTTTTAGCTATATAAATAGCTTTCTGTACAAAATCTACACCTACAATATAACAATTAAATTTTATACTAGCCAAGGTCAAAGCTATACAACCACAACCTGTTCCTAAATCTAATATACTTTTGTAATTAACATTATCTAATCGAGTTAAAGTTTGTTCTACTAAAATCTCAGTATCAGGACGAGGAATTAAAGTGTCATATGATACAACAAAAGGCAATGACCAAAATTCTTTTTGTTTAATCAAATATGCAATAGGTTCGCCATTTATTCTACGTTCCAATAAATCGTTTAACTGTTTACAATCATTTTTAGATATTTTATAAGAACTATGACCAACTAACCAATCAATACTTCTGTTAAGAATATGACTAAGCAAAACTTCTGCATCTAATTTATTATTAGAATTGTTCAACTTTAAGCAAGCTATATCTAACCAAGATTTAATATTCATTGAACAATATTATTAAAAAAACTAGATAAATAATTAGCTTGATATTCTTGAATAATTGGCTCAATTAATAAATCTAAATTTCCATTCAATATGTCGTTTAAAGCATATAATGCTAAGTTAATTCTATGATCAGTTACTCTATTTTTAGAAAAATTATAAGTTCTATTTCTATCTGAACGCATTCCACTACCTAAAAGATTACGACGCATAATAGCATCTTCTTCACGACGTCGAGACAACTGTTCTGCTTGAATTCTCGAAACTAACACAGATAATGCTTTAGCTTTATTTTTATGTTGAGAGCGTTCATCTTGACATTCTACTACGTGACCAGTTGGAATATGAGTAATTCTAATAGCTGAATCTGTAGTGTTTACATGTTGCCCACCTGCTCCAGAAGACCTAAACGTATCAATTTTTAAATCGTTAGTATTAATACTTTTCACTTCTTTTTCTGGCACTACAGGAATAATAGCTACTGTACATGTTGAAGTATGAATACGTCCTTGAGATTCTGTTTGTGGTACTCTTTGTACTCTATGACCACCGGATTCAAATTTTAATCTTCCGCATACTCCTTTACCAGTCACTTTCATTATTACATCTTTACAACCACCTTGGTCACTATGAGTAATATTAATAATTTCTGTTTTCCAATGTCTCAATTCTGCATATCTAATATACATTTTCAATAGATTTCCAGCAAATATAGCAGCTTCGTCTCCTCCTGTAGCTGATCTAATTTCAATAAAACAATTTTTTTTATCAAATGGATCATTAGGTAATAACAACGTTTTTAATTCATTTTCTAATTTAACTTTCTTAAAACAAACTATTTTTAATTCTTCTTCAGCCATGTCATGCAATTCGCTATCATCTAATAAATATGAAACTTTTTTTTTGTTATCTTCATTAACTTTCCAATTGATAAAACAATTATTAATATTAGATAATTTTAAATACTCTTTAGATAATTTTCGAAATTTTTTTGGATTAGAAAAAATATTTACGTCAGACAACATATGTTCAATTTCTTTATACCTTGTATGTAAATCTTCTAATTTTTTTATGATAGAATTTTTCATTTTTAAAAACACCCTAAAATTAATTTTTCTATGCGCAATGAATGTACATAGATTATCCTTTATAATAAAAATTTATGATCTCAAAAAAAATAAAGTATATTAATTCTTTCAAATATGTCAAAATATATTTATTTAAACATTTCCGTTAAAAAATTTATACAATCATATACATAACTTTAAAAAATTTACAAAAAAATTATTTACTATTTTATTAAATTCAACCACAAAAATTCTATAAAATTTTAAAACAATATTAGCGCCAAAACCATTTAATGATATTTATTAGTCCTATTAAATAAAGATTAATATAACAATTGCAAAATAATGCCTTTCAAATCATAAGTAAAAGAAAAATGTATATTATAAAAACTAAAAATTTTATCTTAAAACATATTAAATTATGTAACTATATTGCTATTAATAAATAAAATTTTATCCAGTTAACTCAAATAAAAAACCAACTCTATATAAGAGTATACATTTTATATTTAAATCACAACATCTTGTTGCGTAATTATTAGTCAATATGTTTATACTACCATTCATAACACTATTTTTAAATGTATTTGACTTAATTAAAACAAAACATTCTATTATCTTATGCTTTAATAATTGGTGTTTCGATATGATGACAACTACCTGGCTGTCTCCTGCCAAAATAAATCTTTTTTTATATATTACAGGAATACGAAACGATGGTTACCATAACATCCAAACTTTATTTCAATTGTTGAATTACGGAGATATAATATATATTATTCCTAACAATAGTGGGAATATAAAACTATTAACACATACACCATATATACCTCATTCTAAAAATATCATTATCCATGCAGCAAAATTATTAAAAAAAAAGCGCAAAAATTAAAAAATTGCTCGCTAAAGTTAGGAGCTAACATTTATATAAATAAACATATACCGATAGGAGGAGGATTAGGTGGAGGATCATCTAATGCTGCAACAACATTAATCGCATTAAATAAATTATGGAACATAAAATTTAATATTTCGCAATTAGCCAGTTTCGGAAAAAATCTAGGAGCTGATGTTCCTTTTTTTATTATGGGAAAAACATCAATAGCAGAAGGAACGGGAAATATATTATATCCTATAAAAACCAAAAAAAAATGGTATTTAATAGTTTATCCAAAAATTAGAATCTCTACTAAACAAATCTTTTCTCACCCAAAATTAAAAAGAAATTCTCGGAAAAAAAATATTGATTCATTATTAAAAACACCATTTAAAAACGACTGCGAAACACTTGTAAAAAGACAGTTCAATAAAATAAATCATTTAATGACGTGGCTATCTCAGTATGCACTATTTCGAATTACAGGAACAGGATCTTGTGTTTTTTCCGAATTTGATTCCAAAAAAGATGCAATAAAAATTTTTTCTATATTGCCTTTAAATGTCCATGGATTTATTACCAATGGTACAAATATTTCAATTTTACATAAACAATTATAGTTACATTATTTATTTTAAATCATACTTGTAATATTATAAAATTAAAAATTCATATATCTTACATTTTGAGGTTTTCTCGTGCCTGATATGAAATTATTTTCTGGAAATTCTGTTCCAAACTTAGCCAAATCTATTGCTAGTAGATTATACATGAATTTAGGAAACGCATCAGTAGGACGATTTAGTGATGGAGAAATTAGCGTTCAAATAAATGAAAACGTTCGTGGTAACGATGTATTCATTATTCAATCAACTTGCTATCCTACTAACGACAACCTTATGGAATTAATAGTGATGGTAGATGCCTTAAGAAGAGCATCTGCAGGAAGAATTACCGCTGTAATTCCTTACTTTGGTTATGCCAGACAAGATCGTCGAGTTCGTTCATCTCGAGTTCCAATCACTGCAAAAGTAATAGCCGATTTTTTTTCTAGCATTGGAATAGATCGAGTATTAACAGTAGACTTACACGCTGAACAAATTCAAGGATTTTTTGATGTTCCAGTTGATAATGTGTTTGGAAGTTTAATTTTATTAGAAGACATGTTGCAAATAAATCTTAAAAATCCCATTATTGTTTCTCCTGATATTGGAGGGGTAGTAAGAGCTAGAGCTATTGCAAAATTACTACATGATACAGATATGGCCATTATTGACAAACGAAGACCTAATGCTAATGTATCACAAGTTATGCACATAATTGGAGATGTCGCCAATCGCGATTGTATCTTAGTAGATGATATGATCGATACAGGCGGCACATTATGCAAAGCTGCTGAAGCTCTAAAAGATAGAGGAGCTAAACGAGTGTTTGCATATGCAACACATCCAATTTTTTCAGGAAACGCAGCAGAAAATTTAAAAAATTCAAACATTAATGAAGTAATAGTATGTGATACAATCCCATTACCAAAAAATATCAAAACACTTCCTAATGTAAGAACATTAACATTAGCTGGAATGTTAGCAGAAGCTATCCGTAGAATTAGCAATGAAGAATCTATATCTGCTATGTTCGAACACTAATTTCATATTATTCCACTATATAATAGTACAATATTTTGAGTACAATAAAATTATCATTCTTATTTACTGTACTCAAAAACAGTTGCAAGAAGACATTAAAAAATTGCATTAATGTTTAAAAAACCAATTTTATAAAAAAAATTAAAATATATTCTACAATAATATTACATAAAAATACTTTTTATAAAAAATTTTAAAAATATTTTTATAAAATAATTATAATAAGGAATTAATAATGAACTTTTAAAAAATTTGCTATATACAAAGAAAGTTGAAAATTCTAAAAAAAATAACATTGTGCAAACAATCAATATTCCTCGGATAATACCAAAAAAAAATCCTAATATTTGATTCAACATAGATAAATGGAATTGACATAAAAACGTTGTTACTGCATAATTCAATATCCATTTAATTAGAAATAAAAAAATAAAAAAAATTATAAAATTAATCGTATATCTTATAATTTTATTATAAGCAAAAATCGAAAAAAAAGAAAAAAAATAATAATACTTAAAATATATATATACTCCTATTACCCAAACACAAATTGATATTATTTCTTGACAAAAACCGCGAAAACAACTTATAACCGCAGAAATAAAAATTATTGCTATTGAAATATAATCTATTATATTCATAAAATATTCATTTTTATTACAATTTGAAAATATTAAATACCTTATACAAATAAATGCATTTATATTTTTAAAACCTTACACATTTCATAAACTGTAAAAAAAGACCCAAATACCAAAATAGTATCTATAGCTTTGACAACATTTTGAACTTCTTTCCAAGCGCATTTAATGTTAGAGCATACCCTAGAAGCATGCATAGGAAGATATCGTATAATTTTTTCAGCCGAAATACTACGATGTGTATTTAATCTAACGCAATACCAAAAATCAACTATTGGCAATAACGGAGTTACAAGACTTAAAACATTCTTTTCTTTTAATACTCCAATTATAGCATATATTTTACCAGTACCTTTTATTCGTATCATCTTTTTTGATAAAAATTGCGTAGCATGAAAATTATGAGCAACATCTAAAACTACTTGAGGATTATAAGACAATATTTGACATCGTCCAAACAATGATACTTTATCAATACAACTTTTAATAACGTGCTTTTTTATATGAGATATTGATTCAGTAACAGCAGCTAATGCTGTAGCAGTATTAATTAATGAAACTTTCGGAAGTGGTAAATCTAAAAAAAAAGAACTTCTACTAATAAAAGCCCAAAAAGTATTGTATTTTTTGTAAAACCAATCTTTATTTATTAATTTAGAATAGACTTTATTTTTTCTAATAATACCTTTTACAATGTTTGGAATATGTCTCTCAGAAATAATCGCAATTTTATTCTTGCGAAAAATTCCAGATTTTTCAATACCAATAACATTTCGAGTTGTTCCTAAAACGTTGGAATGATCTATAGCTATATTAGTTATAATAGAAACATCTGAATTAATAATATTCGTAGCATCTAATCTACCTCCTAAACCAACTTCTAAAATGATTACATCAAGTTTGCTATGCTTAAATAAATATAAAGCAGACAAAGTAATAAAATCATAATAAGTTAAGGATAATGAACTACACGCATTTTTAATTTCAATAAAAGAAGAAACATGTAAGTCATGTTCTAATTCACATCCATTAATACGTATTCTTTCAGTATATCGAAACATATGCGGAGAAGTATATAATCCTACGCGATAACCAAGCTCTAATAATATTTTTTCCAATACAAAACACGTAGTTCCTTTTCCATTAGTTCCTCCTACTACATAAACAAATGTATTGAAATGTAATATTCCTAATTTTTTAGCAATAGAAACAACATCTTTAATATCGCTACGTTTAATATTTAAATAATATTTTTCCAGATAACCTAACCATTCAAAAAAAGAAAAAGACTTAGTTAAACTATTATTCATATACGTATAACCAAAAAAATTCTTCTGTTCTCAAAACAAAAGTAATAGAAAAATTATATCATACATCTAAACATTGCAGTCACTCATGTACTCAAATGAAACTAATTTATGATTATAAACTATATAATTTAAATCATTCACATGAATTATTACCTTAATAAATAATTTTTACACAATACTAATTTTATAGCACAGTATATTATAAAAAATATTAACTTAATACTAAAAATCATGAACAATCTTATTAAAGATATTATTTAAAAATTCCATCAAACAATATATTAATATAAATATAATGTTATTTAATTTAACGTTGACACGTAACCTATTCACATAATCAGTAGACAACTAGAATTATTTATAAAAAATTAAGTAATATATTTAAAAAACTTTAAAAAAATTATTTCATACAATAATTACTGTATTAAAATTATTATGATAAAATAATTAAGATAAAGAAAAATAACAAAAAATAAATATCAAACTATATTGAATAATTTAGGTTCAGATTGCGATATCAAATTTATCACCATATCTGGAAAAATTCCTAATATTATTATCCACACAGATATCACAAATAAAAAAAATACATATTTCTTACTGCGCGTATCTAAAATTATTCTTTTCACGCTACTATGTATAACTGGTTTTAAGTATAAAAACATAATTATCTTTAAATAAGAATATATGCCTATAATTGATCCTAATATAAATATTATTCCTAAAAACCATAAATTTTCTTTAATGATTAACGATAACAAGTAAAATTTACTAATAAAACCAATAGTGATAGGTATTCCAGACAAAGAAAACAACGTAATAGTCATTATGCTTGACAAAATAGGATTATACCAAAACAAACTACGATAACAAGAAATGCAATCAAATTCTAATTTGCGATTTACATTAGATATAATACTCATTAATCCAAATATGCCGACATTAGATAACCAATAACTTATTAAATATACTCCAACTACTTCTAAAGAAAAATTAAAATTACTAGAATTTAATACAGATACTAGCAAATATCCAAACTGAGAAATAGACGAATATCCTAAAAATCTTTTAATACTAGTCTGAAATAATGCCATAATATGTCCAAAAATTATAGAACAACATAACATTATTTCTAATGAAATATTAAAAAAACCTACATTGAAAAACGTTAAAAAAGTAAAAAGTTTAAAAAACAAACTAAAAACTGCAATTTTTGCTGCAGTTGATAAATATATAAGAACTATTGAAGACGTTCCATTATAAACATCCGGAGTCCATATATGAAACGGAAATATCGATAATTTAAAAACAAAAGCTACAATTACCAATCCAACACCACATAGCAAAACAACGTTTGGATGCGAAATCGACATTAATAATTCGTATATTACACTAAAAAATGTTAAGCTTCCTGAAATAGAATATATTAAAGCAATACCAAATAATGCTAAAACCGATACTGTACATGATAAAATCATGTATTTTACAGCTGCTTCCAAAGAATGTTTCTTAAAATACGTGTATGCAATTAATCCTAACATTGGTAAAGATATTAACTCCATACCAATAAATAAAACAGACATATGATTAGCAATAATTAATGAAATACAACCAATAGTAGAAAATAACAAAAATAGGTAAAATTCTTCATAGTCATAAAGACAATTTTTTAACCATGAATACGCAAATACACAAGAAACCATACTCGATAAAATAATCATTGTAATATAAAATAACGAGTACTTATCTATATGAAATAATACAGTTACATTGGTTGGTACATTTTTTTGAACAAAATATAAAGATAATAAGGTAAATGATAATCCTATAATAGAACATAAAAAAGTAAAAAAATGATTACGATTATATGCAATAAATAACATTATAACTATTGCAGTTGATAACAAAATTAATAATGGAGAACATGATATTAACTGATTTATAGTGATGATCATCAAAAATTATAACCTTGTAATTAAAATAAAATTAGAAAAAACAACCCGAAGATTGTTTAATGGAAATTCAGATATATTCATAATAATACTAGGATAAAACCCAATTAATATTAGTATTACCAACAATAATACTGATATAAATATTTCACGAAAAGAAGTATATGGAATAATAACTACATCATTAAATCTAGAACAAACACCAAAATATGTTTTTTGTATCATCATTAAAGAATATAATGCTGAAATAATTAGAGAAAAAGAAGCAATACTAACTAATAAAACATTATTTTTAAAAGCTCCAAATAATATCATAAATTCACCTACAAAATTTCCAGTACCTGGGATACCTAAATTCGCTACCGAAAAGAACAAAGAAAAACCAGGAATCCACTTTATGCTAGACCATAATCCACCCATTTTTCGCATATCACGAGTATGAGTTCGTTGAAATAATTGACCTATAAGACAGTATAAAGCAGCAGTAGACAATGCATAAGAAATAGTTTGTATAATTACTCCTTGATAAGCTATTTGACTAGCACTATAAATAGCTACTAAAACAAATCCTGAATGTGATATAGATGAATACGCAATCAAGCGTTTTATATCAGTTTGAGAAAAAGCAATTAATGCAGTATAAAATATAGTGATAAGTCCTACAATCATAAAATAATATGCAAATCTAGCTGAAGAATGGGGAAAAAGAAAAATATTAAATCGCAACAAAGCATAAACAGCGGTTTTCAATAATATTCCAGAAATATCTAACGCACCTGAAATAGGAGAGTAAGTATGAAAATCTGGAAGCCAGCCATGAAAAGGAACGATAGGTATTTTTATGGAGAATGCTAAAAAAAATCCTAGCATAATACATGTTTCTAAAAAAAAATTTACATGAATATTATGTAATGCATCATAATTAAAACTTAAAATATGAGTAGAAATGTAATGACAGTGTACTAAAATAAGTATTGAAAACAGTAAAATTAAACCAGAACATTGAGAATACATAAAAAATTTATTAGCAGCAACATATCGATTCAAACAAGTTTTCTTATTATCAACTTTATATCCCCAAAACATTATTAAAAAATATGCTGGAAATATCATTACTTCCCAAAAAATAAAAAATAAAAAAAGATCTATAGAAAGGAAAATACCTATAGAAAAACTTAAAATCCACAACAAATTTAAATAAAAAAATCCTATATTTTTTTTGATTTTATTCCATGAGCACAGTATAGACACCATTCCTAATATGCTAGTCAAAACTAACATTAAAATAGATAACCCGTCGGCAGCTAAATGAAAAGTAATTCCAAATCGTGGTATCCAAGGAGTTTCATATTCAAAATTCCAATGAGATCCATATATACTAGGAACATAAACTGTCAAATCGTAAAAAAACAATGAAATAGATAATACAAACACTATACTCATTGATATCAATGCAATATAATGAGAAATTTTTAAACTATATTGATTACATAACAAACACAATATTCCACCTAAAAAAGGAACCATAATAAATATAGGAAGTAACATGTTAATTATATTTTCCTTATTTTAGTTTATTCGTTTAATAAATCGAACTATATCTATAGTTAAAACATTAATTTTATTAATTAAAAAATACAACTATAAAAATAATTTTATAGCGATCAAAAAGATCAAGCAACTAGAAATTACTAATATAAGATATGTCCGTAAGTATCCATTATGCATAGATAACAACCTACGATATAAAATAGGTAACAAATTTTTTGGATAACGAAAAACAATATCAATAGGATCAGGCGTAAAAATTTTAGCAACATAAAAATAAGGTTTTACAAACATAAAATTATATAAAACATCAAATCTCCATGCATTAAACAAAAAAGAATGTATAAACCTTCCAATACTAGTGCATAGTATATTATTAACAATTGTTTTATTTACAACCCACAAGTAATAAGATAAAACTATACCCAATAAAGACACGGAACTAAAAACGATTTCCAAAAATAGGTTAGAATGAAACAATATTTCTTTAGGAAATACAAAAGATAACGGTAAAACTATATAAGATTCAACAAAAGTAGAAAATATCATTAATATTATTAATGGAAAATTATGACTAAATTCTTTAGGAGATTGAAATTTTCTCTTCTCTTTTCCATGAAAAACTACAAAAATCATTCTAAACGTATACAATGTAGTTAGCAGCAAACCTAATAAACCTGATATAAAAAATACTATATAATCATTTTCCCAAGCAAAAATTAAAATGTCTTCTTTACTATAAAAACCAGAAGTAATAAGTGGAAGTGATGATAAGGAAGCTCCACCGATCAAAAAAGATATATATAAAAATGGCAATTGATTTTTTAATCCACCCATCTTAAAAATATCTTTTTCATTTTTTAATAAAAAAATGATAGATCCGGCAGAAAGAAAAAGTAATGCCTTAAAAATAGCATGAACAATTAAATGTCTAATAGTTAAAGTCCAATTTTGCATACTTAATGAAATAAACATATAACCAATCTGACTCATAGTAGAATATGCTAATATGCGCTTTATATCACTTTGAACTAATGCTGAAAAACTAGAAAAAATCAAAGTAAAACTGCCTATTATTCCTAAAAGAAACAGTATATTTGGACACAATGAAAAGAAAAAAAAAGTTCGTGTTATTAAATAAACTCCAGCAGTTACCATGGTAGCTGCGTGTATTAACGCAGATACTGGAGTGGGTCCTACCATTGCATCTGCTAACCAAGTGTGCAACGGAATCTGGGCAGATTTTCCAATAGCCCCAATTAACAAAAAAAGAGTAATCCATTGCATAAAGTCTACATGTTCTTTTACTGTAACTGTTTTTAAAATTAATTTTAATTCTTCAAAATTTGTAGTTCCGAACTCTCGATAAATAAAAAATATAGATAATAATAAAAAAATATCTCCCACGCGAGTAACAATAAATCCTTTTAAAGCAGCATAACCGAAATTAACATTTTTAAAATAAAATCCTACCAATAAATAAGAACAAAGCCCAACACCTTCCCAACCTAAAAACATAAATACTAAATTATCAGATAAAACTAACAAAATCATATTAAAAATAAATAAATTCATATATGCAAAAAAATTTGAAAATCCATTTTTATGATGCATATACCAAGCAGAAAATAAATGAACTAGAAAACCTATGCAAACTACCATTATTAGCATAGTAAGTGATAAACCATCTAATAAAAATCCAAAATTAATTTTAAAATCATCTACAAAAATAAACGTCCATAGTTTTTCAATTAATATATTTTTATCTTGATATAAAAACATTATAACTAAAAAAACCGAAAATAACATTGATATAAAAATAGATCCAATAGAAATTGCTATAACTTGACTATAAGACAATATATCTTTAAAAAAAAGTAATATAAGACAACTTATTAACGGAAATAAAATGATTATATGAATAATGTTCATCCATGCATCTCACTTAACTTGTCAACATTCAAAGTTTTAAACTGTCGATAGCACTGCACCAAAAGAACCAATCCTATTCCTGATTCTGAAGCTCCTAAAGTTAAAATCAATATATACATTATCTGTCCATCTACTTGATTCCAATAACTGCCTACTACTACTAACGCCAAAGCTACTGCATTAATCATAATTTCTAAACTAATTAACATAAATAATACGTTTTTATGCATCATTAAAGAAATCAAACCTAAAATCAATAAAGCTGAAGACAACATTAAACCGTGAGATAAAGGAATCATAGACAATTTTCCTAAATAATTAATCAAATTTATTATATCTTTTTTTATCTTTTCCAATATGAAAAACCACTACTAAAGCACTTAACAATAATATTGATGCTAATTCAACGATTAAAATATATTCACTAAATAATTTTCTACCCACTTCATGCATATCAATAACAACGTTAAACAAATATTTATGATTTAAACTAGACAATATAAAAATCATAAAAAATATTAAAATTAAAAATAACATAAAAAACATTATTAACTTAATTATAGATTTATCAGATATTATTGAATAATTAACAAAATCGTCAAAATTAAACATCATAACAACAAATACAAATAGAACCATAATAGCACCAGAATAAATTATTACTTCTAATGCAGCCACAAACAATGCACCTAATGAAAATAGTACACCTGATATAGATAAAAATGATGTTATCAAGTATATCAATGAATGCATTGGATTTCTGCTAAAAATAGTTAATATAGTGAATACAACTGACATAAGTCCAAAAAAATAAAAAGCAACTTCCACGTTATTATCCTCAAGGTAACAATGTTTTTACATCAATAGGATTCGATTCATAATCTAAATTACCTTTCTTTTTTCCTTCTATTTCTACGCCTGAAAATTGATAAAAATCATAATCAGAATATTTTCCTGGTCCTGAAATTAATAAGTCCTCTTTCTCATATACTAAATCTTGTCTTTTGTATTCCGACAACTCAAAATCAGGAATAAGTTGAATAGCAGCTGTTGGACAAGCTTCTTCACATAATCCGCAAAATATACATCGAGAAAAATTGATGCGAAAAAACTTAGGATACCAACGATTAGTTTTTGAAATAGATTTCTTCAAAGAAATGCAACCAACAGGACATACAGCAGCGCATAAGTTACAAGCAACACAACGTTCTTCACCATTTAAATTACGAGACAATATCACGCGTCCTCTATACCTTGGAGCAAGATAAACAGATTTTTCTGGATACATTATAGTTTCGCGTTTAGAAAATATATTAATAAAAGTTAGCCAAATACTACGTATTTGGCTAACTAAAGTTTTTATAATACTCATATTAATTAATCTCTTACTATGCTTTGCATAACATAAAAAATGCAGTAAATATCAAATTTATTAACGTTAACGGAAAGCAAAATTTCCACCCAAACAACATAATTTTATCATAACGAGGTCGAGGTAGCGAAGCTCGAATCAAGATAAATAAAAACGCAAAAAACATAGTTTTAAAAATAAACCAGAAAATCGCAGACAAACCAAACCCAAACCAACCTCCAAAAAACATAGTAGTAATTAAACTAGACACTATTATGATAGAAATATATTCTCCAATAAAAAATAAACCAAACTTCATTCCTGAATATTCAATATGATAGCCATCCGATAATTCTTGTTCTGATTCAGGTTGATCAAAAGGATGCCTATGACACAAAGCTAAACCTGCTATAAAAAAAGTTATAAAACCAAAAAATTGAGGAATACAATTCCACAATAGTATCTGACTATTGACAATATCAATCATATTAAAAGATTGTGCACGCACTACTACTCCCATCAAAGATAAACCTAAAAAAACTTCATATGTTAAAGTTTGTGCTGTAGCTCTAATAGCTCCTAATAATGCATACTTGTTATTACTAGACCAACCTGCAAATAAAACAGGATATATAGACAACGATGCCATCATTAAAAAAAATAAAATACCTATGTCTAAATTAATAATAACAAAATTAGAACTAATAGGTACAATAGCTATAACCAGTAACAAAGATACAAATGATAACATTGGAGCAAACACAAATATTGCCTTCCTGCTAAACATAGGAATCCAATCTTCCTTAAACAATATTTTAATCATATCTGCTACTATTTGTAATGTTCCTTGCCAACCTACTCTATTAGGTCCATAACGATTTTGTAACAAACCTAATATTCTACGTTCTACAACACTCATTATTGTTGCACATATTAAAGTTAAAAATAATACTAAAATAGATTCTATCATTAACACTTTAGCTTCCAAAAAAAACTTATAAAAAATACAATCATACAGTTATCTTTTGTAGATCTACAACTTTTTTTCTCGATAAAGCAATAGGAAAATTCAAACAACCTAGAGGTAGGCCCAATTGACCAGATGGAATTTTAGAAGAAACATGAATTACAACCGTAAATTTCATACCAATACAACTAAATTTTATTTTAGATCCAGATTGAATAAATAAAGCATCGGCATCACATTTATTCATAATCCCTACAACGTTACGCACGATGTTTTTGACATCTGGAGAGAATTGAGATAATTGTTCGCTACCAAATAAAAGATAATATGGACTAATATAATAACCATCATTATTAACACAAACTGGTTGATATTCAAACCACGGAATAAACTTGTTACAGTCATATTTCAATAAATGTTTACCAGGATTTCCACAATATAATTCTCCGTTGATTTCTTTTTGAAATTTATTCCATGCTTGTAAAGAATTCCAACCGGGACTCCAAGCAAAAGGTATATAAGAAGAATACTTATAAAACTGCTGACAACCTTCCATAGAAAAAGAAAACATAGAATTTTCATCTTGAGGTTGACTAATTTCATGAACATTAATATCAGATCTAACTGACGTTCTACCACTCAACCGATGTGGAGATCTAGCTAATTTTTGCCCAAAAATTTTAAAAGATGAATCAGGAGCTACAAATTGCAACCGTTTCAAAAGATAATTTTCAGCAGACATACTATAAATAACATCATCTAATTTATTCCATATTCGACTCTTATTGTACAATTTACACTCTATATCATGCAACCACATCCAACTATCTAAAACATGAAAATCATCATTATAAAATTTTGGATCATATACTTGAAAAAAACGTTGAGCCCTTCCTTCATAATTTACAACCGTTCCTGAACTTTCAAAACAATTAGTTGCTGGTAACACTATGGTTCCTTTTGTAACAGTCTTAGTGTTGAGATGATCTATTACTATAGTAGTTTTTATAGTACTAAATAATTCTGTAATCTGAATCTTTGATAGATAACGATATAGATCATTTTCTAAAATTATTAAAGAATCGCATTGCTTTTTTAAAGAACTATCAACAACGCTTTCTAAAGACATACCTCCTAATAGTCCAATACCTAAACTATTAGAATTAGATGTTAATAAAATTAATCCTACTTTTTTCTTTTTATTTTTTAACGCTTTAGCTATATTATGCGCAGCTTGAATTAATTCAACACTATTAGAATGAGTACCCGAAATAATAAGAGCATTATTAGAAGACAACAATGCAAAAACGATTTTATTTATTAATAAAATCATACTTTGACTTAAATTTCGAACATGAGGAGAATACTCATCAATTTTATGAGCAATTTCAAAACTTAATTGAACTTGATCATCTATTGTAGAAAAATACGTTTCTTCAGAAATATCATCTAATTTAGTTTTATACACATTAGTAATAAATAACTTATATCTCAAATTTTGCGAAATATTCTTAACCGCTAATGTATGCCATTTGGGAATGTTATTAAATTTTGCTATATCTCGAGATCTTCCTTTTACTGCCTGTCGAATAGATAAAGCCATCATAGGAGATGTTTGTGTAATATCCTCTCCCAAAATAAGAATGACATCATAATCCTCTACTTCTTTTAATGTAGGTACATAAATTCCGCTGTTAGCAATAATTTTTGCGATCAATTGTATACAATCTAATTCTTTTTGTAATAGTCCTACCGAAAAATTATCCGATCCAACCAGCTTTTGAAGAGCATAATTACTTTCTAAACTAGCACGGCTAGAACCAATTCCTATTATCCTAGATGAAGATGTTAAATACTTTGCTGTTAATTTTACAGAATCATTTACATTATATAAAACGCGTTCTTTATTTTCAATTCGATGAACAGAATGTTTAGGTCGATCTTTTAAATTAGAGTAACCATAACTAAATCGACCTAAATCACATAAAAAATAACGATTAATGTTCCCATGATATCGATTTTCTACTTTACATATTTCTCCATATTTTTCACCCGCACTAATATTGCATCCAATGCAACAATGTTGACAAATACTCGGAGCATATTGCAAATCCCACTTTCTTACATATGTTTTTGATTGAATTTTATCAGTAAAAACTCCAGTAGGACAAACATCAATTAAATTTCCAGAAAATTCGCTATCTAATGATCCTTCTTCAAATCTCCCAAAATAAACATTATTACTAATTCCATATACTCCAAAATCAGTACCATCAGCATAACCTTTGTAATAATGAATACATCTATAACAAGCAATACATCGATTCATTTCATGTTTAATAAAATGACCTAAATACTGGTTTTTATGAGTTCTTTTTGCAAACCTATATCGACGAACATAATGTTTGTTCATAACAGTCATATCCTGAAGATGACAACTTCCACCTTCTTCACAAACAGGACAATCATGCGGATGATTAGTCATTAAAAGTTCAGTAATACCTTTTCTAAAATTCGTCGCTTCACTATCATTGACAGAAACAATTAATCCATTTGTAATAGGAGTCATACAAGATACCACTAACCTACCAATTTTATCTTCAAAATTATGATACTGTTTAACCATACACTGACGACATGCACCAAAACTTCCTAATGTGGGATGCCAACAAAAATACGGTATGTCAAATCCAAGAGACAAACAAATGTGCAATAAATTCTCCGAATCACTAACATTATATTCTTTATTATCTATAAAAATTATAGCCATAAACTAATCTTTGTTTCCATTTGGTAAAAGCTTTATGCAACAACGTAATGTTGTAAGCAATAAAACTTATTAATATTCGTCTAAAATAATAATTTCTAACGTATTTTATTAAACTAATCACGCATGTTTCGTTAGATTGAATTCCATTAAATAGATGAGATATTAATGATTGATGTTTTTTTAATACCACTTTCAAATTCTGATCGAAAATATTTGATAGCACTTTTTAATGGTGAAACAGCTCCTGGTGCATGCGCGCAAAATGTTTTTCCCGGACCTAATTTACAGCATAACTCTTCTAAAATATCCATATCATTTTCATGACCTTGATGAACTTCTAAAGATTTTAAAATAGAAACAATCCAAGGCAAACCATCACGACATGGAGTACACCATCCACACGATTCGCGAGAAAAAAATTCTTCGATGTTTCTTACTAAAGAAACTATATTCACAGTATCATCAATTGCCATAGCTAAAGCAGTTCCTAATCGACTACCTGCGTTTTGAATAGTAGAAAAATTCATTGGCAAATCAATATGTTTAAACGTTAATAATTCTGTACTCGCTCCTCCTGGTTGCCATGCTTTCAAATTAAGTCCATTATTCATGCCACCAGCATAGTCTTCTAATATTTCACGCGCCGTAATTCCAAAAGGTAACTCCCATAATCCAGGATTTTTAACTTTTCCTGAAAATCCCATCATTTTAGTACCAGAATCGATACTTTTTGACAAATTTTTATACCATTTTGTTCCATGCAAAATAATAGATGGTATATTAGATAATGTTTCTACATTATTTATGCAAGTGGGTTTCCCCCAAGCTCCAACATAAGCAGGAAATGGGGGTTTATATTTCGGATTAGCACGTTTACCTTCTAAAGAATTAATTAACGCAGTTTCTTCTCCGCAAATATAACGACCAGCACCACTATGCAAAAAAATTTCAAAGTTTAGGCCAGATTTCAATACATTACTTCCTATATATCCGTACTGGGTGGCTTCAAAAATAGCTTTTTTTAAAATGCGTTCAGCTTGAACATATTCGCATCTCAAAAATATATAACTTTTACTAACGTTAAGAGCTAAAGAGCTAATTAAAATACCTTCTATTAATTGATGAGGAATTTTTTCCATTAAAAATTTATCTTTATACGTTCCTGGTTCCATTTCATCTGCATTACATAATAAATAACGAACATCAAAACTACTTTTTTTAGGCATTAAACTCCACTTTATTCCTGTAGGAAAACCTGCTCCACCACGCCCTTTTAATCCTGACTCTTGCACTATACTTATAATATCTACAGGTTGCATAGTTTTAAGTGCCTTCTCAAAAGCCAGATAACCACCATTTTTTTTATATTCTTTAATCCACACTACATCTTCTTTTTCATTTAACCACCAAGTTAATGGATGAGTTTCTGAAGTACGTAATATTCTTTTCACTTATATAATTCCAATAATTCTACTACTTGTTTTAAACTTAAACGAGAATAAGTGTTATCATTAATCATTATAGTAGGAGCGTTATCACAATTTCCTAAACAACATATTGGTAATAAAGTAAAACGGAAATCTTTTGTAGTTCCACCAATAGAAATGTTTAAAGCATTTTCTAAACACGATTTAATATCTTCACAACCATACATGTAACAAACTACACTATCGCAATAACGTATTATATTTCTTCCAACTGGCTTTCTGAAAATCTGACTATAAAATGTAGCAACTTCTTCTAAATTACTTTCAGGTATTTTAAGTACTTTTGAAATTTCACGAATAGCTTGTTTTGACACCCAACCTCTGCTTTTTTGAACAATTTTTAATGCTTCTATAGAACTAGATTGAGCATCTTCATAATTGCTCTTACTTTTTAAAATGTCTATTTCTTCTTCCTTACTTAACATAAAGACATTACTCAACGTATTTTTTAACATTTCTTCAACGATCAACATCAGACATAACAAAATCGATACTACCTAAATAAACTATTAAATCTGATATTAAGCTCCCACGAATAACTGACGGTATCTGTTGTAAATGAGGAAAACTAGGTGTTCGTATTCTAGTTCTATAACTTATAGTGTTACCATCACTAATCAAATAATAACTATTAATTCCTTTAGTTGCTTCAATCATTTGAAAACTTTCATTAGGAGGAAGTATCGGACCCCAAGAAACTTGTAAAAAATGAGTGATCATAGTTTCAATATGTTGCAGCATGTGTTCTTTAGGAGGAGGAGTAGTTAATGGATGATCAGCCTTAAAAGAACCTTCTGGCATATTATTTAAACATTGTTTTAAAATATTAAGACTTTGCCAGATTTCTTCTATTTTTAACATAACTCGAGAATAACAATCACTAATTCCATTTCCTATTGGTATTTCAAATTCAAAATTATGATAACCTGAATAAGGCCGTTTCTTTCTCACGTCAAAATCTAAACCAGTAGCACGTAATCCAGATCCTGTAATGCCCCATTTTAAAGCTTCGTATTGACCATATTGCGCTACGCCCTTCGATCGGCTAATTAAAATACTATTTTTCAATGCAGAATTAGTATATTTAATTAATCTTTTTGGAATCCAATCAAGAAACTGTTTTAATAATTTATTCCATCCTTTAGGTAGATCATGAGCTACTCCTCCAATTCTAAACCATGCTGGATGCATACGAGCACCAGTAATAGCTTCAATAATATCGTAAATCTTTTGACGATCAGTAAAAGCTAAAAAAACAGGAGTCATAGCTCCAACATCTTGAATAAAAGTGGAAATATACAATAAATGACTATTGATTCTAAATAATTCTGATAACATAACACGAATAACTTCTACTTTTTTTGGTACTATAATACCTGCTAATTTTTCCACTGCTAATACATAAGGCATTTCATTAACGCATCCGCCTAAATATTCAATACGATCAGTATATGGAATATAACTGTGCCAAGTTTGGCGTTCCCCTATTTTTTCGGCTCCGCGATGGTGATACCCAATATCTGGTACACAATCTATAATCTTTTCTCCGTCTAATTGTAAAACAATACGAAAAACTCCATGCGCAGAGGGATGATTTGGACCTAGATTTAAAAACATATAATTACTGTTTTTATTTTCTTTTTTCATTCCCCACTCTTCTGGACGAAATCGCAATGCATCCATTTCTCTATCTTCTTTATATTGATTTAAAGTAAAAAAATCAAATTCAGTAGCTCTGCATGGATAATCTTTTCGCAACGGATGACCATTCCAATTCCTTGGCATAATAATTCTGGTTAAATTCGGATGGTTATCAAAAACTATTCCAAACATGTCCCATGTTTCACGCTCATACCAATTAGCATTTGAATACAATTTAGTTAACGTAGGCAAATTAAGTTTATTATTAAATAACGCAATTTTAAACATCACATCATCATTTCGAGAAAAAGATATAAAATGATAAAATACTGAAAAATCAGCTAATGGCAATGTTTGACGATAAGAACGACATCTTTCATCTACACCGTGTAAGTCAAATAAAGTCGTATATGGATTTTGGATGCTGAGTAAAAACTTACCAATTTTTAATAACATGCTACTACTAATCCACAACACAGGTATTCCTATTAAAGTAGATTGAAGTACAAATTGATTTCGTCCAAAAAACTTAAACAATTCTTTCACAATATCGTTATAAACATAATCGCGAGGAATGTTTTGAATCGTATTACTAGCTTTTTCTGAAATGTTTTTTTTCATAAATTACATAACGATCTCATATTATCTCATTAACAAATATAAAGAAATTACTAAAAGCAACGAACGACACACCACAGTGTACATAAGCATTCTAAACTTGATCTAGTGAACGAAGATGTTTAATAGAAATATACTTCTCTCGACGTTTACTTTTTTCTGAAGGCATATTAGCACGATAGACTCCTTGTTCTCCTATCATCCAAGACAATGGACGACGCTCTTTAGAAATAGATTTCTGTAACAGCATTAATGCTTCTATGTATGCTTCCGGTCTAGGTGGACAACCAGGAATATAAACATCTACAGGCAAAAATTTGTCTACTCCTTGAACAACAGAATAAACATCGTACATTCCCCCTGAATTAGCACAAGAGCCCATAGAAATCACCCACTTTGGCTCTAACATTTGATCATACAAACGTTGAATAACAGGAACCATTTTAATAAATGGTGTTCCTGCTATAACCATAAAATCAGCTTGCCTAGGAGATGCGCGTAATACTTCAGATCCAAATCTTGACACATCATGTATAGAAGTAAAAGCAGTTACCATTTCTACATAACAACAAGACAAACCAAAATTGTAAGGCCATAAAGAGTTTTTTCTTCCCCAATTTACTAAGTTATGAATATATTTATTTATATTTCCCATATAAATATTTTTATGTACATAATCTTCAATGGGATCAGATACAACATATTCTTTTTGAGAAGGATAATTTTTATCTTTTTCTGAAATATCTACTTTAGTTAACGTATATTTCATAAAGTAACTCACTCTAAAATCATTCTAATATTACATTAATATTTTTTGCAAAACTCTTTGGAACTCCAATTTAATGAGTTCAAACGAATTAAATAAACTAACCCAGACAATAAGAATAAAACAAAAAATATAACCTCTATAAAAGCGCTCCAGCCTAATTTAATAACATTTATCGACCACAAATATAAATACAATGATTCAACATCAAATAAAACAAAATATATTGCTACTAAATAGAACTTAATACATACATTTAAATACAGATTATCAACAGGATCTATTCCCGATTCAAACGGAGTATGTTTATATCGCGATTGAGACTGTCCACCTAGCATTGAGCTTAATGATAGCATTAGTAAGCTAATTCCAATAGCTATTATGCAAAACATAAAAAAAGCCCAATTTTGATCAGAATGAAATATATTTTCAAAATTCATAAATTTATAATTTTAGTATATCAATTAAAGTATAAATATACTAAGCTAAAAAATAAAAACTTTCTATTCAAATAAAATATTTTAATATTTTTAAACTAGTTTTGTTTTTAACCTTGATGATTGAAAAATTGACCCCATTTATTTATTATTAAACTAAATAATTGATGTTAGATAAATTTTTAAAAAAATTAAAATAATAAAATAGTTGAATCATTTAAAGTATGTTTATTTTAACAAGGAAATTATGATGAGTAAAATAATCGGTATTGACTTAGGAACTACTAATTCTTGCATTGCAATCATGGATGGAAGTAAAACTCGCGTATTAGAAAATGCAGAAGGTGATCGTACAACACCGTCAATTATTGCATATACTAACGATGGAGAAATATTAGTAGGAAAACCTGCTAAACGTCAAGCAATAACAAATCCAAGTAACACACTATTTGCCATCAAGCGTTTAATTGGAAGAAAATTTACTGATGAAGAAGTACAGCGCGATATCAAAATAATGCCATATAAAATTGTCAAATCTGATAATGGAGATGCATGGATTAATGTCAAAAACAAAAAATTAGCACCTCCTCAAATTTCTGCAGAAGTATTAAAAAAAATGAAAAAAACTGCAGAAGATTATTTAGGAGAAGCAATAACAGAAGCAGTCATTACTGTTCCTGCTTATTTTAATGATGCTCAACGACAAGCAACAAAAGATGCAGGAAGAATTGCTGGATTAGACGTAAAAAGAATCATTAATGAACCAACAGCTGCAGCATTAGCTTACGGTTTAGATAAAGACAAAGGTAATAAAATTATAGCTGTATATGATCTAGGTGGAGGAACATTTGATATCTCAATAATAGAAATAGATAACGTTGACAAAGAAAAAACATTTGAAGTACTAGCAACTA
Source organism: Buchnera aphidicola (Kaburagia rhusicola ensigallis) (assembly GCA_039830025.1). Lineage (NCBI taxonomy): Bacteria > Pseudomonadati > Pseudomonadota > Gammaproteobacteria > Enterobacterales > Erwiniaceae > Buchnera > Buchnera aphidicola. Next base: position 159,897 of record CP140040.1, on the reverse strand, counting down.
ATGGAGATACCCATCTCGGAGGAGAAGATTTTGATAGCAGACTAATAAATTATTTATCTGAAGAGTTTAAAAAAGATCAAGGAACTGACCTAAGAAATGATCCATTAGCTATGCAACGTCTCAAAGAAGCAGCAGAAAAAGCAAAAATAGAATTATCTTCGTCCAAACAAACTGACGTAAATTTACCTTATATAACAGCAGATTTACATGGACCTAAACACTTAAATATTAAAGTAACTAGATCCAAATTGGAATCCTTAGTAGAAGATTTAATTAATCGATCTATAGAACCATTAAAAACAGCATTAAAAGACGCAAAATTATCTATTTCAGATATCAATGATGTTATTTTAGTCGGTGGGCAAACAAGAATGCCTATGGTTCAAAAAAAAGTAGCCGATTTTTTCCAGAAAGAACCAAGAAAAGATGTTAATCCAGATGAAGCAGTAGCTGTAGGCGCAGCGGTACAAGGAGGAGTACTATCTGGAGAAGTAAAAGACGTATTATTATTAGATGTTACACCGCTATCATTAGGTATTGAAACTATGGGCGGCATAATGACTTCATTAATTAATAAAAATACTACTATTCCAACTAAGCACAGTCAAATATTTTCTACTGCAGAAGATAATCAATCAGCTGTCACAATACATGTACTTCAAGGAGAACGAAAAAGATCCATAGATAATAAATCGTTAGGTCAATTTAACTTAGATGGAATTCAACCTGCACCAAGAGGAATGGCACAAATTGAAGTAACATTTGATATAGATGCAGATGGTATTCTACATGTATCAGCAAAAGATAAAAACACAGGAAAAGAACAAAAAATTACAATTAAATCATCGTCTGGATTAAACGAAGATGAAATCAAAAAAATGGTTTCTGATGCAGAAGCTAATTCTGAATCAGACAAACAATTTGAAGAATTAGTAAAAATTAGAAATCAAGGAGATCAAATCTCTCATAGTACCAAAAAACAACTAAAAAACGCAGAAAAAAATATAGATAAAAAAGACAAAGATAATATTACAAAATCTTTAGAAGAGTTAGACATAGCTTTAAGAGGAGAAAACAAAACCGATATAGAAGAAAAAATACAAAATGTATTGAAATTTTCTTCAAAATTAATGGAAAATGCTAAAACAAACACGCAATCTAATGCTTCTAATAATAACGAAAACTCTGCAAAGCCTGAAGATAACGTTGTAGACGCAGAATTCGAAGAAATCAAAGAACCAAAAAAATAATGTTTTCTAAAAACCATACAAAATAACGAACAAAACGAGCATAAAATACTTATTATGCTCGTTAACATATATGTGAAATTGGGAAAAGAACGAATGCCAAAACAAGATTATTACCAAATTTTAGGAGTTAATCAATCATCCGAAGAAAGAGAAATAAAAAAAGCATACAAAAAATTAGCTATGAAGTATCATCCTGATCGAAATCCAGGTAATAAAACAGCTGAAGAAAAGTTTAAAAAAATTAAAGAAGCGTATGAAGTTCTAAATGATTCGAAAAAAAGAGCTGCATATGATCAATATGGACATACTGCATTCGAACAAGGAAATACAAACAACAATACGTTCACTCATAGTTTTAATACTAACTCAGACTTTAGTGACATATTTGGTGACGTATTCGGCGATATATTTAGTGGGAATAGAACACAACGATCTTCTAAAGGATCTGATTTACGTTACAATATGGTGCTAACTTTAGAAGAAGCTGTTCGAGGAACAATAAAAGAAATTCATATTCCAGTTTTACAAACTTGTCAATCATGTTATGGATATGGAACTCAATCTGGATCCAAACCCACAAATTGCCCAAAATGCTATGGAAGCGGACAAATACAAACAAGAAAAGGATTTTTTACTGTTCAACAAACATGTCCGAAATGTCAAGGTAAAGGAAATGTAATACAATTTCCTTGTCATACCTGTAACGGACATGGAAGAACGGAAAAATCTAAAATTCTATCAGTTAAAATCCCTCCTGGAGTAAATACAGACGATCGCATTCGCTTAAATAACGAAGGCGAAGCAGGAGAAAATGGAGCTGCTTCTGGAGACTTATACGTTCAAATAACAGTAAAAAAACATCCTATATTTGAACGCGAAGACAATAATTTGTATTGCGAAGTACCAATAAATTTTTCTATGGCTGCTTTAGGCGGTGAAATTGAAGTTCCAACATTAGATGGAAAAGTTAAATTAAAAGTACCATCAGAAACACAATCAGGGAAATTATTTAGAATAAAAGCCAAAGGAGTACAATCCATAAGAAACAAAAAACAAGGAGATTTATTATGTAGAGTAGTTGTAGAAACACCAGTAAATCTAAGCGAAAAACAAAAATATCTTTTATACCAATTAGGAGAAAGTTTCGGTGGTTTTAAAGGAGAAAAAAATAGTCCTCGATCAAAACGGTTTTTCGAAGGAGTAAAAAGGTTCTTTGATGATCTTACTAAATAAACTTTAAAAAATTTGCTTCTATATTACTAACCGTATGGAAGCAAATTTTAAAAAATAAATATTTAAATGTTATAAGCCTTAATAATATTAAACTATCAACTTTATTTTACGCTCTAAATTTGATTTATGTCGTGCTGCTTTATTTTTGTGAATTATACCTTTAGTAGCATATCTGTCTAAAATAGATTGAGCTTTTTTAAATTCTAACTTAGCTTTTTCTTTATTTTTCAATAATATTTCAACATTTACTTTCTTTATAAAAGTTTTTATTTTAGATTTTTTACTAGAATTAAAACATCTTTTGTTTTCAGATGTTACTGCACTTTTTTTGGATGCTTTCAAATTTGCCAAAATAACTCCCATATAAATTTTTATAAAATAATTTAAAATAAATTCATAAACATTATATGATATTGTAAAATAAAGTAAAATACATAATATCCATATATTATTGTAACACAATCACTTATGATTCTAAATAGTCCCACGAATCAATGATTAATAACATGAAATATTATTTTTTAACTTTAAAAAATTAACATAATAATTGTATTGTAAAGAACCATGACTATGAAACTAATACGTAACATAAATAACATTAAATTTCAAACTAACCCTTGTATATTAACAATAGGAAACTTTGATGGAATACATTTAGGCCATCAAAAACTATTAAATTTAATGTGCAAGAAAAAAGAAGAATACAAAAAACCTATTACTATTGCTATTTTTGAACCGCAACCTCAAGAATTTTTTTGTCCTAAAAATCCTCCTATTCGTCTCATGCAGTTTCGAGAAAAAGTAAAATACTTATCTCAATGGAATATCGATACAATATTATGTATTTATTTTAATCGAATTTTTTCTTGCATTAGTCCTATAGATTTTGTTACTAACATAATAATAAAAAAACTAAATGTATGTTTTTTAGCAATTGGAAAAAATTTTTGTTTTGGAGCTAAAAGAAAAGGAAATATTATTTTTTTAAAAAACATGGGGAAAAATTACAACTTTGAAGTTTATACAACTAAAATTCTTACAACACATGGTATAGAAATTAGTAGTACAGCTATCAGATCAGCGCTAAAAAATAATAATTTAAAATTAGCTAAAATACTATTGGGACGTTCTTTTAGCATTTCAGGAAGAGTTATTAATGGAAAAAAAAATGGATCTTTAATAGGATTTCCAACAGCTAACATTATACTACATAAAAATGCAGCTCCAATTAATGGCGTTTTTATAGTAAAGATATCCATACCCTCATCACAAAAAATATTCCTAGGAGTAGCAAATATTGGAACTCAACCCACCATGTCTGGAACTAAAAAAACACTCGAAGTACATTTAATAAATGTTTCGATAAATCTATACAAAACATACATAGAAGTCATATTTATTAAAAAAATTCGCGACGAATTTTGTTTTTCTTCTATAGAAGAACTAAAGACGCAAATTCAATGTGACATTAAAACAGCAAATTTGTATTTTAATAGTCATCCTCAAAGCACATCATAAATATGATAAAAAATAAGAGAAAACAATGACCGATTATAAATCAACCTTAAATCTACCCCAAACTAACTTTTCAATGAAAGGAAATCTATCTAAAAAAGAACCAGATATTCTTAAAAAATGGAACAAAAACAAAATTTATGAAGTCATTAGAAAAATAAAAAAAAGCAAAAAAAAATTTTTTTTACATGACGGACCTCCATATGCCAATGGAAAAATTCATATTGGACACGCAGTAAACAAAATATTAAAAGACATTATAGTTAAATCAAAAAATATGTCAGGATTTGATGCTCCCTACACTCCATCTTGGGATTGTCATGGATTGCCTATAGAGCACAAAATTGAAAAAAAAAATAAGAAAAAGAAAAAAAATAATACTGTAAATGATTTTCAAAATCAATGTAGAGAATATGCAAATGATCAAGTAAAAAACCAAAAACAAGAATTTACTAGGTTAGGAGTTCTAGGAGATTGGAATAATTCATATCTAACAATGAGTTTTAAAAATGAAGCAAACATAATGCAAACTTGCGTTAAAATGATTGAATTAGGGTATATTTACCAAGATTTTAAGCCAGTTAATTGGTGTATTAATTGTCGCTCAGCATTAGCAGAAGCAGAAATTGAATATTATTTAAAACCATCTCTTTCTGCTTTTGTAAAATTTAAAATTATTGATAATAATATAATAAAAAATATATTTAATGTTACTACCCTTAATAATATAACACATATAGTTATTTGGACTACTACACTTTGGAGTTTACCAGCAAGTAGAGCCATTACACTTAATCCTAATTTTTACTATCAACTTATTCAAACACCTGACGACATATTAATATTAGAAAAAACTCTAGTTCAAAAAACTATGGAGAAATGTAAAATTAAAAAATGGAAAATTTTGAATACAGTATCCGGAAAACTTCTTGAAAACATAAAATTTATTCACCCTTTCTTAAATATTATCATTCCCATAATTTTATCAGAACATGTAACTCTAGAATTAGGAACAGGAGCTGTACATACAGCTTCAGAATTCGGAAATGATGATTATAATGTAAGCAAAAAATACAACATTAATATAACCAAAACAATTGATGGAAGTGGAAATTTTAAAAATGATATTCATCCTAAATTAAACGGAATCAACATTGCAAAATCCATAGAAATTATCCTAGAACTATTAAAACAAAACAATTCTTTACTAAAAACCGAACTTTTTAATCATAGTTATCCGCATTGTTGGAGACATAAAACACCAATTATTTTCCGAGCTACTCAACAATGGTTTATTAACATGAACCATAGAAACTTGAAAGAAAATTGCATAAAACAAATACAAAAAGTAAAATGGATACCTAACTGGGGTAAAGAAAAAATGATTAGTTTAATATCTAATCGACCAGATTGGTGCATATCTAGGCAAAGAACTTGGGGAGTCCCTATCCCTATTTTTTTTCACAAAAAAACAAGAAAAATACATCCAAAACTATTTCTAATTATCAAAGATATTATCAAAAAGGTAAAAAACATAGGTATTAAAGCGTGGTTCGAAGTAGATCTAAAAATATTATTAGGTGATGAATCAAAAAACTATATTAAGGTAACAGATATTTTAGATATTTGGTTTGAATCTGGATCCATAACGCTATCTGACATATACCAAAATAAATTTCATCATAACAATATTTCCGATCTATATATAGAAGGATCAGATCAACATAGAGGTTGGTTTATGTCTTCTTTAATAATATCCACAGCCATTAACAATATACCCCCGTATCACGCGGTAATTACACATGGATTTATTGTAGACGAAAAAGGAAAAAAAATGTCTAAGTCTATTGGAAATACTGTTCATCCTAACAATATAATTCAGACATTTGGATCTGATATATTAAGATTATGGACAGCTTCCATTGACTATTCCAAAGAAATATCTATTTCTGAAAACATACTTAAAAAAACATCAGAAATTTATAGAAAAATTCGAAATACAGCAAAGTTTCTTCTTGCAAATTTATATGATTTCAACCCTGAAAAAGAGCTAGTTTCTCCTAAAAACATGATAATATTAGATCAATGGGCAATAGGAAAAACTCTTGACACGCAGAATAAAATCATTAATAGTTATGACAATTATAAATTTCACGACGTAATAAAAAATATAGTATACTTTTGCTCTATAGAAATGAGTGCTTTCTATTTAGACATAATAAAAGATAGGCAATATTTAATAACATCTAATCACATTTCAAGAAAAAGTTGCCAAAGTGCTATATATTTAATTTTAAATTCGCTTGTAAGATGGATAGCTCCTATTTTATCTTTTACTGCAGACGAATTATGGGATTATTTACCAGGAAAAAAAAGCGAATTTATATTTACTGAAGAATGGTTAAAAAAGCTATTTCCTTTAAACCATAACAATGTTATGAACAACACGTACTGGAATGAATTGATTACTGTCAAAAGTGAAGTAAACAAAGTTTTAGATCATGTAAGAAAAAATAAAATAATAGGAAATTCTTTAGAATCATTCATTCAACTATACGTTGACGATAATATTCAAGAAAAACTAAAGTTATTAAACCATGAATTACAATTTTTATTCTTAACATCAAAAATTCAAATAAAAAATTATTCTTCTGCTCCTAAGTATGCTATAAAAAGCAAATTAGTAAAAAACCTTAAAATACACATTACTAAAATGCATGGAAAAAAATGTATGCGATGCTGGCATATTATTTCTAACTCTAATGACATCAATATTGAATCAAAAATATGTAAAAGATGTATCTCAAATATTACCGGATTAGGAGAAATACGTAAATTTCTATAATGAAAAAATTACTAACTTTAAATAAAGTATTTTTATTCAGTATCTTTTTTATAATAATATTACTAGATATTTCAAGCAAAAGATGGATAATCAATAATTTATTATTATTTGAAATGCGAACACTAAACCCGATATTAAATATTTTTCATATACATAATTATGGTTTGGCGTTTGGTTTTTTTTCTGAAATAAGTCAAAAATATAAATATTTTCTACTCTTAGTAGGTATCATTACGATAACTGTAATATTTAAAATAATCTATCTCATACAAATAAACAAAAAATATTATAGTTTTGCTTGTACTCTAATAATTAGTGGAGCAATAGGTAATATGATAGATCGACTATACTTTGGATTTGTAATAGACTTTATTGATATCCATTTTAATAATTGGCACTTTGCGACATTTAATGTAGCAGATATTAGTATTTTTCTAGGCAGTATTTTAGTAATATATATTTATTTTTTAAAAAAAGAAAAAAAATAACATATATGTATACCACATATATAAATTCTAATAATCATATATGAAAATTATGTTGCATCCTAAACACATATGAATATTTTTTTAGCAAATCCAAGAGGTTTTTGCGCAGGCGTAAAACGAGCCATTAACATTGTTAATACTGCATTAAAAATCTGGGGAAAACCTATTTACGTAAATCACGAAATAGTACATAATACTCATGTAACTAACTTTTTAAAATCTCAAGGAGTAATTTTTAGTCCAGATATTGATCTTATTCCAGTTGGATCAATATTAATTATTTCAGCGCATGGGGTATCTAAAAACTTTAAGAATAGAGCTATAAAAAGAAGATTAAAAATAATTGATGCAACTTGTCCACTCGTCAAAAAAGTACACAAAGAGGTATCAAAAGCAAGCAATTTAGGATTTGAAGTAATACTTATAGGAACTTCCAAACACCCAGAAATAAAAGGTACAATTGGACAATATAATAATACCAACGGCAATATTTATCTTATAGAATCAATTCAAGACATTTCGCAATTAAAAATTAAACAACCAAATCACTTAACATTTATGACTCAAACTACGCTATCTTTAGAAGTTATTAACCCTATTATTTCAGAATTGCGAAAAAAATACCCTAATATTACTAGTCCTAAAAATCCAGATGTTTGTTATGCTACTATTAATCGTCAAACAGCAGTAAAAGAACTATCAAAAATATCTGATGCTATTGTAATCATAGGATCTAAACATTCTTCTAATTCCAATCAGCTTTTTAAATTAGCAAAAAAAACAAAAAAACATTCTATTTTGATAGATTCTAAAAATGATATTAATATAAATAATTGGGGTAATAATATAAAATCTATTGGAATAGCAGCCGGAGCTTCAACTCCCGATATTGTTATAGAACAAGTAATAAAAAAACTAAAAAAAATAACAAATTCCACTATCACAGAAATATCTGGAATAAAAGAAAATATCACATTTCATATGCCTAAAGAACTAAAAAATAAAAGATATTACTAACCTTTAATTAAAAGAAACATAAAATGCAGCATAAACCATTTAGAATTGCCATATCAGGCGCACTTGGAAAGATGGGAGTAAGTTTAATAAAAGAAATATGTAATGGAAATTACACAAATATATCTCTCAGCTCTGTCATAGTAAAACCAGGGAACGTATTAATTAAACAAGATATAGGAAGCGTGATAGGAATAAAAAAAACTGGTATTTTTATTTCCGATTCTTTAGAAAAAGAAATTAATAATTTCGACATTCTAATAGATTTTACCAACCCGAAAAATACAATGAAAAACCTCAATCTTTGTTCTATGAACAATAAAAACATTGTAATCGGGACAACGGGATTATCTGATGCCGACATAAAAAAAATTAAACTGTCATCTAAAAATATTGGTATTATTCTTTCACCCAATTACAGCATAGGAATTAACTTAATACTAAATTTATTACGAACAACTACTAAAGTTCTTGGAAAATACTCTGATATTGAAATTATAGAAGCACATCATCGTGCAAAGAAAGATGCTCCTTCTGGAACAGCAATAGAAATGGGAAAAACAATATCTAACGAAATGAATTGGAACTTACAAAAAAACGCTGTATATTTTAGAAAAGGTCTAATAGGGCAACGAAAAAATAACGAAATTGGTTTCTCCACTATCCGAGCTGGTGATATAGTTGGAGATCACACAGTAATTTTCGCTAATCCTGGAGAACGTATAGAAATTACTCATAAAGCAACTAATAGATTAACTTTTTCAAGAGGAGCAATAAAAGCTGCAATATGGTTAATGTTGCAAAAAAAAACAGGATTGTTTAACATGTCAAATGTGTTAAACATATAACCATATAAACATAACATATACTGCATTAAAATAAATATTTACTAAAAACAATGTAATTATATAATACCATTGGAGAATTTTCAGAACATGACAACCATGTCATCGTCAGAAGCAGTATTAGTTCTAAGTGATGGAACCACTTTTTATGGTAAATCAATAGGAATACCAGGAGAAGCACTAGGTGAAGTGGTATTCAACACATCCATGACGGGATACCAAGAAATTTTAACAGATCCTTCCTATTTTAATCAAATTATTACTTTCACTTATCCACATATAGGCAATGTTGGAATTAACAAAAACGATTGCGAATCTGACACTATTCATGCAAATGGATTAATTATCCGCGATCTTTCAATTAGATTTAGTAACTATAGAAGTGAAATAAGTTTGTCTCAATATTTAATAAAAAATAAAATTATAGCAATTTCTGATGTTGATACAAGGAAATTAACCAGAATACTTAGAATTTCTGGATCTCAATATGGTTGTATTATTACAAAAAAAACATTTGACTTTTCTGAAACATTAAATAAAATTTGTAACTTAAAAAACTTAAAAAATCAAGACCTAGCAAAAATAGTAAGTACCAAATCTGCTTATACATGGAATGAAGGACAAGTTTCCATCAAATACCATTCCAAAAAATCATCTCTTAAAAAAAAACCAATGTTTCATATTATAGTATATGATTTTGGAGTCAAAAGAAATATATTGCGAATGTTAGTAAGCCGAAAATGTCATCTAACAGTTGTACCGGCAAATACTTCTGCTCAAGAAGTTTTTAAACTATCACCAGATGGAATTTTTTTATCTAATGGACCAGGCGATCCGAGACCATGCCATTATGCTATTAATTCGATTAAAAAATTCTTAAAAATTAATATTCCAATATTCGGGATTTGTCTAGGACATCAATTATTAGCATTAGCTAACGGAGCACAAATAATAAAAATGAAGTTTGGACATCATGGAGGAAATCATCCTGTTAAAGAATTGCACTCTAATATCGTTATGATTACTTCGCAAAATCATAATTTTACAGTCAATCCTAACAATCTCCCAAATAATATCCAAATAACACATACTTCTCTATTTGATGGAAGTATACAAGGATTACGAGTAATAAATAAAAACGCCTTTAGCTTTCAAGGACATCCCGAAGCAAGTCCAGGACCTCATGATGCCATAACACTATTCGATCAATTCATAACCCTTATCAAAAACCATAAATATAACATTACACTTGAAGGGAAAAATGCCAAAACGTACTGATATAAAATCTATTTTAATACTTGGATCTGGACCAATTGTCATTGGACAAGCATGTGAATTTGATTACTCCGGAACTCAAGCATGTAAATCCCTGAAAGAGCTAGGATACAAAATTATTTTAATTAATTCTAATCCAGCAACTATTATGACTGATCCTGACATAGCTGACTCTACATATATTGAGCCTATTCACTGGAAAATAATTAAAAAAATAATTCAAAAAGAAAAACCAGATGCTATTTTACCCACTATGGGAGGACAAACTGCTTTAAATTGCGTTTTGGACCTAGAAAAAAACGGAATACTTGATGAATTTGAAGTAAAAATAATAGGAGCTACTATTGAAGCTATTCAAAAAGCAGAAAACAGAAAACTATTTGAAAAATCTATAAGAAAAATAGGATTACATACTGCAAAATCAGAAATTGTATGCAATATACAAACAGCACTAAAAGCTATAAAAAAAATAGGATTTCCAGCAATAATTCGTCCATCTTTTACTATGGGAGGCAGCGGCGGCGGAATAGCTTATAATTACGAAGAGTTTAAAAAAATTTGCGAACAAGGATTGAATTTATCTCCATCAAAACAATTGATCATTGATGAATCTTTAATCGGGTGGAAAGAATATGAAATGGAAGTAATACGAGATAAAAATGATAATTGTATAATTGTTTGTTCTATCGAAAACATAGATCCTATGGGAATACACACCGGTGATTCTATAACTGTGTCTCCAGCTCAAACTCTAACTGATAAAGAATATCAAATAATGCGAAATGCATCAATTTTAATTTTAAGAGAAATTGGGGTAGAAACAGGTGGAGCTAACGTTCAATTTGCTGTCAATCCAAAAAATGGACACATGATTGTTATTGAAATGAATCCAAGAGTATCTAGATCATCTGCACTAGCATCTAAAGCAACTGGTTTTCCAATCGCTAAAATTGCAGCAAAATTAGCCGTAGGATATACATTAGATGAATTAAATAATGATTTAATAGGATTAAATACAACAGCTTCTTTCGAACCAACTATGGACTATATAGTTACTAAAATACCAAGATTTAATTTTGAAAAATTTATAGGTTGTAATGATAGACTAACAACACAAATGAAATCTGTAGGAGAAGTCATGGCTATTGGAAGAACTTTTCAAGAATCCATACAAAAAGCTATAATAGGACTAGAAATTGGAGCAAGCGGTTTTGATAAAAAAATAAAAAAAAATACAAAAAAAAACATAAAACAAATTCATCACGAATTACGAGAAGCAGGATCTGATAGATTGTGGTACATAGGAGATGCATTTCGTATAGGAATGTCTGTCAACGAAATTTTTAACTTAACGTTAATTGATAAATGGTTTTTGACTCAAATAAAAGACATAATAGAAACAGAAATAAAAATAGAAAAAATGAATATAGAAAATATTGACTATGCTTCTTTAAGAAAACTCAAAAGAAAAGGATTTTCTGATTTAAGAATATCTATCTTAACCAAAAAATCTGAAAAAGAAATTAGACATATTAGACACAAATTAAATTTACATCCAATATATAAAAGAATTGATACTTGCGCTGCGGAATTTGAAAGTGAAACAGCATATATGTATTCTACATGGGAAGATGAATGCGAATCCAAACCGATTCATCACGAAAAAAAAATCATCATTTTAGGAGGAGGACCTAATAGAATTGGGCAGGGTATCGAATTCGATTACTGCTGCGTACATGCATCACTAGCATTAAGAGAAAATGGATTTAAAACTATTATTATTAATTGTAATCCAGAAACAGTATCGACTGATTATGACATATCAGATAGATTATATTTTGAACCAATATCGCTAGAAACAATTCTTGAAATTACAAAAATAGAAAAACCTGATGGTGTAATTATACAATATGGAGGTCAAACGCCGTTAAAATTAGCAAAAGAACTTGAAAAAGAAGGCATTCCTATTATAGGAACTAATTCTCATTCAATTGATAAAGCAGAAAACCGTAAAAAATTTCAAAAAATCATATCTAATTTAGGACTATTGCAAACAGCTAATGCTACTGTTACAAATTTACAAGATGCTGTTTTACAATCTAAAATTATAAAATATCCAATTATGATTAGACCATCATATGTGTTAGGTGGACGTTCCATGGAAGTAATTTACGACGAAAAAGCTTTAAAGACCTACTTTGAAAATTCTATCACTTCTAAAACTCAAGAACCAGTTTTATTAGATCATTATTTAGAAAACGCAATTGAAATTGATGTAGATGCTATTTGTGATGGAAAAAATGTTTTAATTGGCGGAATCATGGAACATATTGAACAAGCTGGTGTACATTCTGGTGATTCTGCATGTTCTTTACCTGCACATACCTTAGATACAACAATTCAAAACATTATTAGATCTCAAGTAAAACAACTAGCGTTTGCGTTATCTATAAAAGGATTAATGAACATACAATTTGCCGTAAAAAATAAAAAAGTATACGTATTAGAAGTAAATCCCAGAGCGGCTAGAACTATTCCTTTTATTTCAAAATCTACTGGAATAGCATTAGCAAAAATTGCTGCCAAAGTCATGATTGGAACTACTTTATTACAACAAGGTTATATAAAAGAAATTATTCCACCTTATTATTCAGTAAAAGAAGTAGTACTTCCTTTTAACAAATTTCAAGGATCCATTCCTATTCTTGGACCAGAAATGAAATCTACCGGAGAAGTTATGGGAATAGGAAAAAATTTTTCTGAAGCTTTTTCAAAGGCCATGTTAGGCACGCAAATAAATATAAAAAAATCAGGAAGAATTCTAATTTCTGTAAAAAACAGTGATAAAAATAAAATTTCTCATTTAGCTAATATACTTAACAATCTTGGATTTAAATTAGATGCAACAATAGGAACTGCAAAAGTGCTACAACAAAATGGAATAAAAGTTAGAATAGTAAGTAAAGTTCACGAAAGAAGACCGCATATAAAAGACAGACTAAAAAACGGAGAATACATATATATTATAAATACCAGTGACTGCAATCAAGCTATCATAGATTCTAAATCAATTTGCCAAAATGCTTTACAATATCAAGTACATTATGATACTACATTAAATGGTGCTTTAGCTACAATTATGGCTATTAACGAATGTCCTATAAAAAATGTAATATCTTTACAAGATAGACATAAAACTATTTTAAATGTATTTAATAAAAACATTGAAAACTAGACGGATATATGAATATTAGTATTATAGTAGCTATGTCAGAAAACTACGTAATTGGAAATAAAAATTCTATACCTTGGTATTTACCATTAGACTTAATGTGGTTTAAAAAAAACACAATTAACAAAAGCGTAATAATGGGTAGAATTACTTGGAATTCTATTAAGTTTGCATTACCAATGAGACAAAATATAGTATTAACTCATAAAAATATAAAAAATTACGATAATAATGTATACTTTGTGAATTCTATCCAAAAAGCAATGAAATTAGCAATTCATAAAGATGAAATCATGATTATTGGAGGTAGCCAATTATATTCTCAAATACTACCTATTACTAACAAAATTTATTTAACAAAAATAAAAATTCATGTCCTAGGAGATACTTATTTTCCAAAATATGAGCATATGAATTGGAACACAGTATTTAAAGAAAATCACAACATAAACTATCACAATAAATACAATTTTCAATTTCAAATTTTAGAACGTACATTAAAATAAAATAAAAAATTCTTTATCAAATACGCATTTCAGACTTTTGACGAAACCATTTTTTATCTTCAAGTCGGAACATACTAAGTGATCCACCCCAACAACATCCAGTATCCAAAGAAATGAATCTTTGTGGAGTAACACTACTGTCTAAAGAAGCCCAATGACCGAAAAATATAAAATAATCTTTTAAATTATCATTTCTCATTGAAAACCAAGGCAACATAGGAAATGTATCCATAGAAGGAGATTTTTTATTTATCATATCTAACGTACCATCACAATAACAATATCTCATTCTCGTAAAAACATTTAAACTAAACTTCAAACTATCTAAATCTAGAGATGAATTATCAATATATTTTACTACAGAACTATTAAATATACTCTTGAACAAGATGTCATAATTTTTGTGACATAAAATTGATTCTAACTTCTTAGCATAATTTTTAGCTATGTTAATATTCCAAAAAGGATGAATTCCAGCATGAACCATAATAATTTTTCTAGTCTCATCAATTTTTAATAATGATTGTTTACGCAACCAACTCATTAAATAATCGATATCTTTAAATTTTAATATATTCGAAATAATATCATTTTTAGATTTTTTGTTTTTAATGTTTGCATGAATAGCAATCAAATTAAGATCATGATTACCTAATACTAAATGTAAATTAGACCCTAAGGAAGAAACAAAACGCATAACTTCAATAGATTTAGATCCTCTATTAACCAAATCCCCGGTTAACCATAAATGATCTGATTTTTCATTAAAAGAAACTTGTTCTAATAACTTCATAAATTCATTATAACAGCCATGAATATCACCGACGAAATATGTACTCATATATTTTCCCATACATCTTTTGTTGTAAAAATTGTTATATTACATCACAAATTATAATTATAATTAACTTATATAATTTGATAGTATACAATACTGCATAATAGATATGTTTTCAGCACGCAACATAGGATCAATTGAAAGATTTTTTAAAATATCTTCGCTAAATAATTCAGACAAACTATTTCTTATAGTTTTTCTTCTTTTACTAAAAGCTAACGTAATGACTTTTTTAAAATTAATCATATTTTTAATACAGTACCGCTTTTGTTTATAAGGCACCAATCTCAAGAAAGTAGAACAGACTTTTGGAACCGGTCTAAAAGATTGAGGAAAAACATCAAATAAACGCGTTATTTTACAAAAATACTGAGACATGATACTTAACCTACTATAATATTTAGTACCTGGTAAAGCTAACAATCGATTTGCTACTTCTTTTTGAAACATAAAATGCATATCAAAAATATTATTATATCTAAAAAGATAAAATAACAAAGTAACGGAAATATTATATGGTAAGTTTCCAAAAATACGTATAGAATTATAAAAATTATTTTCTATGCACGAAAAATCAAATGTTAAAACATCTTTAGAAAAAATTTTTAAATTTTTGATTCCACATGAAGATGCATGTAATCGAGTTACTAAATCTTTATCGTATTCTATTACAAATAACTTATGTAACAATCTACACAAACCAAAAGTTAATGCACCTAATCCAGGTCCAATTTCTATCATTATATCTTTTTTTTTAGGACTTATACTATTAATAATATTATCAATGATATGACTATCTATTAAAAAATTTTGACCTAACTGCTTTTTTACAATATGTTTGTTATATTTAAACTGAATCATGATATCTTCACATTAAATTTTAAACATTATACATATAATCGAAAATTCTTTTTTTAGTTAATAACAATATTAGCATGTTACATTATAATAGGATATTGTGCATTTTACACATTTAATTCTTTTATTTTAACTAATATAATTTATCTTAAAAAATTTAATTAAAGAAAATAAAAAATCATATATAATACTACTTGAGATTACGAATGGTTTTATATACTATAAATGCAATAAATATTGCACACAACTTGAATGATTTATTCAAAAAATTAATTTTTTTAAAAAAGTTATAGTATTAGAAAATAAACAAAATATATTAGTATACGTAAAAATCGTTAAAAATAATATGATATGATAACTATTTAGTATTAAACATTAATATAATACTTTTTAAAAATTTCCAAAAATAATTCATAATCTAAAAAATTCTTATATTATTTAATTTTTTATAAATAGAAAACGAGAAAGTATGGAAGACTGGTTTTTATATTTAATAACACAATCTATTTTTTATTCATTACCTATAATAACATTAGTAGCATTTTTAGAATCTTTAGCTTTAGTAGGTTTGTTTCTTCCTGGAATGATACTTATGGCAGCTTTAGGTACATTAATCGGTAACGGAACATTGAATTTTTATCCTGCTTGGATAGCAGGATTTATTGGTTGTATATTCGGAGATTCAATTTCATATTATCTTGGATGGAAATTTAAAAAATACTTAAACAATCTTCATTTATTAAAAAAAAATAAAACAATTTTGAAAAAGATAACAGCTACTTTAAATAATTATACTGCTATTACAATATTAATAGGAAAATTTATTGGCCCTACTCGGCCATTAATCCCTATGACGTGTGGAATGCTAAACTTATCTCTAAAAAAATTCTTTTCTTCTACAATATTCGGATGCATATTATGGCCACCGGTATACTTTCTTCCAGGGATCATTACTGGATTAGCCATCAACACTACACAAATGAAAGAAAATACAAATTTTAAACTCTTGCTTTTTGCTTCTATTTCATTAATTTGGTTAAGTTTATGGTTAATTTGGACGATGTTTAAATCAAAAAAAAATAATACAATTTCAAAAAATCAATTTTTCAATATAAAACTCTTAGTTTTCCTATTTAAATTAAGTTTAGTATTAGGACTAATTAACATATTTATTTTATACCTATATCCAAAAATAATTATCATACTTAAACTATTATAAAAAATATACTTCTACACAATATAAAATTAACTTAAATAAAATAATTTAATTATACTAAATGATTTACTATAAACATAACTTATATAATGCAATAAATTACTAATACTAATTTTTATCGGCACGATATATTATAATCTTTAATTTACTAATTTTATTACATTTATATATTTCATCACTTTTTCGTGCCGATACTCTAAAATTATTGTATTTGACAAAAATCCATATGCATAATTCTAGGTTTAAAAACATGATGTTGTATCGATTTTACCTGTACTTTATATGTAATGCTATCCATTATTAAAAAAAATTGTTCTTTATAAATGTCAAATTTAAAGATAATATTTGAGATGATATTATGATCTAATTCTATGCAAACATTCGATTCAGAATCACAATATATTACCGCTGGAAATTTATTATTTAAACGTAGTCGACGACTAGAACTTTTACCTTTTTTTTGACGTTTAGTTACATTAATAGTTATCATATATTATTCCATGTATTCAGTTAAACAAACAAAAATGTATTATAAAAAATATAAAAACTATGTTTTTATCTCTTGTCACATTGTCTTTACTTACATAAGTTTAAAATATAACTTTCATAATGAATTAAGCCACTTAATTTCCTGTTTCCATAAACTTGGATCTGTAGTTTCTAATATAATTGGAAAATCATCACAGTTTACATTCTTTATAATCCAAGAAAAAGCTAACGTTCCAATACTTCCTTTTCCTAAACTATAATGTCTATCAATGTTACTATTAAAAACTGATTTAGAATCATTAAAATGCATTCCACATAAATAATTAAATCCTACAATGTCATCAAAATATTTGAAAGTTTTTTCGCACGAATGTTTTGTACGTAAATCGTATCCAGAAGAAAATAAATGACACGTATCTAAACAAACTCCAATACGAGTTTTATCTTCTATTCTATCAATAATTGATATTAAATGTTCAAAAGAATAACCAACGTTTGTCCCTTGTCCAGCTGTATTTTCTATCACTAATTTAACCGCAACAGTTTTTTCTAATGCTAAATTAATTGAATCAGAAATTCGCTCTAAACATTTTTTCTCGCTAATTTTATTTAAATGACTTCCTGGATGAAGATTTAATAGTTTTAACTCTAATTGCTGACATCTTTTTATTTCATCAATAAACGCCATTCTAGATTTATTTAAACAATCGTCAAACGGGTGACCTAAATTAATCAAATAACCACTATGAGGTAAAATTTGATTTGAACTATAATTTAAAGTTTTGCATGCAACTTTAAATTTTTCAATATGTTCATCTTTTAACATCATTGTAGTCCATCTCAAAGGGTTATTAGTAAACAATGCAAAAGCAGTAGCTTCTAATTTTTTAGCTCTCATTACTGCTTTATCTAAACCTCCTACAATACTAACATGAGCTCCTATATATCTCATTTTCGTTCCTATACTATATTTCTTTAATTTGTCTTAAACAAAAAAATAAATAAAAAAATTTATTTCAGATATCATTGGAATATAATGATATTTCAAATTCATGAAATAAAAATGTGATCTAATTTCTATATATAAATTCCATATCATATAAATTATGATTAAAACCACAATATTTTTTATTAATATTATTCCAAACGTTTAAAACTAAAATATTTAAAATACGCGTAAAAACTCATTACATGTTTTATTAAATATATTTAATAGAATCAAATTAAAAAAATAAAGATCCTTAATTTAAATTAATAATAATATTTATAACATTAAAAATCTTGCTATTTTTAGTAACTTACTTATAGCTTACTTCTTAAATAATTAGTATGATCTTAAATTACCACAAAAATTTTTAAAGTTCATCACTATTAATAGAATAACTCGATTATAAATTAATAAATACATTTTTATGAAATAATTTAATCTTAGGCAATAAAATTGGAAGAATATAATGAATGATATAACAACGTTTAATCAAATAATTTTTAAACTAAAAAACTATTGGAAAAATCAAGATTGTACGATTATTCAACCACTAGACATACCTGTAGGAGCTGGAACTTTTCACCACAAAACGTTTTTTGGAACAATTGGGCCTGAGCCAACTTCTATTGCATACGTACAAGCATCAAGAAGACCATCCGATGGAAGATATGGAAAAAATCCTAATCGATTGCAACATTATTATCAATTTCAAGTCATTGTTAAACCTGCACCAAACAATATTCAAAATTTATATTTAAAATCATTAAAATCTTTAAATATAAATTTTAAAAATAATGATATACGTTTTATAGAAGATAATTGGGAAAATCCAACATTAGGAGCATGTGGACAAGGATGGGAAGTATGGATTAATGGTATGGAAATTACGCAATTTACTTATTTTCAACAAATGGGAGGAATAAATTGCGATCCAATTGCCATAGAAATAACATACGGTTTAGAGCGAATAGCTATGCATATACAAAATCAAGATAGTATATATCAAATTATCTGGGACAATAATAAAGAATATATTACTTATGGTGATTTATTTTTACAAAACGAATTTGAAAATTCTATATACAATTTTGAATATTCTAACGTTGATATTTGTTTGAACTTATTTAAAACACATATGAAAGAAGCACAAAAGATAATATGTTTGTCTCGTCCATTACTCATCCCAGCATACGAACATGCACTATACGGGATACATTACTTTAATTTGTTAGATGCAAAGAAATCTTTTTCTACTACCGAACGTCAGCAGCATATTTTGAATATTCGAAAAATAGTCAACACTATTGCTAAACAATACTATCATTTAAGCAAAAAATCAGAATTTCCTATCTTATAATAAACATCAAGAAAAGGTGATAAAAATAAAAATGAACACAACATTTTTAATAGAAATTGGAACTGAAGAACTACCTCCAAAATCATTACGAACTATGGCTGAATCTTTTAAAAATAATATGATTATTTTATTAATTAAAAATCATATAAAATATGATGAAATATCATGGTACGCTACGCCAAGAAGAATAGCTATAAAAATAGAAAAATTAAATATAACACCACGCAAAAAAAAATATAAAGGACCTTCTATTTCTAATGCATTTGATTCATTAGGATGCCCAACTCATTCCACCCAATGCTGGATAAAAAAACTAGGCATTAAAATAAATCAAGTATCTCGTGTAAAAGAAAAAAAAAGAGAATGGCTTTTTTATGAACACTTTATTAACAATTTTCAAATAGAAGAAAAACTTGTAGAAATATCTATTTCTTCTATTAAGAATATTACTATTCCTAGTTTTATGAAATGGAACGAAAATAATATACAATTTTCTCGACCAATTCGAAATATAGTTATGTTATTAAATAACAAAATAGTAAAACAAAAATTATTAGGAATACAAACTAATAGATTACTTTCTGGACATATGTTCATGAAAAACACTAAAATTAAAATTTTTCACGCAAAAGAATATCCTGAAATATTATTACAATCTGGAAAAGTTATTGCTGATTACAATATAAGAAAAACAAAAATCAAAAATGAATCTCAAAAAATAGTCAATCTTGCTGGAGGATATTTAAAAATAAACGATTTCTTACTAGAAGAAATAACTTCATTAGTCGAATGGCCAACTATCCTTATTGCTAGTTTTGAAGAAAAATTTCTTAATATTCCAAATGAAATACTAATATATATTATGGAAAATCAGCAAAAATATTTTTCTATATACGATATAAATAGTAATAAACTTACAAATAAATTTATTATTATTTCTAACATCGAAACAAAAAATCCTCAAAACATTATTTTAGGCAACGAAAAAGTATTAAATACTCGATTTTCTGATGCAGAATTTTTTTTTCATAAAGATCAAAAGATACCATTTAATGAATATCAACCATTATTAAAAAATATTATTTTTCAACACTCTTTGGGAACTTTGCACGATAAAACTAATAGAATAAAAAAACTAATTGCTTGGATAACACAATTTACTCGAGCTAACATTAATAATTGTATTCAAGCAGCTAACTTATGTAAATGCGATTTAGTTACCGACATGGTATTTGAATTTCCTGAAATGCAAGGAATAATAGGAATGTATTATGCATTATATAATAATGAACTAGAAAACGTAGCAATAGCCATAAAAGAACACTATTTACCTCGATTTTCTAACGATATTATTCCATCAGATCCTACTTCTTATTCCTTAGCCTTATCAGATAAAACTGATACGTTAGTTGGTCTTTTCATTATTGGAAAAAATTCTACTGCTAAAGATAAAGATCCATTTTCTTTGAGACGGCTAACTATTGCAATTATTCGTATTATCTTAGAAAAAACAATATCTATCGACTTAGTTTTATTACTTAAAAAATCATTAAAAACATATAGTAATATTAAAAACGACAAAGTTATATTGAATAACATAATACGATTTATTTTAGAAAGAATTTATTTTATATACGTTAAAAAAAACTATGCTCCCGCCATAATAAAATCAGTATTAAAATGTAATATTACACATCCAATAGACATAGATTTACGTATAAAAGCTATTACTAATATGTACAACTCAAATACTCTCAAATCATTAATTTTAATGCACAAAAGAATTTCAAAAATCTTAATACTATCTCAAGAAATATTGCATACAAGCATAAATTACGAGCTTATACAAGAAACTGAAGAAAAAATTATAATATCACTGTATAAATGTATATATAAAAAAATACAATACTTTCTTTTAAAAAAAGATTACAACTCTATATTAGAAGAACTATATAATTTATATGAACCAATTTGTAATTTCTTTAAAAAAATAAAAATACACGACAAAAACATTTCTATTAAAAAAAATAGATTAGTTATATTAAAAAAAATACACATGCTATTTTTTACAACAGCCGACTTTTCACTTCTTTACTAAAACATAATAATTTTATAGTTTTATTTTGATTCCTGTTGTCTTATAAAATTGAAATGAAAAAGACGAAGAAATATAAATAGAAGATAATGTTCCAATAAATATACCAATCATCATAGTTAAAGAAAAATTTTTTATTATTTCATTACCAAAATAATATAATATTGCTGCTACTGAAAATGTAGTAGCTGAAGTCATTAATGTTCTACTATACACCTGAGTTAACGATAAGTTTAAAATATCTAGGAACAACAAATTTTTAAATTTTTTAGTATTTTCTCGAATGCGATCTGATACTACAATACTATCATTTAAAGAATATCCTATAATAGATAACAAAGAAACTATAATGATAGGACTAACTTCTATTCTAAAAATAGAAATACAACCCAAAGTCAAAAGTAAATCATGCAGTAACGATAATATAATTCCCACAGATAAATTCCACGAAAACCTGATAGTAATATAAAAAAAAATGAAACAAAGTGCTAAAAGTAAGGCGATAAAAAACATTTGTAACAAACCATTATCTGAATTAGGTCCAACATACTGAATAGAAGTAATATTATATTTAGATACTGAATATTGATCTAAAGCTAAAAGAACTTTTTTAGAAAAAAACATTATAGATGCGTTAGAAAAATAGGACGAACGTACAATAACATCATTTATTCCCCCCAAATAGTTAACTTGAATATTCTGCAATCCTATACTTTTTAATGCAAAAATCACTTTATCGATATTTATTAGTGTATCGCAATGAATATTGATTAACATTCCGCCTGTAAAATCAATGCTCCAGTTAAAACCAAACATTATAATACTAATCACTGAACATAACACACAAATTATTGATATAAAAAAAGATATATTTTTCCAATACATAAAATTATAAATTAACTTTTTTTTTTAATATATTTATATAATATAAATAAGACACCAATCAATCCTCATATAGACAACTTATTAATTCTATGTTTATGATAAAAAAGTTGAATTATAGTGCGCGTAACGAATAGAGAACTAAATAATGAAGTAAAAATACCTACTATAGTAGTTACAGCAAAATTTCTTATAATATCCGTTCCAATAATATATAAAACTATGGATATAATTAACATAGACACATTAGCATCAAATATACTAAAATATGCTTGAAAATAACCTTTTCGGACTGCTTCAAGGATATATAAATTATTTTTTATTTCTTCTCGTATACGCTCATTAATTAATACATTAGCATCAATAGAAAATGCTAACATCAATAATATACTGGCTATTCCAGGCATGGTTAAAACTATACCTGGTAATATAGACATTATTGCTATTATTAATAGTAAATTCGAAACTAGAGATATAGACACAATTAATCCAGATTTTTTATAACGCGTTATCATAATTAATATACATAACGCAACACTGATCATACAACTTAATATACCATTCTTTATATTTTCTTTTCCGATTGAAGGACCAATAACATTTTCTTCTATAATTGTTATAGGAGCGATAAAAGATCCTGTTTTAAGCAAAACAGATAATTTTTTAGCATCAGAAACATCGCGCATTCCAACAATTTTAAATGAACTACCTAATATGGAATTAATTTTAGCTATATTAATAACAGTCTCGCGCTTTTTAAACAATGAATTTTTACTATGCACATTTATATTCTTATTGACATACTCTATCCAAAGTATAGCTATGTATTCTCCAATATGATTTTTTGTAATATTAGTCATAGCTTCACCACCAAAGCGATTTAATTGTACATTCACTTCAATTTGATCGAGATTATTTATTATATAATCCGCATCTAAAATATATTTCCCTGACATAAATGCATCATTATAAAGTAATACTGAATCAAAACCATTTACGCGATATAACGTAGAACCATGAACAATATGATTGCCATTTTTTTGAAATTCTATATCTTTACTAGTATTAACTAAATGAAATTCTATCTTAAAATTAGAGCTAAGAATTTCTTTTACTTGAATACTATTTTTAAAATCAGGTAATTCTACAATAATGCAATTATTATTAGTCTGTTGTATGATAGGTTCTGCAATACCCAATTGATATATACGATTTTTTAATATATATATATTTCTTTCAATAGCCGATTGAATCATAGATTTTATGTATGAACTACTGTAATTTACTAATAATACATTTTTAGTATTACGACTAAACAATAAATCAGGATTTTTCGCAGTAAGTTCGTTTTGTATTTTATCTAGTAAAAAAAAATGTTTAGAAACAAGTTGTACACCGTAATGTTGTGTTTCTCTTATATTTATATCTGTATAATTATTTTGAGAAATGTAATCTAAAAAATATTTTTTTATATTAGATTGACATTCATGAAATATATAATTAGTATCCATTTTTAATAAAAAATGAGTTCCACCTTTTAAATCCAATCCTAAACGCATGGGTTTAGCCCCAAAAAATTTCAATAATTGAGGATAATTTATATTAGAAGAAAGTGATATAATAACTTTCTTATCTAAAAATATTTTGTTTAACTTATTAAAAGCATCAAACTGCTCATTTGTTGTATTAAAATATAAAAATATACTTTTATGTTTTATTTGAAATTTAACATAATGAATTTTCTCATTCTTCAAAATATTCAATAATTCTAGTACGCAATTATTAAAAGAACTATTATTATTTTTGACATAATTGAGTTCTATTGATAGAGTATTTTGATAAAAATTTGGACATGCATAAATGAATCCTAATAATAAAACTATTACTATAGTACATAACTTCAAAACAAAAATGCGAGTAAACATACGTTAGAAGAAACCTTTATATTTTACATAATTTCAATAATCAAGCTTTTTGATAGTATTTTTTGGTAATACCAATGATATATAATCGCTTTTTATTAATACCTCAACATTATCGTTTAATACTAACAAAATATATCCTTGTTTAGTAATATTTTTTATTTTTCCTATAAAACCGCTAGTAGTAAGAACTTCATCATCTTTGGAAAGAGAATCAATAAGCGCTCTATGTGCTTTAATTTTATTTTTTTGAGGACGAAAAATTATAAAATAAAAAATCGCTACAAAAAACAATAACATACATATAAAAGAATATGGATTATTTTGATGTACAGCGCTACTTGAAGCAAACGCTTCAGAAATTAATAAATTCACGAAATATTCCTTTTATTATAAAATGAACAATAAAAAATGTTAATATAATCATTTGATATAAATAAATGTCTATAAAAAATTTCTAGTTCAATTACTTATCTAACAATTTTAAAACTATTAAAATAAAACATATACATTTAATTAAAGTTAAAAATTAAAAAATCTTTAGAATATTAATTAATATAAAATACTGTTACAAAATAAAAAACATCAAAATAATTAAATTTCAAATATATAAATTTCTTAAAAACTATTACTTCATTACACATAACAATATTTAAAAACAATTATAAATTAGTTCTAAATTACTTTCAAGTAAATCTGATTTTAAAATCACATGAAAAATATTCCAAAATTTTTATTAAATTAAAAATTCATAATATATATATATTAATTTCCTGAGTTATAGTAATAACTATTATGCTTTTTTAAATTTAATATATATATTTTATCTTAATTGCGCATTAAATTTCAGTTTTAATGTTTCAATACATTTTTGCAAAATTTTTGAAACTTCTTGTTCTGTAAAAGTTTTATTCTTATTTTCAAATGTCAAACGTAATGCCAAACTTTTTTTTCCTATTCCTATTTGACTTCCACGAAAAATATCAAATAAATTGATTTCAACAATTGCTTCGAAAGAAGATTTTTTACACGCTAAAATAATATCTCTAACCGGGACCACTTCATCTACAATTATAGAAATATCTCTAATACTTCTTGGATATTCAGAAATAGTTGTTATTTTCGTGTAATTTAAAGAAGAAATTTTGTTCCACATAAGTTCAAATACAACCGTTCTATATTTTAAATCTAATTTTTTTTCTAAATTTGGACTAATACTGCCCATAAAACCAATTATTTTATTTTTAAGATAAATAGCAACACTTTGACTAGGATGTAATCCTGGAATATAAAATTTTTTAAACGTTACTAGATGTAATTTTCCTAATACATCTAATACAGATTCTACATTACCTTTTAAATCATAAAAATCACTTTTTTTTTCTAATACGTCCCAATGAAATTCATCTCTATATCCACTTAATATTCCGGAAAAATACAAAATTTGTTCAACTCCTAAATTTTTTTTAGAATTCTGTAAAAAACATAATCCACTTTCAAAAAAGCGCAATCTATTTTCTTGACGATTTTGATTATAAATAATACTTGATAATAATCCAGGCCATAAAGAAACTCGCATAGATGACATATCTCTCGAAATAGGATTAGACAAATGCAAAGGAACTATATCAGGAAATAATAATTGTTGTAACTTGGGATCAACAAATCCATATGTAATTATTTCATGATATCCTTGATCTACTAAAAATAGTTTAGCTCTATTTAACAAAGTGTACGCTTGATCATCGCATATAACGTGCGAACGCGTAGATATAGGAACTGAAAAAATTTTTTTATATCCAATAATACGTAATAATTCACCAATGACATCTTCTTCTATATTAATATCTAATCTCCAACTAGGAGGGAATATTGATAAATATTGATCATTAACAATTACTTTAAAACCTAATTTTGTTAAATTATAGATAATTGATTCATCACTAATAACATGTCCAATAATTTTATATAATTTTTTTCGATACAACTTAATTCTTATTTGGTTAAATATCTTTGTACTGCTAATTTTGGATGTAATAACGCTAGCTTCTCCACAACACAATTTTAAAATTAAATAAGTAGCATATTCCAATACTTCATGTTGTATAGTTGCATCAACTCCTCTTGCGTAACAGTTTGTAAAAGCATTTTTACATCCATATTTAAAAGATTTTTTCGAAATATCTGGATTAGCATACAATCCGCATCCTAAAAATAAACTTTTAGAATCAAAGTCTATTTTTGAAATACAAGAATTCACATGCCCACCTAAAACTAATATTTTTTCTTCATCTGATACTACTAACGTATCGCTATCTATCAATATTTTTTGATTACTATCGCTAACAAAATTTTCATTCTTATAAGATTTTCTTATAATAATTTTATCAGAAATACTACTTAAATTAATAACATACAACGGCTGCCCTAATTCTATTAATACATAGTTTATAATATTCACAATAACATTAGAAGATTTTATGGAAGAACGTTTAAGTCTTTCTAACATCCAAAATGGAGTATTAACTGTAGCATCAATATTAGTCATAATCCTTCCAAAAAAACGATGACAAATGTCTGGAATATTAATTAATATTTCTAACTTTTCTGTGCTCTTGACTAAATTAAAATATTTTTGTAAATGCGGAAGAGGCAAATTATTCCATGCTGCAAGATCTCGTGCTATACCTAATATACTTAATGCATCTGAACGATTAGGAGTACTGCTAATTTTAATAATATGATCATCTAAAGACAAATATTCACATGCATTCGAACCCACTACAGCATAAAATGGTAACATAATGATACTACTATCGATATTTGTTATACCTAAATCTTCATGAAAACAAATGATTCCATCATTTTTTATTGCTTGTAATTCAACTAACTTGAAAAACGTATTGTCAAATAATCTAGAATTTGTAGTAGCTATAACTACTTTATCACCTTTTGTAAAACTAACATACCTGGATACCACTTGAATACATACATTATTCCCAATACTAATTTTTACTAATAGCAATTGAGCAGTATTGTAATGTACCAAACATTTAATTATCTCACCAACAATCAAATTAGTGCACATACTTGAAATTTTAGTCACTTTTTCTACTTCTAATCCTAGTTCCGTCATTTGATTGCATAACAATCGAACATTTACATCTGGATTTATCCATTCTCGTAACCATCTTTCACTAAATTCCATTACTACATACTCACTTTTATTTAAATTGTTTAAGAAATTTTAAATCATTTTCAAAAAATGTGCGAATATCTGAAATTCCATAACGTAACATAGCAATTCTTTCTACTCCTAAACCAAAAGCATAACCAGAATATTCCTCTGAATCAATATTAACATTTTTTAATACATTTGGATGAACCATACCACAACCTAATATTTCTAACCATTTTTTATTGTTTCCTAAAATATCTACTTCAGTTGATATGAAAGTGAAAGGGAAATATGACGGTCTAAATCGAATTTTAATACTATTTTCAAAAAAATAATTCAAAAATAATTCAATTATCCATTTTAAATTAGAAAAATTCACATTTTTGTTAATTACTAACCCTTCAATTTGATGAAACATAGGTGTATGAGTACTATCGCAATCATTTCTATATACCTTTCCTGGTACAATAATTGTAATTGGTAATTGCATTTTTTTCATAGATCTAATTTGCATATTAGAAGTTTGAGTTCGTAATAAACGATGAGAATCAAACCAAAAAGTATCATGATCAGTTCTAGACGGATGATTCTTCGAAATATTTAACGCATCAAAATTATGATAATCATCATCTATTTCTTGCCCTCTAACAATTTCAAATCCTAATTTTAAAAAAAAACTTTCTACATCACTAATTACTTGGGTTATTGGATGTAATGCACCAACATTATTACGACGTCCAGGCAATGATATATCAATAATATCTTCCTGTAATAATTTGTCGTAAGATGATCTTTCTAACTGTTGCTGATATCTACGAAACAAAATTTTTAAATCAGTTTTAACTTTGTTTAACATTTCACCAAATTTTCTTTTTTCATTTTTTGAAACATGACGTAATTGAAATATTTTAGAAGAAACATATCCTTTTTTTCCTAAATACTTGACTTTTAATATATTTAATTCTTGTACAGTTGTAATATTTTTTATCTCTGTATTTACTAATTGCATTAATTTCACAGAATCAAACACGATTTTTCCTTAGTTCTCTATTACATACCATAAAATAGTAACAACACCAGCCATATCAAAAAGCTTCCTTACTTGGAAGCTTTTTAAAATTATCTCAATTTTTAAATGATACGAATTATAATTTGAGCTATATTATATATTTTACATAACTTCATCATTACAAAACAATTTTACATTAGGAGAGATTAGTTACTCCCTCCTAAATATTCATTCTTATTATAATGAACTTTTTGAATGTTGTACTAATAAATTAAAAGCATCGCTGTCAAAAAGTGCAATGTCAGATAATATTTTTCGATCAATGTTTATAGACGATTGTTTTAAACCATACATAAATTGACTATAAGACATCTGGTTAGCACGTGCAGCAGAATTGATGCGAGAAATCCATAGTTTTCTAAATTGACGCTTTTTTTGACGACGATCGCGATAAGAATATTGTCCTGACTTAATAACAGCTTGACAAGCCGACCTATAGGTTCTTGATCGTGCACCATAATAACCTTTGGCTTTCTTCAAAACTTTTTTATGACGAGCATGAGAAATTACCCCACGTTTTACGCGAGCCATGGTGTTTTTCTCCTTTTCTTAAAATAAATTTCAATTAGTTCATAAATAAGGTAAAAATAGACGCACCCTATTGTTATCTTTTTGAGATACCACTATTTTTGAACGCAAATTTCTTTTACGATCAGTAGATTTTTTTGTTAAAATATGTCTTAAGTTAGCTTGTTTTCTCTTAAATCTACCAGATGCAGTTTTTTTAAAACGCTTAGCTGCACTACGTAAAGTTTTAATTCTAGGCATTATAATATTCCAATTTAAAATTAACATAGGAATGTAATAAAAAACAACAAAATAATATTAATTATAATTTATATTATAACAATTTTGTTACTTTCTTTTAGGTGCTAAAACCATGATCATTTGACGACCTTCAATTTTAGATGGAAAAGTTTCTATCAAAGCTAATTCTATTAAATCATTTTTGATACGATTCAATACTTGTATACCAATTTGTTGATGAACCATTTCACGTCCACGAAAACGCAAAGTAATTTTTACTTTATGTCCATCTTTTAAAAAACGAATCAAACTACGTAATTTAACTTGATAATCACCTTCATCGGTTCCAGGACGAAATTTCACTTCCTTAACATGAATTATTTTTTGCTTTTTCCGTTGTTCCTTGATAGATTTACTTTTTTTATATAAAAATTTTCCATAATTCATAATACGACATACTGGAGGTTCAGCATTTGGACTAATCTCAACTAAATCTGCTCCTATTTCTTTTGCTTTATTTAAAGCGTCTTTTAAAGTAACAATACCAATCTGTTCTCCATTAAAACCAGAAAGACGAACTTTCAAAGCACGAATTTCATGATTTATTCGATTAGGTTTTATGATTTGTACTCTCTTTCCACCTTTAATACTTTATTCCTCCGATAAATGTAAACTTCGATTTATAATTTCTGTATTTAGCTTTTTAATAAAATATTGTGTATCTACTAATACAACATTTTTCCCAGAACGCATTCTAAAAGTAATTTTATTACTCATTACTTCTTTATCACCGCAAATAACAATATATGGAATTTTCTTTAAAATTTGCTCTCTAATCTTAAAACCAATTTTTTCATTTCTTATATCTACTTCAACTCGTATACCTAAATTAAGCCAACTATTAAATAACGTTGTAATATATTTTACATGTTGCTTGTTTACACTAATCAAAACTACCTGTACCGGAGCTAACCACACTGGAAAATTACCAGAATATTCTTCTATTAAAATCCCTATAAATCGTTCAATTGATCCTAATACTGCTCTATGAATTATTATAGGTTCTTTTTTTTCATTATTTTTATCAATGTAAAAAGCACCTAAACGCTTAGGCAAATAAAAATCTAGTTGTATAGTTGCGCATTGCCAAATTCTTCCTAAACAATCACGTAAAGACAATTCGATCTTAGGACCGTAAAATGCTCCTTCTCCTTGTTGATATTCAAATGATACACCACTTTCTTTCAATGACGTTGCTAAATCATTTTCAGCTCTATCCCATGTCTCGTCACTTCCAATTCTATTGCTAGGTCGAGTAGATAACCTTACCAAAATTTTTTTAAAACCAAAAATTGCATAAACATCATATATCATCTTTATGCAATTACCGATTTCACTTCGAATTTGATCTTTTCTACAAAAAATATGAGCGTCATCTTGCGTAAAATTTCTAATCCTCATTAATCCATGTAAAGAACCTGATGGTTCATTGCGATGACAACTTCCAAATTCCGACATACGAATAGGAAGATCTCGATAAGAATGTAAAATACAATTGAAAATTTGAACATGACCAGGACAATTCATAGGTTTTATTCCATAAACATTGTTTTCCGAATGCGTCATAAACATAAATTCTCGATAATTATCTAAATGACCACTATCTTTCCAAACTTTTTGATTCATAATCAACGGTGTTTGAACTTCCTGATATCTGTACTTCCATAGTTTCTCACGCATAAATTTTTTTAATTCTCGGAAAACAACCAAACCATTATGATGCCAAAAAATCATACCTGGAGATTCTTCTTGAATATGATACAAACTTAATTTCTTAGATATTTTTCTATGATCTCTTTTCTCAGACTGATGTACATATTCCAAATGCATTTTTAATTCATTCGATGTACTCCACGCCGTTCCATAAATTCTTTGTAAGATTTTATTTTCTGTTTTTCCATTCCAATATACACCAGA
This sequence comes from Buchnera aphidicola (Kaburagia rhusicola ensigallis), assembly GCA_039830025.1. Taxonomy (NCBI): domain Bacteria; kingdom Pseudomonadati; phylum Pseudomonadota; class Gammaproteobacteria; order Enterobacterales; family Erwiniaceae; genus Buchnera; species Buchnera aphidicola. The sequence continues at coordinate 128,078 of CP140040.1, read as the reverse complement.
AAATTTTTGTAATTTAAAATAACGACAAACAGAAATATTAGGAATTGCAATTCCGCATTGAAAATCAACATACGTTTGATGAAAACATAAAGAAACGATTTGATTAATATCAAAATCATTTTTTAAAATTAGTAATTTATATATTTCAGAACATTTTTCAAATATTTCGTACGCTTTCTTCCATGTTACTTTCTGCACACAAACATCATATTTTCTTTGAATTATATCTAACATACGACTTTCTAATAAAGTTAAATCTGTATCTCTAAACGTGAAGTTTACATCTATATCGCAATAAAATCCATTTTCTATAACAGACTTCTTACCAATTTTAGCATTAGGCCACAACTCTTTTACAGCATACCCCAAAACGCAAGTAAGAGCGTTACGAATAATATTTAAATAAACTTTATCATGATTATAAATTATTCTAATGTCAGCATCGTAATCTATAATAGTATACTTATTTACGCTTATACCATTAACATATCCAAAACAACAATTTTTTACTAAACTAGGAGAAATATTTTTTACAATATCTAAGACTGAAATAGCATTTTTATATATTAGTTTACTTCCGTCTAACAACGTAATAACGGGCATGTCCAATCCTTAACTTCAACATTGCTCTATTTGCTTACTGTATTCATCAAAATTTAAATATAAAACTTAATGTATTGATATAAAAAATAAAAAACTAAATATACATATATTAACATCCATATCAAAAAAATTGATTTTTAAAAATAATTAATTAAATATACAATTTTATATAAAAATACTAGCAAAAAAATTAAAGTTAACATTACAACGATTAAAATCTACTATTTACAGCATTAGCTAGTTTTTGAATAAGATATACACTATCATTCCATCCTAAACAAGGATCAGTTATTGATTTTCCATAAGTTAATGGTTTATTATGTATAACTTTTTGAGATCCTTCTTCTATGAAACTTTCAATCATAACACCAAAAATGGCAGTAGAACCATCTCTAATTTGTTTCGATATAGATTCTCCTACATCACACTGACGTCTATGTTGCTTTAAGCAATTTCCATGACTAAAATCTATCATTAAATATTCTAAAAGATTAAACTCTTGCAAATATCTCACAGTTAAATCTATATCTTTAGCATGATAATTAGGAGATTTTCCTCCTCTCATAATAACATGTCCAAATGGATTTCCACTAGTATGATTTATCGTCATTTGTCCATGTTTATCAGGTGCTAAAAATAAATGTTTAACACTTGCAGCACGAATAGCATCTATTGCAATTCGTATGTTTCCATCAGTTCCATTCTTAAATCCTACTGGACAAGATAATGCTGATGCCATTTCGCGATGAATCTGACTTTCAGTAGTTCTTGCTCCTATTGCACCCCAACTTATTAAATCTGCTATAAATTGTCCGATTACTATATCTAAAAATTCAGTTGCAGCAGGCAATCCTAATTCATTAATATCTAATAATAATTTTCTGGCGATTGATAAACCATGATTTACTCGAAAACTACCATTTAAATCAGGATCAGAAATAAGTCCTTTCCATCCTATTACAGTACGTGGTTTTTCAAAATAAGTACGCATTACAATTTCTAAACGAGAAGAATACTTTTTACGCAAGTCATTCAATTTTCTTGCATATTCTACTGCAGCTAAAGGATCATGAACTGAACAAGGCCCTATGACAACTAATAAACGTAAATCAGTTCCTGTCATAATATTGGCTATATTTTTTCTAGCTTGAATAACAGTATCCATAATAGAAGAAGTAATGGGATAACGTTTTGCTAATTCAAATGGAGTAATTAGTGGATCGATTCGTATTGTTCTTAATTCGTCTGTTTTTTTCATGTTTTTCTCTAAATATGTACTATATTATAATATATAATAAAATTATAATCAGCATAATGAAGCATCAATTATAAAATTTAAAATAAGGAAAATACGTTATATAAAAAAATAATTTAAAATAAATATTATTTTTACATGCTCTAACATCAAAAATATATTAAATAAAAGATATCAATGTTCTAAAAAATAATCATTAAGTCATTATATAAAGAATAAATATAACTAATAATTTATTTAAAATATCTTTAAAAATAATTAAATATATTTTTATGCGTGGTATTTAAAATTTTCAACAATAATATTAAAGTAATTACAAAAAGTTTTATTCAAAAATAATTTATAATGCAAAAATATATTAATAATTAACGCAATGAACTTTGTTTAAAAAAACTAATAAAATACTTACACTAATAATTCACAACATTAATATCATCAATAATTATATTACAAAGTTATTTTAATAATATTATGTAAATTTAGAATAAAATATTAAAAATCTAAAAAATATAATCACTAAAACATTCAAAACAACTCAACTATTTTTTATAAATTGTTATTATTAAAAAACAAATATAAATTATTTAATTAATATTATTAATCTTTATTTTTAATTTTATTTTTTAATAAAAAATGTTTTATCGATTCTTTTGATAAAGAACTAGGAGCTGGTATTTCATCCATCCAAGAAGAAATAAGACGATATGATATTACTAATACTACTGGACCAATAAATAAACCAATCATACCAAACGCAATCAAACCGCCTATTACTCCTGATAAAATTAATACAGTTGGAAAATCAGCACCTATTCGTATAAGAACAAGACGCAATACGTGATCTAATACACATACAATGAAGCTCCAAATGAATAGAACGGTTCCCCAAGTAGTATTACCATGCCAGTACAACCATATAATGGCAGGAATTAATACAGGCAATGGTCCTAATTGAACTAAACATAAAAGAATCATCAACATCATTAACAAAGAAGAATATGGAATACCAGAAATAGCTAATCCTATTCCTCCTAAAATTCCTTGAACTAATGCAGTAACAACAACTCCTAAAGCCACTGCTCTAACTGCTTGCCCAGCTAAAGAAACAACCGAATCTCCAGAATGCGAACCCAAACGAACCGCAAAATGTCTAATGATGTTTCTCATTCTCTCACCATTCCAATATAAAAGAGAACTAAAAATTAACATTAAAATTAAATGAATAATAAATCGACTAACATGACCTACTTGAGCAACAAAAAATTCAGTAGTTTTACCCATATATGGTTGTACTTTAGTAATTAATTCAGAACCACCTTCGTCTAATAGTTTTTGATAACTAGAAAACAATTTTACTCCAATAATGGGAATATCTTGTAACCAATAAAGATCAGGAAATCTTAAATTTTCTGAACTTAACCAACTAATTACTGAAGTACTATTGTCGATTAAACTATTCACTAAACAAAAAATTGGAATGATAAAAATTAACAATAAAATAATAATCATTGTGATGACAGCACATGCTCGATTGCCCCATAATAAAGATTGCAATTTTAAAAAAACTGGCCATGTTGCTATTACTACCATACTAGCCCAAGAAAATCCTAAAAAAAATGGACGCATGATCCATAGACTAGAAAAAATCATAATAATAATAAATATTAGAGAAAAAATAGCTTGCGGTAAATCCATACTTTCTCGCTTATTTTGCATATAAACATTATACCTTTATATTTCCTTAAGCATTATATGTACAAAAAATTATAAAAATAAATCTAAAAAGTTTTTAATACTAAAAAATTGAATAATAATCTATTTTTTAGAACTTGAAATTGTAAACAATTATAGAACCTAAAATGTAAAAATAATGTTGTATATTTTATATAATATATTTATGATACATACTAATGTTACTAAATAAATCCATTGAATTTTTTTAGCCAATACAATACAATAAATCTATATTTATAGATAATAAAAAAAATTAAAATATCTTATTTCTATTAAAATAATAGATAACAATTAATTATACTACTTAATGCTATATATTTACATACATAAATTTTATTTGTATTTTAATGTTTAAAAACGTATTATGTTTTGTCCTTCATTAAAATAAAAACCAACATCATACAAAATATATAAACATGAGAATATAAAATGAATGAAAATACTTATATAACCTTATTTTCCACAAAAAAATACACTAAAAATATTCAAGGAATAAAAATAAGCTACCATGCAGAAAAACAAATCTATAAATTAATAAAAAAAGAAAATAAAAAGGGAATTAAATTAGGAATAAAAAAATCAGGATGTGCTGGAATGAAATATTTCATGGAACCAATAAAAACAATATGCGATACCGATATTAGTTTTATTTCTAAAAAAATATTAATATTAATACATTTTCAACACATATTAATATTAGACGGAATAAAAATAGATTTCGTTAAAAAAGGTATAAATTATATATTTCAATTCAAAAATGACAAAATAAGAAATTTTTGTGGTTGCGGAGAAAGTTTTGATATATAATTTCTATATTTTAAAAAAGACGTTTTATCAAAATACATATAAATATTATCATTTATTCCAACATATCAAACAAAAATTTTTTTTTCCTCGAGACAACAACGTATATCTTCTAAATAAGATATCATTATTTGAAAGAATGTACATTACATCATTCTTTATAACATCATTAATAGAAATAGAATTAGATAGAATCATATTTCTAGCTTGAGTACGAGATTGGGCTAAACAAGAGTCAACTAATACTTGCTGTAAATCTCGAACACCTGATACATTAATTGAAGGAATACCGTCTTGTTCTAATTGAAAAAAATCAGATTCTTTCATATTAGAAAAATTACCATAAAACAAACACGAAGAAATACGCTGAGCTGCTTGAATTCCGTGTTGACCATGTACTATTTTAGTAAGGTACTTTGCCAAAAATAATTTAGCTTCATTTAACTTAATACTAGAAGTAAAAACTTCCATAGCATCTATTTCAGATATATTTAAAACAGTAAAAAACTTTAAAAATTTATATACATCACTATCAGATATGTTAATCCAATATTGATAAAATTTATAAGGACTAGTTTTATTTGAATCTAACCATACTGTATTATTTTCTGTTTTTCCAAATTTCATTCCATTTTTTTGTGTTAGTAAGGGCAACGTTAAACCAAATGCCTCATTTTTATATAATTTTCGAATTAATTCAATTCCAGATACAATATTTCCCCATTGATCAGATCCACCAATTTGTAATATTATATTATACTTATGATGTAAAAAAGAAAAATCATAAGCTTGCAACAAATTGTAAGAAAATTCTGTAAACGAAATTCCTGTTCCTTCGCGATTAATTCGTTTCTTGACTGCATCTCGAGTAATCATTTTTTTAATAGAAAACTTTTTTCCTACAACGCGTAAAAATGTTAATAAAGATAAATCTTCGAACCATTCATAATTATTTACAATCATTGCACTACTAAAACTTAAATTAAAATCTAAAAATAAAGAAATCTGATCAGTAATTGTTTTTTTCCAAACATTAATCCGTGCTATTGAATTCAATTGTCTTTCGGAATTTTTAAAACTTGGATCTCCAATTAAACTTGTTGCGCCTCCTAATAAAACAACAGGCTTATGACCAAATGTCTGAAATCGTTTTAAGCATAATAATGGCAGAATATGACCTATATGCAAACTTTCCGCAGTTATATCGAAACCGCAATACAAAGAAATATTGTCATTCTGAACTAAGCACATTAATTTTTGTTCATTAGTTATTTGGGCTATTAAATTTCTTTGTTTAAATTCATGAATTAAATTAACTCGATGCATAAAATTTCCTGATACTAAAATACAACATAAATTAATTTTTAATATAGTAAAATTATTAATTGTGTTAAACTAAACCTCCTACTTAATTATTTACTATCATTGATTTCTACCTAAAAAATTTTATCTAATATAGTAGCAATACTCGAAAAAAATACATTGCAAAAATGTTTAAAAACATGCATAAAGCATATATATGAAATAGTCAAAACAAATAAAATATATAACATAAATTGCATAAAAACCTTACGACGCGATAAATAAACAATATATGCTATACAAAAAAACGCATGACTTTAATTTCATTGTCTATGATTGCTACATTCCGTATAAAATAAAAATGATAATATAAACAACATTTAATTAACATTACAAGCATAACTTATACTAAATGTTTTTATACTCGAACTTACATAAATGTTTCACCAAACATATAGAACATTTTGGACGTTTAGACATACATACATAACGGCCATGAAGAACAAACCAATTATGAAAATGTAGCTTAAACGCTTCAGGCACTATATTCAATAATTTTTGTTCTGTTTTTATTTCTGTTGTTTCTTGTATAAACCCTATTCTATTACAAACTCTGAATACATGGGTATCTACTGCAATAGTTTTTTTTTGAAATGCACAATTTAAAACTACATTGGCAGTTTTCCTTCCTACTCCCGGCAAAGATTGTAAATCAATAAAACTATTAGGAACTTGTCCGTTATACCTATTTAATAAAATATCACAAGTTCTAATAATATTAAAAGATTTTTTATTAAATAAACCTAATTCTTTTATATAATTCTTTAAACCGTATATACCTATTGATAAAATAGATAAAGGTGTATTAGCAACGCTATACAAGCGCTTAGTAACTTTATTTACCATACGATCAGTAGATCGTGCTGATAACATTACTGAAATCAATAATTCAAAATTTGAAGAAAAATTTAGTTCTGTTTTCGGTTCAGGATTGATTTTAGAAAAAATAAATAAAATTTCATTAAGTGAATTACAATGCAACTATTTTTTTCCTTGACGCGATGAAGACTTATTTACACATAACGAACAATCGTTCGAACTAATTTTTTTATCTATAAAATTTTTTCCAGCTAAAATAAATCCTAAAACCATAAATGCACCTGACGGATATAAAAAAAACAACATTGTATGATTGGAATTAATTATTTTTACATAAAGCAACTTCGACCAAGACCCAAATAAATTTTCAATACCAAAGAAAAGCGTTCCATTTCCAATAATTTCTCTAATAGATCCAATTATAAAAATAGCTAAGGTAGATCCTAATCCTATAAATAGTCCATCTATAAACGAAATAAATACAGAATTCTTTATAGCAACAAAATCAGCTCGGCTACATATAACGCAATTAGTAATAATTAAAGGAATAAACATACCTAAAGACTGATATAAGTTCAATGAATACGCATTAATTAAACAATCAAAACAACTTACAACAGCACTAATAATCATTATGTAAATAGGAATACGAACGTTTTTAGGGATCCAATATCTACATGCTGATATAATAACATTAGTACAAACTAAAACTAATGTTGTTATCAAACCTAATCCTAATGCATTAGTAGCGTTAATAGTTACTGCCAAAATAGGACACAATCCAAGTAATTGCACCAAAGAAGAATTATTAGTCCATATTCCATAATTTAAAATTTTAAAAAAACTATTCATAATAAGAACTACAATTATCAAATTTTTTATTTTTAAATGCTACATGTTTTACTAAACTAACAGTTCTCTTTACAGCGTTCACTACAGCTAACGGAGTAATAGTAGCTCCTGTAAATTGATCAATATTACCTCCATATTTTTTTAAAGAAAAACGAGAATCATTCAAACCTGAGACAACAACACCTGAAAATCTAGTGATCCAATCTGAAATGTGAATATCAATTTTATCTCCTAATCCAGGAGTTTCATGATGATCCAATATACGTACACCTAAAATTTTGTTGTTTAAATCAGAAGATACAATCATTTTTATATTTCCTGAATATCCATCTGGTGCTATTGTCTCAAAAATTACTGCTTTTATTTTATTATTTTTTTTAACTATCCAAAACCGATGATTTTTATTATCCCCTAAAAGTTTATGATTCATAATAAAACACGAAGTAGCTGTATTGTGCAAAAGATCTTTAGGCAAAATAGTATCTAAAATAATTTTTTGATGATATTCTTTTTGCAACATTATTATAGGTTTAGTTAACAAATATACTATAATTACACTACTGGCTGTAACAATAGAAAACATAAATAACGTTATTGGAATTGAATAATTTTTTTTTAACATAATAATTATTTTATTTTCCCATAAATACGTGGTTGAGTATAATGATCTATTAACGGAACAAGGGAATTAGCAAGCAATATGGAAAACGATATAGCATCAGGATATCCTCCAAAAGTCCTAATAATCCATATTAAAACTCCAATAAACCCCCCAAATATTATACGTCCTATCTTAGTTATTGATGTCGTAACAGGATCTGTTGCAATAAAAAAAACACTTATCATAGTGCTTCCTAGAAATAATTGAATTAATGGAGAAATACTGTCATGTTTTAAATAAAAAAAATCAAATAAATAGCAAGAAAAAAGAGATAATAAAATGCTAAACGAAATTCTCCAACAAATAATTTTTTTAATCAATAAAAAAATACCTCCTATAAAAAAACCAAAATTAATTAATATCCAATGACGATACATTGTTATTTCATCTACAAAAGACATAACAGAAGCGACATTAACTAAAACATTTTTATTGTGTATTCTAATTTGTTCTAAAGGTGTAACTTGAGTTATAAAGGTCGGTATATCACAAAATTGAGACATTATTTTATAATAATCGTCTAAATTAGTAAAAAAAATAATTGACATTACGTCTTTAAAACTTAGTGTATCCAGTAATATTAAATTATTTTGAAAGGACCAATTAGTCATTAACACAGGAAACGAAACTAGTAATATTGCATATCCTGCCATCGCAGGATTAAATATGTTATATCCCAAACCTCCATACAATTGTTTTGTTATCACAATAGAAAAAAATGACCCTATAATAGACATCCACCACGGTGAATAAGCAGGCAAACTTAATCCCAACAAAATTCCAGTTAAAAGTGGAGAAAAATCAAAATAATATGTATAAATATCTTTTTTCCGCAATTTCAAAACAAATAGTTCAAATATTACTGATGCAAAACTAGCAAGTAATATTTGAATTAATATCGCTATTTTGAAATAATAACATTCTATTATTATTCCAGGAACAATAGCTAATATTACTAATAACATAATATCATTAGTACTTCTGAAGAAAAAAATACCATTAACTTTAGTATATTGATAATCCATAATTTAATTTTGCAAAGTTAATTTCAAAAAAATATAATAGCATTATTGTCTATCTATTAAACATTTATTCAATTTTTGCTTCTGTTTAGCTCGATTTATAGCAGCTTCTAACTCTACTTTCCTTATATTTTGAGACTTGTTCGTAATCAAATTCTCAATTTTTTTATCCAAAATGAGATTTTCTTCAAATTTTTTATCTAAAATACTATTAGACAATATAATATTTTCATTAATTGATTCTAAAGAACGTAATCTAGATTGACGAGACAAAAATAACTTTTTAAATTTGGTAGATAGATTTTCTTTCAAAATTATTTTGTTTATTTTTAGTTTTTCTTTTCTAAAATAAGTTAACAAAGGGATATTACTAGGACATACTTGCTCACAAATTCCGCATTCAATACACTCTTGGATAGAATATTCTTTAGATTTATCATGATCACGCGATTTGCTATAAAAATATAATTGTTCCGGTAATAAATTCATTGGACATGCTCTAGAACACATTGTACAACGTATACAGGGTTGTTCTAACTCATATTTCAAAAGTGAAGATTTTAAAAATAAAACACTGTTACTAGTTTTCAAAATTGGAAAATTAACATTATCAACTATAAATCCAGTTATCGGACCTCCTAAAATAATACTATTGCTCTTAAAATTAATATTATTTTCCAGCAATATATGTTTAACAGGAGTACCTATTCGAACTAAAAAATTTTTCTGATATAATGCGTCTTTATCTGAAAGAGTGACAATTCTTTCGGTTAAAGGTTCACCATTTAATATAGCTCGTTTGATAGAAAAAATAGTAGCAACATTAAATAAAATTATTCCCAAATGTATTGAATGTTTTCCTGAAGGAATCTCTTGATCAAATAACGTTTTTATTAATTGTTTACTACTACCAGATGGATATTTTTTTTTGATTTTTCGTATTTCAAAACCAGAAAGATGATTTATTGCATCATGAACTTTGATATATGCTAAATGTTTATCATCTTCTATAGCAATTAAAACAAACTTAATTTTCAAAATCCACATCACAATTTGACATCCTTGTACAATTTCTGTAGCAAAATTTTGCATCAAACAATCATCAGATGTAACATACGGTTCACTTTCAGCAGCATTTACTACTAAAGTATGTACTTTTTTAATAGAATATTTTAATTTTTTAGAAGATAAAAATCCAGCTCCACCTAATCCAACAATTCCAGCATTATAAATAAACTGAATAATTTTATTGACACTTAAATCTTTATAATTATGAATTGGAGTACGATTAATCCATCGATCTTTTCCATCAGACTGTATATTAATGACACTATAGCGTTTATTAGAAAAAAATTTAAATTCTTCATTTGTAATTTGAGTAATTAAACCGGATGCAGGGGAATGCATGGGAGCAATATTTTTATATCCTAATGCTAATACTTGACCACGTAATACTATCTGTCCAATATTAACTACTATTTTATTTTTTATAACTACTACATCATCTACTAAAATAGTAAATATTTTTGGAGTATTGAGGACATTCAATTTAGACGATGTTTGATTGGATTTCATAGACATAAAATCTATTCCTCCATCAAAATCATTTGATTTTCGCAATATAAGTATATTTTCAATATACGAAAAAAAAATTTTAATAATGTTTATCACGTAATTAACATATTTATATATATTTCTTTTGAAACCATCAATAAAGACTATCATATAATATTTTTTTTTCTTTAATACAATTCGTAGGACACAAAGGTACACATAAACCACAACCAGTGCACATACTTGGCAACACTGTATGCATAAAATTGTATGATCCTACTATAGCATCAACAGGACATACTAATCTACATTTTGAACAACCAACACAATTATTTTCATCAATAATTACTATTTTTTGGAGTATATTTGTAGAAGAACATAAATTTTTGTATTTCAATTCATCATGGTTTAGTAAGTTCGCAATTTTAAAAACAATTTCGTTACCGCCAGGAATACATTTATCTATACTTTCACCGTCATTTCCAATCGCACTAGCATAAGCATAACATCCAGGATAATTACATTGCGCACATTGCGTTTGAGGTAATAATGCATCAATTTTATCTACAATAGGATCAGAATCAATATTAAATTTATGTGAAACATAATTTATTAACGACCCTAAAAAAATACTTAAAAAACCAAAAAAAAAATCGCATACAACATAAAAAAAATCATACGTTTAATAATCCATTAAATCCCATAAACGAAACCGACATCAAACTAGCAGTAATTAATGCAATAGGATTCCCTTTAAAAGGATAGGGAACATCAGATAAAAATAAACGTTCTCTTATTCTAGAAAACATTACTAACACCAGTAAAAAACCTATAGAAGAACTAAGACCATACAAAAATGATTGTAAAAAATGGAAATTTAAACGTATATTTAATAAAGGAATAGCTAATACCGAACAATTGCTAGTAATTAATGGCAAATATATACCTAATGATCTGTATAAGACAGGGCTAACTTTTTTTATTATCGTTTCAATAATTTGCACACTAACTGAAATAACTAGCATATAGGTCATAATTCTAAGACATACCAAATCTAATGGAACTAATACACAGTAATTAATTATCCACGATATAATAGAGATACATGTTATCACTCCAACAGTAGCACATCCCAACCCAATTGCTGAATTAACTGTTTTAGAAGTTCCCATAAAAGGACATAGTCCTAAAAACTGTACTAAAATCAGGTTATTAACTAACATATTATTTAAAAAAAATAACACGTAACTCACTATAATACCTATATTTTACCGATGAAAACAAAAAATGTTTAAATATATCTTTTTTAAAAAAAATCTAACTTTTATATACATATTCGTAAAACTATTAGTAATAGAGAAAAACAAAATTTATGCAATGTACTTTTTAAAATTTAAGCAAAACATTACAATTATACATATTACATTGATAGTAAAAGATATAATACAACTTACAATAAACTATTTTAAGAACTATAAAAAATTTAATTATCATTAGTTAAAAATTATATACATACTATAATTTTATGTTTATATAAATGTCTTAAGAATTATCATACATTAAATGTAATAATATCTAATATACAGAATATAATTTTTTCGCTACATTTTTGACATAAATCTATCTACACTATCAACGATAACTTTAGTAAGAAAATCTATTTCTAAATTTACTAGATCTCCAACCATTTTACTTCCAATAGTAGTATTTAATATAGTTTCCGGAATTAAAAATACACAAAACATATTTTTTTGAACATGACCAATAGTCAAACTAACACCATCAATACATATAAACCCTTTATAAAAAATATACTTCATAAAAGATACTTGATTCAATTTTATCCATAAAGTTTTGTTATAATTATACGTTATACTTTTATATATTGTAGCAGTAGTCATGATATGTCCAGAAACTAAATGTCCTCCAATTTCTTCTCCAAATTTTACTGATCTTTCAACATTAATTTTTTGTCCTATATGCAAAAATCTCAAATTCGTAATTTTTAGAGTTTCCTGTATGAGATCAACACAAACTGTATTATTCGTAATAGATTTAATTGTCAAACAACATCCGTTACAAGATATAGAAGATCCCAGCAATAACGTTTCTGCATCAATATTATACAATTGTATAACCCATTGCAAGCAATGGTCATACTTTGTTATCGACGCTATTATTCCAATATCTTGAATAATGCCAGTAAACATAAAATTCCTAACGTAACCATATATCAATGAAAATATTATAAAATAATAAAACACCCATTTATAATGAAAATTAAAAAATAAAAACACACTTAAGATGTAATGAAACAATATTTTTAAAATATAAAAACAAAGATAAATAAAAAAAACTACATATTTGATATTTAAATTTTTTAAAAAATACAGTTTATACTATACAGGGTTAGGAATGAAAAAATATTTAAAAGAAATAAAAATATTATTAACAATTACCATTCCCATTATGTTAGCACAAATTTCACAAATTAGTATGGGATTTATTAATAACATTATGATTGGGTCTTTAAATAATACTGATATAGCTGCTATATCAATCGGAATATCAATTTGGTATCCAATTATTTTATTCGGACACGGATTACTATTATCTTTAGTTCCTGTTGTATCATATATGAATGGATCAGGAAAAAAAAATATGATTCCAAATCAAATCATAAATGCTTATTGGCTAGCCACACTTATATCAATAATTATTATGATTATTTTATGGAATGTTCACTACTTTATTAATATTACTAATAAAATGGATCCTATTATAGAACAAAAAAGTATTAATTATGTTAGAATTTTGTTATGGAGCACTCCAGGATATTTATACTTTCAAGTTATACAAAACCAATGCGAAGGATATTTAAAACCTAAACCAGCTATGATAGTTGGATTAATGGGACTTGTGTTAAACATAATTATAAATTATTTATTAGTATACAAACAACCAAGATTATTCAATTTAAGTAGTACAGGATGTGCTCTTTCAGTTATCATTGTATATTGGTTTATGTTTTTATTTATGAAAATAATAATAAAAAATGATTTGTTAATTCACAATGCGTCCTATTTAAATAATTATCAATATTTTCCTAATTTTAAAATTATTTATAATTTGTGTAAAATAGGACTCCCTATTGCTTTATCATTATTTTTTGAAGTTGCATTGTTTACTCTTATCACATTACTAATAGCATCATTAAATATCACTCAAATTATTGCTAACCAAATTGTTTTAAATATTAGTTCATTAATTTTTATTATTCCGCTATCCATAGGAACTGCAACTAGTATTCGAATCGGATTTTATTTGGGTAAAAAAAACTTAAAAAAAATTTCTACTATTATTATATCTGCACAAGCAATGGGATTTATTTTATCCACTATAATAACAATACTTATTGTATTATTTTATCACAGAATAATAACTCTATATACTATTGATAACAATGTTATCAAATTAACAGAAAAAATTATATTAATTGCTGCAATGTACCAAATTTTTGATTTTTTTCAAATTATAGGCAATGGAATTTTGAGAAGTTACCGAGACACTCACATGATTTTCTTAATTACATGCATATCGTATTGGATACTCGGATTTCCTATCGGATATTTGTTAGCATTAACAGATATCATTATTCCAAAAATGGGAGCAATTGGGTTTTGGATCGGAATTTTTATAGCTCTAGCAACATCATCTTTAATGACTCTATACAGAATATTATCATTGCGTACTATTTGAAAAAAATAATTTGTTACTTAAAAACTATTTTTATTGCAAATAAAACCAACTCCATATAATATTATAAAATATATTTTTCATTGTGTCCGTAGCTCAGTTGGTTAGAGTACTACCATGACAAGGTAGAAGTCAGTGGTTCGAATCCACTCGGACACAAACATATTTTTATAAAAAATATTTCTGTTATTATCCTACACAATGTCACTTACATATGATCACAAAATACATAGAAAAAAAAATAAATTTTCCTTTTCTATTAGCATATAGTGGAGGTTTAGACTCTACTTTTTTATTATATCAATTACTAAAAATCAAAAAAATTAAACCTCAATTGAAATTTCGAGCCATTCACATTAATCATCAGTTACATGAACATTCACATCAATGGAGCGAACACTGCAAAAAAACATGTGAAAAAAACAATATCTCTTTAGTAATAAAAACAATTATAATAAATACGAAAAAAATAGGAATAGAAGCTGCTGCTAGATTACAACGTTACAAAGCAATACAAAAAGAAATGTATCCAAAAGAAATCATTTTAACAGCACATAATTTAAATGATCAATGCGAAACTTTTTTATTAGCTTTAAAACGAGGCAGTGGAATAACAGGTTTAAGTGGAATATCGTATAAACATACATTTTTTAAAAATAACACCATAATTCGACCATTATTAAACACAACTAGATCTGAAATAAAATCATGGATAATTAAAAATAACATTAGTTGGATAAAGGATCCTAGCAATTATAATACAATATACGATAGAAATTTTCTTCGACACGAAATATTACCTGTGCTTACAAAAAGATGGCCTAGTTTTATAAAAAAATGCGCACAAAGTGCATTTATTTTAACACAAGAAAAAAAAATACTACATTCTACATTAAAAAAACAACTTGAAAGATATCTTATATCTAATTCTATTCTATGTATTGAAAATTTTAAAAACCTTGATCTGGAAATGAGAAATTCTTTACTTAGAATGTGGTTTAAAATCAATAATTGTACTATTCCTTCTTATAAAATTGTACAAAACATATATTATGAAATAATTTTATCTAAACCAGATTCTAAGGCAAAAATAACAATTAAAAATTATGAAATAAGAAGATATAGACAAAATTTGTATTTAATAAAAATATTACCTTGTATAAAAAATTTAATTCTAATATGGCACGAACCTTGGAATACTTTAAAATTACCTCATAACTTAGGATATATTACTAAAAATAAATTTGGAACTATACTACCTTGCCCTAAAAAAAATGAATTAATAAATATCCGTTTTCAAACTTCAGGAAACTTCTTAATTCAAAATAACTCTAAAAAAAAATCCATTTCAAAAATATGGAAAGAACACAGAATTGCTCCATGGAATAGAAATAAAATTCCTCTATTATTTTATAACAATCACCTGATAAGTGCATTAGGAACTTTTACTATTTCTACAAAAGAACGTAACATACGAAATGAAACATGGAACATATCATGGATTAACAAAATAGAAAACTAATTTCTATTATTAAAAAATGATTTAAAACCATAGAAAGTATTATGTAAAAAAACAATTCAACTGAGATTTTCTAATTCTTTTACATAATGGTTTAAAATTAGAAACTTTATGATTTAACATTGGATTACAAACTTCATTCCATATTAATTCTATGTTTAAAAATTCTTCAGTTTTTTTTGCTAAATCAGGCATAATAGGCTTCAGCCAAGTCATTAATATTCTGAAAAAATTAATTGCTGTTGTACATACGTCATGAAGGATATTGCGCTCTTTTACGTTTTTAAGCATTATCCACGGCTTTTTATCATCAACATACCTATTAGCTATATCTGCAAATTTTACAATAACCATTGTAGCTAAATTTAATTCACTATTCTCTAAAAAACATTCTATTTGTTTAGTACCATCGACAAATGAACTATACAAATCTTTATTATCAATATTTTTTGACAAATAACTATTAAAATAATTAGATATAAAATATACCGTTCTTGAAGCTAAATTAATAATTTTGTTGACAATATCAGAATTAAATTTACTTATAAAATTATCTCCATTAATTTCTATATCTTGAGCTTTGGACGAAATCTTAGTAGCATAATAATATCTCAGACTATCTGAATCTAAATTCTTAAGCCAAGTATCTACTGATATTACAGATCCTTTAGACTTAGAAATTTTTAATCCATTAATAGTTACATGACCATGCACAAAAATTTTAGTAGGCTTACGAAAATTACTACCTTCTAAAATTGCCGGCCAAAATAAACTATGAAAGTATATAATATCTTTTCCAATAAAATGATATAATTCGGTTTCTGAATCTTTTTTCCAAAATTCATCAAAAATTAAATTAGTATTCTTACAACATAAATTTTTAAATGTACTAATATATCCAATAGGGGCATCTAACCAAACATAAAAATATTTATTTAAAAAACCAGGAATATTATATCCAAAATAAGGTCCATCTCTTGAGATATCCCAATCTTGTAACCCAATTTCAAACCATTCCATAATTTTATTCACTACAGACTGCTCTAATACCCCAGAAGAAATCCAAGATCTTAACATAGAACTAAAATAAGGCAAATTAAAGAAAAAATGTAAAGAATCTTTTAATATAGGTTGAGTACCTGATATTACTGATTTGGGATTAATTAATTCAGTAGCAGCGTATATTCTTCCACATTTTTCGCAATGATCACCATATTGCTCTTGAGCAGAACACACAGGACAAATACCTTTTACAAAACGATCCGGTAAAAAAATATTACTTTGACAATCAAATAATTGAGATATAATTTTTTTCTTAATTAATCCTTTCACTTCTAAACGACTATATATATCTTTTAAAAAAAACAAATTTTCAGAACTATGCGTGGAATAATAATTATCATAGTTTATATTAAATCGTGAAAAATCTCTAATATGTTCTTGTCTGATAGCAGTAATTAACTTTTCAGGATCTATTCCAAGTTGCTTAGATTTTAATAAAATTGGCGTACCATGAGCGTCATCTGCGCAAATAAACCAAACTTCATGACCTCGCATTTTTTTATAACGAACCCAAATATCAGCTTGAATATGTTCTAAAATATGTCCAATGTGAATTGGACCATTAGCATATGGAAGAGCACAAGTAACCAAAAATTTTTTTTTTATCATAATAAAACAATTCTTAATTGTAGTTTAATACTGAAATAATATTCAGTTTTACTTAAAAATATCTTAAAATAATTATACATAATAATTATAACAAGTATAAAACATTGAAATGAAAATGCTTATACGAAATAATTACTATAACATATATTTTAAAAAATATTTAACAAACGCTGACCCCCGTATATCATGATCATTGTTTAATTTACTTAAAGGTCTCTTTTCGTAGTATTATAAAATTTTTTAAATATGATTACAAAATCATAATATATAAATTTAATCTTCATATATTTTGCTTAACATTACTTGATTTTGATTAAAATATTTAGCATTTTTTCTCATATTATACGGTCTAATTGATGGACTAGACAATATTTCAAAACTAAGAGCAGCAATTAACATACCTGGACATAATGACAATATAATATTTCCAGAATTAAAACATTCTAAAACAATATTTCCACTCCAACCTGGATCTATACGATGTGAGGTAGCATGAATCATCAATCCAAGTCGTGCTAGAGAAGATCTACCATCAATCCAACCTACTAAATCATTAGGAATAACAATTTTTTCAAAAGTAACAGCTAAAACTAAAGCTCCAGGTTTTAAAAAAAATTTTTTACCATTAGGTATGAATATTTTTTTGTTCATAATTTTTTTTACCACTAAAGCTATTTCACGTTTCGATTTACTTAAATCAACACATTTTTTTTTATTTTTACAAAACGTATAAAATTCGTTACCCAAACGAATATCAATAGTTACTCCATTAATGGATTGTTTACATGGAGTGGGTAAAATAACTAATTTTTTCTTTTTTAACCATAATTCAATATCTCTATCACTCAATCTCATTAAGATAAACCTATATAACTATGCAGTAAAAAACTAAAAATTAATACAATATATTTAAAATGTATGTATTGACATCATAATTTATAATACAAATATAAATTATTTTTATTTTGAATAAGTTATACTTTTTTCCAATTAGTATGGAAACAATGAGAATTATCAATCCTTTTATATGTATGAGCTCCAAAATAATCTCTTTGTGCTTGAATTAAATTCGCAGGTAAAATATCAGAACGATAACAATCAAAATACGTAATAGCGGATGATAATACAGGTATTGGAATTCCACATTGAATAGAAATAGACACGATATATCGCAATGAATCTTGGTATTTATTAACAATATTTTTAAAATAAGAAGTTAATAATAAATTAACTACATTGGTGTTTTTTAAATACTCTCGATGAATATATTTTAAAATTTTCGCACGAATGATACATCCAGATTGGAAGATACGAGCTATTTCTGCATATTGTAAATTCCAGTTATATTTTTTAGATGCACTATTTAATTGCGAAAATCCTTGAGAATAAGATATAATCTTTCCTAAATATAATGCTTGTCGCACTTTTTCAATAAAATCTAACTTATCACGTAACACATGATGATATTTAGGCCCTAATAATAACTTTGATGCTAACAAACGTTGTGATTTTAAAGATGATATATAACGAAAAAAAACTGATTCAGTAATTAAAGTTAAAGGTTCATTAAGATCTAATGCACTTTTAGTAGTCCATGTTCCTGTACCCTTATTACTAGCTTCATCTAATATGTAATCTAATACATAGTTATCATTTTCATCTTTCGTAATTAATATATCTCGAGTAATGGATATTAAATAACTACTTAACTCACCTTGATTCCAATTATAAAAAATGTCAGATAATTCTTTATTATCTATTTTTAATAAATTTTTCATGAGAAAATAAGATTCTGCTATTAATTGCATATTACTGTATTCAATTCCATTATGAACCATTTTAACATAATGTCCTGATCCATCAGAACCAATGTAACTAACGCATGGTTTTCCTTCAAATTTTGCAGAAATTTTTTCTAAAACTGGAGCAATGCGATCATAAGATTTTTTTGGACCGCCAGGCATAATAGCAGGGCCATATAACGCGCCTTCTTCACCTCCTGAAATACCTGTTCCAATTAAATATAATTCATCTTTTAACAACTCATAATTGCGACGCATAGTATCTTTATAAAAAGTATTTCCTCCATCAATAATAATATCTCCTTTATTGAGATACTGTTTCATCAATGCAATTACCATATCAACAGCTGGTCCAGATTTAATCATTAAAATAATACATCGAGGTGTTTCTAAAGATTGAACAAATTCTTTAATTGAAAAAAAAGGAAATATATTTTGATTTATATGATTCTCAATAAATTGTTTAGTAATTTGAGATGAACGATTAAATATCGAAACAGTATATTTATTACGCGCTATATTTAAAGTTAAATTTCGACCCATTACTGCCATTCCAACAACACCAATTTGGTTTTTTTTCATATTATTAATTTCCTCATTTATAAATATTAAAAATATATCTTAATAACCTCAATTAAAATAATAAATATATATTAATGCTATTGTATTACGCTACATTACTTTCATGATTTCTTCTTTTTCGCAAATTAGCAATAATTGTAGAAAAATCTAAATCATAATGATGTAATAGTACTAACAAATGATAAATTAAATCAGTAGCTTCGTTAATAAACTCCACTTTGTTTTTCGTTACAGCTGCAATAACTGTTTCCGAAGCTTCTTCAGCTACTTTTTGAGATATTCTATTAACACCTATGTTATGCAAACTAGAAGTATACGAAGTTTCAGAACTATATAACTTTTTAGATTTTAAAAAATTCTCTAAGTGATAAAAAAAAGTTAGATCTGAAACAAAAGATTTAAAACAACTAACATTATTTAAATGACATGTATTACCTTTAGGGATCACTAAAATCAATAATGCATCTTGATCGCAATCAAGAATCATGTTCACTACCCTTAAATAATTTTTAGAAGTTTCTCCTTTTTTCCACAATCGTTTCTTAGTACGTGAATAAAAGGTAACATAATTTTCATTTTGTGTTGCTAAAAAAGCTTGTTGATTCATAAATCCATGCATTAAAACTTCACCAGAAATATTATGTTGAACAATAACAGGAACCATATTGTTAACTTTTTTCCAATTTATATCATAAACATTAATTGTTTTTAACATTCTCTTATTTCTAAACCTTTTTTCAATAAAAAATTTTTAAGTTTTTTTATATTAATTGTATTTTTATGAAATACAGAAGCAGCTAATGCGCCATCTACTTTAGCTATACTAAATACATCATAAAAATGTTGTAATTTTCCAGCGCCACCAGAAGCAATTAAGGGAACGTGACATACCTCTCTAACTTGTTTTAATTGTTCTAAATCATATCCGTTCAGCATACCATCTTCATTCATAACGTTTAATACTATCTCTCCCGCTCCAAGTTCTTGTACTCGTTTTATCCAATTAATAGTATTCCATTTTGTTTTTAAAATTTTTTTTGCACTACCAGTATACTGATACACTTGATAGCTATTACTGATTTTATCAAACCATGAATCTATTCCTACTACTACGCATTGCGTACCAAAGCTATCGGCAATGCGACTAATTAAATCCGGATCAGATAATGCTGGAGAATTAATGGAAATTTTATCTGCACCAAAGGATAAAATACTTCTAACATCACGGACATTTCGAATTCCTCCCGCTACACAAAATGGAATATTTATGACTTCTGCTATTTTTACTATCCATTTTTTTTCTAGTAGTACATTGCTTGGAGACGCAGCTATGTCATAAAACACTAACTCATCAGCTCCTTGATTCACATAATGTTTTGCTAATGGAACAATATTACCTACTATCTTATGATTTTTAAATTGAACACCTTTTACCACTGATCCAGATATTACATCCAAACAAGGAATTATCCGTTTTGCCAACATTTAATAGCCTCTATTAAACTAAATTTTTTTTCTAATAAAGCTCTACCAATAATTATATTTTTTACTCCAGACCGCCTAATAGACATAATGTCATTTAAAGATCCTATTCCACCAGATGATTGAAAATGAATATGATTAAAAGAATCGGAAAGATATTTATACAAATCTACATTAGGACCTAACAACGTACCATCTTTAGACACATCAGTACATAACACATGTTTTAATCCTAAAGGAGAAAATTGATATATTAGTTCTTCTAAACTTATTCCAGAAGGACTCTTCCATGCATTTACTACTACTTCCTTAAAATTATCACGTGAAATTTTTAAATCCAAAGCTAATACAATAGAATCATTCCCATATTCTTGCAACCAAATATTTATTTTTTTCGGGGTATATATTGCAGAAGATCCAATCACTACCCTTTTAACACCTAATGAAAGTAATAACTCTATATCTTTATGATTTCTTATCCCTCCTCCTACTTGTAAATTAAAATTAGAATGACTAAGTAAGGATTTAATAACATGAGTTTGTTTGTTGTGAGGATTTAATGCTCCATCAAGATCTACTAAATGTACAATAGAAGCACCTTGTAAAAAATAATCAGACAAAACGCTATATATATGGTCTTCATAAAAAGTTTTAAGATTATATTTTCCTTGATATAACCTAACAATTTTTCCATTAATTAAATCTATAGACGGTATAATCAATATTATATCTCCAAAAAATTTTTCAATACTTTTAAACCTAAATCCCCGGATTTTTCAGGATGAAATTGTACTCCAAAAAAATTATTTTTTTGTATGGCAGAACTGAAAGTAACATTATATAATGTTTGTGCTATAGTATATTTATTTATATAAAGAACATAACTGTGCAAAAAATAAAATTTAGAATTATTATCTATATCTTTAAATAACATATTCTGTTTACATATTTCTACATTATTCCACCCATTATGAGGTAGGGGTAATACATTAGAATCTAAAAGACACACAGGTGAATGTACAATGTCTAACATGTTGATTCCACTTGATTCATGACTAAAAGAAGCTAATAACTGCATTCCTAAACAAATTCCTAATAGTGGTTGTTGACATGTTTTAATAAGATCTAATAATTTAAGTTCTTTTAACGCATGCATAGCAGTATACGCAGTTCCTACGCCAGGCAATACTATTTTACTAGCACGTAATATTTCATCTCTAGAAGAACTAATAATTGGATTATACCCTAACCTACAAATAGCATATCTTATAGACGATAAATTAGAACAACCAGTATTAATAATAACAATTCGCATTATAGTATTCCTTTAGAACTAGGTAAAATTGTTCCACTAGCATTAATAGCTTGTCTTAAAGTTCTTCCAAATGCTTTAAATAAACTTTCAATACTATGATGATCATTTTCACCTATACTTTTTAAATGTAAAGTTACTTTCATAGAAAAAGCTAATGATCTAAAAAAATGCTGTACCATTTCTGTACTCATATCTCCTAAATATTGAAATTTAAAAGACGATTCAAATTTCAAAAAAGGACGACCAGAAATATCTAGTAAACAATGTCCAACACTTTCATCCATAGGCAAAACAAAACCAAATCTATCTAAACCTACTTTACTCCCCAATGCTTTATCTAAAGCTTCCCCCAAAGCAATTCCAACATCTTCTACCGTATGATGATCATCAATATTAATATCACCATCTGCAATAATTTTCATTTTAATTTTACTATGAATAGCTATTTGATCTAACATATGATTAAAAAAATGTAATCGCGTATCAATTACATTATTTCCTTCTTTATCTAACCAAAGTTCTATTTCAATGTTTGTTTCTTTTGTATGGCGTTTAATATATGCATATCTATTTTTTTTTGTCAATTTAATCTTAATAGTATTCCACGTGCATCCGTTTTTCCCGTAATGCAATCCAGATAATCCCATATTTTGTGCTAATTGCATATCTGAATCACGATCTCCAATAACATAACTATTTTTCTTATTCAACTTACCATTACATAACCATTTTTCTAACATTCCTAATTTGGGTTTACGACAATAACAATTGTACTTTTCTTCGTGTGGACAAATCAAGATATCCTCAAATACTATACCTTGAGATAGAAAAATATTTATCATAAATTGATGAGGTGTAAGAAAATCAGAAAAAGGAAATTTTTTCGAACCTAATCCATCTTGATTCGTAATCATAACGAAAGTATAACCAAAATTTTTTAATTCAACTAAAGTAGAAATAACATATTTTTCAAAAGTTAATTTATTTATATTATCTACTTGACGATTTTGAATCGGTTCTGTAATTAATGTTCCATCACGATCAATAAATAAAACGTTTTTATGCATATTATTGTCCTAATAAAGTCATGTATGAATTATTTATTTTTTGGATAGTATAAATAACTTCTGAACATTCCTTACTAGTTCCTATGGAAATTCTTATACAATTATTTAAGTTCAATTTATCACTTTGATCTCTAACAACTATTCCTACTTTCGATAACTCATTAAATATTAATTTAGAATTAAAAAAACGAACTAAAATATAATTAGCTGCACTATGAAAAACATGATCTACGCAATAATTCATTAGTTTTAATTGAGTTATAAGCCAAGAACGATTTAAATTTAAACGAAAAACTCTGTTTCTCATTAAACTAATATTTTTTTTACTTAAAAATTGAACAGCTATATTAGAAGTAGGAACAGAAATAGGATAAGGGTTAATAACTTTTAACAAAAAATCTACTATATTAGCGTTGGCTAGTATAAAACCACATCGTAATCCAGCCAAAGCAAAAGCTTTAGATAACGTTCTCATTATAACTAAATTAGGATATGTATTTATTAAATGTATTACACTACTTGTTGGAGAAAATTCAATATATGCTTCATCCACTATCACTAATGCTTTCTCTAAAGTTGCCTTTAATAAAGTTACAATATCTTTAATATTAATTAAATTACCGGTAGGATTATTTGGATTACATATATAAATTAATTTAACATTATTGCAACCTTTAATAATACTATCAATATCTAATTGCCAACTCCCGTGTAATAACGGTATTGGATACCTTTCAATATTCATAATATGCGCACTAACATTATACATATCATAAGTTGGAGGACAAAAAATAATTTTATCATATTTTGGTTCGCAAAAAGTTTTAATTAATAATTCAATGGCTTCATCAGAACCACGTGTTATTAATATATTTTTTTTACTAATACCAACATATGAAGAGTAACATGATAATAGTTCTTCTGGTTGACATGCAGGATAACGGTTTAAAATCATATTATCTAGTTGATAACAATTTGGAGTGGGACATTCGTTTGCATTTAACCATATGTTACCCTTTCCACCTATCTTTCGCGAAGATTGATAAGGTATTAATTTTAATATATTTTTTCTAACTAATTTTTCAACATTCATAACTATACTATATCCGATAGTGAAGATAACCTAATCATGACTGAATTTTTATGAGCATCTAATTTTTCTAATTTCGACAAAGATATAATAGCATTAGAAATATTTTTCAATCCTATTTTACTTAATTTTTGAACTGTCATTCTTTTTTGAAAATCAACGAGACTAAGTCCAGAATATACATTAGCACTACCATAGGTAGGTAAAACATGATTAGTACCAACAGCATAATCTCCTCCAGCTACTGGAGACCAACTTCCCAAAAAAATAGAACCAGCATTTACTACATATTTTATTAAATTCTGCGAATGACAACATTGAATCATTAAATGTTCAGGAGCATACAAATTAGATATCGTAAAGCATTCCAATAAATCTTTTGCTACAATTACTTTACTATGTTTTAGTACTTTAGCAATAATACTATATCTTAATAAAGTTTTTATTTGCTTTTGAATTTCTATTAATACTTTTTTAGCTAAATTTACGTCATAAGTTATTAATAGTACTTGAGAACGACTATCATGTTCTGCTTGAGATAACAAATCAGAAGCAATAAAACTAGCATTAGCGTTAGAATCGGCAATAATCAATACCTCAGATGGTCCAGCTGGCATATCAATACCTACGTTATATAAAATATTACTAATTTGCAATTTAGCTTCTGTTACATAAGCGTTACCTGGACCAAAAATTTTATCGACTCGTGGTACTGTTTTAGTTCCGAAACCTAAAGCAGCTATCGCTTGAGCACCACCAACTTGAAATATTTCTTTTATACCGCATAGTTTACCAGCATATAATACTTCATTAGCAATAGGAGGAGGGGAACACATAATTATTTTTTTACATCCAGCAATACGAGCTGGAATGGCTAGCATTAATACTGTAGATACAAGAGGAGCTGAACCACTCGGAATGTACAACCCTACTGATTCAATTGGGCGCACTATATGTTGACAATGAACATCGTTATTTATGTTTAAATTTATTTTTGGCGTTTTTTGCGCAATATGAAATTTTTTAATGTTGCTAATAGCTATTTTCAGTGCATTTTTTATTTCTTCTGTAACATATAACTCAGAATCTTCAATATCTTTTGCACTTACTTGAATAGTATTCAACTTTATATGATCAAATATATTTGTATAATTATATAACGCTTGATCTCCTAAATTTTTAACATCAGTAATAATTGTATTTACTTTATTTTTAATAATAGCAGAATCACTTGAAATAGGTCGACATAATATTTGATTTCTTTTTTCAATACTACAGCTATTCCAATAAATAATCTTAAAAAAGCTTTTCATACTAACTATTCCATCATTTTTTCAATTGGAAGGACTAAAATAGAACTAGCTCCTAATGATTTCAATTTTTCCATGGTCTCCCAAAATAACGTCTCGCTACTAACCATATGCATAGCTACTCGAGTATCATCTCCAGCTAATTTTAGTATTGTAGGACGTTCAGCACCATGTAATAAATTAATTACTTCTTTTAACTTCTTTATAGGTGCATGCAACATAATATATTTTGACTCTCTTGCTTTAATTACACCTTGAATTCTTGTCATTAACGTATCAATAACACGCTGTTTTTCAATAGAAATATTACCAGTTTTACAAATTAAACAAGCTTTAGAATGAAATATTACTTGAACCTCACGTAATCCATTAGCCTCTAGAGTAGCCCCGGTAGATACTAAATCACAAATAGCATCAGATAATCCTGCTCGTGGCGCTACTTCTACTGATCCATTTAACATACACGATTTAAACACCAAATTATTTTTATCAAAATATCTTTTTAACAAATGTGGATAAGAAGTAGCTATCCTTGAATTATTTAAACAACAAATATCAATATATGCTTTGTTAATTGGTACAGCTAAAGATAATCTACAAATTCCAAAATCTAAACGTTTTAACTTTATGTAATCTATATTATCTGATCGTAGTTTTCGACTTAGAACTTCTTCTTCTAAAACATTTTCTCCAATAATTCCTATGTCTACAACACCATCCATAATTAGTCCGGGAATATCATCATCGCGTACACACATAACATCTATTGGCATATTTTCAGAAAAAGCAATTAATTTCTGTTTATGAAAATTGATTTTAATACCACAACGGGAAAGTAAATCATTGGAATCATTACTTAACCTTCCAGTTTTTTGCATTACCATTCGCAATCTATTATTATGAATCATATGTAATCCTTGTTTATAAATTTATAATATAATTATTATATTTTAAAACATAAATTTATTTCTATAATTCATTTTATAATTTTCCCCGAATTATTTTAAATGCAAAATATAAATATTGTAATAAAGTAACACATATATTGTTAAATTTTTATTTTAAAACAATAATATTTTTAACATTAAAATACGAAATTATTAATTTTAATTAAAATTAATAATTAATTTTTTTAATTCAATTAATGTATAAACAAAAAAATTTAATACTGTACATTATTTTACGCGATCAAATTTTACTATAAAATATAAATATCAACATAACTAATACCAATTGAAAATACTATTTTATTATGCCAGAATTAAAAAATATATTTTTATTCTTTACTTTAAAATTAAACTAAACCACTTTTTTATATCATTACTTATCATTAAATACACTAACAACTTTATACTTAAGTAATATTTAAAATATGAAATAAAACAAAATGAACAATTAATGCTAACTAATTTTAAGATCGACCAAAATAAGAATAGCAGCATGATGACCAAAAATTTTAGGCGCTTGATGAAAAGCTATTATATTAGGATGTTTAGACAACCATAATGGTATTTGCTGTTTTAAAACATTTTTCCCGTGCCCATGAATAATATTAGCGCAAAAAAAGTTCTCTTTATAACAGATACATATCAATTCACCTAACTTTCTTTTAGCCTGATACTGAGTTAAACCATGTAAATCTAAAACAATATCTGGAGTATATACCCCTACTTTTAATTTTCTTAGTTCATCGGAATAACTACTATCTCGAATATAATAGACTGGATCAAAATTAATTAACATGTTTGAATTGTCACAAGAAAAGTAGTGACAATGAGCGTCTTGTTCAAAAAAACGTTTTTTAAACGTTATATTCCTTTGAAATTTATAACATCTTGAATGAAATACAGTATCCTGCTTTATTTTTTGAATTTCGTTAAACTGTTGATAAAACAAAAACAGATCTTCAGAAAATAATGACTTGTTTTTACCCATTTTGATCAATTACCATTGATGATAGACAGTTTCTATAATAATTCCAAATATTACATTTTAATAAAAATTAATAAATAAAATTTTTTTGATATCATTTATTTCTTATTTTAAAAAAATAAACTATTCATTATACAATATATAATTATACTAATTTTCAAAATATTTTATATTACTTAAAAAAATAATTTATACTATTTTTCAGCATATGAAATGTATAATTTTAAATATTAAAAAACATACAAAATTATTTATTAATACGTTGCTAACTATTAAATTCTACAAAATAAATATTTTTTTTAAAATTGATGTATTATATATAAATGTTTAAACTAAAGTGGTACATATAAATATAATTCACTCAATGTTTCAATTATATAATAAAATAATTGTACTAACTATGCAAAATAAAGGATAAAAAATGGCTGGAAATACTATCGGAAAATTATTTAGAGTTACAACATTTGGTGAATCTCACGGATTATCATTAGGATGTATTATTGATGGAATGCCACCAGGAATTGAAATTATAGAGTCAGATTTACAAAAAGAACTAAATAGAAGACGACCAGGACAATCTAAATATACTACTCAAAGATGCGAACTAGATCATATTAAGATATTATCTGGAACTTTTAAAGGAATTACAACAGGAACCAGTATTGGATTAATGATACAAAACACAGACCAAAGACCAAACGATTATAAAAATATACAAACTTTATTTAGACCAGGACATGCAGATTATACCTATCAAAAAAAATATGGAATTCGAGACCCTCGTGGGGGGGGAAGATCATCTGCTAGAGAAACAACTATGCGAGTTGCTGCAGGCGCTATAGCTAAAAAATATCTCCATTTGAATTATGGAATTTTAATTCATGGATATCTAGAACAAATAGGAAATATCATTTGTAAACTTACATCATGGGATGAAGTTGAAAAAAATCCATTTTTTTGTCCAGACATAACAAAATTTCAAGAAATAGATAAGCTAATAAGAAGTCTTAAAAAAGAAGGTGATTCTATCGGAGCTAAAATTGTGATAATAGCTGAAAACGTTCCTGTAGGATTAGGAGAACCTGTATTTGATCGATTAGATGCCGATTTAGCACATGGATTAATGAGCATCAATGCTGTTAAAGGAGTAGAAATTGGAGATGGATTTTCAGTAATTAATCAAAAAGGAAGTCAACATCGAGATGAAATGAACAAAAATGGATTTATGAGTAATCATTCAGGCGGAATATTAGGTGGAATTAGCAATGGAGAAGACATCATTGCAAAAATAGCACTCAAACCAACCTCCAGCATAAGAAAAAAAGGTCAAACTATTGATCATAACGGAAAAGAAGAAAAAATTGTAACTGCAGGAAGACATGACCCTTGCGTTGGGTTAAGAGCTGTTCCGATAGCAGAGTCTATGATAGCTATCACAATTATGGATCATGTACTAAGATATCGTGCGCAATGCATGAAACAAAAATAAAATACTACGCTAACATATTTATATAAATTCTAATCCTATTAAAAAATGATATGGTAATATGCATTAATTTTTTAAAAAAAATTTTATTGCGTTCTTGAACAACATCACTTAACATGCATGTAAAATATATATTATTACAAAAAATTTAAGTATAAAATAACTAATTTTATTATATATTTAACCATAAGTTTTTAAAAAATATAAAAAAATTAAATAGTAAAACATTACCCTATGATGATCATCTTCAAATTATAAAAAATTAGAATATAATATCTGTAATTATTGTTACAACCAAATGTTAATTAAACTAAATAACATTTCTCCATAGCTAACGAAACTAAACATAAATAATATTTTGAACACTGTAACAGTTCAATTTTATAATATTAAAACACATGAACCATTTCGTTTGACAGATGCTAAAAATCTATCAAACATACTATAAAGAATTTATTTATAAGAGAAACAAAAAATGTTTAAAGGAAGTATCGTTGCACTTATAACACCAATGGATGAAAACGGTAATATTTGTCAAACTAGTCTAAAAAAACTAATTAATTACCACGTTGAAAATGGAACAACAGCAATTGTTTCTGTCGGAACAACTGGAGAATCAGCAACTTTAAGTCAAGAAGAACACATTGAAGTAATAATGCTTACATTAAAAATATCTAATCATCGCATCCCAATTATAGCTGGAACAGGATCAAATGCAACATCAGAAGCTATTTCATTAACAAAAAAGTTTGAATCATCAGGAGTATCAGCATGTTTAACTGTAACTCCTTATTATAACCGCCCTACACAGAAAGGACTGTACGAACATTTTAAAGCTATTGCCAAAAACACACACTTACCTCAAATTTTATATAATGTTCCCATACGAACTGGATGTGATTTAATTCCAGAAACAGTCATTAAATTATCTCAGTTACATAATATTATAGGAATAAAAGAAGCTACGGGTGATTTATCCAGAGTACAAAAAATAAAAACTTTAGTAAATGAAAAATTTCTACTTATTAGCGGTGATGATGCTACAGCATTAGACTTTGTACAGTTAGGAGGTCAAGGGGTTATATCAGTTACTGCTAATATAGCAGCGAAAGAAATGACTAAAATATATAATTTAGCTTTAAAAAAAGATTTTACATCAGCTAGGTTACTAAACAACTATTTAATGTTACTACATCGTAGTTTATTTAAAGAACCAAATCCTATTCCAGTAAAATGGCTAGCAAAAAAAATAGGCCTAATTAAAACAGATACTTTGCGTTTACCACTAACTCCTATTTCAAAACAAACCAGTCTAATTCTTGAAGCAGCTTTAAAGTTTTCTAATATTAGTACATATAAAAAATTTTTCATGAATTCAAAAAAGTAAAATTATATAAACATTCAAGTTTAAAAGTGTTGACGAAAAAAGAAAACTTTTAATATTTAAAAAATATATCACTACTAATTTTACAATGTCGAATAAAATTTATAAATAACTAAAATGTTAAACTAAATCTCTAAAATTAATACTAATTTTTAAAAACAGGGTGTTAAAAATATTTGATACTCTGTTTATTTTTACATATCAAAAAATTTGTTTCTTACTAAACATATGAAAACTATCAAATGTCTAACAATAATCTTTTAATAATGTTCTTATATATATCACTTAACAATTGTAAATCTGAAATTTTGATATGTTCATTTAATTGATGTATAGTTTCATTAGTTAGTCCTAACTCTAATATTTGAGATCCCATTTTGGAAATAAAACGTCCATCAGATGTACCGCCAGTAGTTAACAATTTTGGAGTAATTCTACATAAATGTTGAATTACATCAGTTGTTACATCTATTAATAATCCTGACTTGGTAACAAAAGGTTCTCCAGACAACTTCCATTGTATACTATATTTTAAATTAGCCTCACATAACAATTTTTCAACTTTACTTTTAAAGTCATCTATAGTAAGTACACTACCAAAACGCAAATTAAATTTTAATGATAACTGTTCTGGTATTACATTATCACTATTGGCACCAGACTTAATTTCATAAATTTGTAAACTACTTGGCGGGAAAAAACTATTCCCACAATCCCACTTAATAGATACTAAATTATTTAAAAAAGATAAAACATTATGAATAGGATTATTCGCTAGATGAGGATATGCAATATGTCCTTGCTTTCCATAAATATGTAAATGTGCAGTTAAAGAACCACGTCGACCATTTTTAATCACGTCTCCCAATAATACAACGCTAGATGGCTCTCCTATTAAACAATATTCTATTTTTTCTTGTCTAGAGAGTAAATTTTCAACTATTTTTTTAGTACCATATATTGCTTTAGATTCTTCATCGGAAGTAATTAAAAAAGCTAATCTTCCAGTATGGTTTGGATATTTTTTAACAAATGTTTCAACAGCAACAATCATAGCTGCTAACGCTCCTTTCATATCGGCAGCACCACGACCAAATAAACATTCATTATAAATAGTAGGAACAAAGGGAGGAAATTTCCAATTTTTATTGTTTCCACTAGGAACAACGTCTGTATGTCCAGAAAAAGCTAACGTAGTACCCTCTCCTCTATAAGCCCAAATATTATATGTACCATTACAGTTCATATGCTCAACAGAAAATCCTGCATTAATTAATCTATGAGATATTATTTTTTGACACCCCAAATCCATAGGACTAATAGAAGGAATGGCAATAAGTTGTTTAGCTAAACTAACTATAGGACAAATCATAAATATTCCTTATATATAAAATCTAAATTTTATTTTAAGTATTTTAACTGCTATATTACATAATATGTTGCATAAAGCATCGTTCTAGAGTAATTACAATCTGTCAAAAGTATATAGTTATTGTAGTAGGGGTTATTGAGACCCCTATAAAAAATTTATGAACTTAATAATTTTACTATTTTCTCTACTATATCTTTAACACTAAACCCAAACTTTTTAAACAATTCATCGGAAGAAGCTGAATACCCAAAAGAATTAACTCCAAAAGCTATTCCATATAATCCTACATATTTATACCAATAATCAGATACTCCTGCCTCAATTGAAATACGTTTAGTAACAGACTTAGGTAATACTAATTCTCTATAACAATGATCTTGTTGATCAAAAACATTAGTTGATGGCATAGAAACGATTCTAATACGATAACCTTTTTTAATTAATTTATCATAAACAGAAAGAGCAATACTCACTTCTGATCCAGTAGCAATGATAATCGCATTAATATTGTTATCAAAACTATTATCTCTTAAAATATATCCTCCACGAGAAATATTGTTTGTTTCTATCAAACTCCTAGAAACATGCAATAAATTTTGACGAGATAATATCAAAGCTGTCGGACCGGACTTATGTTCTAATGCTAACTTCCATGCTATTGCAGTTTCTACCTGATCACAAGGTCTCCATACATTCACATTAGGAATTAAACGGAGAGTAGACAATTGTTCTACAGGTTGATGTGTAGGACCATCTTCTCCTAATCCTATAGAATCATGAGTATAAACAAAAATATGTTGCGTGTTCATTAATGCAGCCATACGTATCGCATTACGAGCATAATCGGAGAAAACTAAAAAAGTAGAAGTATAAGGAATGAATCCCCCATGATGGAACAATCCATTTGCAATAGCAGTCATTCCAAATTCGCGAACTCCATAATGAATATAATTTCCAGACACATCCTCCGAGATAGATTTAGAACCAGACCACATACTGAGATTACTCGGAGCTAAATCAGCTGATCCACCAATCATCTCTGGTAATAACGTATTAAAAAACTCTAAAGCATTTTGAGAAGCAACTCTAGTCGCTATATCGTTAATATCAAGACACAACTTATGAATAAATTGATTGCAATTTTCTTCCCATGAATTTGGAATAATGTGATTTATACGACGAATATATTCATTTGCTAAACTAGGATATACTTTTTTATATTTTAAGAAGTTTTTATTCCACTCATCTTCTAACAATTTTCCTTGCACTACAAAATTCCAACTCTCATAAATTTCTTGCGGTATAAAAAATGGAGGAAAACTCCATTTTAAATTTTTTCTAGTTAAATCAACTTCTAATTCACCTAATGGCGATCCATGAGAATCTTTTGTACCAGCTCGATTAGGTGATCCAAAACCAATAATAGTTTTACACATGATTAAAGAAGGTCGATCTTTTATTAATACAGATTTTTGTATAGCATCAGAAATAGAATTAGGATTATGTCCATCAACGTCATATATTACATGCCAATGATAAGATTCAAATCGTTTTCCTGTATTATCTGTAAACCAATTGCTTACATTCCCATCAATAGATATACCATTATTATCATAAAATACAATTAATTTCCCTAACTTCAGAGTACCAGCTAAGGAACACACTTCATGCGAAATTCCTTCCATTAAACAACCGTCACCAACAAATACCCAAGTATAATGATCTACTATGTTATAATCAGGTCGATTAAAAACCATGCCTAATGTACGTTCAGCGATTGCCATTCCTACCGCAGTAGCTAAACCTTGCCCTAACGGGCCTGTAGTCATTTCTACTCCAGGAGTATGTCCTATTTCAGGATGACCAGGAGTTTTTGAGTGTAATTGTCTAAAAGATTTTAATTCTTCTAACGATAAATCATATCCCGTAAGATGTAATAAGCTATATAGAAGCATAGAACCATGTCCATTAGAAAGAACAAAGCGATCTCTATTATTCCATAATGGATTACATGGATTATGTTTTAAAAAATCTCTCCATAATACTTCAGCAATATCAGCCATACCCATTGGCATACCTGGATGTCCAGATTGTGCTTTTTGTACTGCATCCATGCTTAATACTCTAATAGCATCAGCTAATTTTTTTCTCGAACACATAAAATTATTCCTTCACACACAATTAAAACCAATAAAATTCCTATAACATTTATCGAAATAAATTCTGCAAGCAAAAAATTAAAAAATAAAATACTGCTTACATCTTACTTTTAATTATTCTTTCTAATTCAATTTGATCTCTTCCAAATTGACATATGCCCTCAGATAACTTTTCTACAGCCATAGCATCTTGATTATGCATCCATAAAAAGTCACTCTTAGATAAAACACTAACGGGTTTATTTACAACATTTGGAACATTCAGTTGTCTTAAAAAGTTATCATTTTGTGATTGTAACTGTCGTAATAAAACAGGAGAAATAGTTAAATAGTCGCATCCAGATAATGCTAAAATTTGTTGAATATTTCTAAAACTTGCTCCCATAATAATCGTTCTATATCCATGACTTTTATAATAATCATATATTTTACGAACTGAAATAACCCCAGGATCATTATAACCTGAATACTCTTTTATCAATGATTTAGATTGATACCAATCATAAATTCGACCAACAAATGGAGAAATTAAAAAAACTTTTGCTTCAGCACAAGCTCTTGCTTGCGCAAAAGAAAATAGTAATGTTAAATTACAATTAATATCAAGATTTTTCAATTCTTCCGCAGCCTTAATGCATTCCCAGGTAGCTGCTAATTTAATCAATATTCTAGATTTACTAATTCCTTCTTCTTCATACATAGAAATTATCTTTTCCGATTGTTTAATGCACAAATCAGTATTAAATGATAATCT
Organism: Buchnera aphidicola (Kaburagia rhusicola ensigallis); assembly: GCA_039830025.1. Taxonomy (NCBI): domain Bacteria; kingdom Pseudomonadati; phylum Pseudomonadota; class Gammaproteobacteria; order Enterobacterales; family Erwiniaceae; genus Buchnera; species Buchnera aphidicola. The sequence goes on along the minus strand of CP140040.1, from coordinate 92,731 downwards.
CGCATCAATTTCAATAGATACTTTTCCAGAAATCACTCCTAAAATTTCTTGACCTAACATAACCGACACTTTGTCAACAGCATTGAGTAACTGATCTTGATATGTACCTCCTTTTTTTTTAGCATAATTAATAGAATGAACAATAATATATTCGTATTCAGGTAAAGTAATTACTTTTAAAATAAGAGAAGGATTAGTAGTAGTATCTTCAGGAAGATATTTCTTTATCAACTTCATGTCTCCACTATCTACTACAATTTTACTATACTGTTTTAATAATTCTAACTGATTCAATGGATTATATTCCTTTCAATAATTCAAAAAATATGATACATGTAAAACACTATAAAAAATTAAAATAACAATGTTTACTTGCTTTTATAAATAAATATTTATATATATTATACATAAGAAATCAAATATAAAATATAACATTTTAAAAAACCAAAATTAATACATTTTGTTTTTCATTTTTCACTAAATTTGTTTTAATATTATTTAATATATATATTTACTTTTACTGTATTTTTGTTAATTTTCCAATACTTCTTTACTAAATAATAACTTATGCCATAATACAAACTTAATATTCTAAAAAACTAAATTAAGTTTATCACGCACAAAATATAAGTTATGTAAGCTTTAAAAAAGATAACGTATTAAAGTTACTTGTTATTTGCACTTTGTAATAACAATCATATAAGGAAAGATTAAAAAATTTATTGCACTGAAATAAATTTTAACATTGATTATTGCAATAAATATAAATTCCATATAATCATTAAATTACTGGTTTACAACAATTTATATGTTTAAATCCTAATACTTTTCTTCAATCGATTACAAACATTACATTGTACTAACATATAATAAAACATTCATATTTCGTTTTAAAATAAAATATATTACACACTATTTTATAATTTAAATTTAAATTATTTAATTACATACGTAAACTATATTGTCTTCACAATAACTTTCAAAATATAAAAATTTTATTACGATATACTCATTTAAAATTAAGAAAAAATTATTTGAATTAATGTCTCAATCTATATGTGTTTAAAAACTAAAAAATAAAATATTATACAAATATTATAATTTAGTTATAAAACTGCTTCTAATTTAAATAATTATACATTTTTAAAAATAATAATTAGATAGCATTAAAAATATAGAAACATTTTTCATATAAAGTCTATAAATAATCAATATATATATCCGATTAACTAACTAATTTTAAGCAAACATTCATGCATCATCATACACAAAATCAGTCTATAAAAAATAAAACTTAAAAACATCTGAATCTAACTATAGTTTATTTTTCTAAAAGTTTATACTCGTACATAATTTGGAAATACCAGATAACAGTCTTAAACTATTACAAAAAATTTATAAAATTAGGAAATTATCATATAATACATATATTGTGCTAAACATATTATATATAAATATACTATCGAAGCACTAAATATATTTAAACCATTATTTAATATAAACCATGAACATATAACAATATCAATTTACATAAATTAATAAAATTTTTTTATAACTAAGGAAACGTTAGTTCCTCCAAATCCGAAACTATTTGACATAATAACAGATACTTGTTTCTTTAAAATCACAGTCAAAATATTACAATTTTTTGCTACAGGATCTAATCGAATAATATTAATGCTAGGAACAAGAAAACTATGCTCTAACATCAATAAACTATAAATTATTTCTTGTACTCCTGACGCGCCTAATGCATGCCCAGTAATAGATTTAGTTGATGAAACAATTGGAATATTAGTACTACTAAACACTTTTCGAATAGCATTTAATTCTACTAAATCACCTATTTTAGTGGATGTACCATGAGCGTTTAAATAATCAATAGAACTTTTATCTATTGTTTTTGTAGCTAAATTCATACACCTAATAGCTCCGTCTCCGGATGGAATGACCATATTAAAACCATCAGAAGATGTACCATATCCAATAATTTCAGCATATATACGAGCTGACCTAGATAATGCATAATTTAATTCTTCTATAACCACTATTCCTGCTCCTCCTGAAATAACAAATCCATCACGATAGAAATCAAATACTCTAGACGATGCAGTAGGATCTGAATTATAATTCGTTGACAATGCTCCCATTGCATCAAATGTGCAAGCTAATTCTTGACTAATCTCTTCACCTCCGCCAGCAAATATAACATCTTGTTTACCTAATTGTATTAGTTCTATTGCATTTCCTATACAATGTGCTGAACTAGAGCATGCTGAACTAATAGAATAATTAATACCATATATTTTAAATGCAGTACCCAAACAAGCAGATATGTTAGAAGTCATAGATTGTATTACTACATAAGGACTAATAGATTTTAATCCTCTTTTTTTTATAGCATTTACACCGTTTACTTGACATTTTGGTGATCCCGAACTAGAACCAACAATTACCCCAACTCTAGAATTATTTTGATACATTTCAGTAGTTAAATTAGCGTCTTTGATAGCTTCTTTCATGGATAAGTACGAATAAATAGATGCATTATTCATAAATCTCATAGTCTTACGACTGATACATTGCGAAACGTCCAACTTAACGTTACCACATACATGACTTCTCATTCCAAATTGTTTCATTTCTTCTGAAAAAGAAATACCTGATTTAGTATACAATAATGAATTTAATACTTCTTGTTTGTTATTTCCAATACTGGAAATAATCCCTAATCCAGTAATTACTACTCTTTTCACTAACATCACCTTTCTATAAATTTAATACGAATAAGCATATAATAGTTTTTATAAAAGAACATAAAAAATTAAATAGTACACCTATAAAAAATTATATTTAAACGTACATAATATAAATCATGAGTAATATTATTACTATTAATCTATTGTTTATTTAACGAGAAAGTGAAAAATTTAATACCAATCATAATAAACACACATATATTCATAATAAAAATACATAAATGTGTTTCTATTATGATAACAATATTTTTAAAAATTATTTTCTAAAAAATCAAAAATGAATGCAAATAATATATCAATTACAAAAAAAGGTACGTTATACATTGTACCTACTCCTATCGGAAATTTAACCGATATTACTTATCGAGCATTATCAATATTAAAAATAGTAGATGTAATTGCAGCAGAAAATATAAACCATACTAAAATATTAACCAGAACTTACAAAATTCTTAAAAATATTACCTCTATTAATAAACATAACGAAAAAAATAAAAGTAAAAAACTTATTATAGAACTCAAAAATGGAAAAAATGTTGCGTTAGTATCCAATGCTGGAACACCAACAATTAATGATCCCGGGTATGTTTTAATCAACTATTGCTACCAATTTAAAATAAAAATCATTCCTCTTCCAGGTCCATGTGCAGCTATTACAGCTCTAAGTGCTTCAGGATTTCAAATCAAAAGATTTTGTTATGAAGGTTTTCTTCCATCTAAAAGCACAAAAAGACGTAAATTATTACATGATTTGAAAGAAGAAACACGAACCATTATATTTTATGAAACTCCTCACCGAATAATTTCAAGTATAAACGACATAGTACAAGAATTAGGACCTAATCGATATATAATGCTAGCAAAAGAACTCACTAAAACATGGGAATCAATACATAGAGATACGTCATCAAACATATTATCGCAATTAAAAAATAATAGTTTTAAAATAAAAGGAGAAATGATAATAATCATATCAAGCGTTAAGATTAAAAAATCTTATTTTTTACCTGAAGTAGCATTAAAAACTTTACAAATGTTAAAACTACATTTACCATTAAAAAAAGCTATAACAATAACAGCAAAATTATATAATATATCAAAAAATTTATTATATGATCATGCACTAACAAAATAGAATATTGTTTAAAAAATTTTATAAAAGCTAATCAGACAGTCGCTTTTATTTTTATTAAAAATAAAAGAGGAAAGTCCGGGCTCCAAAGGGTAAAAGGTGCCAGATAACATCTGGGAAGCGCAAGCTTACGACTAGTGCAACAGAAAAAAAACCACCTTTGCAATTAATAGTTCAAAGGAAAGGGTGAAAAGGCGAGGTAAAAGCTCACCGCATACTAGGTAACTAGTATGGCTGAGGTAAACTCCACCTGGAGCAAAACCAAATAGGAGTATTTACGTATCTTACCCTTACAAATAATACTCGGGTAGGTTGCTTGAGATAATAAATGATTATTATCCTAGATAAATGACTGTCCAATACAGAACCCGGCTTATAGATTAGCTTTTAAGAACACATTTATAAAAGATAATATTTAAAAATAATGTTCTATGCATTATGAAATATCTAAATTCAATATTTTATTTAATAAAATAACCTTTATAAACCAGAAATTTGAAGAGAAGATAATAAAATTGATCCCGATAATATTTTATGCCTTGTATCAATGTCATTTCCTATAGATATAATATTTTTAAACATATCTTTTAAATTACCAGAAATTGTAATTTCATGTACAGGATGTTTGACTGCTCCATGTTCTATCAAATGTCCTACAGCTCCACATGAATAATCTCCTGTAATTAAATTTAAACCGTTACCTAATAATTCTGTTATTAGTATACCTTTATTCATTAACACTAATAATTCATTCAAATTCATATTTGAGGCACCTAATATCAGCCAATTATGAATACCACCACAATTAGCCGTACTTATTAAATTCATTTTTTTAGCTGAATAATTATCTAATAACCATGTTTGCAATATACCATTTTTTATTATCATCTTTGATGATGTACGAACACCTTCTAAATCAAAGCATTTCGATCCTAAACCTTTATTTATATAAGGATTCTCTTGAATACTAAGCCAACTAGGAAAAATTTGTTTTCCTAAACTGTTCAATAAAAATGTCGACTTTTTATATACATTATTACCATTTATAGCTTTAGCTAAATAAGAAAAAAATTCTAAAGATAATTCTGAGGAAAGAATCACTGAACTTTTTATAGAAGAAATTTTTTTGGAACCTAACCTAGATACAGCTTTTTTAGAACTAGTTGCACCCACACATTGCGGAGAAAGTAAATCATTAATATCTCTAGAAATTGTATATGACACATCTCTTTGCATATCACTATTTTCTTTAGCAATCATACAACTAGACATAGAATATAGAGTAGTATGATAACTTTCTAACATGCCATGACTATTTCCAAAAACTTTCATGCTCATACAACCATCAAAATTAGATCCCTCTGTATTAACAATTCTTTTATCTATTTTAAAAGCTTCTTGCTCTGCTATTAATACTAAATTAATAGCATGTCTTACGTCCCAATGCCAATAATGATATAAATCAAGATTTTTTAAATTTCCAATGGCTAATAAATTTGCATCAGGTAAACCAGATGATACATCCTCAGAAGTATAATTTATAATATCCATTGCTAAATTTATTATTTTGTTTACTGCAGTAATGCTAAAATCAGTAGAAAATACTGTACTTTTTTTTCGATTTTTGTAAACAGTCATCGTTAAAAAATTGTTATTATTAAATTTAACATAATCAATTTTTCTATTTCTTACTCCAATATTAATTCCTGAATTATGCACAATTAAGACTTCAGAAGTAGCTGAAAAAGTTTTAACCACACCAAGTATATATTCAATTACATTTTTAAATTTTTTTTCTTTTAATATAAAATCGTTTTCTACTTTCATATTGTATCTTATCAAAACATTAAATTATTGTTATAGTACACTGAAAAAAATTAAAATAAAACTGTATTTATAAAGAAAAATATCAAAAAAGACTTGACTAAAAAATAAGGAAAAAAAATGAGCTTTAAAAATATTTCTCCAGGTAAAAACGTTCCATATAACATAAATGTAATTATTGAAATTTCATCACATTCTCATCCAGTAAAATATGAAATGAACAAAAAATTAGGAGTTTTATTTGTAGATAGGTTTATACCTACTCCCATGTTTTATCCTTGTAATTACGGATTCATTAATAAAACTTTATCTTGTGATGGAGATCCTGTAGATGTGTTAGTACATTCCCCATATCCTATTATTCCAAATTCAGTAATACCATGTAGACCAATAGGGATGTTACGTATGTTAGATGAATCTGGAGAAGATAATAAAATTTTAGCTGTTCCTAACGATGACGTTTGTCAAGAATACTCAAATATAACAAACATCCATCACTTTTCCAATATATTAAAAACACAAATTGTGCACTTTTTTCAACATTACAAGGATTTAGAAAAAAATAAATGGGTAAAAATAATTGAATGGACAAATAAAGATGTTGCTTATAAAACAATCTTATCTTCTTTACAATAAAAATTGTAAATTCAATTTATGTCAGCATTAAAAACTTGCTGACATAATTATAAAGTACATAAAATATTAAATGCAATAATACTTTTGTAAAACATAATGCCACAAAATAATAATCCGTACTTTAAAATTCATACTTAAATTGTTTTAATGTATCGTCAAATATCAAGAGCAAAAACTAATTTATACAATTAAAAAATTTAGAAATGCCAAATATATCTTAAAATAATAATTATATTCCTTAAATTTAAACGAAATTGTCGTACTCTAAATACGAGACCCATTAAAAATCCTATTTATATATTATAAAACTAGTATAATATTAATATCATATAAAAATCCGAAAGATATTGATCTTATTATTTAGTAACTCACAATATTCAAAAATCTTAGTTTAAATTTAATTTTAAAAAATTTTGTATTGTAACCAAACTTATCAATAAAATATTATTACAATTAACGCGTAAAGTCATATTATTAAAATAAATATTATCTACATAAAAAATTATTTATACAACTATTATTAATCAACGCTTTTCCAGTACTTTTAAACTATATATATTTTTCTTAAAATATCATATTCCGTTTTTGCATGGTAGTTTTAATATGTAATTTTAAATAATCTAATATAAATATTAATATATTTTTAAATATATAATTTCCAGAAACAAAAATATTTTATTTATTTTTTTAATATTTATAAATCTTAACAATGTTTGCTCAATTTTTTATACTTTTTATAGTTTTATAATTCTATTTTAACATCCAAATTTATTATCAAAAAATTCAAATAAAATTGATGTTAATTCCCAATACTCATAATTCATTAAAAATGTATAAATTTTTTAATATAGTAAACGAATAAACTAACATTATTTTTAATGTTTCTTATAATATCGCTAATATTATTATGAAAAACGCTAGTAATGTATTTATTAAAAAATTATTGGTTGTCTTATAATTTTAAATGTAACAAATATTTTTTAATGTTCGCATCACACTATATCATTAATACATTTTTGTTATTTATTTCTTAAACTCAAATCTTTGACAACATGTTTGATTTTTCAATAAACTTCCAATTAAAAGTAAAACAATGTTCCTAATATATTTAAACAATAGTTATGGTTATTACTCAAAAATAATTTAACTTAAAAAAATAAAAATCTTAATTCTAAATTATATTTCGTATATTTTTTTAATAACTTATCACTAACGATTAAATAAAAATAAAATTTTACTTGTCAAATTCTATAAAAATGTAAAATAAGTCATATGGACTCACTGAGTTTAAAAATAATATTAATTTCTTTTTTAAAGCCATATGAAAGAACATTTTTATTTACAAGTATTTTATTTACTCAATAAACTATCTATATTCTGTAAATTCGAGAACAAAAAAAGAACTTAATCTAAAATTATTTCTTAATATAATAATTTCTAAATAAGATATTCACACTCAATAATATAACTTGGATCTTGTTTGAAACTTATAAATTTATATACTTTTATATTGTTTATTATATTTTTGAATAGTCATTATTATCATTTTTATTTAATTTAATTGATTTAAAATATTTTTTAAGCCGAAAAAAATATTAAACATGGTATTTTTATTCATAATATTCAAGTAAGTATTTTTAAAAAATATAGTCGAATAATTTCCAATTCCAAAAAAACATAGCTGCATCGATCCAAAAATATGCATATTAACAATACTATTGAAAAAAAAGGAATAATTAGATGATTTTCCTACAATTCTAACTTTTGTTTTATGTAAAATAAAATAATTGTTATTATTTTTAATTAAACTAAGAAACGGAATAAACAAATTTAAACTGAACATTGAACTATACTGTTTAAATTGTACTCTTATGCGAACAGTTGTATTTATCAAACCAAAGCAATGACAATTTATTTCTAAATTTTTCAATAAAAATCCGATTATAATTACGTTAATATTCTCATTTTTCGTAAAACGATTAAAATTAACAAAATTAATAATTATATTAGTCAAAAAATTTCTATTAAAATTAACCGTTCCATACATATTAATGATGAAACCATAACCACAGAAATGTATTTTTCTTACACTCATTTTATTATTAACTATCTTTAAACTAAAAAAAAATTGAGATATATTAAAATTTTTGTCACCACAAAAATAAATATTTTTGCTATAAAAAGATCCTATATCTAAATCTATAGGAACGTTAACACTAAATTTTTTAAGATAATTTAAAACATCATTTAATAGTTTTTTAAATACCGCAATTTTATTTATATTAACTATTTTTCGTTCGTTTGTATTATTCTTTATTATGTTTTTATGTTTAATACAAATAGTTTCAATTTTGTTATATAAACACTTTAATGTTAGACCTGTCCAATAACACTTACTAGAAAAATGATCTACAAAAAATAATATATTTTGTGTAGAAAAAGAAAGATCATTAAATTGTATATTACTAAAACAAATAGGTACTTTAAAAAAGGGTATTAATATTGCATCTAAAGGTATTTTTTTATTCCCATTTTGAACTACATTAAGATGACTAATGTATATATGACATTGCTTAAATAAAATTTTATCTACGCAAATACACAAATTCCTAAAAAATTCTATATGCATCTTTATGTGCAATTCTTTAATAAAACATTTTCTATTATGAGAATAATATTTTATATTTCGCAATACGCAATTATTTAATGTACCTATTGATTTTTTTATTTCTAATTCTGGTATATAATGATGAACCAAAAAACAAAACATATTTAGTCCAAAATGACTATAAAACAAAAATACTAAACTAAAGATACAAAATACACACAATAAAATTATAGATATAAGTAATCGTTTAAAACAATTCATTCGAATCAATCCTATCAATAAAGTTTAATCTATAATTTTAAAAAATTTAAAGAATGTATAAAAACATAATAAAAACTTTCAGTCAAAACAAATACTCACTTATAACATTAAAATGTATTTAAAAAAAATAAAATTTAAAAAATTTTAATATTAAAAAATAAAATAGGTAATCATTAATTATGTCAAAAATGTGCCAAATAACTAAAAAAAAACCTATTACGGGAAATTACAGATCTCATGCTATGAATGCTACTAAAAGAAGATTTCTTCCAAATTTACACTTACACAAATTTTGGAATATCAAAACAAATAAATTTATATCATTAAAAGTATCTGCAAAAGGAATGAGATGTATGGACAAAATTGGACTAGATAAAATTCTAGAAAAACAACTATTATTAAAAAACAGAGAATTCAAATATGGCAAAAAGCGCTAGAAATAAAATAAAATTAATTTCTTCAGGAAGTAAACATTACTATACTACAACTAAAAATAAAAAAACTAAGAATCAAAAATTAGAATTAAAGAAATATGACCCAACTATCCGAAAACACATATTATATAAAGAAGGAAAAATTAAATAATTTTTTATTTTACAACCATTAATATAAAACTGCTTTAAAAATATGAAAATGCTAAACATACTACTATAAGTAGTATAGATTAGCATTTTATAGAATTTAAAATATATTTAAAAAAAACTTTATATTTTGACATAGTAAACTACTAGTAATCAACATAATAAAAAATTGCGTTAATTCCATTAAAAAATGAATATTTATTCTTTTGAAAAAACAGATAACAAAAAAATCAAACGATCAAATATATTACTATAAAAATAAGGAATTCTAGGAATAAACAAATATAAAGTATATATTCCTACTATTAATGTTAAAGTAAATCCCACAGAAAAAATAGAAATCTGAGAAGTAATTCTATTTAAAACTCCTATAGAAATATTGAGCATCAATTGAATTATAACAATGGGTAACATCAACATAAAACCATCAAGAAAAATGAACTTAGCAAATGTAACAATATTAAAAAATACATGCACATCTAATCCAATTTTTTGTATAGGAACTTGTTGAAAAGTATCAAATAATACTGATATCATCCAAATGTGACCATTAAATTCTAAAAATAACAATAATAAAAACATATACAAAAATCGAGACAAAATAGATACACTAGAACGAGTATTCCAATCTAATAAAGATGCAAATGATAATCCCATTTGAAAACTTATAATTTCTCCAGCTATTTTAATAGCAGAAAATGTTAACTGCATAGAAAATCCTAAAGATATACCAATTACTATTTGTTCAATTAATACCAAAAATTCATCAATAGAAAAAAAATCAATCTTTACTGGAGGTAGTAAAAACATAAAACACCAACTTATAACCAAAGAAATAAAAAGTTTTACTTTTTTTGGAATAGATTGATCTCCTAGCAATGGAGCAGTAACTACAAACGATAAAATTCTAAATGCCGGAAATAAAAAACTATAAAAAATGGAGATTACATCATCTATATTAAAAGTAATCATTAATTAGATATCAGAGATAAATTGCTGAACAAAGACCGAGTATAATCTAAAATTAGAGTTAACATCCACGGTCCAAAAATAACAATCGATAATAATACTGCAATAATTTTAGGAATAAATGATAACGTTTGCTCATTAATTTGCGTAGCAGCTTGTATCACACTAATAACTAAACCGCTAAATAATGCAGATAATAACAAAGGTGAAGCGAGCATTAAAGCAACTTTCATTGCTTCATGAAAAATAGTCATTACAGATTCCACTGTCATGTTTTTTCCTAACTTATATAATAATTCTAAAATTTTAAAAATACTAAACACATAAATAGCATAATTGAATTACTAATTAATAAAAAAGCTTTGAGTTAAAGAAGTGATTAATAACTGCCAACCATCAACCAATACAAATAACATTAACTTAAAAGGTAGCGATATTGTTGAGGGAGGAACCATCATCATTCCTAAAGCCATAAGAACACTTGCTACTACTAAGTCAATTATCAAGAATGGTATGAAAATAGTAAATCCAATTTGAAAAGCTGTCTTTAATTCGCTAATAACAAACGATGGCAATAAGATTCGCATTGGTACTTCTTCTTTTGTAGCAAAATGAGAAATATTAGCTAATTTTGAAAAAAAAAGTAAATCATTTTCGCGAGTTTGCTGAATCATGAACTGATGTAATGGTTTCATACCTTTTGTAATAGCTACATCTATATTAATTTTATCCTCACTAAATGGCAAATATGCATCTCGATAAATTTTATCAAATACAGGAGCCATAATAAAAAAAGTTAAAAAAAGAGATAAACCTAATAAAATTTGATTTGGAGGTGAATAAGGTGTTCCTAAAGCATTGCGTAATAAGCTAAACACAATAATAATTCTAGAAAAACTAGTCATCATTAATAACACAGGTGAAATAAACGTTAAAGATGTAATAAATACCAATGTTTGCAATGATAAAGACCAATCTTCCTTTCCATGCAATAACGAATAGCTAGATAAAACAGAGGTTTCTGAATATACCATAGGACACAATAATAACAGTAAACATAATGATATTGTTTTATACATCATATTTTTTTATTCCAAAAACGTTTAGTCAACCTCTTTATTATATTGTTAACAATAACAGTGGTTTTATCTAATGATTGTTTATCTTTTTTTAAATAGGTAATAATACATGCAAAAAAAAAGAAATATTGTTTGAGGTTAATACCAATCCAATATGATTTCTTTTAAATCTAAAATAAATAATACTTTCATGAGATACAATCGATATTTTTACAATATCTATTAATAAACTTTTCGCTATTATTTTTATGATAAATATCTTTCTAAATATCCAAATAAAAAGATAAAATATTGATAACTTTGAAACATGGTATTACGATTTTTAAAAATATTACTTACATTCACTAAGTTAAAAATAGTACTTACAAATTTTATGTCATAATTTTTAATAATTAATTCGCACTATTTAAACTATTTGAAGTATCAATTATATCAGTAATTCTAATACCATATTTTTCTTCTACAATTACTAATTCTCCTTTTGCAATAATAAATTGATTTGCTAATATATTTAATGGTTCACCTGAATATTTATCTAAAGTTAATATAGAATCTTTATTTAAGTTCAAAATATCTCTCACTTTTAGTTTAATGTTTCCTAATTCCACTGTAACATTAACTGGGATATCTACAACAAAATTTATATTGTTTGATTCTTGCATGAATTTCTTTGAAGGAATTGTTTCATTATCTTTTTTTATCTTTTTTTTATCTAAATTTGTTTTAAATTTATCTATGCTATCACCATCTTTATTTTCAACTACATTTTTTATGTCATTCATTAATAATATCCTAATTATTTTATTTTAAATTTAAAAAATCTTTCACAAAAAAAGCATGTTTTTTTTTATACATTTTGTATTTTCCCACTAATATAGGAACATCATAAGAATATGCCATAATATCTTCCGGAGTATTTATAGAAATAATATCACCAATTTTAAGCTCCAAAATATGAGATAACAACAATGAAAAATTCACTAATTTAATATCTAAATGTATTTCCATATCATACAACATTGGCAACGATATCTGATCTATTTTTTTTTTTGTTACATCATTTTTTTTATATGTATTTACTAATTTTTCTTTATATGTCTTAATTACAGAAAACGGAAAACAAATATTTAAATATCCTAATGTACTACCAAGATTTAATTTAAAAATAGTAAATAAAAACATTTCATTGTTATCAAATATATGTTTAAAACTAGTTTTTTGAATTAATTGAAAATTAGAAAACTTAAAATCTATATTATACTTATTTTTCCAAGAAAAACTGTATATAGTTTCAATAATATTTAAAATTTTATTCATAATATTTATTTCAGACATTGTTAATTGATCAGCATCGTTTTTAAACGTTTCAGCTATATTTTGACCTCCAAACACAATATCTATAATTGATGGTATGATGTTATTAGATAAACTAATCATTCCTGTTTCTAAAGATGGAAAAATTTGAAAATAACTTGAAAACCTAGCATTTAGAAAATTATTTTTACATTCATTGTATCTCTCTAATTGAATATTATCTAATTCCAGACTACATTCAACGTTAATGATGTCAAATAAAGCCAAAGAAACTTTCTTAGAAAAAAGATCAAAAATCATCATTAATGATTTCTTAGTTTGATACATTGTATAATAATCTATATTTGAATTGTAAATACAAGTTTTTTTAATCTTTTGGATTTCATTACTCATATCATCTTTTTTAACTTTTAAAATAACATTATTTATCATTAATACACCTTAAGGAATAAATACTAATTTAAAAAATATATTGTCATTATAAAGTATCCATTTTATCTTCAACCAAACAAAAAGACTATTACATGTAATACTAAAAACAAGCGAGTTCACAAGACAAATTTAAAAATACTATATTTATTAAATATAAATATTAATAATTTTCTTCAAATTTGGATTTCGAATAATAATATCCTCAAATTTAATTTTAAATATACAGACAAGTACTTCGTAAATTAGAAGTTTCAAATTTCAGAGTTTTTTTAAAATACTATTATTAGAAATTAAATTTAATTTTAGTAATATATTATTACTAATCTTTAATCATATAAATACAAAAAATTTAAAATATCTTAAATTCAAAAAACTACAACGTTCGTTCTTAAAAAACAGAAATAATTACTCATGAATACATTTTGTTCAGTATTTAAATTTAGTTCATATCTTAATCATAAATAAAAACAGTTTTCATTATAATATAACTTATAAAATATAAATTTATAAAAAAAGTTATGCATGTAGATTATTTGCGCAGAATTGATCATGGCATTAATATCTTTTTTGTAACATATCTTTTAAGTACAAACATAACTAAAATACATAATGCTTATATTTTCAGAAAAATAATAAGACCAACAAAATAAATTGTAGTTAATACATATTATTATCTCGATTTTTTTATCTTATTATAGAAATAATTAATATATATTTTGATATTCTGCTTAGAATTTATAAGTTAGCAAATAATTCTTCTAATTAAATGTATAATTCTATATGTTTAGAATATTATAAATTATCTTTACAAAAAAATAAGAAAACTAAAAAATAAACGTCACTAAAAACATATTATTAATGCCTACAACTACTTAGTCTATATTTAATTTTACTAATTGATATGATAATACAAAGATCAGTTGTATTTTTATTCTTCACGATATATTTTTACATGATTTTCATCAAAAATTTGATTGAAGATTTTTAAAAAATAAAATTCAAAATATATTTAACATTTAATTACCTAATATCATACTCATTTTTATATCATAGATCTAACGCCATAAAAACATAATTTTTAAATAATCAAGAATAGTTTACCTTCTTTTTAAAAAGGATTTTTGAACATGTTCATCAGTTTGTATTTGTTCTTCTAACTGCATCATTCGAAGATCATGATTTAATGATTTTAAAACAATAGTTTTCCACATTTTTAATTTATATTGATGTTTTTCCCATAAAGTAAAATATTTGTAATATTGTTGTTCATATTGCATCATAGCTTTTTTTTGTCTTCTAACTCCTTTTATTAAAGAAGAAATAAAAAAATCATAATTTTTTAATTCAAAACCAAAAATCCCACGAGCAGTTTGACTGTTCAATTTCACGAGATATTCATTTTGATATTTTAACAATAAATCAATTTGTCTTTGAATCTTATGTTTATTTAAAATAATTGTTTTTAAAATTAGTGATAATTGTTGATTTTTTTTTTATCAAGTGTTTCTAGTAAATAAATAGATTTTTTATTTTTAAACATACATTCTCGCAATTTTTATTTAATTAAAAAGCGCATACAAATCTTTTTTAGATTCAATAAAAGTACTTTTTTCATGCATACCTTGCTGTAAAAATTTTTTTAATTTAGGTAACAAATCTAATGCCATATCTAATTCTGAATTAGTACCTGAAACATATGCTCCTACATTAATTAAATCTTGATTACGTTGATAACAAGATATTAATTTTTTAAAATGACGAGCCTTAGAAGCATGTATAGTATCCACAACATTCGACATAACTCTACTAATAGAAGCTTCAATGTCAATAGCAGGATAATGACCAGATTCAGCATATTCTCGAGATAATATAATATGCCCATCTAAAATAGACCTAGCAGAGTTTGCAATAGGATCATACGTATCTTCTTCTTCTGTTAATACTGTATAGAAAGCTGTAATAGAACTACTTTTTTTTCTTCCATTTCCTGATCTCTCTATCAAAGAAGATATTTTAGAAAATACAGATGGAGGATAACCTTTTGTAGCTGGTAATTCTCCTATAGACAAAGCTATTTCTCGGTGAGCCATAGCATAACGAGTTAAAGAATCCATTATCAGCAATACATGATAATTTTTATCTCGAAAATATTCAGCAATACGTACAGCATAGTTAGCTCCTTGTACTTGTAATAATGGAGAAAACTCAGCAGGGGATGCAATAATTACCGATTTTTTCAATGCTTCTTTAGTCAAAATAGTTTCAATGAACTCTTTTACTTCTCGACCACGTTCTCCTATTAATCCTAATACAACTATATCAGCTCCAGTATATTTAGTCATCATTCCTAGTAATACACTTTTTCCTAATCCAGAACTAGAAAATAATCCAATTCTTTGTCCTCTTCCAATCGTTAATAGTGCATTAATCGCTCGAATGCCAGTATCTAATACATCTGTAATAGGATATCGATGCAAAGGATTAATAACAGAATAAGACAATGTTTTTTTATATTTTTTATTAATTTCTTTTAAATCATCCAACGGTTTTCCAGTACTATCTAAAACCCGACCTAAAAGTCCTTCATAAATCGGTAATTGGTTAACAACATAATGAATACCATTCAACATTTTTGGTCTCACTCGAGAACCTGGAACGATACTATCTATATTGTTTAATGGCATTAAAAACAGTATTCCATTTCTAAATCCAATTACTTCAGCTTCTATTTCATCTATACTGTTAACTTCTAAAGTTTTTCCTATATAACAAATGGATCCAATAGACAATTGCAATCCACTTACTTCTAAAATTGATCCATTAAATCCTACCAAACGTCCATAATTAATTATACTTGGAAAATTAATTATTTCTTGTTCAAAAACTAATAATTTTTGAATCCATTTGTCTATTCGTAAAATCATCATCCTTCCTTTTTTAAAACTAATCTACATAATTCAATCCAACGCCCAACAACAGTGGAATCCAAAATAGTATCTCCTAAAAATACTGTACATCCTCCCCTAGATATTTCTTTATCTAACAACACTGTCCATCCATACTTTGAAAAAACTTCTCCAAAATGGTTTTCAACTATTTTCTTATCATGAGGATTAATCAATATTTTTGGTTTTTTAAAAACCATTTGTTCATTTTTAAGTATTGTCTTAATCTTATTTAATAATTGTTTATCATCCGCAAATAAAGTATTTTCTATAACTTTTTTTGAAATATTCAATACTAAATATACTAAACGAGAGGATATAACATCATCTAATGCTATTAATGACTTTTCGAAATTTGATAAAAATGTATTCATTTTAACTAATATACAATCACTTTTTTTATTAAATTCTAATAATGCTTTATCAAATCCCACAGAAAACCCTTCTTTTTCTCCTTTACAAAATCCTGTTTCATAGTTATGTTCATTTCCATCGTCTATACAAATTTTTGCATCTTTATTAACAATAGAATAACTATTTTTATCATATATTTCTTTTGTTAGTTTATCGCACTTTTCAGGCATTTTACGCGTACTGTTTAATTTATTACCATCCTTTTTTTCTATTTCTTCTGGATACCATTTTTCCCAAGTCATTTTTGATACAAATCGATACATAAATGTTCCTATATTATAACTAAAAAGTTAATTCGATATCATTTAAAGAACTTTTTTATGATATTTAGCAAATTAGTTTGTTTTTCTTTAATAAAATCTGTCGATACAGAAGATTTTTCAATAAAACAAGTTCTTAAATAATCAGCATTATCTTTAGACATATTTTTTAAAATTTTTTCTTTTAATAATTCACTAGACATTGCCATAGCAATTGACAAATCATCTAGTGTTGTTTTTTGAATCATACGTTGAACTTGAAGATCGTCAAGATGTATAATATCCTCAAAAACAAACATTTTTGACTTGATAGTATGTGCTAACTTTTGGTTAGACTCTTCAATTTTACTTATAATTCGTTGTTCTTGATCGTACGTCATAGACTTCAACAATTCTATAATAGTAATAATTCCATCTTTATTAGATATAACTTTTTTATTTTTTTCTAATATATCGTTAATAATTTTAATAAACTCATTTTCTCCTGACTTTTTTAGACCAGTAAACTGAGAAATCCTCAAAATAACGTTTAAACTTAATTTTTCTTCTAAACAAGATAAAATAGCTGCTGCTTGATTTGGATTAAGATAAACCAATATTGTCGTAATAATTTGTGGATGTTCATTTTTTATTAAATCAGCAATATTAGAAGGACTCATGATATTTAATTGTTGAATACTACGCATAATGTTTTCTTGATCTTTTATTTCGCTTAATAAAATATTTGCATTTTTATCACCTAATACTTTTTTAGACAAAGCAACAATATAGTCTGTATTAACCGTAGCAAAATCGTTTTTAGAAAAATGACTGTTGAAATCAGATATTACCTGATCCACAATAGCACGAGGAACCTTTTTTAAATTCAACATGCATTTAATAAGGTTTTGAATCTCTGAAAATGACAACTCTTGTAAAACCTTAGTAGCTTGATCTAAACCAATTGTAATTAATAAAATAGCACTTTTTTCAACACCATCTAAATTAGTCATTTTGTATCACCACTATTCATCCACTTTCGAATAATCATAGCTACCACATGTGAATTATTTTTAGATAAATCACTAAAACCTATATCTGAAGGTACATTTTGTAAATTTTTTTTAGTCATGTTTTGCCGTATTGCATCACTATTTTTTGATGTAGATTGCGAAAGATCATCTTTGAATTTATCTTTGTGTAATACTTTTTTAATAAAAAAAACTTTATACAAACAATACAACGCTATCAATAAAACTAACATAATACCATATTGAAATATCTCATTGAGAAATAAAGGCCTATTCCAAAAAGAAACATGCTGATATATGTGAACTGGAGGTTTGACAAATAAAGAACTTACTACAGAAATGGAATCTCCTCTTTCTGAAGAAAAACCAATCGCTGCTCGAATTAAATTCTCAATTTTATTTATTTGATAAGGACTTAAAGACACTAAATCTCCATTCTTATCACGAATATAATTTATTACAACAGCAGCTGACAATCGCGTAACATCACCTATGTGTAATTTACTATGTAAGATAGTACGATCTAATTCATAATTAATAACATAATTTTGATTAGTACTAGATTTTGGAAATTCTGAAAAATTGTTAATACGTTTGTTAACTACATTATTCAATGACGTTTCTTTAGATGAAAAACTACGTGCACTACCAAAATTAGAAGACAATTTATTTAAAGAAGAATTAGGAGAAACAGGGTTATTCACGTATTTTTCATTTAGTTCGACATTACTATCGCTTTGATGGGATCGAATAGATTTACTATCATTGTTATAATTTGGCTTATATTTTTCTTCCGTCCTATCTCTTTTATCAAAATTTATTTGTGCTGTAACTTGAGCATGTACGTTATTTAAACCCACCAAAGGAATTAAAATATTTTCTATTCTTTGCCTATAATGTTCCTCAACTATATCAGAGTATTTTAATTTAACATCATCAACATTGTTATCAAAAGAATCATGATTATTTAACAATCTTCCTTTTTGATCAATAATAGTAATATTGTCAATAGATAATCCAGATATACTTCCAGATACCATATGTACAATTGCGCTAATTTGATTGGAACTAATATTTGAATCTGGTTTAGTTTCTAAAATAACAGAAGCAGACGGTAGTTTTTTATCTTGAATAAATAAAGAAGGTTTCGGTAAAGCTATATGTACCCTAGCTGTTTTAATATTATTCAGTTGTTGTATAGTTCTCGATAACTCTCCTTCCAATGCCCTCTGATAATTTATTTGTTCATTAAATTGACTGATACCAAATTTTTCCTGATCTAGTAACTCAAATCCTACATTATTCTTTTTAGGTAATCCTTGTTCAGATAAATTAATTCGGACTTCTTGTAAACTATTTTCCGGGACTAATAATGCGCTATGATTATCATTAAATTTAAATGGAACATTCATATGTATTAGCTGAGAAACAATTGATCGCTCATCTTCATTGGATAAATTATTATAAAGCACATGATAACTAGAAGATTTAAAAAAAAATGTAAAAAATATTATTAATAATGTTAACAATACTATGAAAGTAACACGAAGATTTAATGAAAAGAAAGGAAAATAATACCGTTTATTTTTATCTTTTAAATGAGAATTATTTTTGAAACTAAAATTCATAAACTATTCCTTTAAAAAATTATATAATTTATCATTATGTTGTTGACACCATATACTTATTACGCAAAATAATTACTAATAATATTACTTTTACAAAAAAAATAAACAAAAGCGCAGCAAAAACATTTTATCCTATCTAAACTTGTGGTAATATTTATTATATTTTTATTACTTTTTGAGAAAATAACATGTTTACTGATACTATACAAAGCAGTCTTAATATATTAAATTCACTTGGAACTTTAATGGATTTAAATGAAGCTAAAGACAAAATATCTCAACAATTTGTAGATCACATAAAAAATGCATGGGATTCACTTAATTTTAATCAAAAAGAAATAGATAATCAGTCTAAAAATATAGAACTAAACAAAGATCAACCTATGACTTTAAACGATGTTTTAATTAATTTTCAAAAAAATTTAATATCAACAGACGCAATAATTCAAGTTCGAGATAAACTAATATCTAGTTATCAAGACATCATGAATTTACCAGTTTAGTATTTAATTATTATTAAATGTCACTAATATATTAAATGTTTTAAAACCTAACATTTAATATATTAGCAGTAAACAATTCCGACAATAAACGTTAAAACTACAGAACTATTGTAATATATACGCATATCATAGCTTTTTTTTAAATATTGTAAAAATTCGAAACTATATTATTCAAAAACGACTATGTAACACTATAACAAAAAGTATTGCACGATTTTGTAATAAAAACAAAAAAATACATTTTTATTTTGCGCAACATTTCTAGTAATTATCTCTTTAAAATCTTTCATTACCATACAAAAATTATTCAGATTGGACAATAATTCAAAAAATATTTTATAAAATTTAATTAATAAAAACTTAAAAAACAAAATTTATTATATTGTGGAGTTAAGCGGAATCGAACCGCTATTTTTTGCATGCCATGCAAACGCTCTCCCAATTAAGCTATAACCCCTATACGATGCAAACATATAACTTAGAACAAACTCTATGTTTAAAAACAATAATAACACGTTACGAATTCACTCTAAAATTATATAATAATAAATCTTAAATTATATTATATAAAATATCTTATAAGATTCATTTTCAAAACAATAAACTTTTCCATACTAGTTATTCCTAATATATGATAGTGCAGCTTTAATTCTTAATAATGATCTTAATTTTCCTACTCCATATATAATAACGTGTACACTAGGTGAAATAGTATCACCAGTTATGGCGACACGAATAGGCATAGAAACCATTTTAGAAGTCATTTTTAATTCCAATACTGATGAATTCATAATCGTTGACAATTCTTTTAAGCTCCACGTTTTAAGATTTGAAATTTTTTTGTATATGTGATCTAAAATGACAATAGAAGTCTTTACTAAATATTTCTTAGCTGCATCAATATTAAAAATAACATAATCTTTATAAAAATAATGAGAAAAAGTAACCATATCTTGTAAAGTATTATAACGAGAACCAACTAATTTAATTAATGTAATTAAATTCGGGCCATTTAAATAATTGATATTTTTTCTTTTAAATTGATATTGGAGATGTTTTTCAATAGCATTTCCAGGTAGATTTTTTATATAAAATCGATTTAGCCACAATAATTTATTTACATCAACGCGACTAGGAGATTTATTGATGCCACTTAAAGTAAATAACTTTATCATGTCATTAACATTAAATATTTCTTGATTTCCATGCGACCATCCTAATCGTACTATATAATTTAACAACGCTTCTGGTAAATAACCCTGCAATCTATATTCCGATATACTTACTACTTCGTTTCTCTTTGAAAGTTTTTTTCCATTTACATCTAATATCATTGATGTATGAGCATAAATAGGAATACGTGCACCTAATGCTTTTAAGATGTTAATTTGACGCGGAGTATTATTAATGTGATCTTCTCCTCTAATCACATGAGTAATATTCGTATCACGATCATCTATTACTGAACAAAAATTATATGTAGGAACACCATTAGTTCTCTGAATAATTACATCGTCCAGTTCATTATTGTCGAACAATATGTTTCCTCTAATTACATCAATAAATGATACTTTTCCATGTATAGGATTTCGAAATCGCACTACATAATTAGCATTATTCTTACTATTATTGATAAGATTCCTACATTTACGATCGTATTTAGGTTTTTTACCAATTAACAGTTGATTTTTTCTTAAAGAAATTAATCTATCACTTGTACAATAGCATTTATAGGCTAATCCTAATCGAATCATAGAATTAACAATATCTTTGTAATATTCAATTTTGTTGCTTTGGAAATAAGGCCCTTCATCCCAATACAAACCTAACCACTTCAAGTTATTTGTAATTTCTAAAATTGAATCTTTTTTAAAACGTTTAAAATCTGTATCTTCAATTCGTAATATGAACTTACCTTGTTTACTTTTAGCAAACAACCATGCATATAATGCAGTACGTACGCCTCCAATATGCAAACAACCTGTAGGACTTGGAGCAAATCTTGTAGTAACTAACATATTGTCCTCAATTTTAATTCAAATATTTTAAAAAAAACAAATAAATAATAAATTTTTATAAAAAAAGATTGACTCTACATTTCTATTCTTTACAATAGAAATAAAGGGTGATTAGCTCAGTTGGTAGAGCATCTCCTTTACACGGAGGAGGTCGGCGGTTCGATTCCGTCATCACCCATTCATTATAAAGGGTCGTTAGCTCAGTTGGTAGAGCAGTTGACTTTTAATCAATTGGTCGCAGGTTCAAATCCTGCACGACCCAAATATAATTTAACTTAATTTCACAAAAAATCTTGAATTATTTTTAAAAAATCCTGTTCTAATATAATTTTTATTTTCAATATTTTAGATTTAACAAATTTATATCCTGGATTTTTTCCAACTATAATATAATCTGTATTTTTTGAAACATTGGACATAACACGTCCTTCTAATTTACTTATGATACCTTTAATTTCAATACGCGAGAATTTATTCAACGTACCACTAATAACGATTTTTTTCTTAAAAAATGGATTTAATTTCTTTACCGTATTACTATATTGAACATGATTTGAAAATATATTTAAACTATTTGATAGGTTAAAAATAATATCCCGATTATATTTCGTATTGATAAAATTAAATAGACTACATGCAGAACTAAATCCAATACCTTTTAATAAAATCAATTCTTGTAATGTAGTACCCATCAAATTTTCTAAAGATAAAAAATGTTTAGCAATAATATTAGATTTAATTAATCCTATTTCTTTAATCCCTAAAGCACATAAAAATTTAGATAAAGTGACATTCCTAGATTGATTAATAGAACTAATAATGTTGGTTGCAGTTTTATTTCCAACATCTTCTAAATTAGATAATGAATCCAAACTAAGATTAAAAAAATCAAAAAAATTTTTTATATAATTTCCATCTACTAATTGACTAATAATTTTATAACCAAGTCCATAAATATTTAATCCATTTTTAGAACAAAAATAATACAATAATTTTTTAAGTCTCCCTTTACATTTTAAGCCCCCTGTACAATATACTTTAATGTACTTTGTATTTAATTTAAGCATAGACTTGCATACTGGACAAAAATTAGGAAATACTATTTTTTGTATATAATTAGAACGATAATCTTTAACAACACTAATTATCTTAGGAATTACATCTCCAGAACGTTTTATTGTAACAATATCACCTATATGTAAATCTAACCTTTTAATTTCATTAAAATTATATAAAGACACTTTCTTTATCGTTACACCAGAAATAAAAATAGGATTAATCTTAGCAACTGGAGTAATAGCTCCCGTTCTACCTACACAATATGTAATTCCTGTAACTTTAGACAACTTCTTCTGATCAACAAACTTCAATGCCATAGCCCATCTAGGAGCTTTATTGGTACAACCTAATTCATTTTGCAAAATAATAGAATCTACTTTTACAACTATTCCATCAATATTAAAATTTAAAAATTGTCGTATGCTATTAACTTTTTTATAAAAACAAAGAATATCATAACTAGAATGAAGTGTAGAATTATATCCACTAACCGGTAATCCCCAAAGACTAAATTGTTTCAATCTATCGTAATGACTAAAAAGATTAGTATACCTAGGATAATAACCATGTCCGTAACAACAAAACATCAAATTTTGCATTGCAATATTGTTCAAATTTTTTTGACGTAACAATCCAGAAGCGGCATTTCTAGTGTTAGAAAATATTTTTTTGCAATTATTTATTGCATTATCATTTAATCGCATTAAATCATTTTTTAGCATAAAAATTTCTCCTCTAACTTCTAATTTTTTAGGTATATTTATTCCATTTAACTTATTAGGAATAGAAGAAATTACACGAACGTTATCAGTAACATCTTCTCCTGAAATACCATCACCTCTGGTCATAGCTTGTATTAATATTCCTTTCCTATATACTAAATTTAAAGCTAAACCATCGATCTTGAGTTCGCAACAAAAAAAAACTTTTTTGTCTTGTGAAGAAATTTTAATATTGTTATAAAAATTTAAAAAATCACTATAATTAAACACATGATTTAACGATAGCATAGGAGTAATATGTTTATGCTTTTTAAATCCGATAATTCCGGGGGATCCTATCATCTGCGTAGGAGAACTTTTTAAAGTTAAAAGATGCTTATATTTGTTTTCTAAATGATGTAATTTTTTAATTAAAAAATCATATCTATTATCAGAAATTTCTGGAGAACCAAGAGAATGATACAAATATTC
This sequence comes from Buchnera aphidicola (Kaburagia rhusicola ensigallis), assembly GCA_039830025.1. Taxonomy (NCBI): domain Bacteria; kingdom Pseudomonadati; phylum Pseudomonadota; class Gammaproteobacteria; order Enterobacterales; family Erwiniaceae; genus Buchnera; species Buchnera aphidicola. The sequence goes on along the minus strand of CP140040.1, from coordinate 68,106 downwards.
GTAATAACGAATTTTTTCTTGCAACTTCAATATATAATTTTTTATAAATATCATACAATACCAATTTATTGAATCAAAAAAACCATTTAAAACTAACTTTGTTACAAAAAATAACTTTGAAAAGCAAAAATTTATAAATTAAACCGAAAAATGATTATTTTAAGAAATTTTTATATATCAGTATATACATGTCTAAATAATTTAACTCAAAATAAATATTTAATATTTTCTCTATTAATGTAAAACTGATTTAATCATATTAATGATAAAATTATGTATCATGTAAAAATGATATTAATATAAAACTATAATCCTTAAAATAAAAATATTGAACATGTCAAAAATGAAAAAACAATAAAAACAAAAAATATAAAAAATTTCTTTATCGTTAATTACTACAACTAACAAAAAAATTATCAATAATCTTAAATACCACATCCATTAAATATCAGATACCTCTTAAAATTGTAGAGTTTACTATAAAATTAAAAATGATATTTAAAGAAACAAAAAAATCAATATATCAAAATAATATATAATATAAAATGTTTGACAAAGTATACATTTGATAAATAATTTAATCATCCTAAAAATTTGAAATACATAAACTAATAGTAAAAAATTAAAAACGAAAACTAAAATATATATCAAATGTTAAACATATAAACTATTATAAAAAATTTTTTAATTTATAAAAAATAAAAAACGTTTACATTTATTAACACTTATATAAAAACAGACATGCTGTAATAACCACTCAACACTTAAATAATATCACTACAAAATTTATAAGATGTAAAATAATATATAAATTTATATCCAAATATTTTGGTTTAAATGTAATTAACATAATAATTACTATATTTAACTAAAAATCTATATTTATTACATGAAAAGACAACAAAAAAACAAGTTAAGTAAGTATATTATCTAAAAACACTATTTTACATCAAACTTGATAAAAACAAATTCTTCTAAAAAAATACATAATTTTTGTTCTCTTTTTTTTTGGAAAAAATATTAAATAAGGCATTATCTTCAAATCTCTAAATCACATTAATAATATTAATTGCAAAAAAAATAATTTTTTGTTTAAAACTACATTATTGTACAACGCATACTTATTGTATATTAATTAAAATTCATATAATAGTGACTTATCAACACACTTAATATTACATATTAAATATAAATTTAAAAAAAATACTACTTTTATAGTGTTATTGCACTAACTTTAATTAAATTAAAATCATAAATATTTTAGAATATTATATACTAATTTTATTTAAGTCATTTAAAATAAAATTAGGGAGAACAAGAATGTTTCAAAAAGAAATCGTTATTACTAATCCTCATGGATTACATACTCGTCCTGCTGCACTTTTAGTAAAAGAAGCAAAAAAATTTGTTTCAGAAATTAATATCATCTCTAATGGAAAATCTGTAAATGCAAAAAGTTTATTTAAACTACAAACGCTTGGTTTAGTAAAAAATAGTTTAATAACCATTTCCGCCAATGGAAAAGATGAAAAAATCGCAGTAGAAAATTTAGAAAAATTTATAAAAACACTTAAATAAAAAAATTTGTGTCTTAAAATATTAAATATTATTCACAGTACAATTTTACCGGAAGTATAACGTTACTTCCGGATAATATATACTAATTAATATAATGTTACCTGAGACCAACAAATTACTATCATAAAAATATAACATATTGTGATGTTAAGGGTAATATTATGATTTCAGGTATTCTAGCATCTCCAGGTATTGCTTTTGGAAATGCATTACTACTCATAGAAGAAAAAATTATTATTAATCAAAATACAATTAAACATGATGAAGTGAAACAAGAAATTAAAAAATTCATTCACGGTAAATCTAAAACTATTGATCAACTTCAAATTATAAAACTACAAGTAGCTAAAAATTTTAAAAATGGTAAAGAAGATATTTTTGAAGGACATATTATGTTGGTAGAAGATGAAGAATTGGAAGAAAATATATTATTTCTCATTCAAAAAAAACGATTATCAGCAGAATATGCAACTCAAACTGTGATAGAAAAGCAAGCTAAAATATTAGAGCAATTAAACGATGAATATTTACGAAATAGAGCAATTGACATCAGAGATATCGGAAAAAGATTAATTAAAAACATACTTAATTTAAATGTTATCGATCTTGATCATATTAAAAATCCAGTTATTTTGATAGCTAAAGACTTAACTCCCTCAGAAACTGCTCAAATAAAATTAAACAAAGTATTGGGATTTATTACAGATTTAGGTGGACAAACGTCACATACTTCTATCATGGCCCGTTCTCTAGAAATACCCGCAATTGTTGGAACTGGAAACATAACCAAAAAAGTAAATAATAATGATTTCTTAATATTAGATGGCATAAATAATGCTATATTTATCAATCCAAAACCATCGCAAATACAAAAAATCAAAAAATTAAAAAAAAAATACGAATTAGAAAAAAACAATCTAACACAATTAAAATATCTATGCGCGATTACAATTGATGGGCATAAAATAAAAATTGGAGCAAATATAGGAACTATTAGTGATATAGTTAATGCTAAGAAATACGGCGCTGAATGTATCGGACTATACCGAACAGAATTTTTATTTATGAATCGCAATTCTTTTCCTACCGAAGAAGAACAATTCAGAGCATACAAAATAGTAGCAGAACAAATGAAAGGAAAATCTGTAATAATTAGAACAATGGATATAGGAGGTGATAAAAATCTTTCATATATGAAAGTTCCTAAAGAAGATAATCCTTTTTTAGGTTGGAGAGCTATTCGAATAGCAATGGATAAAAAAGAAATTTTACATGCTCAGTTAACTGCAATATTACGAGCTTCTGCTTTTGGAAAATTAAAAATAATGTTTCCTATGATCATTTCTGTAGAAGAAGTTCGAAGTTTAAAAGAAGAATTAAAAACACTAAAAACTATATTAAAAAATAAAAAAATACAATTTAATTCAAAAATAGAAATAGGAATTATGATAGAAACTCCAGCATCTGCTATAATAGCTCACCACTTAGCAAAAGAAGTAGATTTTTTTAGTATTGGAAGCAACGATTTAACACAATATACACTAGCTGTAGATAGAGGCAATGACTTGATTTCTAATCTATATAATCCTATGAGTCCTTCTGTGTTAAACTTAATTCAAAAAGTTATCAATGCTTCTCGCGATGCTGGAAAATGGACAGGTATGTGCGGAGAACTTGCTGGAGATGAGAAAGCTACTGCGCTATTACTCGGAATGGGTTTAGATGAATTTAGTATGAGCGCACCAACTATTCCAAAAATCAAAAAAATAATTCGAACAACAAATTTTTCAGAAGCTATACATCTAGCAAAAAACGTTCTATCTAAACCAACATCAAAAGAAATAATAAATATTATTAATGAATTTATTAAAAACAGTTAATAAAAAATTATTAACGGGACAAAATATGAATTTATTTTCCAATTTTTTTAAAAGTAAAAATATTATATCAAATAATAAGATAAATATTTTTGCTCCATTGTCAGGAAATATAGTCAGTCTTGAAAAAGTTCCAGATGTCGTATTTTCAAAAAAAATAGTAGGAGATGGAATAGCTATTTCACCGAACAGTAGTATTATATTATCCCCTATTAATGGAATTATTGGAAAAATATTCAAAACATTACATGCTTTTTCAATCAAATCAAATGAAAACGACGTTGAACTATTTGTACACTTTGGAATAGATACAGTCCAATTAAATGGTGTTGGATTTAAAAAACTTGCTCAAGAAAACCAAACTGTAAAAATAGGTGATCCAATTATTGGTCTTGATTTATTTTTATTAACAACAACAGCAAAATCTATATTAACACCTATAGTGATATCTAACATAGAAAATTTTAAAGAAATAAAAAAAAAATCAGGTCAAGTTATTGCAGGTAAGGACATAATTTTTTCTATAAAAAAATAATCTTTTATAGGTAAAACGGTATATCATCATCCGTTTTGCCTATTTTAATTAATAATTTTAATCAAAATTTCATTCTATATAACCACATGAATATACATACGTTTAACATGTATTACATTTTTATGACTATAATATTAGGAATTATTGAAGGTATTACAGAATTCTTCCCTATTTCATCTACTTGTCACATTATGATTTTTGCTAAAATATTTAGAATAGAAGCCAATGAAGCAAAAACATTAAATTTATTCATGCAATTAGGTACATCATTATCTATATTATTATATTTCAAAAACACATTTATTACATTATTTTACTCTCTATTAAAAACTGAAAAAAAATATACTTGCAATAATCATCTATCATATCACCATATACTTCTTAGCATATTTCCAATTGCATTACTAGGACTATATTCTCATGAACACATGAAATTTATATTTAATCCTCAAAATATATTGTTATCTATAATATGCGGTTCCATATTGTTAATGTTATCCGAAATACTAAAAACCAGAATTCAATATAAAAACACAAATATAAACTTAATTAAATCATTTACTATAGGATGTTTTCAATGTTTAGCATTACTTCCTGGATTTTCTAGATCTTGTTCTACTATTTCTATAGGAATTCTAATAGGTCTTAATCAACGCGCAGCTACATATTTTTCTTTTATTATATCTGTTCCTATTTTTTTCGGGGCAATGATATTAGACATAATTTATGATATTCCAACTATATCTCGTAGTAATATGTGTTTTTTAATAATAGGTTTTTTATCTGCTTTTATTACATCAAAACTATGCATACGCAAATGTTTAAAAATAGTCAGTACTGGTTCTTTTACACCATTTATTATTTATAGATTAATACTATCTATGATAATCTATGTATTTTTTTACCATTAAAACCTTTTCCTAAACTATTTCTCCATGTATCAACAGCAATTACTCTTAAACGTACTAATTCATGTCTTATTGAAATACCTAAAAAACCTGAATTTAGAATAGGTTTAATTGAAATTTTTTTAGAAACGTCAAAAGCACTTTCTAAAAAATCACCTGAATATACGCGTATTTTTGCGTGATGTGTGTTATATATGTATAAATTAAGTAATATAGACAATTGTTTTATCCTATTTGGTTTTCTCCATGCATCTATTTTATTAAAAAATAAAATAATTCTTTTCGAAGATTGAAATTGAATAGTACTTAAAAACTTAAAAAAACTAGAGAAAACAATGGACAAATTTTTTATACGAGATGGAACACGAAAGCGTTTACACAAAATTTTTATAAAATTTTTAGAAATGTCATCACACATTTGAATAGAAAATAGGTTAACATTAAATACTGTAAGTTGACAGATAATATTACATAAATAAGCAAAGCAAATTTCTATTTCATGATTTAAATTCGAAATCTTTGCAAGTTCTAAAAAAAAATCAGATTTAAAATAAATTTGTCGACCATATATACTAATTCTTTGTAATTCATACTGACATGCTAAATTAATTTCAGGAAATACAATAGATAAAGCATTACAATTATATAAAATTCGAAAATAAACATGAGGATTTTTTGTCGTTAGAGCTTTTTCCGTTTCTTTCCAAATTCTATCCTTAGTTAAATATAATAACTCTTTATTTTTTACCATATCGATCATTAACTGCATAGTTTCTTGTGCAATGCAAAAACCAAAGTGATTGAGAGCTGCAGAAAATCTTGCTACTCTAAGAATTCTCAAAGGATCTTCGCAAAAAGAAGATGATACATGCCGTAATATCCTATTTTTTAGATCTTTTAAACCACTAAAAAAATCGATATAATTACCATTTTCATCTTGAGCTATAGCATTGATTGTTAAATCTCTTCGTATTAAATCCTCTTCTAAAGTCACCGTTTTAGAATAATTACTTTTAAATCCTGTATATCCTAAACCAGATTTTTTGTCTATTCTTGCTAAAGAATATTCTTCTTTACTATCTGGATGTAGAAAAACTGGAAAATCTTTTCCTACTTTTTTAAAATTTAAATTTAACAATGTTTCAGGCGTAGCTCCAATTACTACCCAATCTCTATCTTTAACGGGAATTCGTAATAATTTATTTCGAATAGCTCCTCCAACTAAATATATTTTCATAAAAATATTCCTTATACGCATCAATAAATTATGTCAGTACAAAATATCATATTTTTCTAAATCATCGTTTATAATAATTCTGTAGCAAAAAAAATATTAGAAATATTTATTTTGAATAAATATCATAGTATATTACTATACACAATAATGCAGTTCTTAATTAGATTTTAATATAATTTACTTCATCTAATGCTAGTATTTCTAATATAAAAAGGTTAAAAATGGAAACATACAAGTCTTTATTTTCTATTACTCCATACAAACGCGTTAAAAATGCGATTCAATCTCTCAAATTAGGACATGGGGTAATTATTCTAGACGATATTAACCGTGAAAACGAAGGAGATTTAGTATTTCCAGCGGAAACAATGACTATAGAACAAATGGCATTAACTATTCGTTATGGAAGTGGGATTGTGTGTTTGTGTATTACAGAATCCAAACGAAAACAATTAGAATTACCTTTTATGGTTAAAAACAACACTAGCAAGTTTGGTACTAATTTTACTATTACTATAGAAGCTGCTAAAGGAGTATCAACCGGGGTATCTGCTAAAGATAGAATAACAACTATTCGAGCAGCAATTAACGACTATGCTAAACCACAAGATTTGAATCGACCCGGACACGTATTTCCATTGCAAGCACACAAAAACGGCATATTTGGGCGATCTGGACACACAGAAGCTTCCATAGAATTAGTTACTTTAGCGGGATTTAAACCTGCTGGAATATTATGCGAATTAACTAATAAAGATGGATCTATGTCAAAATTGTCTGAAATTATTCAGTTTTCGCAATTACATAACATTCCAATATTAACTATTCAAGATCTAAAAAAATATATTACAACTTAAACGTAATAAACAATCAAATAACAACACATAAAAATTTTTAAAAACTAATTCAAAAGATAAAAAAATCAAATTAAATAAAACGTTTATTCTACCTTATTATTATTTTAAATATCTATATTACTCTTAAATCAGTAAGAGACCATTTAGGAAAAACAGCAATGTTTAAGTCAAAATTTTTAAACTTCTTAAATCGTAACATACCTACATACGCTATCATCACACCATTGTCAGTACACCACTCTGGTTTTGAAAAAAATACTTTTCTATGAAAAAATTTACTCATACTATTTAATTTCTGTCGCAATATTATGTTCGCACTGACTCCTCCAGATACGACTAAAGTCGTATAATTCAATTTTTCCAAAGCTTGCTTACTTTTTGCAACTAAAACATCTGTAACTGAATTTTCAAATTCTTTTGCAATATTTGCCCGCATTTGAAAATTCAGTTTTTCTTTCCTTATAACATTGGAAACAAATGTTTTTAATCCAGAAAAACTGAAATTTAAGTTTTTTTGATTTATTATAGGCCTAGGAAATTTGAAATATCCAGGTATACCTGATTGCGCTAATTTGGATAAACTCGGTCCTCCAGGATAATTTAAGCCTAACAATTTAGCTATTTTATCAAAAGCTTCACCAACAGCATCATCTAATGATTCGCCTAATAACTCATATTTTCCAATATCATATGCATTAATTAATTGAGTATGTCCACCAGATACCAACAATCCTACAAATGGAAATGTTATCCTTGTACACTCCAACATAGGAGTTAATAAATGACCTTCCATATGATTTACTAAAATAGTAGGTATATTTAAAGAAAAAGCCAACGAAGTAGCTAAAGTTGCACCAACTAATAAAGATCCTACTAATCCAGGTCCTGCAGTATAAGCAATAGCATCGATAGAACTTTTATCAATATTAAATTCTTGAAACATAGTTTCAATTAACATTGCTAATACTTCAAGATGTTTTCGCGATGCTAATTCCGGAACAACTCCACCATAAAAATTATGGAAATGTGATTGATTATATAATTTGTCAGATAAAACACCCATGGTATCATCATATATCGCAATACCAGTATCATCACAAGAAGTTTCAATACCTAATATACGCATAAATATTTATCGCTATAATAACAATTCATAAATATATCTAATATCTTTATATTATATTGCAATATAATTATATAAAAAAACCAAACATAACATATATACTAGTTAACTATCAAATAAAAATTGTTTCTATAATATAAATATTGCAAGTTAATACCTATAAATATTTTATATAAAAAACTAATATTTATAAAAACAAAAACTATTACCGTACTACAACAATTTGAAACATAAAAATTCACTTTTAATATCATTAAGGAAATATATGCCAATAATTAAAGTACGTGAAAACGAACCTTTTGATGTAGCTCTAAGAAGATTTAAACGATCCTGTGAAAAAGCTGGAATTTTAGCGGAAATTCGAAGAAGAGAATTTTACGAAAAACCTACTACTGAACGAAAACGTGCAAAAGCGTCTGCAACAAAACGTTTAGCTAAAAAACTTTCTAGAGAGAATGCAAAACGAATTCGAATGTATTAACCTTACTATCCATTAAAACAATTAACTGACCGATCTGTATTTTAAGTTCGGTCAATATATATAAAACAATTCACTAATATGAAAGGAATAATTCCAAAAAATTTTATCAACGAACTATTAAATCATACTAATATCGTTGATGTAATTAAAACACGAATACCACTCAAAAAAAGTGGAAAAAATTATAATGCACGTTGTCCATTTCATCAAGAAAATACACCATCGTTCACAGTAAGTTACGAAAAACAATTTTATTATTGTTTTGGATGCAATTCGCATGGTAATATTATTGATTTTTTAATAAATTATGAACAACTGACGTTTATAGAAAGTATAGAAGAACTAGCGACCATTAATGGTTTTAAAGTACCATATCAAAAAAGATATCTTTGTCAAAAATTTGACTATGAAAAACGTAATAATTTGTACTTACTAACAGAAAAATTATCTCGTATGTATCATGAAAACATATTTAACGTAAAACATGCGTATAAATATTTGCTTGATCGCGGAATAAATAAACTCATGATTCAATACTTTAAAATTGGTTTTTCTTGTATAGATTGGAATGATATGGACAAAAAAATTCAAACTAGTAATTTTAAAGAATTAATCGACGTTGGAGTATTAATTATAAATAATAAAGGGCGTAAATACGACCGTTTGCGCGGAAGAATAATTTTTCCTATTCATAATAAAATTGGAAAAATAGTTGGATTCGGAGGAAGATCACTAAACAATTCTACCCCTAAATATATTAATTCTCCTGAAACGCATATATTTAAAAAAAGTAGAAACTGGTATGGTTTATTTGAATCTTTAAAATATAATCCAAAACCTGAAAAATTATTAGTAGTAGAAGGATACTTTGATGTTATAACGTTATTTCAATTTAACATTAATTACTCCATTGCTTCATTAGGCACATCCATAACTAATTATCAAATACAGCTATTATTTCGTATTACAAATACTATTATATACTGTTATGATGGCGACATTGCAGGAAAAAAAGCTGCTTGGCGAACTTTAAATATAACTTTACCTTATATTTTTGATGGAAAACATATAAAATTTATATTTTTACCTCATGGAGAAGATCCTGATACAATAATTAGGAAAGAAGGGAAAAAAATGTTTGAACATCGTATTAATAATGCAGAAAATTTATCAAATTTTTTGTTTAACCAATTACTTGAAAATATAAATTTAAATTCTATCAATGAACGATCTTATTGGGGTTCTAACATTATTAATCTAATTAACAAAATTCCTGGAAAAATTATGAAAATGTATCTGCTCAAAGAATTAGGAAACAGAATTGGTGCTCCAGATCAAGCTATTTTAAAACAATTAATTGTTACACATACACATAATACTTTTAAAAAAAATAAAGAAAAAAAAAAGATAGCACAAACTACTATACGAATTCTTATTGGGCTTTTAATACAAAACCCAAAATTAGCATTAGTGATTCCATCAACAAAATACTTTAATGACTGTCATATAACTGGATTACCCGTTTTTTTAAACTTAGTAAAAACATGTATCGAATTTCCTAATTGCAATACTGGTCAAATATTAGAAACATACAGACATACAAAAATATTTGAAAAATTAAATGAATTAGCTAAATGGAATCATATGATTTCTACAAATAAAATACAACAAGTATTTTTAGATTCATTATCTAATATTCATAACAAAATACTAGAAGATAAAAAAAACAAACTAATAGCCAAAGAAAGAAAAACAGGATTAAAAAAATGCGAAAAAAACGAATTATGGTCTATTAATAAAAAATTAGCAAAAATATAATTATAGTAATAATAAATTATTAAAAATGGCTATGATCTAAAAACCCATGTTAAAAATTTAATATTAAACGATAAAATAATTTTTGCACTTAAAACAATCCTATATATTACAAAACATTATGAACGATCATTAAAATGTTTAAAAAGAAACTTACAAAACATTTGAAAACATTTATATCATAAACTACTTTCGATATAATTAACACACATTAACTATATCAATACAATATTGGATATCGTCTTATGGAGCAAAACTCACAATCAAAACTTAAACTACTAGTTACTCATGGAAAAGAACAAGGATATTTAACTTATGCTGAAGTTCATGATCACTTACCAAATGATGTTATTAATTCAGATCAAATAGAAGACATCATCCAAATGATTAATGATATGGGTATTCAAGTAGTAGAAGAAGCGCCGGATGCCGATGACCTTATATTACAAGAAATTAGAAATACAGATACAGATGAAGATGCAGTAGAAGCAGCAGCGCAGGTATTATCCAATGTAGAATCTGAATTAGGACGTACTACTGATCCTGTTCGAATGTACATGCGAGAAATGGGCACAGTTGAATTATTAACTCGAGAAGGTGAAATTGATATAGCAAAAAAAATAGAAGATGGAATTAATCAAGTGCAATGTTCTGTCGCAGAATATCCTGAATCCATTACTTATTTATTACAACAATATAATCGAGTAGAATTAGGAGAATTAAAACTCACTGACCTAATTAATGGATTCATAGATCCAAACCTAGAAGAAATGTTTTCACCTATTCCTCAAAATATACGATCTGAATTTATAGAAGAGGAAAATATTCATAATAATCACGATAATTTAGACGAACAAGATGAACACAGCCATCAAATCGATCCAGAATTAGCTCGAGAAAAATTTATTGAATTGAAAAATCAGTATACAATAACCCATAATGCAATAAAAAATAAAAATAGAAGTCATCAAGATTCTTTAATTGAAATTCATAATTTATCAGAAATATTTAAACAATTTAGACTAGTTCCAAAACAATTTGATTATTTAGTTGATAATATGAGGCTTATGTTGAAACAAATTCAAACACAAGAAAAGCTTATAATGAAATTATGTATAGAACATTGTAAAATTCCAAAAAAATTTTTTTTACAATGTTACTTTGGAAAAAAAACTAAAAAAATATGGTCAATATTATCAAAATATAAAAAACAACCATGGTTTGAAAAATTTAATGAAAAGAAAGAAGAATTTAACATTATGGTAAACAAATTGACTTATTTCGAAAAAAAAACTGGACTAACTATTAATCAAATAAAAAATATAAATAAAAGAATATCTATTGGAGAAACAAAAGCTAAAAACGCAAAGAAAGAAATGGTAGAAGCAAATTTAAGATTAGTTATTTCAATCGCAAAAAAATATACAAACAGAGGATTGCAGTTTTTAGATTTAATTCAAGAAGGCAATATAGGACTCATGAAAGCTGTAGATAAATTTGAATACCGAAGAGGATATAAATTTTCAACATATGCCACTTGGTGGATAAGACAAGCTATTACTCGATCTATTGCAGATCAAGCTAGAACAATTAGAATACCAGTTCATATGATAGAAACTATAAACAAATTAAATCGAATTTCTAGGAAAATATTACAAACAATAGGTAGAGAACCTACACCCGAAGAACTATCAGAAAGAATGTTAATCCCAGAAGAAAAAATACGAAAAATATTAAAAATAGCCAAAGAACCGATATCAATGGAAACCCCTATCGGAGAAGATGAAGATTCTCATTTAGGTGACTTTATAGAAGATACTACACTAGAGTTACCTCTAGATTCAGCTACTTCCGAAAGCTTAAGATCTGCTACACATAACGTACTATCTGGACTTACCGCGCGAGAAGCGAAAGTACTACGCATGAGGTTTGGAATTGACATGAATACGGATCATACTTTAGAAGAAGTAGGAAAGCAATTCGATGTTACTCGCGAAAGAATACGTCAAATAGAAGCTAAAGCATTACGAAAATTACGGCATCCTAGTCGATCAGAAATATTACGCAGTTTTTTAGACGATTGAAATTTAAATCTATCATAGAAACATTAAAAGCTTCCTATTAACGAGGAAGCTGTAATTGATCTAAGTAAACATGCCATTTTTTAAATTTAATGATTATTATACTGTGATAATAAATAAGTAATAATACACCAAAAAAAATTATATTTATGCATAAATTGCATATTAAAAAATCAACCAAAAACTAATATTTAACTTAGTAAAATTTTTGTTAAAATGTCATACTGTTCATTATTGAATAATACAAACACCATATGCAGTTTAAAATTTTTTACTATTTTTATAAAATACCTAGAGCTTTATACTTCACATTATTATTAATAATAATTCGCGCTATTTATCAGATACTTTGACAACAACATTATTAGATGGTATAGACGTCAAAACAATGGAATTTGCACTAACATTCACTCGTGGTCCTATTTCAATAGGGCCTAATATTTTTGCTCCTACACCTATTACGACACCATCATTAATAATTGGACAACGTTTGGTATACACACTTCTAATGTTATCTAATAAAATAGGTTGATGAACGGTAACCACATTATCTTGCGCGATATCTACTGCTCCTACTACAATACCAGTAGCATGATCTAATACAATACCATTTCCTATTTGAGTGGCAGGGTGAATATCAACTGAAAATATCACTGAAATTTGATTTTGAAAATATATAGCTAATTCGTATCGATGATTTTTCCAAAGATAATTACTTATACGATATGCTTGTAATGCATGAAATCCTTTAAAATATAAAAATGGAATAGAATAACATTCTATATCCACATCTTTATTATACGCTGCTTGTATATCTTTTACTGCTGAAAAAACAATACTTTGATTAAAATGATATATTTTATTTATAATATCTCGTATTGAAAGAGCAGAAACAATTTCGTTTCCTAATTTATTAGATAACATATAACTTAATGCTGAATCAAAATTTCTATGATTTAATATATAAGCATAATAAAAACCAGCTAATTCTAATTCTTGATCCATTAATGTTTGTGTTTCAGACAAAATTTGATTCCATATTAACGTGATTTCTTCAGAAAACATATTTTCTCCAAATAAAATTAAACTGTTTTAAAAAACAAACGATAATTTTTAATAACATTATTTAATTTCAATATCATGTAATATGATATTCTTTATCAAGATTTACGTCTGCATTAATAAAATTATTTCATGAAAATTTAACAACAGCATACAAGTATTTTAATAAAACAACTAAGTATATCGCTAAAATTTATTTATGTTGTTTAATTTATACAAATGTTATTGTATTTTTAGAATACAAGATATAACTATAAGAATTAATATTACTCTTTTTTATTATATGCATGTAGTTATCTAACACACTTAAAAATAATTATCTTAACTTTCCAAAAAAACTACTTTTGAAAAAGCATTTGATATGATATGAAATTTTATTATGAAATCATTTAAATTTATTATGTCAACTAATATTAAACATTAACTGTACAAAGCTATATTGTACCAACTACGCAAAAAAAAATTAATGCTTTAATATTTTTATTTAAAATAATAATATCGTTATAAAACATATCATATTTACATTACTATATTAAATGTTTATTCAATACTATTTAATTTTTTTTTCGCCTCACTAATAGACATTTGAATTTGATCAAAAGAAACTCCTCCTTTTGCATTTTTCTTGTTTAAGGTTGATTTTAACGTCAAATATTCATACACATCACTTTCAATATAATGACAATATTTTTTTAAAACATGCAAATCTAAATTTTCTATCGACATATTTTTTTTTATCGCAGACAATACTATTTTTCCAGTTATATTATGAGCATCGCGAAATGTCATACCTTTTTTTACTAAATAATCAGCTAATTCAGTTGCATTAGTATAATTCTCTTGTGCTGCTTGTAAACAAACAACATTATTAATTTCTAAATTTTCTAAAACTAAAGTAGACATCAATAAACAATCACTCCACGTGTCTAAAGAATTAAATAGACCTTCTTTATCTTCTTGCATATCTTTATTATATGATAATGGTAAACCTTTTAAAATTACTAAAATATTAACCAAAAAACCAATGACTTTTCCAGATCTAGATCTTATAAGTTCTAATGAATCTGGATTTTTCTTTTGAGGCATAAGAGAAGATCCTGATGTTATTGCATCTGATAATGTTATGAATCGTGATTCAGAAGAACTAAAAAAAATTAAATCTTCTGAAAACCGAGATAAATGAATCATACTAATTGATGCAACTGATGCTAACTCTATAACATAATCTCTATCCGAAACACTATCTAGACTATTATTAGTAGCCGATGCAAATCCCATTTCCTTAGCTAATTTCTCTCGATCAATATCCCAAGAAGTTCCAGACAAAGCTCCGCATCCTAACGGACTAACATTTAACCTTTTAAGTGCATCTTTTAAACGATCAATGTCTCGATTTAACATTTCTACATAAGCCAAACACCAAAAAGAAAAAGTTATAGGCTGAGCTCGTTGTAAATGCGTATATCCTGGCATAACAATATCTTGATTTTTTTCAGCAATTTTAATAAGAGATATTTGAAATTTTTTTATTTGTTGCAACACAAGTATAACTTTATGTCTACACCATAATCTTAAATCAGTAGTAATTTGATCATTTCTACTACGACCAGTATGTAACTTCTTACCAATTTCTCCTACAATATTAATCAATTCTCTTTCAACCCAGCTATGAACATCTTCTAAATCACTTTCCAAAGGTAAATTAGAATTTTTAATAACAGTTTTTAATAAAATGTTTAAAGCAGTTTCAATTTTATTCTGTTCTTCTGTTGTTAATACATTAGCATCTAGCAATGACCTAGACCAAAATATAGAAGCAAAAATATCTTGTTCTACTAGTCTATAGTCAATCTTTAAAGAAGAATTAAACTTCTTAAAAAATGAATTAGATTTATGTACAAATCTACCTCCCCATAACATTTTATATGTGCTCCATTAACAATATTATATTAAAAAATTATAAATTTACTTTCAATACTTGCATAAACTAACAAGAATTATTATTTATTGCTCGTAGTCTGGAAGATAAAGAAAACAATTTTATAAAACCATGCGCATCAGATTGGTGATAAACATTATCCATACCAAATGTAGCGAAATCTTTAGAATATAAAGAATTAGGAGAAGATCTCTGAATAGGAGTAACTGTTCCTTTATACAATTCTAGTATGACCTTTCCATTTAATTCTAAAGATAATTCAGTTGCTGATGCTTGAAGAGATCTACGAATAGGACTAAACCAATTTCCATTATAAATGACATATGACATTTCCAATCCAAGCATTTGTCTCCATTTAAAACTATCCTTGTCTAATACCAATTGCTCAATAGCACGTAATGCGCAAAATATTATTGTGCCTCCTGGAGTTTCATAACATCCCCTTGATTTCATACCTATTAATCGATTTTCAATTATATCAACACGACCAATTCCATGTTTTGATCCTATTTCGTTTAATTTTTTTAAACACTGTAATGGAGTTAAATAAATATCGTTTACAGCCATTACGCAACCATTTTTTATTATCAAAGAAACAATTTCAGACGTATTCGGTGCATCTTTAGGATCTACAGTCCATACCCAACAATCTTTTTTACATTGATTCCATGGATCTTCAAGAATTCCACCTTCTGTTGAAATATGCAATGCATTTTCGTCTCTGCTATAAATCTTATTAAGAGTAGCAGTTGTTTCTATATTTCTTTTTTTTAAATAAAATAATAATTCTTCCCGCGAACGCAAACTCCATTCTCTCCAAGGAGCAATAATTTTTAAATGAGGTGCTAATGCAGCATATGTTGTTTCAAAACGAACCTGATCATTACCTTTTCCAGTTGCTCCATGACATACACTATCAGCTCCTAACTTTAATGCAAGTTCAACTTGAGCTTTTGCTATAATTGGACGAGCTAAAGCTGTTCCTAACAAATAATTTCCTTCATATAATGCTCCAGTTTGTAATACCGGATAAACATAATCTTTTACAAATTCTTCCTTTAAATCAACAATAATACATTGCGATGCCCCAGACTGTAATGCTTTTTTCTCAATGCTATCTAGATCATTGGGAGACTGACCCACATCAGCCACGAAAGCAATTACATTTGAATGATAGTTTTCCTTAATCCAAGGAATAATAGCTGATGTATCTAATCCACCTGAATAAGCTAGTACTACTTTACTAACTATTTTATTATTAATCATTATAAACCTCAATTATTAAAATACTATAATTTAAGTTGAAAATATTAAAACAAATTTTGCAATAAACATAATCGTTTTTACAAAAATATGAATATCAAGAATATTTATGACATATGACAATCATAATACAAACATAACATAATACATAAACCATATACCACTTATGCAAGAACCCTAATACCTATAAACATGAAAATAGTTGTATTATATTAATAGCTATCGCGAAGAAATAATTGAAACATGCTATCTCTTTAATAAATCATATTTTTAAATTAGAAATTTAAAAATGCATAGCGTAATCTACCCTAAAATAAACTCAATTTTATAAAAAAATAAAACTAAATAAATTAATAAATATTAAATAAAAATATATATAAAATTATCTGCCATGAAGATTTTATAAAAACTTGTACTTCAATCCTAATATATGACAAACAGAAATAACTATTTCTGACTTATTTAAAGTATAAAAATGAAAATTTCTTATCCCTTCTTTATACAAAACTTTTACAATATCTATAGTAATACTTGCACCTATAATTTTACTTATTTCAAAATTATTTTCCAATCCATCAAACATATGATAAATCCACTTTGGAATTGTCACATTACTAATTTTAGAAAAATTACATAACTGTTGAAAATTAATAATAGGAAAAATGCCTGGAATAATGTCTATAGTAATGCCATTTTTCACACATAAGTCTCGAAAACGTAAAAAGTGATCTACGCTAAAAAAAAATTGAGTAATAGCACGATTAGCACCAGCATCAATTTTTTTCTTTAAATTCACTAAATCGAAATGCGCATTACAAGCTTCAGGATGTACTTCTGGATAAGCAGCGACAGAAATATCAAAATCAGCTATACTTTTTAACAATTTTATTAAATCAACAGCATACATTTTAGACTGATCTTTGTAATTCTCAATATCTCCTCTTAGAGCTAAAATATGATGAAAACCACCGTTCCAATACTTTTTTGCAATTATAACTAATTCATCTTTAGTTAATCCAGCGCAAGTAAGATGAGGAACTGTTTCAATTCCAGTTTGATTCTTTACTTCATTCGCAACATCATATGTGCGATTTCTTTCTCCTAGAAAAGCACCACACGTCACTGTAAAAAAAACGGGATGTAAAAATTTTAATTGATTAATTGTATTCCACAAAGTTTTCTGTGCAGTCTGATTTTTAGGAGGAAATAATTCAAAAGAAACACTTATTTTACCATGAAAATTTACTAAATACTCATTTAATACTTCATAATAACGCGAATTCAATAAATGCATACTATAATTCCTTTTGAAACTGAATGATTTAAAAAATTAAAATTTTATGTCATATGTATCATTAAAATATCAAAAAAATAAAGATTTGAAAAAATATTAATTTTATACGTTTTCATAAAAATAATATATTTTAAACAACTTATAAAAAACACAACCGGGTTATATTTAATATGATATAATTATACTAAACACAACTACAATTTCATAATAGATTTCAAACAAATACCCATTATCTAAAGTTAGCATTTCTAAAATTTAGTTTAAAAGTACAGATGAAAACCAAAAAATAACATATGAAAAATCAATCTTTAAAAAAATTTCATACATTCCAAATCAATGTATATGCCAAAAAAATTATTATAATAAAAAACATAAATACACTTATTAAAGAATGGAATTCATGTAAAAAAAAACATCTTTTTTATTTTTAGGAGAAGGTAGTAATACACTATTTTCTGAAAATTATAATGGTACGGTAGCCATTAATAAAATGACTGGTATCCAGATTACAGAAACAAAAAAACACTGGCTAATATATGTCAAAGGAGGAGTAAATTGGCATCATTTAGTCACATACATGCTTAAAATAGGAATTTATGGATTAGAAAATTTAGCATTTATTCCTGGAACAGTAGGAGCAGCTCCAATAAACAATATAGGAGCATATGGACTAGAGTTTAAAGATATATGCCATTATGTAGAAATCTTTTCTTTAGACTTACTAAATACAATTAAAATAAAAGCTCAAAACTGTATATTTAAATACCGTAATAGTATTTTTAAAAATACAAATTATTATAATTACATTGTTTTAGCCGTTGGAATAAAATTACCAAAAAAATGGAGCCCAAATACTTTCCACTTATCCTTAAAAAACCTAAATCAAAAAACTACAACTGCTCATGAAATATTTAATTATATCAAAGAAATAAGAAAAAACAGACTACCCGATCCAAAAGTAATTGGAAATGCTGGTAGTTTTTTTAAAAATCCTATTGTTAACAAAAAACATGCAAAAAAGTTATTATCTAAATATAAAAATTTACATTATTACCCTGAAAACAATGACAATATAAAAATTTCAGCAAGATGGTTAATCGAAAAATGTCAATTAAAAGAATATTCAATTGGTGGAGCGCAAGTATATAAAAAACAAGCATTAATATTAATTAACAAAAATAAAGCTACAGGAAAAGACGTATTAATTCTTGCTGATATCATACAAAAAAGGGTCAAGAAAAAATTTGACATTACTCTTGAACCAGAAATTAAAATTATAAAAAATAATTACTAAAAAATTAATTCTATATAAAAGTCAATTTTTGAATCATTTGGAATGTTATAATATAATCTATACTCAAACTATAAAATTTAGTATTATATCAGAAAAACATTTAACTGCATTAACACTAGTTCATATTTTTAAATTGAACACAATCAATACTGTGATTACACCGTTTTTTTATAACACAATCAGCATATCTTTTCGTAGGTGAAATATATTGTTTTAAGTTCTTATAATTAGTATTATACCATACCTCCATAGCGCTATTGATAACTTCTTTATAAGACATGTGAGAATAAAAATTAAAAAAAGAGCTAGAATGAGATTGCGACATATGTTTTAATTTCAGAAAACGACTCAGATACCATCCAATTAATGAGGTATCATTTGCATCAATATAAATAGAAAAATTAAAAATATTCGATAGGTAACTCAAATCTTTTCTTTTATATAAAAAAGGACATAAAATATGCAAACCTTCTATAATAAAAATGTCTGATGCATAAATAACTCTATGATAATTAGGAATTATATCATAAAAAAAATGAGAATATACAGGAATAATCATATTTGCAACGCCTGACTTTGCATCTAAGAAAAACCTCACTAAAAAATCAATATTATACGTTATAGGAAATCCTTTTTGCGACATTAATCCTAATGTATTTAAAACTTTATTAGGATATAAAAAACTATCTGTATTGATTACAGAAATAGTTTTTTTAATAAAATATTGTTGTAATATGATACGTAACCATTGAGAAATAGTACTTTTTCCAGATGCTACACTTCCCGAAATGCCTATAATATAGGGTATTTTATGCTTTTTTGTAAAATTTTTTGTGTATATTAAATCATGACACATAATATCTCTAACTAAAAAATGTAGAACATGATCGATATTAGAATTCAAAGTAAAAATTATCATGAAAATTTAATTTCAACGTTTAAGTACGTAGATAAAAATATTATTTCATAAACCAAGTATTTTTTAAAATAATTATTTAAATTAGTTATAAATTTATATGTAATTTATTTACGCAAAAAATAATATAGAATTATTATCAAATTTTTATTGCATAAAATTAAATCTATACGTAATATGTTAATCGTAAATGCCGGTTTAGCTCAGCAGGCAGAGCAACTGACTTGTAATCAGTAGGTCACCAGTTCGATTCCGGTAGCCGGCAAAATAGTTCATCAAATAATTAACATTGGTGGGATTCCCGAGTGGCTAAAGGGAGCAGACTGTAAATCTGCCGTCATAGACTTCGAAGGTTCGAATCCTTCTCCCACCATAATAAAGAATATTTTATTTGCGAACATCGTATAATGGATATTACCTCAGCCTTCCAAGCTGATGATGCGGGTTCGATTCCCGCTGCTCGCTAAAAAATCGCCTGCTGATATAGCTCAGTTAGATAGAGCACACCCTTGGTAAGGGTGAGGTCCCCAGTTTAAATCTGGGTATCAGCAAAATATTATTAGAAAATCTATACTTTTATAAAATAACTATTTTTATAAAAATATCTAAGTATCATTCCGAAATATTTTACGTATTTTATAACCAAACACCAC
Organism: Buchnera aphidicola (Kaburagia rhusicola ensigallis); assembly: GCA_039830025.1. Taxonomy (NCBI): domain Bacteria; kingdom Pseudomonadati; phylum Pseudomonadota; class Gammaproteobacteria; order Enterobacterales; family Erwiniaceae; genus Buchnera; species Buchnera aphidicola. The sequence continues at coordinate 47,193 of CP140040.1, read as the reverse complement.
TTAAATATATTAAAATTATGATTTTTATTGTATATAATAAATTTATATTCATATAAAAAGCTATATAATGATTGAATCATTACCACTAACAAATCAAAAGTTAAATCCATTTCAATAAAAATATCTTTATTATTGTTCCTTATAATAGAAAAATGTTATCGTATTACCATGCAATATAATTATATATAATTAATATTATAGGATGACAAATGACCAAAATAATCGAATTCTATAAAAATTCTTATTTTTTAGAAATAATTAAGTGGTTTAGCATAGGAACGTTAATATTATTAACTTTTATAAATTACTATTGCACTAACTTATCTTTATTGTTACGCGTAATCATAATAATATCTTTAATTAGTTTGACTACAGGAATATTATATCTAACAAAACAAGGAAAAAAATTTTTTTTGTTAATTTATGAATCAAAAAAAGAAATAAAAAAAATTACTTGGCCTAATTTAAGAGAAACATTTCATACTACAGTGATCGTAATAATTGCAACTTTCATCATATCCTTAAGTTTATGGGGATTAGATAATATTTTAATCCAATTTGTATCATTCGTAACTAGTTTAAGGTTATAATATGTATAAGAATCAAAAACAACGCTGGTACGTATTGCAGGCTTTTTCTGGTTTTGAAGGACGCGTGGCACAATCAATACGCGAACATATTAAATTGCATAATATGGAAAACTTATTTGGAGACGTAATGGTACCAACTGAAGAAGTTGTAGAAATTAAAGCAGGACAGCGTAAAAAAAGCGAATATAAGTTTTTTCCTGGATATGTTTTAATTCAAATGACTATGAACGATTCTAGTTGGCATTTAATTCGAAGTATACCTCGCGTGTTAGGATTTATAGGAGGAACTTCAGATAAACCTTCTCCCATTAGTGATAAAGAAGTAAATATTATCATAAATCGACTAAAACAAATCGGAGACAAACCACGACCTAAAACATTATTTGAACCCGGAGAAATGGTTAGAGTGAATGATGGTCCATTTTCAGATTTTAATGGAATAGTAGAACAAGTAGACTATGAAAAAAATAGATTAAAAGTATCAGTTTCTATATTTGGAAGATCTACTCCTGTAGAATTAGATTTTTGTCAGGTTAAAAAAAATTAATATTAAACTATAAAAAATTTTAAAAAACCAACTATATGTTTAATAAAAATTGCTACTTGCTATAATTAACTTAAAGTAAAAACCTACATCTTCTAACATATCTTGTATCAAAAATATATTAATATACGCATTTATTACTTATTTACTTTAAAAATATGAAAGTAATTAATTTATATATTTAAATAGTGAGAAAATTATCATGGTTAAAAAAATACAAGCTTATATTAAATTACAAGTTTCAGCTGGTATGGCTAATCCTAGTCCTCCAGTAGGACCAGCTTTAGGACAAAAAGGTCTCAATATTATGGAATTTTGCAAATCATTTAATGAAAAAACTAATAATTTAGAAAAAGGATTACCTATTCCTACTATAATTACTGTATATTCAGATCGATCTTTTTCTTTTATTACCAAAACACCACCTGCTTCTATTTTATTAAAAAAAGCCGCAGGAATTAAATCTGGTTCTTCTAAACCTAATACAGAAAAAGTAGGAGAAATAACTTATCAACAAGCAGTAGACATTGCTAAAGTAAAAGAAATCGATATGACAGGATCTAATATTAAAAATATAACTAAATCAATTATAGGAACAGCTCGTTCTATGGGTTTAACTATCAAGGAAAATAAATGAAAAAAAAAACTAAAAGAATGAAAATAATGCACAGTTTAGTGGAAGAAAAAAAAAATTATGATATTGAGGAAGGTATTACACTACTCAAAAAAATAGCAACTTCTAAATTTAATGAAAGCGTAGATGTATCTATTAATTTAGGTATTAATCCTAAAAAATCTGATCAAAACATTCGTAATAGTACTATATTACCCCATGGAACAGGAAAATCTGTCACTATAGCAGTTTTTACTCAAGGAGCTAATATTAATATTGCAAAAAAATGTGGTGCAGAATACGTAGGATTACATGATTTAATAGAAAAAATTAAAATTGGAAATATAAATTTTAACATTGCAATTGCTTCCACAGATGTCATGCGTATTGTAAATACGTTAGGACCCATACTTGGACCTCGCGGTTTAATGCCCAATCCAAAATTAGGAACAGTTACTGATGATATTAAAACAGCAATTACGAATGCTAAAAATGGTCAAATAAACTATAAAAATGATAAAAATGGAATTATACATACTACAATAGGAAAAATTAATTTTGCAAATAATAAAATACAAGACAATTTTCATTCCTTAATAGCAGCTTTACAAAATTCAAAACCTAAAAATTCAAAAGGTCCATATATTAAAAAAATAACTATTTCTACAACTATGAGTTTAGGAATTTGCATTAACTGCAACAATTTAAGATAAATAGTTAACTGATTTTTACTTTACGATAAAAGAAAAGTTCTCTATAATGAAAAAATTCATGTCTAAATTAATATGCGTAATTAATATTTTCAGATTAAAACATTTAAATAATGTTTATTTTATCTTAACATTAAAATATACAGTTTAATTTTTTTTTGTTAATTAGTCAAAATAATAAAATATTTCAAAAATATATCAATTAAAAGGTTAACTTTTTTATATGTAATTCCTATTCAGAATAATGTTGTTTTACAGTATTAACTAAATTTAGGAGTACATAAATTAATGGTACTAAACTTTCCAAAAAAAAAAGAAATAGTTTCTAAAATTCATAATATAACTAAAAAAGCATTATCAATAGTTATCGCTGATTCAAGAAATATAAAAGTAAATAATATAACTGAATTACGAGTATTAGCTAGAAAAGTAGGAGTAACATTAGGAGTTTTTAAAAATACTTTAGTTAATTTAGGCATTAAAAATACTCAATTTGAATGTTTGAAAGAACTACTCATCGGTCCTGTGTTAATTGGTTACTCTATAGATCATCCAAGAAGTGCTGCAAGACTTTTTAGAGAGTTCTCCATAAACAATACTAACTTTAAAATTCTTGGAGCTGTCTTTAAAGGAAAAATACTACCTTCATGCAACATTGGTGAACTAGCAGATATACCTACATATAAAGAAGTAATTAGTAGATTAATGATAGTTATGAAAACAACAGCTATAGGAAAGTTAATACAAATTCTTGTATCTATAAAACAATTAAAAAATAAAAAATAGAATATAATTTATATTCTGAGAAATAACATTTAAAACTATTTTTGGGTATTATTAGGAATAAATACCATGTCCATAACAAAAGAGCAAATTTTAGAAGCCATATCAGAAATGTCAGTAAAAAATGTTATCGAATTAATTTCTGACATGGAAAAAAAATTTGGTGTATCAGCTGAGTCATCTATAAATTCTTTATCTTCTTCAATTACAAAACCCGTAGAAGAAAAAACAGAATTTGACATTATATTAAAATCAATTGGTGGAAATAAAGTATCAGTTATAAAAGCTGTAAGAAGTTCTACTGGCTTAGGGTTAAAAGAAGCAAAAGATCTAGTAGAATCAGCCCCTACTGTAATTAAAGAACGCATCACTAAAATAGAGGCTGAATCTTTAAAAAAAATTTTAGATGAAACAGGTGCTGAAGTAGAAATTAAATAAAAAAAATTTTTTAAATTATTGATTTAGATTATGTACATTATTTGCTGGTGATTCTAAGTCACCAGCCTTTTCCGTTTAATTGTTTAAAATTTACAATTACCTTTTAATATTTATAACATTCTTGAGTTATACAATTACTTTATTATCCTTTATTTTATAAACAACATGTAATTCACAAAAAAAGATTTTTGGAAAAATTCAAAATTACTATAGTTATTTGTAAAAGTATAATAATAATTCTATGAACTAATCAGGGAATCCTATGGTTTACTCTTATACTGAAAAAAAACGTATTCGCAAAGACTTCGGCAAACGTCCACAAGTGCTTGATATACCATACCTTCTTTCTATTCAACTCAATTCTTTCCAAAAATTTATAAAACAAGATCCTAACGGTTTACATGGATTAGAAGCTGCATTTCGTTCAATATTTCCAATTACTAGTTATAATGGTCACGCTGAATTGCAATATATAGACTATCATTTAGGAAATACTATTTTTGACGTAAAAGAATGCCAAACTCGAGGTACTACTTATTCAGCACCACTGCGCGTAAAATTACGCCTAATCATATATGAACGCGAAACGTTAGAAAAAACAATTAGATACGTTAAAGAACAAGAAGTATACATGGGAGAAATTCCATTAATGACAAAAAATGGAACATTCATCATCAATGGAACTGAAAGAGTTGTAGTATCTCAATTACATCGAAGTCCAGGCGTATTTTTTGATAGCGATAAAGGAAAAACACATTCATCAGGAAAAGTCTTATATAATGCACGCATTATTCCATATAGAGGGTCATGGTTAGATTTCGAATTTGATCCAAAAGACCACTTATTTATTCGTATTGATAGACGGAGAAAACTACCTGTAAGTATTCTTTTAAGAGCATTGAATTTCACTACAGAAGAAATTTTGAATATATTTTTTAAAAAAAATATTTTTAAAATGTTTCCTAAAAAAATCATAATGGAGTTAATTCCTACAAGATTACGTGGAGAAACTGCAACTTTTGATTTTAACAGCAAAAATAAAACTTACATAAAAAAAGGCCAACGTATTACTGCTCGACACATTAATTTATTAAAAAAAGATAATATTACTTCTATAGAAGTACCAATAGAATACTTAGTAGGAAAAATATCAGCGAAAAATTATTATAATAAAAAAACCAAAGATATTATTGTACAAGCTAACTCTGAACTCAATACTGAAATAATTAAAAAATTAAAATTAAATGGCTATTCTGAAATTCAAACAATATTTACTAACGATTTAGATCATGGACCATACATTTCTGAAACATTAAAAATAGATCTTACACAAGATCGACCTAGCGCATTAATTGAAATTTATCGAATGATGCGTCCTGGAGAACCTCCAACACGTGATGCTGCAGAAAACTTATTTGAAAATCTATTTTTTTCTGAAGAAAGATATGATCTTTCATCAGTTGGACGGATGAAATTTAATCGTTCTTTACTAAGAACAAAAATAGAAGGGAAAGGAACTTTAAGTAAAATAGATATTATCGATGTAATAAAAAAATTGATTGATATTAGAAATGGAAAAGGAAATGTTGATGATATTGATCATTTAGGAAATAGAAGAATAAGATCAGTAGGAGAAATGGCAGAAAATCAATTTAGAATAGGATTAATACGAGTTGAAAGAGCTGTGAAAGAAAGACTATCTTTAGGAGATTTAGACTTACTCATGCCTCAAGACATGATTAATGCTAAACCAATTTCAGCCGCTATAAAAGAATTTTTTGGATCTAGTCAATTATCTCAATTTATGGATCAAAACAACCCATTATCAGAAATTACACATAAACGCCGTATTTCTGCATTAGGACTAGGTGGGTTAACTAGAGAAAGAGCTGGATTTGAAGTGCGAGATGTACACCCTACACATTATGGTCGAGTATGTCCAATTGAAACCCCAGAAGGACCGAATATAGGTTTAATAAATTCTTTATCTGTGTATGCAAGAACAAACATATATGGTTTTTTAGAAACTCCCTATCAAAAAGTAAAAGAAGGAACCATAACTAATGAAATAGAATATCTTTCTGCTATTGAAGAAGGAAATTTTATCATTGCACAAGCCAACACTAACTCAAATGAAAATGGTTGTTTTACGGACGATTTAGTAACATGTAGATATAAAGGCGAATCTAGTTTATTCCATAAAAATCAAGTGAACTATATGGACGTGTCTACTCAGCAAATAGTCTCTGTGGGTGCATCATTAATTCCATTTTTGGAACACGATGATGCTAATAGAGCTCTGATGGGTGCTAATATGCAACGACAAGCAGTTCCTACACTTATATCAGACAAACCATTAATAGGAACTGGAATGGAACGAACTGTAGCTATTGACTCAGGAGTAACAGAAATAGCTCAAAGAGGCGGAATAATTAAATATATAGATGCATCTAGAATTGTCATTAAAGTTAATACAGAAGAAATGCTTCCTGGAGAAGCAGGCATAGATATTTATAACCTTACAAAATACACTAGATCTAATCAAAACACATGTATAAATCAAATACCATGTGTATCTTTAGGAGAAAAAATAGAAAAAGGAAATGTATTAGCAGATGGTCCATCAACCGATTTAGGAGAACTAGCTTTAGGACAAAACATGCGCGTAGCTTTCATGCCTTGGAATGGATATAACTTTGAAGACTCTATCTTAATTTCAGAAAAAGTTGTTCAAAAAGATAAATTTACTACAATTCATATTCAAGAATTAGCATGTATCTCTAGAGATACCAAATTAGGATCTGAAGAAATCACATCAGATATACCTAACGTAGGAGAAGCTGCACTATCTAAATTAGATGAATCAGGTATTGTCTACATCGGAGCTGAAGTAAATGGAGGAGATATCTTAGTCGGAAAAGTAACTCCAAAAGGTGAAACACAATTAACGCCAGAAGAAAAATTATTAAGAGCTATATTTGGAGAAAAAGCTTCCGATGTCAAAGATTCTTCTTTAAGGGTTCCTAATGGAGTATCTGGAACAGTTATTGATGTACAAGTATTTACTCGAGACGGAGTAGAAAAAGATAATAGAGCACTAAAAATAGAAAATATGCAACTTCAAAAAATTAAAAAAGATTTAACAGAAGAATTTAAAATATTTGAATTCAGCATATTTAACCAAATAAAATCAATTCTATTATCGTCAGGAATGGACATAAATAACTTAAATAAATTATCTAAAAAAGAATGGTTAAAAATTTCTGTAAATGACAAAAAAAATCAAACAAAATTAATACAACTATCTTCGCAATACGACGATCTTAAAAAAGAATTTGAAACAAAATTAGAAATTAAACATAAAAAAATTACTCAGGGAGATGATTTAACTCCTGGAGTTTTAAAAATTATTAAAGTTTATTTAGCAGTAAAAAGACAAATTCAACCTGGTGACAAAATGGCTGGACGTCATGGAAATAAAGGAGTAATTTCAAAAATTAATCCTATAGAAGACATGCCATATGATCAAAACGGAGTACCTATAGATATTGTATTAAATCCTTTAGGAGTTCCATCTAGAATGAACATTGGACAAATTTTAGAGACTCATTTAGGACTAGCGTCAAAAGGAATAGGAGATAAAATCAATGAAATGTTGGAAAAAAATGATTCTATTGCAAATATTCGAAATTTTATCCAAAAAGCCTTTAATTTAGGTGAACACATCCGACAAAAAGTTAATTTAAACACTTTTTCCGATGATGAAATACTATGTTTAGCACAAAATTTTAGACATGGTATGCCTATTGCAACACCTGTCTTTGATGGAGCAAGAGAAAATGAAATAAAAGAATTATTAAAATTAGCCAATTTACCTTCTTCTGGACAAATAACTCTCTTTGATGGACGAACCGGTGAAAAATTTGAAAGACCAGTAACTGTGGGTTACATGTATATGCTAAAACTTAATCACCTTGTAGATGACAAAATGCATGCAAGATCTACTGGATCTTATAGTCTAGTCACTCAGCAACCATTAGGTGGAAAAGCCCAATTTGGAGGACAAAGATTCGGAGAAATGGAAGTCTGGGCTCTAGAAGCTTATGGCGCTGCTTATACTTTACAAGAAATGCTAACAGTAAAATCAGACGATGTTAGTGGAAGAACTAAAATGTATAAAAACATAGTAGATGGAAATTATAAAATGGAACCAGGAATGCCCGAATCTTTTAATGTTTTATTAAAAGAAATCAGATCTTTAGGAATTAACATAGAATTAGAAAATGATTAAAAATACAAAATTAACGTTTTACAATATCTTATTATCTAGTGTAATTATCTTCAAATATTTCACTTTTCCGGGAACTAATTCGTGAAAGATTTATTAAAAATTTTAAAATCACAAATTAAAACTGATGAATTTGATGCAATAAAAATTGCTCTTGCTTCTCCAGATATGATTCGCTCTTGGTCGTTTGGAGAAGTTAAAAAACCAGAAACTATTAATTATAGAACCTTCAAACCAGAAAGAAATGGATTATTTTGCGCGCGAATTTTTGGTCCAATAAAAGATTACGAATGTTTATGCGGAAAATATAAAAGATTAAAACACCGTGGAGTAATTTGCGAAAAATGTGGTGTTGAAGTTACTCAAAGCAAAGTTCGCAGAGAACGCATGGGACATATCGAATTGGCTTCACCAATTGCGCATATTTGGTTTTTAAAATCTTTACCATCCAGGATAGGAATATTGCTAGATATGCCATTACGCGATATTGAAAGAGTTCTTTACTTTGAATCTTATGTTGTAATTGAAGAAGGAATTACTAATCTTGAAAAAAATCAGATTCTAACTGAAGAACAATATTTAAATGCATTAGAAGAATTTGGAGATGAATTTAATGCGCAAATGGGTGCAGAAGCAATACAAGCGTTATTAACTAATATAAATTTAATACCAGAATGTGAAACCTTAAGAAAAGAATTACATAACAGTCATTCCGAAACAAAAAGAAAAAAACTAACAAAACGAATTAAATTATTAGAATCATTTATACACTCGCATAATAAACCTGAATGGATGATATTAAATGCGTTACCTATTTTACCGCCTGATCTGAGACCATTAGTTCCATTAGATGGAGGACGATTCGCTACATCTGATTTAAATGATTTATATCGTAGAGTTATCAACAGAAACAATCGTTTAAAACGTTTATTAGAATTGTCAGCACCTGATATTATCGTTAGAAATGAAAAAAGAATGTTGCAAGAAGCAGTAGATGCATTATTAGATAATGGTAGAAGAGGTAAAGCTATAACAGGATCAAATAAACGTCCACTTAAATCATTGTCTGATATGATTAAAGGAAAACAAGGTCGATTTAGACAAAATTTACTAGGGAAAAGAGTAGATTATTCAGGAAGATCAGTAATTACTGTTGGACCTTATTTACGTTTGCATCAATGTGGTTTACCTAAAAAAATGGCCTTAGAATTATTTAAACCATTTATTTATGGAAAACTAGAAATACAAGGATTAGCTACTACAATTAAAGCAGCTAAAAAAATGGTAGAACGTGAAGAATCTATTGTGTGGGATATTTTAGACGAAGTTATTCGCGAACATCCAGTATTACTTAATCGAGCACCTACTCTGCATCGATTAGGAATTCAAGCTTTTGAACCAGTTTTAGTAGAAGGTAAAGCTATACAATTGCATCCACTAGTATGTGCAGCATATAATGCAGATTTTGATGGAGATCAAATGGCTGTACATGTACCACTAACATTAGAAGCTCAATTGGAAGCACGATCTTTAATGATGTCTACGAATAATATTTTATCGCCTGCTAATGGGGAACCCATCATTGTACCTTCTCAAGATGTTGTATTAGGACTATATTACATGACTCGAGAAAAGATAAATGCCAAAGGAGAAGGTATGATATTAAATAGTCCAAATGAAGCTGAAAGAATATATCGTATGGGATTAGCTAAACTTCATGCTAAAGTTAAAGTTCGAATTTCAGAATATAGTTTCGCAGAAAATAAAAACCTTTTAAAACAAAAAAAAATTATAAGTACTACTGTAGGAAGAGCAATTTTATGGATGATTGTACCTAAAGGATTACCTTTTTCTATAGTAAACCAAACATTAGGAAAAAAATCGATTTCTACTATGCTTAATACTTGTTATCGAATATTAGGATTAAAATCAACTGTATATTTTGCAGATCAAATTATGTATACAGGATTTGCGTATGCTGCACGATCAGGTGCATCAGTTGGAATTGATGACATGGTCATCCCAGAAAAAAAAGCTGACATTATTACAGAAGCAGAAATCGAAGTAGCAGAAATACAAGATCAATTCCAATCAGGATTAGTTACTGCAGGTGAGAGATATAACAAAGTTATTGACATTTGGGCAACTGCTAACGAACGTGTTGCAAAAGCTATGATGAAAAATTTGTCCACAGAATTAGTAGCTAATAAAGAAGGAAAAATCATAAAACAAACTTCTTTCAATAATATTTTTATGATGGCAGATTCAGGTGCTAGAGGATCTGCAGCTCAAATTCGGCAATTAGCCGGAATGAGAGGATTAATGGCTAAACCAGACGGATCTATTATTGAAACACCTATTACAGCTAATTTCAGAGAAGGACTTAATGTATTACAATATTTTATTTCCACTCACGGTGCACGCAAAGGCTTAGCTGATACTGCTTTAAAAACTGCTAACTCAGGATATTTAACTCGTCGTTTAGTTGATGTAGCCCAAGATTTAGTAGTTACTGAAGAAGATTGTAATACGCACGAAGGTATCATTATGACTGCTATAATAGAAGGGGGGGATGTTAAAGAACCGTTAAGAGAAAAAGTGTTAGGTCGTGTAACAGTAAACAACATACTAAAACCTTATTCTGCTAATATACTAATACCTAGAAATACATTATTAAACGAAAAATGGTGTGATATTTTAGAAAAAAATTCTATAGACAGCGTAAAAGTAAGATCAGTTGTTAATTGCGAAACAAATTTTGGTGTATGTGCTCATTGCTATGGAAGAGATTTAGCTAGGGGAAAAATAGTTGAAAAAGGTGAAGCAATTGGAGTTATTGCCGCACAATCTATTGGAGAACCAGGTACACAACTTACAATGCGTACCTTTCATATTGGAGGTGCTGCTTCTAGAGCTGCAACAGAATCTAACATACAAGTTAAAAATTTTGGAAATATAAAACTAAACAATGCTAAATCTGTAATTAATTCAGAAGGAAAAATAATTATTACTTCTCGTAACGTCGAATTACAGGTTATTGATGAAGTTAGAAGAACTAAAGAAAGTTATAAAGTTCCATACGGAGCTATATTGGCCAAACAAGATAAAGAAAAAGTAAAACCAGGAGAAATAGTAGCAAAATGGGATCCTCACACCATTCCAGTAATTTCTGAGGTAAATGGATATGTCAAATTCATCGATATGATTGACGGGCAAAGCATTACTCGGCAAACTGACGAATTAACAGGTTTAACATCTATAGTTATCTTAGATACATCAGAGCGAACAACAATTGGAAAAGATTTAAGACCATCATTAAAAGTTATTGATTCTAATAACAATGATGTATTAATTACTGGAACTGACATGCCAGCACAATATTTTTTGCCAGGAAAAGCAATAGTACAAATTGATAATAACATTAAAATTAGATCAGGAGATACTTTAGCTAGAATCCCTCAAGAATCAGGAGGTACAAAAGATATTACGGGGGGTTTACCAAGAGTAGCTGATCTTTTTGAAGCACGTCGCCCAAAAGAACTAGCTATTTTAGCTGAAATTAGCGGTTTTATCTCCTTTGGAAAAGATACTAAAGGGAAGAATCGATTAATTATTACACCATACGATGGCAATAATTCTTATGAAGAAATGATTCCAAAATGGAGACAATTAAACGTTTTCGAAGGAGAAAGAGTTGAAAAAGGTGACATTATATCTGACGGGCCAGAATCTCCTCATGATATTTTGAGGTTAAGAGGTGTTCAAGCCGTAACAAAATATATTGTAAATGAAGTGCAAGAAGTATATCGTCTTCAAGGAGTCAAAATCAATGATAAACATATCGAAGTAATAATACGACAAATGTTACGCAAAGCCACTATTATTCAATCTGGACACTCAGAATTTTTGAACGGAGAACAAGTTGAATATTCCCGAGTAAAAGTATCTAATAAAAAACTCAACGAGAAAAGAAAAATATTAGCAACATTCTCAAGAGACTTGTTAGGAATTACTAAGGCTTCTCTTGCGACAGAATCATTTATATCTGCAGCCTCTTTTCAAGAAACTACAAGAGTACTTACTGAATCAGCAGTAGCAGGAAAACAAGATGATTTAAGAGGATTAAAAGAAAACGTTATTGTAGGACGATTAATTCCTGCAGGAACAGGATATGCTTACCATAAAAAACGCTTAAATCGTCGTAGAAAAGAAAATACAGCTTCTAATAACATATCATCTTCTTCTATTAGTGCAGAAGAAGCATCTGCCAATTTATCTGAATTATTGAATTCTACCTTGTAAATTAAAACCAGAAATAAACATTTGCTATTTATGTAAATGTTTATTTTTATATACATTATTTTAGAAAAAAAAATGAAGTGTTGTACATGAAGAACATATCGTGAAACACTGTTTTTAGTACATATATTAATATTAAAAACAAAAAACTAATTTTAATTTTTTAATGTTAATTATATTAACAGTTTAAAAAAATATTTTATATTTATATATAAATGAATTTTAGAATATTACTTTTGCACTCTTAATTATCACAAAAATTAAAATATTATATGTTCATTTACATCAAAATATTTAATAGTATAAAATTTATTACTTTAAATTACTTAGTATTATAACGTCATTTAATACCATTATCAAATTAAAACAAACTTAATACAATGAATTAATATCAATTAAAGTACATAATACATTTCAATTCGTTAGTAAAAATTATTATATAAATTAAGTTTATACGATTATCACTCAATATTTGAAATATAAAAACCTATCTTATATATGCTTAATATAACTATAATTAATAATATAATGAACATTATTTAGATACAATAAAAATTATATAATGAAAGTAAAAATATAAAAAATTTATAATATATTAACAATATATATTGTAACTACGAATTAAATAATATTAATTTTTATATTAATATATTTTTAACTTAACTAAAAGTATTTTAATATATAATAAACTACATAGATAAAAAATTTTAACATATGAAAAAAAATACAACAATACGAAACGCATTAATTAGTGTTTTTGACAAAACTGGAATAACAGAATTTGCTCAAAAACTTGTTCAAAACAACATTAATTTATTTGCTACATCTGGAACAAAAAAAATATTAAAAGCTTCTGGAATAAAAGTTACAGATATTTCTAAATATACTAATTTTCCTGAAATAATGTCTGGAAGAGTTAAAACACTTCATCATAAAATATATGCTGGAATATTAGCACGTCCAGATCATGATAAAAACATAATAAATAAATATAATATTATTCCAATAGATTTAGTTATAATAAATTTTTATCCATTTTTTGAAACAGTCAATGAAAAAAAATCCAATCATAATAATATTATTGAATCTATTGACATCGGTGGACCTACTATAATTCGTGCTGCCGCAAAAAATTATGATTATGTTACTATCGTTACTAAACCCCATTATTACAATAATATAGTAAAAGAAATCGAAAAAAACAATAACCAAATTTCATATGAAACGCGTTTAGAATTAGCCCATGCTGCGTTACAGTATATTTTTAATTATGATTATAATATAGTCACATATTTTTCACACTTACATACCAAAAAAAAACATTCTACTTTCAATTCTTTACCTAAATATTTAAATTACATTTTTAAAAAAAAACAAAATTTATCATATGGAGAAAATACACATCAACAAGCAGGACTATATGTAAATTTATTTCACAAATATAATATGGTTCAAATGACAGGAAAAACATTGTCTTACAATAACGTATCTGATGCTGATATAGCTATATCTTGCGTACAAGAATTTAATGATCCAGCTTGCGTCATAATCAAACATGGGAGTCCTTGTGGTGCAGCGATTTCAAAAAATGATCTTTCTGCTTATTTATCTGCTTATAATTCAGATCCTACTTCAGCATTTGGAGGTATAATTTCTTTTAATACACAATTAAATGAAAAAACTGCAAAAACTATCATAGCTACGCAATTTGTAGAACTAATTGTAATTCCAGATATTACTAATTTAGCTCTAAAAGAACTTTCTAAAAAGAAAAATATAAGAATATTAAAATATTCTAACGAATATTTAAGTTCTAATCAATTAAATATAAAATCAATTAACAAAGCTTTTTTAATACAAAACAATTGTTTTAATAATATAGATCAAAAAGATTGGAAAGTAGTTAGTAAAAAATTACCAACTTCAAAAGAAAAACGCGATGCTTTGTTTGCATTAAAAATTGTTAAATATCTTAAATCTAATGCTATAGTTTACGTTCGAAACTTAAAAACAATTAGTATTGGAGCAGGACAAACTAGTCGTATTGATGCTATCAAAATTGCAATAAAAAAAGCTTGTGAACGTAACATAGATTTAAAAAACTCTGTTCTCGCATCTGATGCTTTTTTCCCATTTACAGACAGCATTGACATTATTTCTAAACAAGGTACTTCCTGTATTATTCAACCAGGAGGGTCTATTAGAGATGAAGAAATAATTTCATCTGCTAATCAAAACAATATTTCCATGATATTTACGAAAAAAAGATATTTCAAACATTAAGATAAAAAAATTTTTTAATTTAAATTATTACTTTAGATATGTTTATATATATATTAAATTATTAATTAATATTAAATTTAATGAGGTTAAATTATGATCTATAGCATGACAGGATATGCAAAAGAAAAAATTAACAAAAAATGGGGTAGTGCTATTTTTGAAATTCGTTCATTTAATCATCGTTATTTAGAAATAAATCTTAGGCTATCAGAAGAATTTAGAGAACTAGAACCATTAATTCGTCAATGTATCAGATCCAATTTAAGTCGAGGTAAAATAGAATGCAGTTTACAATTTGAATCTAATAAATATATTATACCCTATCGATCCATTAATACAGATTTAATCAAGCAATTGGTAAAATATATTAAATATATTAAATTAAATATACCAGATGGAATAATTAATATAATTGACTTATTAAATTGGCCGGGAGTAATAAATTTAAAAAACGATAACGTAAATAAAATTTCTTTTGAATTATTAGAATTATTTCAGGCAACTATAAAACAATTGTTAAAATTTAGAAAAAACGAAGGTATTAATTTAAAAAAATTAATAGAAGAAAAATTATTTTTCATAAAAAATAACGTAAGCAACATAAGAAACAATATAACTCAAATTGTAAAATGGCAAAGAAAAAGAATCTTAGAAAAGATAGAAGAACTAAAAATAGATATTGATCCAAATAGATTAAATCAAGAGTTATTTTTTATAATACAAAAAACTGATATTTCAGAAGAATTAGATAGAATTGATATACACGTTTTAAAAACTATCTCTATACTAGAAAATAACGAACCTATTGGGCGTAAATTAGATTTTATCATGCAAGAACTTAACAGGGAAATTAATACGCTATCTTCAAAATCTTCAAGTTTTGATATTCATTCGTCTGTTATAGAAATTAAAGTACTCATTGAACAAATTAGAGAACAAAGTCAAAATATCGAATAAATTTTAATATTTATTTATATCCATGATAAAACATCATATCTGATAAATTACAAAATTTTAAGTATAAAAATATAAATTATTTGTATTAAAATTATAAAAACTAATAGCATTTAGTTTCAAAATAATTCTTATTCCATGTAATTTGTAAAATTAATTATTGTTATTTAATTTTATTACTAAATAGTAATAAACAATTATAGAACAAAATAATTATTTATATTGAAAATAAATAATTTTATGTTTCTATAACATAAAAACTAAAAAATAAAAAGTTTTAATAATACTCTATTTTATTAAAATATACATATTAAATGTTCTAATTTATAAATATAATATTGAATATTTTAACAGTGCACTTGTACATAACGTTTAGAAATGTATATCTAAATTACTAAATTCCAAAATAATGTATCGTAATGCTAACTATTAAAATATAATGTTTAACTAATGATTACTGTAAAATAATTACAAAATTTGTTACTTTATTTTTATAAAAAATATGGTTAAAGCAGCAAAAATTATTAGACAAGATTATAATTAGTAATATAATTAAAAAAACGACGCATTAATTAAAATACTATCGTTTTTTTAATTATATTACTAATTATAATCTTGTCTAATAATTTTTGCTGCTTTAACCATATTTTTTAATGATAACTTCGTAGTTTTCCAATCTCTTGTTTTTAATCCACAATCAGGATTCACCCATAACCTTTGTATTGGAACATAATTTATAGCTTTTTTTAATAATGTAGTCATCCATTTTATATTTGGTATACTAGGCGAATGAACATCATATATACCTGGACCAATTTCATTTGGATATTTAAAATTTTTAAAAAACTCTAATAGTTCCATATCAGATCGTGATGTTTCAATAGTAATAACATCTACATCTAACAAAACAATTGCATTCATGATATCATTAAATTCGCAATAGCACATATGAGTATGAATTTGCGTATCATCTCGAACACCAGAATAAGTTAATCGAAATACCTCAATAGACCAAGACAAATATCGATCCCATAAGCTACGACGTAATGGTAACCCTTCCCTTAACGCAGGTTCATCAATTTGAATAATACTTATTCCTGAACTTTCTAATTCTAATACTTCATCACGTAAAGATAATGCTATTTGTTTTGCTATATTTTCTTTAGGTAAATCTTCTCTTAAAAAAGACCAACACAAAATAGTGATAGGACCAGTTAACATACCTTTTACTGGCTTATTAGTCAAAGATTGAGCATATGTAATCCATTTTTTAGTAATAGATTTTGGACGACTAACATCACCAATAATAATAGGTGGTTTAACGCATCTTGATCCATAACTTTGAACCCAACCATTTTCAGTAAATGCAAAACCATTTAAATTTTCGCCAAAATATTCTACCATGTCATTACGTTCAAATTCACCATGAACTAATACATCAATATCTAATTCTTCTTGCAAACTAATAACTGATGCTATATGTTTATAAAGTGTACTTTGATACTGTTCACAACTAATATTTCCTTGTTTAAAATTAAATCGTAGTTTTCTTATCTCTTTCGTTTGTGGAAAAGAACCTATAGTAGTAATTGGAAGAATAGGTAAATTTAATTTTTTCTTTTGTTGTATTGATCTAATTGAATATATATTTTGTCTTTTACTATCACTTGAAGAAATTGTATTAATTCTATTTTGTACTAATGCATCATTAACTAAATTTGAATTACAACGAGAATAGATTGGTTGACACCAAATATCTATCATATCTGTAATATTATTATTTAACGCATCTCTTAAAAAAGATAGTTCTTGACATTTTTGTAAAGCAAAAGAAAACCAACTCTTAACTTCTATATTCAAAGATTTTTCATATTCGAGATCTATAGGAGAATGTAATAATGAACAAGAAGAAGCAATCCATATTTTTTTTCTAAACATTAAAAATGATTTTAATTGTTTAAACCACTGAACTAAATCTGAGCGCCAAATGTTTCTTCCATTTATTACACCTAATGATATCAACCAATCTTCAGGAATTTGAGAATTTAATAAAGACAAATTACATTTTCCAGAAACTAAATCTACATGTAATCCTTGTATAGGTAACTTGCATATGATATCTAAATTATGATTAATACTTCCAAAATAAGTTGTTAACAATAACTTGCTATGCCCTAATAAACTTTCATAAACAGAATAAAAAGATTTTTTCCATTTTTCAGGCAATTCTAATGTTAAAATAGGCTCATCAATTTGAACCCATTCAATATTTCTATTTTTAAGTTGCAATAACAAATATTGATATATCGGAATAATTTTGTGCAATAAATTTAACCGATCAAAATAGGTTCCTCTAACCTTTCCTAACCACAAATATGTTAATGGACCTAAAATAATAGGTTTAACATTATTATATAATAACAATGCTTCATCTACTTCTTCTAATAATTGCATCCAAGAAAAATTAAAATGCGAATTAACGGTAAATTCAGGAACAATATAATGATAATTAGTGTCAAACCATTTCGTCATATCTGATGCAGGAATAGATTCTTTATTAACAGAACATCCACGAGCTATACGAAACAAAGTATCTAAAGTGATTGTATCATCTTTGTTTGCATGCCTTTTAGGAATATTCCCCAATAACATTGTCATTCCTAAAACATGATCATACCAAGCAAAATCACCTACAGAAATAAAATCTATGCCTTTTTGTTGTTGTTGCTCCCAATGACGTTTCCGTAACATCTTCCCAACAGAAAATAATTCATCTTCAGAAATTTTACCAGACCAATAATTTTCTTGCGCAACTTTCAATTCACGCTTAACACCAATTCTAGGAAAACCTAGAATATGATTAATAACCTTCATATTGCAAGCCTCATGCATTAACGATACAAAATGTAATCCTGGCAATTGTTCTTCTAAATTTAAATGAAAACCTAAATAATAATTACATTTTGATTAAAAATGTCTTTATATATTTAAAATTTTTTAAATAATTAATGGAACTAAAATATTCACATTTAAAATATAATTATGTATATAACAAAAACTAATGTGTAAAAATAAAGATATTTAAAAAAATTGCATAAAAAATCACTTCTTATAAATATAAAATATAAATATATAAATCCTATAATTAAAATTAATAATGTAAAAAAAACTTGTTTAAATAACGCGCTACTCCATCTTCTGAGTTACTACCAATTATTTCGGCATTAGGAAGAGAATGTTTTAAAACTGCAGTTCCATTTTTCATAATGCAACCTTTTCCAGACATTTGCAACATTTCTTTATCGTTCATTCCATCACCGAAAGATAAACAATTTTTTAACGAAGATCCTAGTAAATCAGATACTAATTTTAAAGCATTTCCTTTAGAAACCATACAAGACATGACTTCTAAACAATTAGAACAAGAAAAACAAACATTCACCATATTTTCAAATTGACGTACAATATATTTTTTTAAAGATAATAATTTATGAATATTTGTACTAATAAAAAAAATTTTGCTAATGTCTTGATATTGTAAACACTTAATATCAAATAATTTATAGTTAAAACCAAATGATAAATATAACTCTATTCTATTAAAAACGTTACGATTGATATACCAAGAATCATGAGAATACAGTTGAATTAATATATCCTGTTCTGATGACAACATTGTGATCAACTTTAATACAATATTTTTATCAAGATCACAACTATATATTAATTGATTATAGGGATCATAAATTCTAGCTCCATTAGAAGTAATAAGAAAAGATAATACGTCTAGGGTACTTCTAATTTTTTTTGCTTCAATATAATGTCTACCTGTTGCTATTACAAAATGAATTCCTTTTTTGACTAGCGTTTTAATAATATTTTTCGTATATTCAGTTATATGATATTTTGGTGACAATAAAGTTCCATCTAAATCAGATGAAATAATATGATAATACATAGTGTCCTTAATGTATACTAATTACTAGTATAACTATACCTGATAATCGAAATAACTAATTATACACAATTCACTATAAATAATATTAAAGATGTTTGATACTTATTTAAAAACCACTATCATATATTTAATAAAAATTCATAATAATCTATATAAAAAAAGCAAAATAATATTAGGAATAAATATATATGTCAAATAAAAACTTAATCGTAATTATTCTTGCTGCTGGAAAAGGCACAAGAATGCATTCTGACTATCCCAAATTACTTCATCAATTAGGAGAAAAACCTATTTTGCAACATGTAATAGACTTAGCAAAATCTATTACTCCAAAAAAAATTTATTTAATATATAATCATCAATATAAACATTTTAAATCTACTATTACTGATTCTTGCTTAACCTGGATAAAACAAAAACAAACGTTAGGTACTGGAAATGCTATATATCAAATGATCCATATCTTAAAGGATCACGAAAATTATCTTATTTTATATGGAGATATGCCATTAATATCTAAAAAATCTATAATAAAATTAATACATTCCAAAGAAAAATCGTCTATTAGTCTATTAACTGCTAAATTAAAAAATCCAGAAAATTATGGAAGAATTATTAGAAAAAAAGGAAAAATAATTAAAATAATAGAACACGCAGATGCTACTCAAGAACAATTAAAAATCCGCGAAATTAATTCTGGTGTTTTTATCACTACTGGAAACCACTTAAAAATTTGGATAAAACAAATAAATAACAAAAATATAAAAAAAGAGTATTACATAACCGATATAATTTACTTAGCATATCGACAAAAAAGTACTATAAATAGTATAAATCCTAAAAATAAACATGAAATAATAGGCATAAACAATAAACTCCAATTATCAATAGCAGAAAAATGGTATCAACAAAAAAAAATTAATAATTTATTATTATCTGGTGTTACAATTTACAATCCATCAAATTTTAATATTCGAGGTACATTAAAATGCGGAAAAAACGTAGAAATCGATAATGGAGTTATCTTAAAAGGAAACGTTATATTAGGTAATTCAGTAAAAATTGGACCAGGTTGTGTTATAAAAAATAGTATTATTGGAAATCATTGTTGTATTAAAGCATATACAATAATTGAAGAAGTAACCGTTTCGAATAATTGTATTATTGGTCCCTTTTCTCATTTGAGAAACAGAACAGTGCTTAATGATAACGTTCAAATAGGAAATTTTGTTGAAATTAAAGAATCGAAAATAGGTTATAAATCTAAAATAAAACACTTAAGCTATGTAGGAAATTCTAAAATTGGAAGGAAAGTTAACATAGGAGCAGGAACTATTTTTTGCAATTATAATGGAAAGGACAAATTAAACACTATTATAGGAAACAACGTTTTTATTGGATCAAACTGTCAATTAATTGCACCTATTACTATTGCAAAAAATACCATTATTGCAGCTGGTACTACAGTTATAAAAGATGTCAAACAACCCAGTTTAGTATATAACAAAAAGGAAGAGATACAAAAAAAAATAAAACCTTAATAAAAAACAAAAAAATTATTTTTCAATAAATAAAATATGAATTTTCCATTATAGGATATAATATGTGTGGAATTATTGCTATCGTTGCACAAAAAAATGTAATACCAACACTAAAAAAAGGAATGGTTCGATTAGAATATAGAGGATACGATTCTTCAGGATTAGCTATTATTAATAATCAAAACAAAATTTTGCGTTTCCGAGCTCAAGGAAAAGTACATAATTTAATTAACATAATTGAAAAAATCCATTTATCTGGAAATATAGGTATGGCGCATACCAGATGGGCTACACATGGACAAGCATTAGTAAAAAACGCACACCCTCACATATCTGATAATATTTCTATAGTCCACAATGGCTTTATTGAAAATTATAAAAATATTAAGCAAAACTTGCAAAAGAATGGATATCATTTTTCTTCTGATACTGATACAGAAGTAATTGCTCATCTAATTAATTTTATGCAAATTCAAGAAAAAGAAACACATCTTCTAACAGTGATCCAAAACGTCACTAAAAAACTAAAAGGAAACTACAGTATGGTAATAATGGATACTAAAAATCCTGAAATATTACTAGCAGTACGATCAGGAAGTCCATTATTAATAGGAATAGGAAAAAAAGAAAATTATATTGCTTCTGATCAATTAGCATTATTAGATGTTACAAAACGTTTTATATACTTAAATGAAGGTGACATTGCGCTATTAACTAGTAATGATATTACTATTGTCAATAAAAACGGAGTATCTCAAAAAAGAGAAGAAATATACTCTCAAAATAATAATATTGATATCAATAAAGGATTATTTCGACATTATACAGAAAAAGAAATATATGAACAACCCAATTCCATATATAATACTCTTTTAAACCGATTAAAAAAAAATAAAACAGTCTACTTTTCCGAATTAAATATAAAAGCTGATGAACTGTTATTTAAAACAGAACACATCCAAATTATAGCATGTGGAACATCTTATCACGCTGGATTAGTATCGAAATATTGGTTTGAATCATTAGCCATGATATCGTGTGATGTTGAAACTGCTTCAGAATTTTGCTATAGAAAATTTGTTGTTAGAAAAAATAGTTTATTTCTAATACTATCGCAATCTGGAGAAACGGCTGATAATTTAACTGCTTTAAGAATTTCAAAAAAATTTAAATATTTAGGATCGTTAGTAATTTCTAATTCAAAAAGTTCATCGTTAGTACATGAATCAGACTTTTCCTTACTTACTTATGCAGGAATAGAAGTAGGTGTTGCATCTACTAAAGCATTTACAACACAATTAACGGTATTACTAATGTTAGTAGCAAAATTTATTCATTTAAAAAATAAAAACTTAAAACTAGAAAAGAAAATAGTAAATATATTGCATTATCTACCAAATAGAATTAAAGACATTTTAAAGTGTAAAAATATCATTTATTCTTTAGCTACAAAAATATTTAATAAAGAAAACATTTTATTTTTAGGCAAAGGAGAACAATATCCTATTGCAATGGAAGGGGCATTAAAAATGAAAGAAATTTCATATATTCATGCAGAAGGATATCCAATTGGAGAATTAAAACATGGCCCTTTAGCTTTAGTAGATTCAAAAATTCCAATCATCGTAATTGCTCCAAATAACCATTTATTAGAAAAAATAAAATTAAACATAGAAGAAATCTATTCTAGAAAAGGATTAATTTATATCCTATCAGATCAATATACCCAATTCAATAAAAATAGTAATATTATACGATTTCCTTATGTAGAAAACTTAATTTCGCCAATTGTTTATTCGGTTTCATTACAACTTTTAGCATATTATACTGCTTTAATAAAAAACAAAAATATAGATCAACCTAGAAATTTAGCAAAATCAGTGACAGTAGAATAATATCAACTAAAATATGTAATGGAAATAATTTTTAAAAATTACAAAATATTTAATTAATGAAATGCATAAGCATTATTATGTTTCTATAGCAATTCGTAACTTTTTCATCGCGTTTTTTTCTAATTGACGAACTCTTTCTGCAGATATTCCGTAACTATTTGCAATAGTCTGCAAAGTAACTTTATTATTATTATCTAACCATCGTGCATTAATAATGTGTCTACTTCTTTCATCTAATCTTGATAAAGCATTACTTAACTTGTTAGAAGTATGTTTTTCCCAATTATTTTCCTCTACTTCATTGGCAAAATTAGACAAATTATCTTTTAAGTAAGGTGCAACATTCATTAATTTTCCACCTCCTAAACTTTCATTTACGATAGGATGCAAAGCTATATCTTGCGCTGACATGCGAGATTCCATTTCTCTTACATCTTCACTTTTTACCCCTAATTCACGAGCAACTAATTCTAACTCACTGTCACTAAACCATCCCAATCTTCTTTTTACTTTGCGAAGATTAAAAAATAATTTTCTTTGTGATTTAGTAGTAGCTACTTTTACAATTCTCCAATTTTTTAATACATATTCATGAATTTCAGACTTAATCCAATGAACAGCAAATGATACTAGTCGAACACCTACTTCTGGATTAAAACGACGAACAGCTTTCATTAACCCAATATTTCCCTCTTGAATTAAATCTGATTGCAATAATCCATATCCCGAATAATTTCTAGAAACATGAATTACAAATCTTAAATGAGATAAAATTAATATTTTTGCTGCCTCTAAATCACTTTGATAATACAATCTTCTTGAAAGAGTTTTCTCTTCTTTTTCAGATAACATTGGCCAGGAATTAGCTGCTTTAATGTATGCTTCTAAATTACCTAATGAAATTGTTGCTAACATTTTCATGTTCTTAGTCATTTGTAATCCAAATACCAAAAAATATGACTCATTATATACTATATTATTGTAATATTACTAATATAATCAAATAAAAATTAAAAAATTAAATGTATATCTATAAATGCTATTTTTAAAAAATATGCTCATGTCTTTTTTTTATTATTAAAAAAGTAATTTAAATATTTTTAGAAAAAATAGCATTTACAAAAATTTTACTGTTAAAATGATGTATATCTTCCATCTTTTCTCCAAAACTAATATATCTAATAGGAATAGATAATCGATGAGCTATAGAAAATATCGCTCCACCTCTGGATGTACCATCTAATTTTGTAATTGCCAAACCAGTTATGCCTAGTTCTTTATTAAAAATACTAGCTTGTTTTATTGAATTTTGACCTATACACGAATCTAGTACCAATATGATTTCATCAGGAGCAGAATAGTCTAATTTCTTTAATACTCTTTTAATTTTTTTTAATTCTTCCATTAAATTGACTTTATTATGTAATCGACCTGCAGTATCAGCTATTAAAATATCGACATTTTTAGATTTTGCAGCTTGAAATGCATCAAAAATTACTGCAGCAGGATCTGCTCCAGATTGTTGCGATATTACTGGAACTGAATTTTTTTTTCCTAATATTTTTAACTGATCAATAGCAGCAGCTCTAAATGTATCACCGGCAGCTAACATTACTGATTTTCCTTCATTTTTAAAAATATGAGTAAGTTTACCAATAATAGAAGTTTTTCCTACACCGTTTACACCTACAATTAATATTGAAAATGGTTTCTTTGATATTATATCCAATGGCTTTTCAACTTTCTTTAAAATATCGATCATGTTTTTCTTTAATAAAGACAAAACAATTTCACTATTTTTGATATTTTTAAAATATACTTCTTTTTCCAAAGCATTAACTAATATATTTGTAGTTTCTAAACCAATATCAGACATTAAAAGTTGTTCAGAAATGTTATTAAAAATAGAATTATCTATTTCTTTTTTGGAAAATAAATTGTAAATTTTCAGTCCAAGATTTTTCTTAGTTTTAGATAATTTCTTTGCTAATATTGAAAATATTCCCTTTTTCTCATAATTTATAGAAGACACGATACTTTTTATATCATGATTTTTAATTTTTTTAATGCATGTTAAATTATCTTGTGTTTGACTTGGTATCATACATTCATTTTTATGCGAAATATTACAATTCAATAAACTTTTTTTTAATACTTTTTTGCCTTTTAAATCCATAGCATCAATTTTATCTTCTTCTTTACTAGATTTTTTTTTAGGATTAAACCAAGAAAAAAATTTTTTAAGCTTACTTTTATTATTTTTTAACATTATACTATTCCTTACTATTTCATATACATGACTGATTGCACTTAATATAATATAATACATATTAATATACGTAATATTTAAACTTTGCTTTTATTACATAATCATATAATTATACATATAATGAATAAAAAATACCAAAATGAAAAAAATTAAAAAAAGTAATATTCGAATTATCAGTGGAGAATTTCGAGGACATAAGATTTCAATAAAAAAATCCTATAAAATACGTCCTACAACTGATCGTATGAGAGAAACACTATTTAATTGGATTAATAAAAGAATTATTAATGCTAATTGTTTAGATTGTTTTGCCGGAAGTGGAGCATTAGGAATAGAAGCAATTTCTCGTTATGCTTCATTTGTAACTTTTATAGAAAAACATAAAAACATAATACAAAAACTAAAAAAAATATTTATAACATTGAATAAATCAAATATTGAAATTATACATTCTAACGCAATTAATTGGTTAAAAAAAAAAGAAAACCTTATGATATTATATTTTTAGATCCTCCATTCCAAACTAAATTGCTACAACGTGCTATTATTCAATTGGAAAAATATAAATACACTAAAAAATATTCGTTAATATATATAGAAAAAGAAAAAACGCCTAAAACTCTGTTCATACCTCACAATTGGATATTGTATAAAGAAAAAACAACATCAAGAGTTAGTTATCAGCTTTATATATGTCAAAAATATATCTAAATTTTTAATATTAAACTAATTAAAATAACTTATGAGAAATAATGAATTTATTTGTAATATTAAAAAATATAATATCCAATTAATACAATAATTTATAAACATGTATTGCATCAATAAAATAACACATTTTAATAATATTGAAGAAACATCTTATATCTTGAAATATTAAAAATAATCTCAAAATAACAATGAACAATAAAAAATTTTTAAAACGTCTTCAATGTTTAATACCTAAACATATCAAACCTAAATTTCAAAATGATGAAGATCTTCTATCATGGAATCAAGAACAAGGAAGATTATCATCCGATGCCATTTTAAAAAAAAACAAAGAAAAAAAAATACAACGTATTTTAGACAGGTCTGGAATTCAAGAATTATATGTAAATTGCTCTTTTAAAAATTATCGTGTAGAACATGAAGGTCACAAAAAAGTAGTGAAAGCAGCTGAAAGATATGCTCAAGAATTTAATAAAAGTATAGCAAGTTTTATTTTTTCTGGAAAACCAGGAACAGGTAAAAATCATCTTGCTTCTGCGATAGGAAATTATTTAATTTTAAACGGAAGCAGTGTATTAATTATAACAGTTGCAGATTTAATGTCAAATATGAAAGAAACTTTTAATGGCAATTGTAATATAACTGAGGAAAACTTATTAAATAATTTGAGCAATGTAGATTTACTAATGATAGATGAAATAGGAGTACAAACAGAGTCAAGATACGAAAAAGTAATTATTAATCAAATTATAAATAGAAGATCATCATCTAAACGTTCCACAGGAATGTTATCTAATTTAGACTATAGAGGATTAAAATCACTTTTAGGTGAACGAGTTATTGACCGAATGCGATTAGGAAATGGACTATGGTTAACTTTCGAATGGGAAAGTTATAGAAGACGCATAAAAGGAAATAAATACTAAGATGTTTAAATAACAAAATTATGACTACTTTATTAAAATAGAAATATTTTATATTTTCATAGTTATAAATTAATTGATAAAATATTATATTTTTAAAAAATTATTAAAATTAGTATACAATTATTGTAATATAATATTATAAAATATTTTATGTAATATAATAAAATTATAAAAATTTTTTAATATATACTATTTAATTGCAAATTTATTGAATGTATATTTTTATTAAAGATTATTAAAAAACAAATTCTAACTTTAAAAAACAATATAATTACATGAAGAATAAAAAAAATAATTATTAAAACTTTTCCCAAAATATAAAAATGGTCATTAATACTTGATATAACCCTCTTAAAATAAAATAATGTTAAATATATACATCTTAATATTAATTAATAAATAATATCCAGGAAAATGTCATTCAATTATAAAACTAAAAGACAACATTTCTCTCCTAAATTATTACGCATAAAGGAGAGAAACATTAAAATTAATGTACTTTTAAAAATCTTTAAAGAACCACTACATCATTCCACCCATTCCACCCATTCCAGGAGCAGAAGGAGCACTACTTAAGTCAGATTTGTCTTCTTTTGGTAAATCTGTAACCATGCATTCTGTAGTTATCATTAATCCAGCTACAGATGAAGCATATTGCAATGCTGAACGAGTAACTTTAGTAGGATCTAAAATTCCAAAATGTATCATATCTCCATATTCATCCGTAGCAGCATTATATCCATAATTGCCTTTTCCATCTTTAACATTATTAGTGACAACAGAAGGTTCTTCACCAGAATTAGATACAATTTGACGTAATGGAGCTTCCATAGCACGAAGAGCTACTCTTATTCCTACATTTTGATCTTCATTTTGACCTAAAAGATTGGAAATTTTAGCAGCTACTCTAACTAAAGCTACTCCACCGCCTGGAACTACGCCTTCTTCTACGGCAGCACGAGTAGCATGTAAAGCATCTTCTACACGCGCTTTTTTCTCTTTCATTTCTACTTCAGTAGCAGCACCTACTTTTAACACTGCTACTCCACCAGATAATTTTGCTAAACGTTCATTCAATTTTTCTTTATCATAGTCAGAAGTAGCTTCCTGAATTTGTTGACGAATTTGACTAATTCTATTTTGAATATTAAATTTTTCGCCTATTCCACCTATAATTGTAGTGGTATCTTTGCTTATCACTACACGTTTTGCTTGTCCTAAATCTTCTAAAGTAGCTTTTTCTAATTCCATAGCTAATTCTTCAGATATCACAGATCCAGCTGTTAATATAGAAATATCTTGTAACATTGCTTTACGACGATCGCCAAAACCAGGGGCTTTTACTGCCGCTACTTTTACAATGCCTCTTATAGAGTTAACAACTAAAGTAGCTAGTGCTTCACCTTCTAAATCTTCAGAAATAATTAATAAAGGTTTTCCCGATTTTGCTACTGCTTCTAATATTGGAAGTAACTCACGAACATTAGAAATTTTTTTATCTGCCATTAAAATATAAGGGTTATCTAATTCTACAATTCCTGTTTCTGCTTTATTAATAAAATATGGAGATAAGTAACCTCTGTCGAATTGCATACCTTTTACTACTTCTAATTCATCCTGTAATCCAGTACCTTCTTCAACAGTAATTACTCCATCTTTACCAACTTTTTCCATCGCATCAGCAATTAACATGCCTACTTTCTCATCAGCATTGGCAGAAATGGTTCCAACTTGAGTAATAGCTTTAGAATCAGAACATGGAACAGATAGACATTTCAATTCTTCTACTGCTGCAATCACTGCTTTATCAATTCCTCTTTTTAAGTCCATTGGATTCATACCAGCAGCTACAGCTTTCAAACCTTCATTTACAATTGCTTGCGCCAATAATGTCGCTGTAGTAGTACCATCTCCAGCTGCATCATTAGCTTTAGAAGCTACCTCTTTTACCATTTGAGCGCCCATATTCTCAAATTTATCTTCTAATTCTATTTCTCGAGCTACAGATACACCATCTTTAGTAATACTAGGTGCACCAAAAGATTTATCTAAAACAACATTTCTACCTTTTGGACCTAAAGTTACTTTTACTGCATCAGCTAATACATTAACACCTCGAAGCATTTTTACACGCGCTTCGTTTCCAAACTTGACGTCTTTAGCAGCCATTGAATTGTTTCCTTAAACTTAAAGTTTAATTTTACTTAGCAAATATTAAAAAATTAATTTTCAACAATTGCTAATATATCACTTTCAGTTAAAATTAATAATTCTTCGTTATCAATTTTCTCTATTTTTGCGCCATAACCTTCGTTAAAAATGACTGTATCACCAATTTGCACATCTAACGGCTTTACATTACCATTATCTAGAATACGACCGTTACCAACAGCAATTACTTTACCTCGAGTAGATTTCGCTGCAGCAGATCCTGTGAGTACAATTCCACCTGCTGATTTAGATTCTGTCTCTTGTCGTTTGACAATAACACGATCATGCAATGGACGAATTTTCATTTAATATATTCTCCTTTTAGAAATTAAAATTTAAAACTATTTAAACTTTAACACTTCCTGCTATAAGATATATGGACCTTAATCTAAACTTTCAAGTATTAATAAAAAAAATTATTATTTATAAATATATTTAGGAAAAACTTATTGATAAAAATATTGATTTTGTATTTTTTATTATAAAGAAAGCAAGGAACATGCTTATGTTATCATAAATTTACACATATTTCATAGAAATATTCAGTTTATATAAAAAGTTATTGACATGAATAAATCATTGATGTTTAAATAAGGTGTTTGCCTGGATAGCTCAGTTGGTAGAGCAGAGGACTGAAAATCCTCGTGTCGGTGGTTCAATTCCGCCTCCAGGCAAAAAATTATATTAATTATATTTTTGTATAATTCATCATTAAATAATATAAAGTAATATTTTTAAAATAAAAATTCTTAGAAAAGTAAAAACATATTACCTCCATTTGAATTTATATATTTAGTTATGATATATGTATTGTTTAGTCTTTTTTATTTTTTAATACATATTCCTATTTTGATGTTATATACATTCCACTTTTCCTAAAATAGTTAAATGCATAAGCTCTTTTAAATCTTGTTTTAACAATTTTTTTATAGGTATTGAAGTTTAATATAAAAATACTACTCATTATTCTATTAAAAAAATAAAACATCAGGATAAAATAAAAAAATATTTTCTAATAGAAAACATTTCAAAATAAATTAGAATTTTTTAATTCTTATATCAAACTTTGAAAAAATTAAGACTAGATAACTACGCAGCATAGAACTTAACATAAAACTCTATGAGATTTCCAATATATCCTTTTTATTCTTTAAACCTAAAAAAATGTTGTAATGTTATATCGCGTTTCAATTTTTTTATTTGTATCCAGATAACTCTTAGTCATTTGTTAATAAAGTTGTATTTATGAAAAAATCATAATTTTTCATAAATACAACTTTATTAACAAAAACTATTAAATACAATATGACTATTTTCCAATGCAAAATTTGGAAAAAATATCAGACAATAATTGATCTGAAGTATGACAACCAGTAATATTATTTAGTTGATTTTGGCAAAAAAGCATGTCTTCTGCTAATAACTCAATGTTACCATGTTGTGTCCAATTATTTTTACTCGTTCGCAAAAAATTTAAAACATTTAACAAAATATTAATATGACGCTGTCTAGCTAAAAAAATGCTTTCATTATTACAAAAAAAATTATTAATTTTAAAAGTATTATATAAATGTTTGCGTAGTTCTTTAATTCCTTTTCCAATTTTTGTTGATGTACACATGTAATTTTTTGTGTTTAAATGTTCAGTATTAACACTAAAATTTTGGAGATCTGATTTATTAAAGATAACAGTAATACTTACATTATTTGACAACGTTTTAATAAAGTTAGTATAAGTTTCAATTTGATTATCATAATTGGAAGATCCATCAACGACATATAATATATGATCAGCTAAATTAATTTCTTTCCAAGCAAATTCTATTCCTATGCGTTCAATTACATGATTAGTTAAACGTAAGCCAGCTGTATCTACTAAATTAAATAATAAACCATTAATACTAATGCGTTCATAAATAACATCGCGAGTAGTACCTGGTATATCAGTTACTATTGCACGATTAGTACATAATAAGGAATTTAGTAAACTGGACTTTCCTGAATTGGGATGGCCACATATAACTACTTTTATCCCTTTACGTAATATTACTCCCTGAGTAGACATGTTATAAGTATTTTCAAGTAAATCAATAATTTTATCAATGTGACTTACAATATTTTGTTCATAACTTACATTTACCTCATCTTCAGAAAAATTAATTGATGTTTCTATCATAACTCGAAAATTATTAATTTTTTTAATTAATCTATTAATATGACAAGAAAATACACCTTGTAAAGACTTTACAGCGGCATGTACTGCTTGTTCAGAAGTAGCATTAATTAAGTCAACTATTGATTCTGCTTGAACTAAATCTATTTTCTCATTCAAAAAAGCTCGTTCAGAAAATTCTCCTGGTTTTGCTAACCTAATATTGGGAATAGAAAGTATATTACAAATTAACAAATCCATTATAATTGGATTACCATGTCCTTGCAATTCCAAAACATCTTCGCCAGTAAAAGAATGTGGGTTAGGAAACCACAACGCAATTCCATAATCTAATATTCGACCTGACATATCAAAAAATGGAAGATAACTAGCATATCTTGCTAAAGGTATTTTTCTTAATATCTTTACAGAAGCTTTAGATGCTGAAGATCCAGAAATCC
The DNA here is from genome assembly GCA_039830025.1 of Buchnera aphidicola (Kaburagia rhusicola ensigallis). Classification (NCBI taxonomy): domain Bacteria; kingdom Pseudomonadati; phylum Pseudomonadota; class Gammaproteobacteria; order Enterobacterales; family Erwiniaceae; genus Buchnera; species Buchnera aphidicola. The sequence continues at coordinate 15,567 of CP140040.1, read as the reverse complement.
TAATAATTCCAATATTACACTGAATCTCAGGCGTTACTTTAGATACAATAGTATCATCTTCAAAATTCATATTTTAAAATAATTCCTTAAAACATTTATAAATACACACATTATTTTATACTTATTTTAATAAGCGTTAATTATTTCATTGTTTTTAATCATTATCTATGTAAATTCACTAGTATCTTTCAAATGATTTAAAATATATTTTTGTTGAATGATAGTAACTAAATTACTCGTAATATAGTATATTACTAATCCAGAAGGAAACCATAAAAAAAATACTGTAAATATCATTGGTACAACATGCATAACTTTTCTTTGAACAGGATCTGATATATTATTAGGTGTAATAATTTGAATTAAAAACATTGTTAAACCCATTAAAACAGGTAATACATAATATGGATCTTGATCTGATAAATCTTTAATCCAAAAAACAAATGGTGCATGTCGTAGTTCTACTGAACTAATTAGCATATAATATAATGCTAGGAAAATAGGCATTTGTATTAATAGAGGAAAACAACCACCTAAGGGATTAACTTTTTCAAATTTATATAGTTCTAGTATTTTTTCACTCATTTTTTGTTTATTATTTTCGTAATTTTGCTTTATTTGATCAATCTTAGGTTGTATTTTTTTTATTTTAGTCATAGTTGTGTATTGGGATTTAGTTAAAGGATACATTATTCCTCTTATAATAAAAGTAATTAAAATAATAGATACACCCCAATTACCAACAATATTATATAAAAACTTCAATAATTTAAATAAAGGTTGAGAAAGAAACCATAAATATCCATAATCTACAGTTAAATCAAGATTAGGAGCTGATTGAGCCATTTCGTTTTGAATTTCTGGTCCTATCCACAATTTTGAACTATATGCAATTTGGTGATGCGGCTTAATATTTATTGTATGAGAATAAAATCCAATTTCAATCACGTCGCTACTAACTTTGGCAGTGTAAAAAGTATTCAATAGAATATTGTCTGGAATCCAAGCTGTAACAAAATATTGTTGTAACATTGCTATCCATCCATTATAAGTAACAACATTTAAATTATTTTGTTTAAAAATAGAATCAAAGTGATATTTTTCATATTTTACACTATCAGTAGAATATGCCGCGCCTCGAAAAGTTTGCAAGGAAAAATTGCTATTACTTGCATCTTTTTTATCAAGAATTCCAATACTTTGCTGTAATCCTCCAAAAAAAGAAATTTCTAGATTTTTGTTAGTTTTGTTATATATTTTATATTTAACATCTATGTCATATGAATTAGATTTAAAAATAAACGTTTTAATATATGTTATTCCCTCTCGCGAAGTCCACAATAATGGTATATGTATTTCTTTCTGATTTTTTTTTAATTTAAAGTGTTTTTTTGAAGCAATATAAATTGGTTTTTTTTTAGCGTTTTCATCATCTAAAAAATTTTTTCTTATTACCCCACTTTTTGTTTTGTATATAAAATTTTTTTTATTATCTAGTAAAATTAATGGTTTAGAAGAATTCAATTTATCTTTGAAATGCAACAATTGAGCTTGCTCTATATCTCCACCTTCTAAGTTAATTTTTACATGTAAGACGTTTGTGGTAACCGAAATACTATTTACATCATCGTTTTTAACTAAATTAACATTATGATTTTGATATAATGATACATGAATATGAGCATTAGTATTAAAATTCCATATTTCTAAAACTAGAAACAATATAAAAAAAAATCCAAAAATAAAAAAACTACGTTGCAAATCCATATTCAATTTTCTCTTTTACTTCTAGCTGTTTTTGGTATTTCATCACAACCACCAGGATGTAAAGGATGACATTTTAATATTCTTTTTATTATTAAATAACATCCTTTTATTAAATTAAAATTATGTAGTGCAGACAAAGCATAATTTGAGCAAGTTGGTTTAAATCGGCAATTTGGTATAAATAAAATGCTAATAAATCGTTGATAAAATAAAATGATTAAAATAAGACACCTAGAAATTATTGATAATAACAAACCCATAAATTTTCCAATTTTTGCGCTAATAATTTACAATCTGTCATTGCAGAACTAGAATTAGCAATTACTATGAAATCTGAATTAATCAATTTATATTGATTTAATCTAAAACTTTCTCGAATTATTCGTTTAATTTGATTCCTTTTAAACGAATATTTAATATTTTTTTTTGATAAAATCATTCCTAGACGGGGAAAAGTGAGTGTATTATTACGTTTTAATATTATTAATTCTTTACATTTAACTTTATGCGCATGATTAAAGACATGCTGAAAATGCAAAGTAGTTAACAATTTCATTTTTTTTTTAAAAAAAAATTTATCATGAATATATTATTTAATAGAAGAAACAGTAAGACGGATTCTACATTTAGAACGTCGACGTGATAAAATATGACGACCATTTTTTGTACTCATTCGCATTCTAAAACCATGAGATTTATTTCTTTTCAGTACAGAAGGTTGGAAAGTTCGTTTCATTTTTTTAATACCCTGAATTTAACTAATGTCAAATATTTAATAGAAAATACATAGCTTAATTATATAAACTCATTTTCTACTTAAAACAGTAAAATACTATATTGCTAGAACATTCATATAACAATATTATAAATAAAAAATTTATGTTCATCCAGTACTATTAACAATAAATATTGTTTTTAAAATATAAAAATATTTTAGTAATCATAATTTTTAGATATATTGAGAATTTAATATTCTAAATGTTTAATTATACAATTTTATATCTATAAAATTAAATATATTTTATGATGTTTTATATATACTCATATACACTTTGAAATTTAAAATTTTAGAAAGTTATTTTCTGTTTGTTATTTCATAACACGCTTATCATATTATTTCTATAATTAAAATTATAAATTATCAATTACCAAATATCTCAAATAAAATAATATACTTACATCTATATAACTAATATATTATATATATCATTTTTAGTTTATTTCTAGATTAAAATATATGAAACTGATATTATTTTAATAGATCATTAACTATGTTTTTAAATATAAAAAAATTTATTTAATTTCATGAATAACATTTATTTTGTCAATTAGAATACTATAATTCCAAAAAATAATGTATTCATAATATAACTTCAATAAATTAATGAAATTTACAATTAAAAAGAAAAATCTTTTGTGTTCTTTACAAAAAATAAATAATTTAATCACAAAAAACACCTTACATCCTATATTGGAAAACATTTTAATAGAAGTAAAAAATAATACTTTATTTCTAACTTCTACTAATTTAGAACTAGAAATTCAGGTTCAAACATCTGAAATTTCTTCCTATATACCAGGAAGTATAACAGTATCAGGAAGAAAAATATTTTCTGTATGTAGAAAATTACCTGATAATTCTGATATAACTATATTTTTAAAAACTGATAAAATAAAAGTTTTTTCACACAAAAGTTACTATTCATTAGCAACGTTACCAGCTATCGATTTTCCTAATTTTCAGGCAATAAAATATCAAATTAATTTTTCTATTTTACAAAATACATTTAGAAATATAATTTTTACTACTCAATTTTCTATGGCTATTCAGGATTTTCGATATTTTCTTAACGGATTATTTTTAGAAATAAAAAATCAACATTTATATGCAATAGCAACTGATGGCTATCGTATGGCAATATGCAAAACACCATTAAAACATTTATTTAAATATTATTCTGTTATACTACCAAGAAAAAGTGTCATTGAATTATTTCGGTTATTAAATAATACATCAACATCTATTTTTATTAGCATAAATAACAATTATTTTCAAATTCATGTTGATAATATCATTTTTACGAGTAAAGTGATTGAAGCAAAATTTCCACAATACTCATCCATTATATTACAGAACTCTAATAAAAAAATTATTGTTAATACACTACTATTTAAACAAGCGTTATCTCGAATAATAGTTCTTTCTAATGAAATGTTTCGAGGCATTCTAATAAAAAGTAATAGAAATCAACTCAAAATTACTACCAGTAATCAATATGATGAAAAAGCGTATGAATTACTAGAGATAATTTATATTAATACTAATATCGAAATATCTATTAATGCGCATTATATGTTAGATATTTTAAATGTAATTGAAAGTAATGAAGTATGTTTGTTAATAAATGATGCTAATTCTAGTATACAAATTCAACAAAAAAATTATATAGACAATCATAGTTACAAATCTGTATATATTTTAATGCCATTAAGAATGTAAAAAGTATAAATATTTTTTAAAAAAATGTATTAGGAACAATAATGTCAAATTCTTATAGTTCATTAAATATTAAAATTCTAAAAGGTTTAGATGCTGTTAGAAAACGTCCGGGAATGTATATAGGAAATATAGATGATGGAACTGGTTTGCATCATATGGTTTTTGAAATAGTAGATAACTCTATAGATGAAGCATTAGCTGGGTTTTGTAAAAAAATAATCGTTACTATACATACTGATAATTCTGTATCTGTTCAGGATGACGGGAGAGGAATACCTACTGATATTCATAAAGAGGAAGGAGTTTCTGCAGCAGAAGTTATTATGACAGTACTTCATGCTGGAGGAAAATTTGACAATACTTCTTATAAAATTTCAGGAGGATTACATGGAGTAGGTATTTCAGTAGTAAATGCATTATCAGAGAAACTAGAATTAAATATTTATAGGGATAAAAAAATCTATCAACAAATATATCATAATGGAAATCCTCAAAATCCATTATCTATCATAGGACATACTAAACTAAAAGGTACAAAAATACGATTTTGGCCAGATTTAACTATTTTTACAAATATTATTAAATTTAATGTTGATATTTTATCTAAAAGATTACGAGAACTTTCGTTTTTAAATTCTCATATTTCAATATATTTATATGATATTTCTAAAAATGTTCATGAAAATTACTGCCATCAAGGAGGATTAAAAGAATTTGTTCACTTTTTAAGTAAAAACAAAAAAGTTATCCATTCTAAAATATTTTATTTTGCTTCTGAAAAAGATAATATCGAAGTAGAAATTGCTATGAGATGGCATGATGGGTTTCAAGAAAATATATATTGTTTTACTAATAACATTCCTCAACAAGATGGTGGTACGCATTTAGCTGGTTTTAGATCAGCATTAACTCGTACGATAAACAACTATATAGATAAAGAAGGGTATACTAAAAAAAATAAAATTAATATTACAGGAGAAGATTCGAGAGAAGGATTAATTTCTATTATATCAATTAAAATTAGTGACCCCAAATTTTCTTCTCAAACTAAAAATAAATTAGTTTCTTCAGAAGTGAAGTCAGTAGTAGAATCTTTAGTAAATGAACATTTAATAGAATTTCTTTTAGAAAATCCTCATGATGCTAAGAGCATTATTACAAAAATTTTAGAAGCTTCTCGAATAAGAAATGCAGCGCGTCGAGCAAGAGAAATTACCAGAAAAAAAGGATTTTCAGACTTATCAACGCTACCTGGAAAATTAGCTGATTGTCAAGAAAAAGATCCTTATTTATCAGAAATTTACTTAGTAGAAGGAGATTCTGCAGGTGGATCTGCTAAGCAAGCTAGAAATCGAAGAAATCAAGCAATTCTACCTCTTAAAGGAAAAATTCTTAACGTAGAAAAAGCAAAATTTGAAAAAATGTTGTCTTCGCAAGAAGTAACATCATTAATTACAGCATTAGGATGTGGAATAGGAGAAAATGAATATAATCCAAATAAATTAAGATATCACCGCGTAATTATTATGACAGATGCAGATGTTGATGGATCTCACATTAGAACTTTATTATTAACATTTTTTTATCGTTATATGCCTGAAATAATTAAACGTGGGCATTTATATATTGCTCAACCTCCATTATATAAGATAACGAAAAATAAAAAAGAAAGATATATTAAAGATGATGTAGAAATGGAAAAATATAAAATAAAATTGATTCTAGAAAACACAATTTTAAAATCTACTTGTAATACCAATATTTTAGCAAACTCTTCTAAAGAACTAAAAAAATTAATATTACAATATAAAAATATTCAAATAATATTTGATCAAATAAAACATAATTTTTCATCAATTATTCTTAACGAATTACTCTATCATTCTAAATTAGATCCATCAGATAATAAAGATAATATAATATGTTGGACAAAAAATTTTACAGATAGTTTAAGTTCTAAATCAAATGATACTTCCAATTATTCTTTTAATATCATACATGATTCAATTAATAGTACGTTTCAATTATATATTTTAAAAAGAGAAAAGGGAGAAGAGAAACAATATCATTTTCAATATGAATTTTGGAATAGTTACGAATATCAAAAAATTTGTCTTTTAGGAAATAAATTACAAAATTTAAAGAAAAATCATGTCTTTATAGAACAAAACGGTAAACACTATTCTGTTAGTAATTTTGAACAAACTCTACCAATTTTAATTAAAAACTCTTTAAAACATGTATATATTCAAAGATATAAAGGATTGGGAGAAATGAATCCAGAACAATTGTGGAAAACAACAATGAACCCTGATACAAGACGCATGCTCAACATTACTATTCATGATTTTGAGAGTACTAATAAATTATTTAATACTCTTATGGGAGATACTGTCGAACCGAGAAAATTATTTATAGAATTATATGCATTGAAAGCAAAAAATATTGATACATAAAATTGATTTGAAATATTATAATAGATTTTTAGCTATTTATAATTCTAATGTTTTAATTAATTTAGCAAGCGACAGGAATAACTATATGAATCTCATTCTCTGCCGCGAAATTATATGGCTCTCTTTTATAAAAAATTAGTTGTACATTTAAATTAAATTTTTAGAATATTACTAGAATTTATTTTACTTAACTCATAAGGTAATGTTTGTAATAACTTTTTTTTATGTTCAATAAAACTATTTTTTATTTTCTTTTTTATGATATATTCTATTTTGATAATAGATTTTTGATCTAATTTTAATATTTTATAAATAATACCAGTTAAAATATTTATTGTTTCAGGTTGTATCTCTATAATACCTCCTGATAAATAAATATAATTCATTTTATTATTTTGATCTAATATATACAAAATTCCTGATTTAATAAATGATAGTAATTGTAAATGTCCTGGATAAATACCTAAGTTTCCTGCACTTCCTAAAACTTGGATCTTTTTTATTGATGAAAAATAAATAAATTCTTCGGGACTTGTTATATTTAAATGACACATCATAATTTACATCCAATTTATAATTTTTTTGATTTTTCTATAACTTCGTCTATAGTACCTACCATATAAAACGCTTGTTCTGGATAATCATCTAAATTACCACTAAGAATTTTTTTAAAACCACAAATTGTATCTTTTAAGGTAACATATTTTCCTGAAAAACCAGTAAAAATTTCTGCCACAAAAAAAGGTTGAGATAAAAATTTTTGAATTTTTCTAGCTCTTGATACTAGTAATTTATCTTCTTCAGATAATTCATCCATACCTAATATAGTGATAATATCCTTAAGTTCTTGATATTTCTGTAAGATAGATTGTACACCTGTTGCAACATCATAGTGTTCTTGTCCTACAATTTGAGGATCTAATTGACGACTTGTAGAATTTAAAGGATCAACAGAAGGATATATTCCTAATGACGCTATTTGACGACTAAGTGTTATAGTTGAATCCAAATGTACAAATGTAGTAGCTGGAGAAGGATCTGTTAAATCATCAGCAGGAACATATACAGCTTGTATAGAAGTAATCGATCCTAATTTAGTTGAAGTTATTCTTTCTTGAAGTAAACCCATTTCTTCAGATAATGTAGGTTGATATCCTACAGCAGAAGGGATTCGTCCTAATAATGCTGATACTTCTGTTCCAGCTAAAGTGTAACGATATATATTATCTATAAATAACAAAACGTCTTTTCCTTCATCTCGAAATTTTTCGGCTATAGTTAATCCCGTAAATGCTACTCGTAATCTATTTCCAGGAGGTTCGTTCATTTGACCGTAAACTAGAGATACTTTATCTAATACTTTTGAATCTTGCATTTCTCGATAAAAATCACTACCCTCTCGTATTCGTTCACCTACGCCAGTAAAAACTGAGTAGCCTGCATGTTTTATAGCGATATTTCTAATTAATTCCATCATATTTACTGTTTTACCTACTCCTGCACCTCCAAACAAACCAACTTTTCCTCCTTTTGAAAAAGGACAAATTAAATCAATTACTTTGATACCTGTTTCTAATATTTCATAAGAATTTGATTGTTCTTCATATCCAGGTGCTGATCGATGGATTTCCCAGTATTCTACTTGACTGTTATCTTTATTTTTTAGTGCACCTTTCATATCTATAGGTTGTCCTAAAACATTTATAATTCTGCCTAATGTTGATTTACCTACAGGTGTTTTAATACCATGTTGTAGATCTATAACTGACAATCCTCTTTTTAATCCATCAGAAGATCCCATAGCAATCGTTCTAACTATTCCTGATCCCAATTGCTGTTGTACTTCTAAAATCAAATCTATATTGTGGTTTTTAACAGACAGTGCATTATAAATTTTTGGTACTGCATTATAAGGAAATTCAACATCAATAACAGCACCAATGATTTGTACTATATTTCCAGTAGTCATTTTAAATATACTCTTAATTAATTTAATGGAACTGCAGCAGCACCTGAAACAATTTCGGTTAGTTCTTGTGTAATGCTATCCTGACGGGCTTTATTGTAAATAATTTGTAATTCTTTAATTAAATTTTTACTATTATCTGTAGCTTGTTTCATAGCTATCATGCGAGCAACTTGCTCACACGCATAATTTTCTAAAATAGCTTGGTATATTTGAAATTCTATATAGTTCTTTAGTAATACATTTAATAAATGTTGCGAATTAGATTCATAAATATAATCCCAATTTTTATTATTTTTTATATTTAAATTATTTTTTAACAACGGCAATAATTGTATAATTTGAGGTGTTTGAATAAAAGTATTTTTAAACTGATTATAGGATAAGAACAATCCATCAAGTTTATTTTCATGATATTTTTTTAAAAGATCATGGATACAATTTAGGCAATTTAGAAATGTATAATTATATTTTAAGTTACTTTTGTGGTAGATAATATTTTTAGAAAAAGATTGAAAAGATGATAATCCTTTTGATCCAAGAATAAATAAGTAACTTATAATATTGTTATTTTTATATGATAAAATAAACTTTGTAATTTTTTTAAAAAGTATTGTATTTAAACTACCGCATAAGCCTCGATCTGTTGAAATAATAATGATACCTATTTTTTTTATTTCTTTGTTTTCTAAATATACATGTTGATAATTAGCATTATTTCCTATTATGTTATCTATAATTATTTGAATGGTATTTAAGTATGGACGTCCAGAATTCATTTGGTTTTCGGCTTTTTTTATCTTTGAAATAGACACCATTTCCATTGCCTTTGTAATTTTTTTTGTGTTCTTTATGCAACTAATTTTATTTCGAATTTCTCTAATGTCAGACATACATTTTTCTCATATAATTTTTAGTGTTTTACAAAAACTACCAATATTGATTTGATTTAAATGTATTAATTATATTAATAAGTTTATCATTAATATTTTTGTTAAAATCACCATTTTCATTAATAGATTTCATAAATTCAGGAAATTTTTCATGAGCAAAAGAAATCAATGTTTTTTCAAAATTTTTTATTTTTTCTATAGGAACATCATTTATAAAACCCCGATTAGCTGAAAATAAAATTAGTGATTGTGCTGCGATAGACATAGGCTGGTATTGTTTTTGTTTTAAAAGTTCAATTAATTTTTTCCCATGAATTAATTGATTTCGAGTTGTTTCATCTAAATCAGAAGAAAATTGCGAAAAAGAAGCTAATTCTTGATATTGAGCTAAACTTGTACGAATTCCAGAAGAAACTTTTTGAATGATTTTATGTTGAGCAGCACTACCTACCCGAGATACTGAAATTCCAGGATTAATAGCTGGACGAATGCCAGAATTAAATAAATTTGATTCCAGAAATATTTGTCCATCAGTAATAGAAATAACATTAGTGGGTATAAATGAAGAGACATCTCCCCCTTGAGTTTCAATAATAGGCAAAGCTGTTAATGAACCTGTTTTATTTTCTTTTTTTTGTTGCATTTTTTGATAAAGATAGTGACTGTTTACTCTACATGCTCTTTCCAACAAGCGGGAATGAAGATAAAAAATATCACCAGGGAACGCTTCTCTTCCTGGAGGACGCCTTAATAACAAAGAAATTTGTCTATATGCTACTGCATGTTTTGACAAATCATCATAAATAATTAAAGCATCTTCTCCGCAATCTCTAAAGTATTCTCCCATAGCACAGCCAGAATATGGTACTAAATATTGTAAAGCAGCGACTTCAGAAGCAGAAGCAACAATAACGATTGTATGATTTAATGCATTGTTATCTTCTAATTTTTTTACTATATGGGAAACGGTAGAAAATTTTTGCCCAATAACAACATAAATACATTTTATATTAAATGATTTTTGATTAATAATAGTATCAATAGCCAACGCTGTTTTTCCAGTTTGACGATCTCCTATAATTAGCTCTCTTTGTCCGCGTCCTATTGGAATCATTGAATCAATAGATTTATATCCTGTTTGTAATGGTTGATTTATTTTTTCTCTATCAATAACGCTAGGAGCACAAGATTCTATAGGAAGAAAACTTTTTTCTTGAATGGAACCTTTTCCATCAATAGGTAATCCCAAAGTATTTATTACTCGTCCTAAAAAATTAGAGCCTACCGGAACTTCAAATACTCGGCCAGTACATTGAACTATAGTTCCTTCAGAAATATATTGGTATTCACCCATTATTATTGCACTTACAGAATCTCTTTCTAAATTTAACGCTATAGCATATCGATCATCAGGTAGTAAAATCATTTCTCCTTGCATTACATTAGATAAACCATAAATTCGTATAATTCCATCACTTACTGAAGTAATTATTCCTTCGTTATAAGTATTACTAGTAATATCAAATTCAGCAATTCTTTTTTTTATTAGTTCACTTATTTCATTAGAGTTTAATTGCATTGGTATTCTCTTAATGTTGTAAAAAATATAATAAATTTTTTAATTGATGTTGCACAGATAAATTAATAACTGTGTCATCAAATTTAATAATGAATCCGTTAATTAAATTTAAGTTAATTTTACATTTTATATGAATGTTCTTGGACAAACGTTTTTCTAATATTTTTTGAATGTAATTTAATTGATTTGTATTTAGGGTATAAGCTGATATTATTGTAACATGCGTAATATTTTCATGAATATTACGTAAAAAAATAAATTCTAAATATATACTTTCTAGCAATATTAAGCGTCTTTTTTCCACTAAAATTTTAATAAAATTTTTTCCATATTTATCTATTTTTTCTCCACACATAGAAATAAAAAAACTAGATAATTGCTGAAAGAAAGACATGCTTGAAATTATTTTTTTTATATTGATGTTATTAGATATGTAAACCATATGGTTTAACATATTTTGCCAAGAATCTAATGTATTATGATAAATAGCAAATTCATGAATTGCTCGAGCATATGGATGTGCTATGCTTTTGAATTTTATCATGAATGTTTATATCCTTTATAATTTTTGAATTAAATTATTAATAATATTTTTTGTACTTTCATCGTCTATTTTATTTTTTATGATTTTTTCAGCAATATTAATGGAAATCTGACTAATTTCCTGAATCAATTGATGACGTAATTTTTGATATATAATTTTTATTTCGCATTGTGTTTGTTCTAGAATTTTTTTTCTTTCTTCTTGTGCCTGTATGTTAGCTTGTTTTAAAATGAAAACTTTTTTTTCTTTTACTTGTTTTATCATATCATGAGTTTGATTTTTAATAATATTAACTTCATTATTGATTTTTTTTCGATAAGAATCTAGTTCTTTTTTGCTATTTTTGACATACGATAAAGAATCTGTTATCTCTTTTTGTCTATTGTTTATAGCATGTATAATAGGAGGCCATATATATTTCATACAAAAAAGAACAAACAAGAAAAATGCAATAGCTTGACCTAAAATAGTGGCATTAAGGTTCATAATAACTTTACCTCTAAAAAATAAATTTCTTTACGTTACTTAAATAGATAACGTAAAGATTATATATATAAAAACATAAAATAGATAAATATGCGTATTTAAAAAATATTATATAATTGCAAATAGCATATATAAGCCTAATCCTACAGCAATCATAGGGATAGCATCAATTAATCCCATAATGACAAAAAATTGTGTACGTAATAAAGGTATTAAATCTGGTTGTCTTGCTGTTCCTTCTAAAAATTTACTACCAAGTATTCCAATTCCAATTGCTGCTCCTATTGCAGCTAATCCTATCATGATAGCAACTGACATATAAAGCATATCTGTGTTTATACTTTGCATATGAGTGTCCTTTATAAATTTTTTAAATTATTAGTTAGTGGTTTTTAGAAGCCATAGATAAATATACTATTGTTAATGTCATAAAAATAAAAGACTGAAGAAAAATGATTAAAATATGAAAAATTGCCCAAGGAAGACTGAGTAACCATTGCATCCACCATGGAAGCAATCCAGCAATTAAAATAAAAATCATTTCGCCAGCATACATGTTTCCAAATAAACGTAAACTTAAAGAAATAGGTTTAGAAAGTAAACTTATAGTTTCTAATAAAACATTAAAAATAAAAAATATTGGATGCTGAAATGGTTGTATTACTAAATCTTGTAGAAAATTTTTTATACCTTTAACTTTTATTCCATAATAAATAGTTAAAATAAAAATAACTAATGCCATCGAAACAGTAATATTAATATCAGCTGTTGGAACAATTCTAATAGTTGAAAATCCAAAAAGAAATCTACAAATTAAAGGTATAAAATCAATTGGTAAAAGATCCATTAAGTTCATTAAAAATATCCAAGAAAAAATAGTTAACGATAGAGGAGCAATTAATGAATTAGTATTTTTACAAACATCATTTACGCTTTTATTTACAAAATCAATCGTTAATTCAATTGCTGTTTGTAGTTTATTAGGTACACCACTTGTACATTTTTGTGAAATTTTAAAAAAAGAAATTAAAAATATTAATCCTAAAATGATAGAAAAAAACATTGAATCAATATTGATAGTCCAAAAATTAGTAAAATTTTCATTTACACCTGAAATTTTAAAAGTATATAAGTTTAGCTGCAAGTGATGTAAGTGATGATTAATGTATTGCGATAAGCTAAACTCTTTTTCTAAGATCATTTTAGATGTTACCTTTTTGAATTATTTGAATACCAAAAAATTTTATAAATATAAATAGTATTTAAAAACGTAATATAGATAATTATAACTTAAAAAATAATATTGAGTTAATAAAAAATAAAATCACTGATGTAATTGGATTAAAATTTCATAATATTTATTTTTTTCTATATGTTAATTAAAAAATAGAATATTTCTTTAAAATAATATGTATTCATAACATTAAATATAACCAAATTTTTAATTATTTTCCAGGTAGTTACAATGGAATCATTATTTTAATAAAAATTTTTATAACAAATATTTATTACATTTTTTTAAATAAATTAATAAAATAGAAATAGCTGCTGGAGTAATACCAGAAATTCTAGAAGCTTGACCAATGGAATAAGGTTTATGATAATTTAATTTTTCAATTACTTCATTGGATAAGCCTTTTATTTCATGGTAATTCTTTATTTTAGTAAGTATCATGTTTTCTTTATGTAAATATCGAAAAATTTCTTGTTGTTGACGAAAAATATAACCTTCATACTTTTCTTGAATTTCTATTTGTTGAGTAGCTTCTATGTCTTGTATACCTGGACCAAAAATTTTTAATGACATCAAATTATTGTATGTAACTTCTGGTCGTTTTAGTAGTTCTTTTGCGCTAGATTTTGTATTTAATTTTGTTTTTAGCAATTTATTTAATGGATTAATATTATCTAAAAAAGGATTAATTTTTAAGTTTTCTAAACGTGTTGATTCATCTTTAATATTTTTTAATTTTTGATTATAACGTGTCCATCTTTTTTTATTTATTAAACCTAATTTTTTTCCTATTTCAGTTAAACGTAAATCTGCATTATCTTCTCGAAGGGTTAATCGATACTCTGCTCTAGCAGTAAACATACGATAAGGTTCTTTGGTGCCTTTAGTACATAAATCGTCTATTAGAACTCCGAGATAAGCCTCGTTACGTTTAGGAAACCATCCATTTTGATACGATGAATATAATGCTGCATTTAATCCAGCTAGTAATCCTTGAGCAGCTGCTTCTTCATAACCTGTAGTTCCATTAATTTGACCTGCTAGAAATAAACCAGAAATAAATTTACTTTCCAAAGTTAATTTTAGATGTCTAGGGTCAAGATAATCATATTCAATAGCATATCCAGGCTGAATAATTTTAGCATTTTCTAATCCTATAATAGATTTTACAATTTTTTCTTGAATCTTTTCTGGTAAACTAGTCGAAATTCCATTAGGATATATTTCAATCCCAGATAAACTTCCTGGTTCTAAAAAAATTTGGTGAGTTGATTTGTCGGAAAAGCGAACAACTTTATCTTCAATAGAAGGACAGTAACGCGGACCTTTTCCTGTTATGCTGCCTGAATATGTTGCACTAAGATGAAGATTGTCATTTATAATAGCGTGAGTAATTTCATTAGTGTACGTAATATGACATGGAATTTGTTTAGGATGTTCCGATATCGATCCTAAAAAAGAAAATACTGGTAAAGGATCATCGCTATATTGAGATTGCAATTTTTTAAAGTCAATTGTTCTACAATCTATTCTTGGTGGTGTTCCTGTTTTCAATCTTGATATATTGATGGGTAAATCACGTAATCTTAACGCTAAATCTATAGAAGCATTATTTCCTATCCTTCCTCCATTAAAACTATTTAAACCAATATGAATTTTTCCTCCTAAAAAAGTTCCAGTAGTTAAAATGACTGATTGAGAAAAAAATTGTGTATTATCGTACATTATAATACCTTTAGAACAATAATTTTGAATAATAATATCCTTTACTTCTCCTTCTAATATTGATAATCTTTTTTGAGATTGAAGAAATTTTTTAATAGTTTTACTATAGATTTTTCTATCTGCTTGAGCTCTAGTTGAACGAACAGCAGGACCTTTTCTAGAATTTAGAATTCTAAATTGAATACCTGACTGATCAATAGCTTTTGCCATAATGCCACCTAAAGCATCAATTTCTTTTACTAATTGACCTTTTCCAATTCCACCAATAGCTGGATTACAAGATAGAGTACCAATGGTACTTATTGCTTGAGTAACCAATAATGTAGAATATCCCATTCTGGCAGCTGCTGATGCTGCCTCAGTTCCTGCATGCCCACCACCGACTACTATAACGTCGAATTTTGTTTGTAATGACAT